>CAVSCK010000001.1:0-126003 GCA_963726455.1 uncultured bacterium
GGCATGGCTGACCAGGGCGACGTGTTACTCCGGCCTCACGAACCATGTCCTGATCCTCGAGCAACCTGCCGAGAGCCGGCCGCTGGCGAAGGACACGGAAGAACCCCGGCGACGCGATCGCTGCGAACCTGATAGGTGCCCGTCGAGTCATGTCCGATGAACGGCTCGCTGCGCCCGACGCCGGCGCTGTCGAGCGCGCGACTCGCTCCCGCCCAGTCGGCGACGTTCGCCGGCGACGCCCCGCAGTGGTCGCCGATGCTCGCGTTGGTCTCGCACAGCATCAGCGCGCGCGCGGAGTCGGGGAACGGCAGCGGCCGCAGCACGATCCCGTTGACGACGGTGAACATCGCGGACGTGGCGCCCACCGCGAGGGCGATGGTGGCGACAACGGCAGCGGTGAAGGAAGGAGTCCGGCAGCTTGAAACCCGTAGCGGACGTCCTGCGCCATTTCCTCGGCAAGTCGAGCGGTTGTCATGTCGGGGTCCTCGCCATCTCCAGGATCTGCGTGTTCTCGAGGAGGTCGACGTCGTCGCCCCATTGACGTCCACGGGATGGGTGTGGTTGGGGGGATTGACCTCATTGATTCTCGCACACGTCCGACGGCCGGGCCGGCAAGGCTCGACATCCCAGGCTTGGACGAGGAGACCAGCTCAAACGGGCCCACGGTTCGATCTGCGCCGCCAGACGAACGTTCACCGCGTCGCCACGACCGCAGCGTCAGACCTGCCGAACAAGCTGACGAGCACGTCGCGCAAGTGGTTACGCCATGTCACAGCGCTGTGGCCCTCCGGCACTTCCGCGTAGTTCACGATGTGTCCGGCGTCGGCCAAGCGCCTGCCCCACGGCGCGCGCGGTCGGGAGGTTCGCGTGGTCTAGCCGGCCGGCCAGGATTGCCACGTGCAGGCGAGCGTCGCGATGCCCGGCGATGGCCACGATGTCGGCACGGCTGATCTCCGGCCCGGAATCAGCAGGCCCAGCGGCCGAACGCGCCCGGGAACTTGGAGGGCGATGTCGAGAGCGTCTTTCGCTCCGTAGGAAATGGCGAGGATGGCGTGCGCGTCCCCGCTCCCGGCGACGCCGTACCGCGACCGGAGCCACGTCAGCAGCCGCCCGGCGATGAACTCTGTCATCGGAGCGCCGGAGCAGGACTCGTCCCCATGCGACTTCGGGCCGACGAATGCCGCCATGATCGGCGGGATTTCGCGACGCCCGATCAGCCAGTCGAGCACCCGCGACATCGGGCCCGAGCGCAGGTCGAGGAACACCGCCACTGGGTAGCCTGCGGCGTCCTGATGACCAACGGGCGTATAGACCATGACCTTGCACGGACCCTCGATGGCGGCTTCGCTCACCACCCCGGCTGGGGACGAGGGAGGGTCCGAGAATTCCGGAGGCGGCACGAGCCGGGCGTACGGGTAACCGGAATGCAGCTGCCCCCCCGACCTGCGGTCCCGCGCTCCGGCGGCTGGATGGACGGGTCGAACCGGTAGTCGGTCTGACCGTAAGCGATTCGGTACTCGATGCGTGCGCGGGGCGCGACGTTCGCCCGGAGTGAATACCAATTGGCTACCCCCACGCGCGTCATCGTGCCGGCCGTGAAGTCGCTGCCGTCGATGTGCTCGCCCCATCCGGTCACGTCCGACACGACGCGGGGCGCCTGACCGCCGACACTCCGCGCGAGGAACGTCACGGGCGTTTCGCCGCTCGACACAGGCTCGCCCATGATTGGCGTAATCCTTCGGCCGGCCTCGACCTCCGTCATGGCCTCCTGGACGGCGCGAATTGCTCGGTCGGGATCCTGACGTCCGCGCACGACCAGCGCGCGCGCCGCCCAGACGCCGGACGCAACAACGGCGCCAATGATGAGGAGGACGACGATACGGGTCCGGCGGCGCATGGTAACTGCTTAGACGCCGCTGACGCCCGACAGGGGCCGATGCCGAGGCGGACGCCAGGCGAGAGATGGTGCAGCCCGGAACTGCTACGATTTCACCGCCACCATTCGGACCATCGGCGTCCCGGGGCCGCCCCAGTCGGCCAGGTCGGTCAGTTCCTCGTAGCGCTCCAGCCGGAACCCCTTGAACGCGTCGCGCAGTTGCCCTGGTTTCAGCGCGTGCATGGCCGGCGGCCTGGGCGCCGTCGGGTCGTCGAGGAAGTGCTCGAACACGATTCGCCCGTTCGGCTTGAGCGACGTCCGGAGCCTGTCGACGAACGCCGGGTCGTCCACCGGGGCCCATGCGAAGATGAGGACGATTAGGTCCCACTTGGCCGTGCCGAAGTCGAAGTCGGCGTAGCTGGCCTTGACGGCGTCGAGCCGGACGCCGGCCTTCGCGGCGTTGGCTCCGGCGGCCTTGAGTGCCTGGCCGGACACGTCGAAGCCGGTCACCTTCCAGCCCTGCGTCGCCAGGTAGACCGCGTTCCGTCCCTGTCCCATTCCGCCGTCGAGCGCGGTGCCCGGCGTCAGGCCCCTCGCGGCCCCCATGACGATCGCGCTCGGTGTGGATGCGAAACCGTCGGTCGGCGGATCGCCGGTGACGGCCTCGACGTGTTGAAAGTCCTTGTCGTAGAACCCCTCCACCCAGTCGGAGCGGCCGCTCATGATCCTGCGCATCAGCACGGCGGTCTGGCGCTTGACCTCATCGGCGGGTGTCCCGGAGGCCTGCAAGGATGCGGCGTACGGTCCGATCGGGTTGCCGGGGCGGACGGCGGGGACGTCCGGCACCAGGCAAGGAACGCTTTCCACACCGCCTCGTCGTCCTGCGGCGGCTGGGCGCCCGCGCCGGCGGCGCACGCCAGCACGACGACGGCTGCCGCCAGGACCCACAGCTTGATCCGCTTGATCTCTTGGCCCACATGCTCCTCCGCCTTGGTCATGGCGGCCCACTCTCGCCTCCGTCACCACGATTGGACGCGGCCGGAGACGCATCGGCAATGGCGCGGAAGAAGGAAGAGCGGCCGCTACCACTTTGTGGGCAGTGCCCGCGTGCGGCAACCTCACGGTGCGCGCACTCGTGATCGGCTACTTCTTCGTGCTGGCCGTGCTCGCCGCCTTGCCGTGTGCGTGGCGCACCGGCTGCAGGCCCGCTTCCGCCAGCCGTGGCTGGCTCCGTACACGCTCTTCCTTGCCTCCTGGGGCGCCGTCGTCCTGCTCTCGGTCGTGCAGTACATGCTGGCCTGGAGGGCCGCTGTCACGGACGTTTACCGTCACCTACGTGACACTCTGGACCGTTGCGGGCGTGACGATTCTCGGTCGGCAGCGTTCTGTTGGCGAGCAGCCGCGCGAAGCGCTCGGATCGCCGGGGCCATCGTCACGCTGCTGTTCAAGGTGGGCGTCATGTACGGCTCGATCGCCCGCGCCTTGCTGGCTATCCGGCGGATCGACGACCCGCTGGAGCGCGCGGCGGCTCCGCCGGTTCGTCCTGCTGCAGTGGGCGGCCTCCTCGCATTCGAGTTCGCGGTGCGCGACGTCACGTCGCTCGCCGGCCTGCACACGCCCGACGCGGTCATCTCGCTCGTGCCAGGTGGGCGGGACCTACCCGGCGCTCTTGGGGCTTGGGATCTTCCTGCGCCGTCGCGCGGTGGCCCGGCCGGCCGAGCCGCTTGCGGCCAACCTGAAGGCGGACCTCGTCTCCCTCGGCCTCTCGGCACGCGAGGCCGACGTCGTCGAACTCCTGCTGATCGGCCTCAGCCACAAGGAAATCGGCGAGCGGCTGTTCATCTCCCCCGAGACGGTGAAGAAGCACACCTACAACGCCCACCGGAAACTCGGCGTGCAGAACCGGGTGCAACTGAGCTACTTCGTCCAGAACCGGGTGGCGCGAAGGGACGGGAACTCAACGCCGAAATGAGCGGGTGCTTGGATGCGGTAGGTGATGGGACAGGAGATCCGGCGACGTGAAAGGCGAGCGCGGGCCTCTACAGTCGCGTCGCCCCGTCCAGCTTGCTGAGATCCCGATCGAACGTGCCCAGCGGCAGATGTCCGGCTTTTCGCGCGAGTTCGAGGAGGAGGCAATCCGAGAATCCGAGCGCCGGCCGTCGCCGGAATGTCTCGAGGGCCGCCGCCACGGCCTCCGGCTCCTGGAGCGTGAGACTCTGATGGTTCAGGAGCATCTCAACCGCCCGAGCGACCTGAGCCGCGTCGCGGTCGTAGACGGCCGCGAGCACCCACGTGGCTTCGGCGAGGGCGAGCACCGACACCCACGCGCCGGGTTGCACGAACGCGTCGGCGACGGCCGCCTGCTTCGGCTCGTCCCGCGTCAGCAGCCGCACGAGGACATTCGTGTCAACCGCGCGCATGGCGTGCCCGGACGTGCTTCCGGACACCTTCCTTCAGCTCGGTCATCGACCGTGGTTGCGGGTTCTCGCGCCCGAAGAGCGCCCGATGTATGTCCGCGGACGTGTACCGCCCGGACCGCCTGACCACGACGGCGTTCCCCTCTTCGTTCCATTCCAGCACGGAACCCGGCCCGACCCCGAGCCTCCGCCGCACCTCCGCCGGGATGGACACCTGCCCTTGCGCCGTCACCCGAGATCGTGCAAGTGGCATGGATGCACATTACCACGGTAATGCAGTTTCTCTGCAAATCCTCCGGATGGTGTCCCCAATTGGGACGGCGGAGGAGGAAAGGAGTGTCCGCCCACCGCCCCAGTGGGTCATCGACTCACTCGCCGGACTTGGACACGGGCCGTACCGAGACGAGGGACGGAGAGGCCACGCGACATGCGGAGGAGTACCCATTCCTCCACAATCTCTGCCAGTTGATCGCGACAGGTCTCGAGTGTGGCGGCTGTGGCAATGACACCGGGAAGCCCGCCACCGTCGCGCAGTACACGTTGCCGTCCACGAGCGAGGAAGCCCTGTGCAGGGCTTCCTCGATGTAGTTGCGAATCAT
This sequence comes from uncultured bacterium, assembly GCA_963726455.1. Lineage (GTDB taxonomy): Bacteria > Zixibacteria > MSB-5A5 > CAIYYT01 > CAIYYT01 > CAIYYT01. Next base: position 4,893 of record CAVSCK010000001.1, read on the forward strand.
GGTTCGACCGGGTCGGGCAGGTGCGTCGGAAGTGGCCAGCCTCGCGTGCGCATCGCGTCCAGGTCCCTTCGAGCGCATCCCGGATGCCGCGCCGGGCTTCTTCGGCCTGGGTATCGGCAGAGGCGTAGACGCCAGGCAGGTCCGGCACATGCGCGCTGACGGTTCCGAGGATTCTCGCGCCGAAACACGACGGCGAAGTTCTGACTCGTGCTCATGTCTCGATTTCGGAGTTTCGTGTTGGCGGGATTGAGGGTGACGATTCCCGCCTCGCACTCATTCTCGGCCTCACGTGGCGAACCTGCAACTGCTGAGCGAAGGACTGTGTGCGAAGGAGTGCTGATTGACGACGCTGGTGGTGTCCTGTGCAAACCTGGTGCCGGAACGGCTTGCAAACTCGTTGCAAGCGACGGCCGAGTGAGCCGTTGGCCGTCCGCTTGGTCGCCGCCAGAACTTCCTGGTTCGAATGGACTTGCGGACCTCGACCAGCGTGGAACCCATCGCCGCGCCCACCGGCCTCCGTGCTGGAAGGGTACACGGCCGGATTCCACATTGACGTAAGTAATTGATTATTAACTGTCCTTCCTGAGACAGGGGTAACACTCTATACCGGAGACATGGGTGACACTCTAGCCCTCTTCGCCAAGGAGGGGGCATGCCGTGGAAGGAGTGTCACGTCATGGACGAGCGCGTCCGCTTCATCAGCCGGTTGCTCGACGGCGAGCAGATGGCCCGGCTCTGCGCTGAGTTCGGGATCTCCCGGAAGACCGGCTACAAGATTTACCGCCTGGTACAAGGGCTGCGGGGTCGAGGGACTCACGGACCGCAGCCGCCGGCGTGACAGGCGCGACCGAGTGACGGCACCATGCGGCCGACCCCGGAGACGGGGTCGGCTGTCATGTCTCAGCGCCGCTGGAGGCTTGCAAGGGCCCCTCGTCCCGGGAGTCTTGCAGATTCTTGCAAAGGAGATTCCGCCCTTGAAGTGCTGCTGCTGCGGTCTCACGGAAACGCCGCTGCTAATGCTAATGCGAGCCGAACGCCGGGAGCGAGGCTTCCGGCTGATCACGATCCGCACCCAATCATCCTGTTTGACGGTGAGTGTATCCTCTGCAATCGTACCGTCGATTTTGTTCTACGCCACGACGACCACAAGCTATTTCGCTTCGCGACGATTCAGTCTGATGTGGGAAGTTGGCTGGCCAGGCATTATGGATTGCCTTCTGCGCCGATGTCGTCAGTCTACCTGATAGATCGAGGGCAGGTGTACTCCAAATCGCAGGCAGTGATCGGGATTGCGCGCCAATTACAGGGCTTGCGACTGACTCACTTCATGCTAAAGCATGTGCCGAGGTTCCTGCGAGACTTCGCCTACGATATCATTGCGAAACATCGCTACGCCTGGTTCGGAAAACAACCGATGTGCCGCGTACCGACCAAAGATGATGCTGAACGGTTCTTGCGGTAGGAGTTCGAGGAATAAGGGCCAACGGAGCGAATGGCATCCGCCCGATGGCCCTTATCTATACTGCTACTTGCAGCCCGGAGCGGGGGCGCCCCCAAATATGTATGCGATTAAGTACACCGCATCCGAGATGTCGACAAACCCGTCGCACGAGCTGTCGCCCGCCAGGAACGGATTTGGTGCTGCACCACCGCCGAAGATATATTCGATCAGGTAGACCGCATCCGCGATATCAATGATCTTATCTCCATTGGCATCGCCGGGTACATAGTCGCGTATCCCGACAATGGCGATGTCGTCGAGGTTCCAACCACCCAGTTGCAGGCCGACATCGCTCTGCAATTCAAAACGAATCTTGGCTGTGCCGTCGCCCTCCACGTATGGCGATATATCGAAATCCTGAAAATACCAACGGGAATTGACCATGTCGTAATCAGGATCATTTTGCCAGATTGTATATCCGTTCACCAGGACACGCGCCTGGTCGTAAATGCCTTTCTCAATGGACAGCCACCGGTCGAAGCAAAGCCGCGCATGTGAAATGTTACTGCAGTTAATCACCCGTGATTCGACATAATTTCCGGCGTTGGCTGCATAGTCGCCGCCGATGTTATTGCCCATGATGTTACTGCCGGAATGAGCGGTTTTGGCGTCGGACTTGCCCACTCCCGACGGCTTTCCGAACTGCCAGTCATCAAGTGTGCCGCCATGAGTCCAGTTCGACGAACCTGATTCCAGACCGTCGACGAACACTGTGTCGAAGTGGCCCACATAATCATGAAAGTTGCAGTCGAAAATGCCCTGCGCGCACGTAACCTGCATCGTGAAATCCATGCGCGAACCGGGAACGACTGCGCTGTCAAGCGTGATCGAAAAATGCGGTGCCGCGCTGAACTTCACCTGATCGAAAGGAATTGAGGGGAATGTTGCCACGGAATCCGAAATCAATATACCCGCCGTCGGGCTGCGCAGAATCGCAGAGACGTTGTATGCCGTAGTCAGGCCGATATTCTTGACGGCTACTGACATCGTAAGATCCATTCCCGGATCGGGCACGTTGTCGTCGCCTCCATAGGGGTTCGAGAACTGGTGAAACTCGTAATTCAGGGTCACCGGATCGGGAGGATAGATGGGCAGCACGGTGCCGCGGCCAATATCGCTGTCGCCCCACTTGATATAGAAATAACCGGCCAGATTGCCCCAGCCCTGACCCCAGCTATTCTTACAAATCCACGCTCCCTGTCCCGTCCCACAGAAATTGTCATCCCATCCGACAACGACAATAATGTGACCACCGGCCACTCCGCCCCAGGTATGCTGATAACAACCACTGGTGTAATTGAAGAAATCATCATAGACGGTGAAACCGGTTGCCACCGGGCCGGTCATCAGCGCCTGCTTTATCGAGTTCACATCGTCTGCGACATTGACCCAGGTCTTAAGTTTGACCGCCACCGGACATTGATCTTGTGTGCAGGGCAGATCGGCCTGCTGGTAGGGCATGCACGATTCGAGCACGGCGCCGTAACGTTGGAATAGTTCGTACACCGGTTCGATCCAACCGCCGGCGCAAGTGGAGCCGTAAACGTTGCACGACAATGGCTGCTGCTCGGCCAGGTCGTAAACAATGCCGTCATGTTTCTTGATCGCCGCCTCAAATGCGCCCGTCGCGCCGAAAGCCCAGCAACTACCGCAACCGCCCTGATTCTTGACCGGCGTGACAATACCTGAATCGCGCCAATCAAAGGCCGTCGGAAAAACCATCTTCGGATCAGCCGTCAGTTTCGGCTGCTTGGCCAGCCACTCATCATATCCCATTGGAGGAACAAAGCCCAGCCAATGCTGCCGTTCTTCGGCAGGCAGGTCGGACAAAGTTGTTCGTCCGGCAACCCAGCGATAACCCTTGGAATCGATCAGTTGCTGCATCGCCGCAATATCGGCATCAGTAGCAGGTTGATTACTTTGCGCGAAGAGACCGCTGACAAGCACGAAAGAGAAGAACAACAGCGATAGCTTTTGAATCATGTTATGCTCCTGAAGACGTTTGTGATAGTACCGCCTATATATAAATGTCATGGAGCTATTTGTCAAGGCTTTAACACGAAATGAGTTGCAGCAATCGCGGGGACCATATAGAAACAGGGCGGCCTGATACGGCCGCCCTGCGCGGATGTCTAGTTGGAGGCAGTTTTCTGCCGGTACTTTTCATACAACTGCTTGCCGCGATCGTTCAGGTCGACCTTGCGGCCCTCAATGAACTCATAAACGACCTTGTTGGTCGGCGGATCAAGTATATCCCCATTCGAGACGACAATTGTCGCCTTTTTGCCGACTTCAAGTGAGCCAAGGTCTTTGTCCACTCCCAGAATCTCCGCCGTAGAGAGTGTCAGTCCTCGCAACGCCTGATCTGACGTCAGGCCGAAACCGACTGCCTGCGCCGCCTGAAACGGCAGATTGCGTGATCCTGAGTTCGAGTAGCTGCTGCTGAAACAGAATTTCACTCCGGCATCGGCAAGCAACTTGGGGACCTTGTAGCTGATGTCGTAGTCTTCATCCTCGCGAATCGGCTCCCGCTGAGTTGCGCCCAGAATCACGGGAATATTATTGGCCTTGAGCAGATCGGTAATTCTCCAGGCGTCGCGGCCGCCGGAGATGATCATCCGGAAGTCCCACTTCTTCGCGGAATCTATCGCTTGCCTGATCTGACGGGCATCGTCGGCATTGACGAAGACAGGGAGCTCTTTCGAGAATACAGGCAGCATTGCTTCCCAACGTTCGTCATGCGCAGCCGCCGGATCGGACTTCTTTGCCAGGTAGTAGGCCTTGGCGTCGGCGAAGGTCTGATCGAGCCGCTTGAGATTCTCGTCACGCTCTTTCTTCTTCTCCTCCGGCGGGCGTTGATCCCACCAACTCCACCCCGCAGAGGCGCGCGGCCAGTTGACATGAAGCCCGACGTTGAATTTCTCGGCGGCGTCTTCTTTGTTCCAGCCGTCGAGGTTCATGAGACTGGAGCGTCCACTGATCACGCCGCCCACAGGTGCGACCAGTGCCGTCGTGATACCGTTGGACCGTACCGTGGGAATGATTTCCGAGTCGGCATTGTATGCGATATGAGATTGGACTTCCGGAGTTACACCACCGACTTCGGTGGCATCACGGGTAGCGCGGACTTCGCCGATTTCCACCAATCCGATATTCGTAGCGGCATCAATCAAACCCGGATAGATGCGTTTGCCGCTGACATCGATAATCTCTGCATTAGCAGGCGCGGTCAGATTCTTGCCGATCTGGGAAATGCGGCCATTTTCGAACAGCAGGTCCGTAGATGTAAGAACTCCGCTCTTAATGGTGTAGAGATCGCCGCCTTTGAGCAAAATCGGATGATCCTGCTTTTTGCCCGGAACGTAATAATGCGCCAAAGCAACCGAGGTGCAGAGCACTGCCAGGATTAGTATAAAGCGTTTCATCAGTTGCCCCTCTCTTCCCAGGTATCGATGCCGCCTCGTGAAAGTTCACCGGGCCATTTGTGTTCCCCCTCCGTGTCTCCACCTTTGTCGCCACCGCCTTCTTTCAGCACTTTCTGAATCAGCGCTTCTTTCTCCTGACGATTTGCCTCGCGAATCTGCCGGTCAGTCTCGCGGTCAAAGTATTTGCAGCCGTCGATCCAGGTCTGTTCGACCATCGTGTAGGTCGACAGCGGATTGCCGTTCCAAATCACGAAATCTGCATCCTTGCCGACCTTGATGCTGCCGGTGTACTTGTCCACTCCAAGCTGCTTGGCATTGTTGATTGTCACCATATTCATGGCGACTTCCGGCTTAACACCGCCGTACAGGATCGTCTTGCCCGCTTCCTGATTGAGTCGGCGCGCCATTTCCGGATTGTCGGAGTTGATGCCGAAGGTCACGCCCTTTTCGGTCTCCAGCGCCGGATTGTAAGCGGTGCCGTCGTAGACTTCGAACTTATACGCCCACCAGTCAACAAACCCACCTCCCATCGCGCCATGTTTCGCCATTTCATTGGCGACTTTGTAACCCTCGGAGACATGCACGAAGGTGTTGATTTTGACACCATATGATTCCACCAGTCGCATCATCATCAACATTTCGGAGGCGACGTATCCGTGGCAGTGAATCAGCACGCGTGAATGGAGCACGTCGACCATCTCGTCGAGGCCGAGATCCTTGCGGGGTGGAATGGTTTTCTTCCTGTCCGAGGCGCTTAAAGCGTTGTACTTGTTCCATTCCTGTTCATACTCGCGGGCGGCCTGGAATTCATCTTTGACGATTGTTTCGACGCCCATTCGAGTCTGTGGGTAACGAACGGAAAACCGGTCACCGAAGTTGCTCTGCTTCACGTTTTCGCCGAGCGCAAACTTGATGAGTGGTGACGCCGGTTTGTAAAGAAGCTCATCCGGCGGTGATCCCCACTTGTGTTTGATCACTGCCGACTGGCCGCCGATCGGATTTGCGGAACCATGCAGTATGTGCGTCATGGTCACGCCGCCGGCTGCTTCGTAATATATGCTCATGTCTTCGGGATCGATGATATCACCAATGCGCACTTCCGGCGTAATGGCGAAACTCCCCTCGTTGACATCCCCAGCCGCGGCGATATGAGCGTGCGCGTCTATTATTCCGGCAGTAACCTGCTTGCCTGTGCCGTCGATGATTCGAACACCGGCAGGCGCTTTAAGATTCTGGCCGACAGCAGCTATCTTGCCCTTCAATACCAGTACATCGGCGTTATTCAGAATGCCTTCCGCCTCCGATGTCCAGACCGTCGCATTGCGAATCAGCACATCCTCGGATTTGGGCGGCTCAGGCAGGCCATAGAATTTGTTCGGGTACGTGAGTTTGGAAATCAGCGGTTGTTCCGGTTCTTCCTTGGCCTTCGCAGAATCTGGCTTTTCCTCGAACGGAGAAGTTCGATCAGCGTTCCATTCCACTCCAGTACCATCTGCGAGAGTGCACAGTCCGGAAAGTTTCGTTCCTGACATCTTGCCCGAAAATCGCAGCACTCCTTTGAATCCAAGTGTGTCGAGCTCGCATGAAAAGCTGAGGTTGTCTTCGTCGACAGTGAGGTCTTTCAGGTCTTTCTTTTTGTCGCCGATTTTTAGTTCGCCCTGTGGTTTGTCGATCTTGCCCTTGAGATTCATTTGCAGCTTGCTGGCCCCGATTGTGAGATCGAAGCTACCCCGCATATCTGTGCCGGCGATTTCAGCGAATTGTTTTTCCTTGCCGGCAACCCAGACCGAAAAGATCTTCGCGTCCTTGCTCAAGAGATCGCCATCGCAGACGATGAAGTTGGCCAGTTTGCCTTTATCCAAAGTGCCTGCTTTATCGGATATCCCGCATATCTGCGCCGGTACCGTAGTCAGTGCCGCCAGGGCGGTCTCTCTACTCAGTCCGCGTTTGATCGCCAGACGAACATTACCGAGAAAATCAGATTTGTCTTTCAATCGATAGGACGTAAATGCGAAAGTGACCTTGTTGTCGGCGAGAATCCGGGGATTAGAGGGCGCCATTTCCCACTGGCGCAGCGTCCCCAGACTGACATCCAGTTCATCGTCAGCCGTCGCAACCGAGGGCGCTTTGGGATAATTGACCGGCAGAATCACTGTTGCGCCGCTCGCAGCCACTTGTTTGATCCATGCATATTCGCTGCCGCTGCCGACTTCTATGAAAGGTATGCCAAATTCTTTGGAGATTTTCTCGGCGCGCAACAGGGACAGTTCATCGTCGGTTTCGAAGACAGCTCTTTCTCCCTTAAGCGAAGCCAGCGCTTCGATCGCCGAGTTGAACTCCGGCATCTTCTGGCTGGCGTTTAGCTGGAATGCGGCGTGCGCCTTCTGGTACCAATCAACGTCGTACATCGTTTGACGAATCAGCGCTATGCTCCCCATCAATGAACTGGGATACTCCTGCCGGGACGACCCTTTGTCGAATGACATGAACTGCCACGAATACGGGCGCAGCAGCAGATCGTTCGGCAGGCCGTCGCCCAATGTCGTCACAAAACCACGTCCCCGGAATATCCCGTCCAATTTGGCCGACTGGACAACCGTGATGCCCGATTTCAGGAAATCCTCGGCATCTTTGGAGTTCGGTTTGAACTCCATGACGCAGTTTCTTTCCGCGTGAATGGCGTCATTCCAGGCGTTGCCGCCGGCTCGATTGCCGAGATATTGTGTGCCTGCCGATTGTTCGGGATCGATCCAGCGGCGAGGTTCCGGCTTTTCAAGTCCATAGTTGGTGAACGGGTCGATAAACCCGGGAAAGACTGTCTTGCCCGCAAGGTCGATCACAACGGCATCGGCCGGAATGGCCAGATTCTTTCCGACTGCTTGAATTCGACCGTCGCTGACGATCAGAGTAGCGCTGTCCAACGTCGATTGCGGAGAGACGACCACTCGAACATTTTTGAAGGCCTTAAGGTCAGGCGTGTTATTTCGCAGCCCCATTGTCGGTGTTGTCTGGGCATTCGATAAAGTGCCCGTTGAGATAGTTGCCGCCACCCAAATCAGAATCAGAAAAAAACCGGCAGCACGAAAACTGCCAGGCCGTCCCAAGCGGATCATAGCAAAACTCCTGTCATATATGAAGCGAAAGCACTTGTCTGCCCTGTATGCATAACTAATTCGGAGACAAGCAGCAACGGGTTTTTGCGGACTGAATTGGTGCACTTATAGTCTTGAATTGGGGTGGGGGCAGGACACTGGGAACGAAAATTGTATAAGAATTGTCTGAAATTGTGCCGAACGAGAGTTACTTGATTCCCGCAATCTTGAGATAACTTTAATGTCAATGTCGATATCTTCCGGTACGTAAGATAGTAAAGCTATGGCTGTTCGAGAAATCCTGTTGCTCGGCAATCCGGGCCTGTATGTTGCGTCGAAACCGGTTGCTCGTGAGGAACTTCCCCAGTTGAGGTCGGTCGTCGAGGATCTGCATGACACCTTGCTGGACTTTCGGGCCCGCTACGGCGCCGGCCGCGCGATTGCAGCTCCACAGATCGGCGTCCATAAGCGGCTCATCTACATGCTTGTCGATGAACCGGTGGTATTCGTCAATCCGGTAATCGATATCAAGAGCGCGGACACTTTCGAAGTCTGGGATGACTGCATGTCCTTCCCCGACTTGCTTGTCAAAGTCAAACGCCACCGGGGTTGTCGGGTTAGCTACCGTGACCTGGACTGGAACGAGTGCTCTCTGATCGCCGAAAATTCCCTCGCCGAACTCGTCCAGCACGAATACGATCACCTGGACGGTATACTAGCGGTAGCGCGGGCGATCGACCGGCAATCGTTCGCCCTGAAAAGCCAGCGAGATTTCCTGGCGGGTAAGTGAAGTCCGGGTCATGGACAAAACCAAACTCCAACGATCTTCAGCCGGTTCGATCAAGGGGCAAACTCTTGCCGGTTATCCCGCAAAAAAACCGCCAAATACGACTCTTTATGCCAAGATATGACTTGCATTGACGCTAAAGAACAATATATTCGAAAGGGCTAGTAACCAGAAAGGACGGCTAGAAATGTTACCTGACAGCCAGGACGCATACGGTCATGAAATATTTGACCATATGCAGGGGAAAACGGTCTTGGAGATTGTGGAGCGGGACGACCGCTACATTGAGATCAATACCGGTCCCAAGATTTATTTTGCTCCGTACAAGGATTGGCCTGACCATGAGAAGCAGGCGATCAAGTATGCCAAAGGAAGAGTACTTGATGTGGGATGCGGCGCCGGCCGGGTGCTCCTGCATCTGCAGGAGAAAAACCAGGAATGCACGGGTATCGATGTCTCAACGTTGGCGGTCAAAGTCTGCCGCGAACGCGGAGTTCGTGATGCGCGCGTATTGTCCGTAACGCGCATTGGGCCACAACTGGGGAAATTCGATTCCGTGGTAATGTTCGGAGCCAACTTCGGATTGTTCGGCGGCAAGAAGCGGTCGGAATGGTTGCTGGAGAAATTCCGGCGCGTCACCAACCCGGGTGCGCATCTGATTCTCACCGCAAATGACCCATACGCGACCACTGATCCGGATCATCTGAATTATCAGAAATTCAACGCCCGCCGTAGCCGCATGGCCGGTCAGATTCGCCTGCGCATTCGTTACAAGAAGTATCAGACTCCGTGGTTTGATTACCTGATGGCGTCGCAATCTGAGATGGCGGGCATGTTCAAAGGCACTTGCTGGAAGCCGATCAAGTTCATCCCCTCGGGTGGCTCTTATTATGCCGCCGTACTCGAAAAAACAGAGGAGTAATCGAAGGGCGTTGACGATACCGAGTTAACGATTAGTGCCCCGAAACATTTCGCCCCACTGCTCTTATGAGCGGTGGGGCATTTCTTTTTTGTGGGATGGCGGCTCAGTCCGCATCGATGCTGCCGGAACTCAGTTCGTACTCTTGACTGAGCTCAGCAACTGGCGCAAGGCGAAGGCCCGCCTCCAAAGATATAGTTGATCAAATAGACTGCATCGGAAATGTCGATGGAACTGCTACAATCGGCATCGCCGGCCAGCAGCGGATTTGGCGCCGCCCCGCCAGCGAATATGTACTGGATCAGATATACCACATCGGAAACATCGACACTATTCGAACGGTCTGCGTCGCCACACACATACGAAGGAATGTTCGGGTTTACCGTGAGAGCGAAATCCTGCGGCACCGAATCCTGTGGTGAGTTGGAATCAGTGAGCATGATTGTGAAATAGAATGTCGCAGCATACGTGGGCGTGCCCGAGAGTACACCGACGGTATCGCCCTCGAAAGTTAAACCGTACGGCAAATCGCCGCCCCATAAAGTCCAGTAATAGGGGGCTTTGCCGCCCACGGCTTGCAAGCGCTGATAATATGGCTCATTGATCTTTGGACTTGGCAGTTGAGGCGTCGTAAAGTGCATCGAGAACGGCACCGTCGAGACGGATCTCAGAATCCATTTCTGTTGGTCGAAGATTACGCTGGTGACGGAGTCTGCAAAGTGCAAAGAGTAGAATTGTCCCCGGCCTTCATTCCAGATCACCGTATCGATCGTTCCACCGGTCGTGACGAAACGATGTTTGATTGGCATCTTGAAATACGTGTGGCTCGTTTGTAGCTGGTCTATATAGTAGTTCAGGTTGTAGCCGCCGGCGACCGTATCGCGATCGCACTGGTACGAAATCTGGTAATTCGGGCTACCGTCGCCGTAGATCCACTGATGAATAAACCAGTTCATGTCGGTGCCGACACTGGTGCTGAGGACGTCAGCAAAATCCTCGGTAGTCGCTGAGCCATAACGGAACGGCGAAAACGCCCAGTCCTTCATCGCCCGGAAGAAGGCAGAATCCCCGACCACTCCACGCAACATGTGCATGACCCAGGCGCCCTTGTTGTAGGTCAGATTGCCGTCGAAGATCACCTGAGTTGCCGGATCCTCAACATAAATCGTTCCCTCACCGAGATATTCCTGCGTGGCGAGATTGGCGAAATATGCCGACTGCCCGTAGACCGCCTCGTAATAGATTGATTCGGTGTAAGTCCCCATGCCTTCATTCAACCAGATATGGTTGTAGGTCTTGCAAGTGATCATGTCGCCCCACCACTGGTGGGCGTTTTCATGAATCAGCAGATAGGTCGGATCATAGTACGAAAACGACTCGTGCATGGAGCAGGTCTGGTGCTCCATCGTTCCCCAGCTTCCGGTGTTGGCATTGCCTAGTTTTTCGTTAACGAATGGGTATATGCCAAACGCGTTGCTGTAAATATTCAGGACCGGTATCGTCAGGGCGTCGAAGACGTTCTTTGAAGCATAATCGTTGGGCAGAGGTGTAGCTGTACACCGGCATTGTGTGCCCGTCATAAGTCCAGGTCGTTGTGGTGACGTCAAAATCGGCGCAAGTCAGCGCTATCAGATACGTTGTGATCGGATACATGTGCTTGTAGTGAATGAGCTTCCGCCCGCCGCCGATGTCGGTATTGCTCACAATTACGCCGTTGGATGCTACGTCATAGTTGGACGGGTACTCGATGTACATGTCCAGCGAATCTGCCTTGTCTTCCGGTGTGTCCTTGCACGGCCACCAGTTGCGCGCATAGAATGGTTCGCAGGAAGTGAAACATATCCAGTAGCCGTTCTTGTAGTCAAACCCCATTCCGCCGTCGGTATATCCCCAGCCATAATATGGGTAGCCATGGTAGAACACCTTCATGGCAAACTCCGTGCCGTTGGAATAAGAAGAGGGAAGGGTTATTGCCACAATGCCGGCAACATGGCTGAAGGTCAGCTTCTGGCTGCCCACCTTTACGGAGTCAACATTCAATTGATCGTGCAAGTTCAGATCGACTGAATTCAGGCCGTTTATCAGCGATTTCAGGCGATAATCTACATAGCCGCTGATGGAACTGCCTGAAAAGTTCAGACTGACGTGCAATCCGTAGTAGCGAACATCATAGTTCGCTTGATTGGCGTTGACATAGAGCTTTTCGTTGAGTAGAGCTGCTTTGATCGAGCGCTCCCTGCGGTCGGATTCGAGATGGTAGAACTGCAGGCGCTCCTGCTTGACCGAGTCGATTTGTGCCTGCGTCAAGTTACGTATATCGCGGTTACGGTATTGCGCATTCACGCTGCCCGCGAGCAACAGCAGCGCCAGCGCAAAAAAGACAACTCTTTTCATAAGGCCCTCCGGAAGACTAACTGGAATATACACAGAATAGACGGATTTCCTAGCGGAATGTTCGGTCATATGCCGCTAGGAAAAGAGGGCCTCAGCGATAGACATTCCTCTGTTCTACAGTGCGATCACCACACGCAGTGCGGCGCCGGTCCGCCGGAAAAAATGTAGTCGATCAGAAACACGGCATCAGAGATATCTGCGTACCCGTCACCGTTGGCATCTCCGCGACCGTATTCCACTCCGCAAGACGTTCCCGGCGCAGCTCCGCCGGCATAGATGTACTGAATTAAGAACACTGCGTCGCTTTGATCTACGAAGTCATCAGAGTTGGCATCGCCACAGTGAATGCAAGGACAGTCCGCCCAGGACGCGACAATATTTTCGTCAACCTCTTTGTGAAACTGAGCGGACGTTTGTCCATGGTTATCAATCGCGGACACGTAGATGACTCTCGTCCCATATCGCGACACGTTATCATTAAGCATGAAGTACGTCGGATTGACAGAGGGATCCGAAAAGGTGCCGAGATCAGACGGAGTACACGTCCAAGCGTACCCTGCAATCGACTTTCCCGGATCATTCGCTATGGCCATCAGCGGTCTTGAGACATAAGGTATGAGACAACTGTCACCATCTGGAAAGACTATGGCCGTAACTATCGGAGCGTAGTTGACTATCCCCCGGTCGACCGTAACCCAGTTCTTTGAGACATAGGTGTTCGAAGTGCCGTAAATCGAAGTTGCGGTGATGCGCACCTCATATGTCCCACTCGGAGCCGATGGAGTCGGGTTCCACTGACAATTCTTGAGTCCGGGGGGCTGGTTGAGATTCGTCTGAATGCCGTAGCGGGTCGAATTACAGAAATATTCAATTGTCAAGTCGGCATAGTCGGTCGTGAAATACTGAGCCCAAAGGAAATCGGGCGAACCGGTGTTAAGTCTCGGCACATACCCGGCGCCGCTCGACAGAATATCGACACCGCTTACCAGCCGCCGCACTCCGGTTGTGCCGCCCCATTTCTCAGTTAGAATCGCTTCTGCGAATGCTGGAAGCGGAGTGGGATACACTCCCTCACCAGCGTACTGGTAGGCCTGGCTGAACGATATACTATATGGGTAAAGATATTCACCGTCGCCATCCCCTTCGCCGCCGTGAATGGCCAACAATCGGAGTTGCGGGTCGAACTTGTACATCTTCCCCTTTTCGGTATCGACGACCCATACCTGACCCTTGTTGTCAACGGCCACATCCGTCGCGGTTGCAATCGGGTCCGGGAAATTGAAAGCCGTTGAAACCGTTGGCGAAACAGACATGGGATTTGAGATCTGGAGTATACGGCTGCCGGCCCTGTCGATCAGATATGCCATTAAGATGTTCTTTGCGCTGCTGAGCGGATTCCTCGCAAAACTGACGGCGACTGGTTGGTTTATGACATACATACTGCCGGCCAATCCATTCAAGGTAGTGAAGCGACGGAACGGCTGGCATGAGGTTGGATCGCAGAAAGTGGCGATACTGTTGCTTCCATTCTCCGCTACGATCAGATGCCCGTCCATGGTTACGTCGAGATCAATCGGGTCATTGAGTGTTTGGTTGACAATCCACTCCAAGGCGACATGACCGTTGTAACTATCTTCCAATCCAATGACTTTGATGCGATTATTTCCCCGATCACACACGTACAGATAGCCCCAGGAACGGAACTCCAGTCCTCCCGGCATGGCAAAATCGTCAATATTGTTGCCGCTCCCTTGTCTGCCTTTGGCTGTGATATAGTCGGCTATCTGGTCGGCGACCACGAATCGTTGCCAACAGTGATCGCTGACAGCGGCTACAGACACCGTGCGATCTATCAATGGATCGCCTTGATACCAGAAGGAAGACGTGTTGCCGGCGCAGCTAAACACCCGCCCACCGAGCATCGATTCGGCTACCGGTTTGGTAAATCGCCTGATCCCGCTGCCCTGGTCGAACCATCGCTCGATAAGGAGATTGACGGCCGTATGCTGCACCCAGTCCGAATACTCGTCGTAGCCGGGTATTGTTTTCGAATCGATTGACGCACGTCGTCTCTGCAACTCGCCTTTCATGTCACTCAGGTAGTCGCGCACTATTTGGATTGCCGGCCCAAGATCAGAAAGGCACCAGCGGTTTTCAATCTTGGCAAATTGGAGCGAATAGTGAGACCTGTCCCTTCCCGGCTGAACAATGCTGGACCACTCTGCAACAAGGTTTGCGGTGGCCAGATTCCCGCTGACAATAACGGTGTCAACAGCCACGTTCAGCCAATCGAGGGCTCCGCTGACCCATCCCGGATGTTCGGTCTGAACCGAGGGATAATAGGATTGCGCAACTGCAAACAACGAGTCAAGACTAGTCTGGTAATTGGCCGGAATCTTGTAGTCTGACGCACCATCCTTGTCCGTGCTTGCCAGCATTTCCGCTATCGAAGGAGAGCTGAATTGCTGGAAACCCTGCAACAAGAGCGCCACCCCTTGAATCACATTCGATTCGTCAGAAACGTGACGAGACCTGCTACCGCCGAGGCGATCAATTTGGTCATAAGTGACTGCGCCAAATAACGGTTGCGCACAGGATAATACCAGCAGACTAATTGTCTTTCGCCACATCTTTCATCACCTCCTCGTATAGATTCATCTTGTGATTTACCCGCAGCAGTCCCTTAAGAAGATATGGAAAATACTTGTCGTGAAAGAGTGCGCGGTATTCCAGCATGGTAGTTTTGAACTCGTTTTCTCCCGCCGCCCGCAATAATACCGACAGCGCACACAATCCCGCCTTTCCTTCGGCACAGCGGTCTAGCACCAATCGAGCGTCGCTGACTCTCCTGGCAACAACCTTTTCTTCGTCCATATCCGACAGCAAGAGAATACTGCCAAATCTCGAGCAGAAGGACGTGTTGAAACGATCGACATAAGCCCGCCGGAAAACGTCAATAGCGGTTTCATTGGAATTCGGCGGAGGAGGTGTACTCCAGGCCAATGAAAGGCCCCGGAGAACCGATTCCTCTTGGGCATTTAGCGGAACTACGCGAAAATTGATCGGGGCGACGGGATAGTCACGGAAATAGATTGCCTCCATTACATACTGGCCAACTGCAATATGCAATGGATATGGCGATTCTGGATCAGGCTCGCTATAGCCGTCCGTGGGTGTGATCAAGAACATAACGGTATCTCCCGGAGCCAACCGCACAGAGTCCTCCCGGCTGGATTCGGCCGGACCCATATACCGCCGCGGATCGCCACCCTCTCTTCGGAAATCCATGCGGAGTGCATCGCCGCGACTGCGTCCGTCCGCGTAAGGGACTACAGCTTCGACAACATCAGTATTCACAACAAAAAGGTAGACGGAAATCTGCTCACAAAACCTAAATTCAGAGCGCGGGGTCTCCATCCACACTTTCAGTCTTGGGGCGGACGGAGCAGGCAGCGACAAAAACGTCGTGATGATCGTCGTCGCCGACAAGATCCACTTTAGTCCATAAGTCACTTTGAAGCTCAACATCTCATTTCTCCTCACCGAAAGAAGTTAAGCCCCCGCGGGACAGTATTTTGGGAACATTGCCCTGAAATAGAAAATCCAGATCGTTCAAGCGATTCTTGCAGGAGTCGCATAAGAAATAAGAGTTGTCGAAATCCTTGACGACCTGCCCGCATCCCCAGTTAGGTGAACCGTTCGGACTCCCTACGACAAACATGTCTGTCATCATGCACACTCTGGCAACAGTGTTTGCAACATGCGCGGTATTGTCGTCGCAGTAGTCCGTCAAGTAGAGAAGATGCGCAAGTTCATGAGCGGCTGTTTCCTGCTTGAGATCAGCCCGAAAGTCATAGGCGCACTGCTGGTCAATATTACCCGCTGCGACGAACGCCACTTTGCTTTCAACTTGAGATCTGCCCAGTGCTTCGCTATCCCGTTCTCCGGTCTGCAGTTTCGTGAAATAGTCGATAGAAAAAAGAACGTATGCAGACTTTGGCCGTAGTGTGTCGGGATCCCAGTAACCGGAGTGTTTTTTCCGATACGTCACCAGTGCGTCCGGATCATCGGTAACGCTTGCCAAATCAAGCGGGGACTTGGATCCGGTTCTATGAGTAAACACCACCTTCGATCCCGTCAGAGGCTTTGCCATTGTCTGGAAATCGTCGTCGGAATATACGTTCAAGATGTCCAGTCCAGATTGATAGTCATATTCGACGTCCACATCGAAGAAGTAATAGGATTGTCCAACGTACAATGTGAATCTTTGCACTTCCTGAGCCGCCACTACCAAGTAAAGACTGTCGGTTCTGGCTCTCAGACCTAATGTCAATAAATAGCGCCCTTCTGGAGGATTATGGAAGTCGAACCCAAAGGTGGTGGTCTGAGTTGATCCCAATATGTGATCTTCCTGGTCAAGACTATCCCAGCCTGCTGTGCCGTCAGTGTAATTCAAAGTGGCCCAACAATTAAAGGTCTCCCCATAACCTAATGTTACGGGAGCTGTCACCTCGATCCAGCCACTAGCCGACTGCCAGTACTTCTTAGGCCACTGGATTTCGCCAAAGCGTTCTTGGTACCCGTTCGTCGGCTGCGAGTTGTTGCCCCCACTACTACAACCGCCGACCAGCATCGCAATCGCTCCGGCAAGAAAACAGACAATGACAATCGGAGGCTGTTTCATGCACCGCTCCTTTCTACTATACAGGCGAACCTGCACTCGTATTCCCATTCCCTAGCCCCCTAACCACACCCGCTCACGGCATGGCAGTTATTCCTTTTGCTCCGACTTCGACGTTTGATCTACTAACAATATAACGCTCACCCCCCCCCAAAGCGTCAAGAGCTATTTTCTACTTTTTTTGCGATAATCTGGTTGCGACTGTGAAGTGCCGACAAAGTAAACGGGGCGTGGTTAACGCGCCCCGTTGTATAGGTCTGGAAAGTGACGGAACTACAATATTGAATAGTAGTTGTCTATCTCGAACCGCGAAACATGCAGCCGGTAGCGGTCCCACTCGGTCAGCTTGTTGGCAATCAAGGCGTTGAAAATGTGTTCGCCCAGCGTCTCCTTCATCAAGTCCGATTTCTCGAACATTCTGATCGCGTTTTCCAACGAGTCGGGCAAGGAATCGATTTTGCGGCGCTTCCGTTCGGCATTGTTCATCTCGAAAATGTTGTCTTCGACCGGCGGCACCAGCGGGTACTTGTTCTGGACACCTTCAAGACCGGCGGCAAGCATCACAGCGAACGCCAAATACGGATTGCAGGCCGGATCAGGTGACCGCAACTCGATGCGCGTAGACTTCTCCTTCCCGGGCCGGTACATCGGAATCCGAATCAGTGACGAGCGGTTGCGCTGACCCCAGGAGATATAGCAGGGCGCCTCATATCCGGGCACCAGGCGTTTGTAGGAATTGACCCATTGATTGGTAACCAACGTCAGCTCTTTGACGTGTTTCATCAAGCCCGCGATGTATGACTTGCCGAGGTCGGAGAGATTGTACTGATCCTCTTTCAGGAAGAACGCATTCGATTCGCCCTTGAACAGCGATTGATGGCAGTGCATTCCGGAGCCGTTCTCGCTGAACAGCGGTTTCGGCATGAAGGTCGCGTAAATGCCGTTCTCCATCGCGACTTCCTTGACGATCAAGCGGTACAACATCGCGAAGTCAGCCATTTTGAGCGCCTTCTGGTACTTCAGGTCGATCTCGTGCTGGGACGGCGCGACCTCGTGATGCGAGCACTCTACCGGGATACCGATGGACTCCAGTGCCACTACCGTTTTCTTGCGCACGCGGGTACCGAGATCGATTGTACCGTAGTCGAAGTAACCGTTCCGATCGATAATCTCCGGCGTGCCGGGCTGGCCATTCTGGCGGAAATAGAAGTATTCCAACTCCGGTCCCACGTAGAACGTGTAGCCCAGGTCGGCAGCTTTCTTCAGTACTTTTTTGAGTACATAGCGGGGATCACCTTCGTAGGGCTCGCCGTGCGGCGTTTCAATATCGCAGATCATCACGGCCACGCGCTCGCCGGCAATATCCCAGGGGAAGATGCGGAAGGTGTTCAAATCAGGGCGCGCGTTGAGATCGGATTCTTCGATGCGGACAAAACCCTCGATCGACGATCCATCAAAACCCTGCCCGTGAATCAGCACTTCGTCAAATTCCTGGCGGGTTATCGACATCCCCTTCAGTTGACCCAGGACGTCACTGAAATAGAGCCGGATATATTTGACATTCTCTCGATCGATCATCTCCCGAACTTGTTCGGCAGTGTAAGTCATTTGTTTTCTCCTCCTGACCTGGTCTTCGCCACGCTAACTTGCTCTATTCGCATCAGACATCACCAATTTTAATCGATAAAAACCTGTTACGCACCAGATTTCATTCGCCGTTGGCAAAAACCGGTAATTGGCCGGAAATAAACAAAGGGGCGCAGCCCTGGCGCCCCTCGGAGGTAAGCCGCTGAACGTCCATGTGGAACGTCCACAACAGCAGGTTCAGAATTCCATGCTCAATCCCACGCGAATATTTCGCCCCGGACCCAGATTCAGTGGATTGCGAGCCAAATCAGTGCCGGCAAAAACGTAATTAGCTCCGGCAACATTGGTGTTGGTGTTGTAGCGGCCGGTAGTGCCAAATATCTGCTGAACGTTCTTTGAATTCATGAGGTTGTTTATCCACAGATCGACCGAATATCTCATGCTCATGAATTTCAGAGTCTTGTAGAATCGCAGATCGACAGTCGAAGTGGCCGGATATCGCATCGAGTTGGTTTGGGGAGTCTCGCCGGTCACCAGCCGCAGCCCCGGAAAATCTTTGTCAGGAGTAAATGGCGAGCCGGAATTAAATTGCCACAACACGTTAAGACCCCAGTCGTCGGGCAAAGTCTGGCCGAACAGCTTCGGATGGATTGCCTCTGGAACCGCCAGATCGAGATTCACTGTCAATTGGTGGCGGACGTCCCAATCCAACGGCGTTTCATGAATCGGAATCGCGCGCGAATAGAAATCATCCAGGTAATTGGAATTCTCGCTGGAGCTCTTGCCATAAGCGAAGGCATAACCGTAACTGGCATACCCGGACACAAAGTTGCCATACTTCTTGTCCAGCCGGAGTTCGATGCCGCGGGCGCGGGCATAATCCGAGTTCTGGTAAACATTAAGTGCGCTGGGTCCTGATCCCTCCCGAATCGAGTTCACGATTCCGTAGATATCCTTGTAGTACCCCGAGGCATCCAGAACGTAGTCATTGTTCAGCTTGTAGGTCACGCCAAAGGCATACTGAATGGTCTTCTCGAAATCCAGATTCTCATTTCCAATAATGCCAAACGCACTCGATGACTGGGTCGCCCGACGATACATGAGATTCATTTCGGGAAGTTGGCTGTAATGCCCATAATTGAAATAGACTTTGGCTACCGTCGAAATCGGATAGCTGAAGCCGAGACGCGGGCTGAAACGGTTTTGTGATCCGGCAATCGACTTGGCCGACGACTGATTCTGGGAGATTTGTTTCTTGACGTCCGCGGACTGGATGAAGAAATCATACCGCAATCCGATGCTGGCGATCATCGTGCCCACTTCCATTTTGTCCTGCACGAACGCTGCACCCGATACCGGCCTGCGCGTATAGAAATCACGGAAAATTCCCCGATCAGGCCAGGGACCGCCGTCCGGAGTGCCGTCGTAGGGATAATTCGGGTAACGCAAATCCGCCATGCGCAGCTTATGGAAATCCATCAGCAGTCCCGACCTTACGTCGTGCTGGTCGGAAGATTCCTCCCCGAACATGCGGTTGATTTTGAAATCGAGAGTAGTTCTGTCGGCGGAACGATCCTGATAGTACGCCCATTGCTGATGTCCGCGATCGTAAAAACCATCGCGCGCGTCCCATTTGCCGTTTCCGTTGACGTCGACAAATGGTTCGCCGATGTCGTAGCTTCCATTTGCCGGATCGTACAGCCCGTTGCCGTTGAGATCCTTGAACGGCATGCCGGGCGACCAGGGATCGAACGAGCTGTCGTATTTGGAATTATGATTCAGATCCATGTTGGTTGCCGGATTCGGCGAGCAGATAAATACATCAATGCCCTGATCGAACACGCCGTTAAGGTTGACGTCGACAAATGGCTCGCCCAGATTGACGTCGCCGTCGCGGTAGGGTTCCGGCTGGTCGATATTCATCACCGGTCCGCGCTCCGGATCGTAGCGTCCATTTCCGTTGGTATCGCGCAGAAGATAATCACCCTCATCCCAGTGTCCGTCCCCGTCACGATCGACAAACGGTTCGGACTCGTAGAAATCAACCAGTCCGTTGTCGTTCCAATCGGTCAGGATGGTGTCGACCAATGCTGAGGAATTGCCCTGTCGGTGATAGCGTGAATCGACCCCGCGCCATTCCGGGTCATTGGTCGGTGGTCGCAACACCGGCGCGCCGGGCTGCTGCACGTAACTGTCACCGAACGAATAGTACGGCCGTCCTCCATAGGTCAACGTATCGCCGTTGACGTTGACAAACGGTTCGGCGGTATCGTACTGTCCGTTTCCGTTGCGGTCATAATATGTTTCGTAATCTTCCACCGGGAGAAACTGTCCCGGGTCGAGACCCTCGCCGGGATGTGCCGGATCACCCGGCATTTCCAGATAGTCCCTGCTGAAATGCGACAGAATAATCTCATAGTAAGTCTTGGTACTGAGCTGATGTGTCAGGCGAAACGAATAGACGGTGGCTTGCTGTCGAATCACCGGCGCCGTTGCCGGAGTGTACCGATAGTCCCATTGAAATTGCGTGAAGTTGTCCCAGGAGCCGCGATAGTTCAAGCCAAGCTTGATGCTTTTCCCGGCATACCAATTAAGTTTCAGGCCTGCTTCGTAGGAATTCTTCATGCGGTCAGTGAGATTGAACAATCCAAGAACGGAACGCTCTTTGAAACCGCGATTTGTGGCACGGTTGAAATACTGCTTGTAGTTGGCATAGCCATCCGATTTGTCTGCGGCTCCCGAAAGACTGTAGCTCAGCCCCCGCAGCCAGGTTTTTCCCAGCGCCGGTAACAGTCGCGAGGTCAACAACGGAACCGGACCGGAAAGGTTGAATTCCAATCGATCGAGATTGAACGAATTCTTGTTCAGGATGCCGGTGCCGAAATCGTCCGTGTAGTAACCGACGCGCCCCGAGGTCGAATCTGATGGTGGTTTGGTCGTGATCTCTACAAAGCCTGAGATGGCGCCTCCCTGTTCTGCGGGCGCGCCACCTTTGGTGATTTGCATTTCCAGAATATCACGCGCGGAAATGTTCATCGATAGGCCGTTGGAACCTCTGCCGGCGAAGGGATCGTTTACCGCAATCTGGTCTACGACCATGCCCACTTCATTGGTGCGGCCGCCCCACAAATGAAGCCCGTCGCCACGGGTGACGGCTCCTGTGGTTGTTGCGACAGCACTCGCCGCGTCGTTGATCGGCAGGCGCGCGATCCCGCTGCCGTCGAGTACTTGCCGGTTTGCCACGTTTTCCAGATCCACCGGGTTTCGGTATTCGGTCACAATCGTTGGCGCGAATATCAAAATTGAGTCCTCCAACTCGAAATTTTGTGTCGACGTGTAGCCGCCCTTGATTTCGACCTTCTTGGCGATCACCGGATATTTGCCGATCATCCTTGCCGTTACGTTGTAGAGGCCCGGATTGAGATTCATCAGCAGGTAATCGCCGTCGCCATCGGCGACCGCACCAATGCTGGTGCCTTCAATCTGCACGTTTACGCCGGGCAGCGATTCTTTGGTATGCTTGTAGGTGACCTTCCCCTTAAGTTTGCCCGTTGTCGCCGCAATAGCATCAGGTGCACCGGCCAAGAACAGAATTGCGGCTATCATGCCGCACAGAAATACGTTAGCGATTCGCATGGAATATCCTCCCTTCCATCCGACAAGATGGATCACCGGCTCGGGCGCACCGTACCCAGAGGCGTGCCCGAAGCCGCCTGGTTCTCACCATGTTAAAGGATCGCAGTTGTCTAATATGAATACAGGGAAGTCGGCCGAATATTCCCAAAGCGTTAAGAAATGTCGAAGAAAAGCATTGTAAATTCTTGAATCCAGGTTTATATTAGAGCGAATCGAATTAGAATGTTTAGCAATTGCCGTCCAGGTTGCGGAACCTGTCACGGTAGAGCCGTTAAGCGGAGGTAGAAATATGAAAGCAAGACATACTTGCTGGATTGCGTTTGCCGCGGCCATGATTTCCGCGTCGTGCGCGCTGGGGCAGGGCAACCCACCTCAAATCACCAACTGCCCGACGATAATTCAGATGGCGTCACTCTGTCATTCCTATCAGTACGCTTTCACTTATACAGACCCGGATGTGCCGGATCAAATCCGCTGGAGTGTGCAGCAGACTGCTGGGCCACAGTCAACGGGTGTGTACGGAATCGATTCTCTCATGGGTCAGTTCGTTTACGAAGCCACTGAACAAGACGAATTCAATACATATACATTCTCTGTAATCGCCCGAGATGTCGAGGGCTACGCAGATACCTGCAGGTTTCACATAAGCCATTTTGGATGGGTGCCTAAGGACGCAAACTGCGACGACCTCGTTGATATATCCGATGCGGTATTTCTTATAGAATACATCTTCGGCGGCGGCCCCGCGCCCAGATTTCTGCAAGCGGCAGACGCAAATCATGATGGGACCATCGACATATCCGATGTTGTGGCATTGATTGCCTACATTTTCGGAGGTGGAAAGTAAGCACTATTGAGACGAGATGCCCGGAGAAAGCGAAAATCTACGCTCTATTAGTCCGTGCCTCGCGCTTGATCTGCCACAATCTCCAGTAAGTGTAGATCACTGGGATAATCTCCAGCGTCAGGAAAGTTGAACTGATTAGTCCGCCCACCATTGGCGCCGCAATTCGCTTCATCACATCCGCACCGGTGCCGGTTGCCCAAAGCAGTGGCACCAGTCCGATCATCGCTGTGCCGACCGTCATCAATTTCGGCCGCACGCGCATGACCGTGCCTTCCATGTGCGCCCAGATGATGTCATTCAAGTCGCGAATCATACCCGCCTTCTTGCGGCGCTCATAGGCATGGTCCAGATACAGTACCATCACGATACCCGTCTGTGTCGCCAGGCCAACCAGTGCAATAATTCCTACCAGCGTTGCGGTGGAGTAATTGTAACCAAGGAAATACATCAACCAGATCGAGCCAACCAGGGCGAACGGCACTGACGCGAGCACAATCATCGTCTCGGTGAAATTACGGAAGTTGAGATACAGCAGGATGATTACCAGGATGAACGTGATCGGCACGACCACCCGCATCCGCGCCGCCATCGCTTCGAGCAGTTCATATTGGCCGGTCCACTTGAGATAATATCCCGCCGGCAGCTTTACTTCCTTGGCAGTCACCTGCTTGGCTTCGTTGACATAACCGCCGATATCGCGCTTATTCTGATCGATGTCGACATACACGTAACCTACCAGCATCCCGTTTTCGTCGCGGATCATCGGCGGTCCGCCGGTCACCTTGATCTCGGCAATTTGCCCGAGCGGAATTGTGGGTCTGCCTTCCGGGAACAGTGTGGGCTGACCTTGTCCGGCTGATGGCAGAGACGTCCCGGCTGCGCCGCCGGTCGACATTCCGCCAGCACCGCCCAGCTTGGATGGGTTGCTTGAGCCGCCCGATGTTCCTCCCATATTGTCCATCTGCGCATACAGCCGCATATCATTCAAGACTTGATAATCCAGGTCAGAGTTTGTGCCTGCGAGCGGAGCCGATTCGAGATACAACATCGAATTACTCATTCCCGTCATCCCACTCCGCGACGGAGTTGCCGACGAAGCTGGCAATGGCACTTCAATCTGCCGCAGCCGTTCGAGATCGTCACGCGTCTGGCGCGGGTATCGTACATTGACCGTAAACCGATTCCGGCCCTCAATTGTCGTCTCGATCGGCATGCCACCGATTGCGGTTTCAATGACGTCCTGTACATCACGCATGGTCAACCCATATCTGGCGATGGCTTCACGGTCGGGGATGATGTCAACGAAGAATCCGCCGGTGTTGCGGTCGGAAAAAACACTTCGCGTCCCCGGTATTTTGGACAGCGACTGTTCCAGTTCCTGGCCGACTCGCTCGATTTCCATCAGATCGTTGCCGAAGACTTTCACACCGATGGGTGTGCGAATACCCGTCGACAGCATATCGATGCGCGTCTTGATCGGCATGGTCCACGCGTTTGTCCAGCCCGGCATTTGCATGGCTTTGTCGAATTCGTCGAGCAACTCCTGCCAGGTGATCGTGCGCTGTTCCGGCCAGATTGGGCGAAGAACTGACTTGAGAAATTCCGGCGCCCAATTCGAGTACCAGCGTTTCTCCGGCACCTTGCGCCATTCTTCCTTTGGCTTCAATTGCACGACGGTTTCCAGCATCGACAATGGCGCCGGATCGGTGGCGGTTTCAGCGCGGCCGGCTTTGCCATAGACAGTCACGACTTCCGGGAATGAGCGGATCACCCGATCCTGAAACTGCATGTATTCCTTGGCGGCTTCAACCGAGATGTTGGGGAATGTCGTCGGCATGTACAAGACGTCGCCCTCGTTGAGCGGCGGCATAAACTCCGAACCGATTTTGGGAATCATCGGCAGCGTGGCTATGATTGCAGCGATCCCGATGGCGACAGTCGTCTTCGGATTGCGCAGAGCTACATAAACGAACGGCTTATAAACTGCAATCAACAGTCGCGACACCGGATGCTTGGTCTCCGAATGGACTTTACCACGCAGGAAGAGCGTCATCAACACCGGCGCCAAGGTTACGGCCATGATCGCTGCAAAAAACATTGCGAACGTTTTGGTGTAGGCCAGTGGCGAAAACAATTTTCCCGCCTGTCCGGTCAGCGCAAAGATCGGCAGGAACCCGACCGTGATAATCAACTGCGCGAAAAATATGGACGGCCCGACCTCTTTGGCGGCGGCAATTATGACCTCTTTACGATTTACTCCCGGCGGGGCTTTCTCCAATCGTTTGTGCGCGTTTTCGACCATTACGATACTGGCGTCAACCATCGCGCCGACGGCAATCGCGATGCCACCCAAACTCATGATGTTGGAATTGATACCCAGGAGATGCATGGGAATAAATGCCAGCGCCACCGCGACGGGCAAAATTATTATCGGCACCAGTGAACTCCCGAAATGAAGCAGGAAGATGATGATCACCAGCGCGACCACGACGCCTTCTTCGATGAGACTGTGCTTTAACGTATGAATGGAACGATCGATCAAATTCGCGCGATCATAGACCGGCACTAGCTTGACGCCGGCGGGAAACGACGGCTTGACGTCTTCGATCTTCTGTTTCACCCTCTGAATCACATCCAGAGCGTTTTCGCCAAAACGCATGATGACTATACCGCCGACGGCCTCGCCGATACCGTCGAATTCACCGACGCCGCGGCGAATCTCCGGACCGAAAGAAATTTTGGCGACATTCTCCAATAGGATCGGTGTGCCGGTCGGCGTAGCGCCGAGGCCGATTTTGCGCAGCGCATCGAGGTTCTGAATATATCCTTGCCCGCGAACATAGTACTCGCGGCCGGTCATTTCAATTACGCGACCGCCGACGTCATTATTGCTGGCGCGGATCGCGCGCGTGACATCGGTGACTGCAAGCCCGTAAGCCCGCAACTTGATCGGGTCAACTTCGACTTGATATTGTTTCTGATAGCCGCCGATCGAGGCGACTTCTGCCACGCCCGGGACTGACGACAGCGCGTAGCGCAGATTGAAATCCTGAAATGTCCTTATGTCGGACAGATCATGCTGCCCCGTTGAGTCGACCAGCGCGTACTGAAAGACCCATCCAACCGAGGTGGCGTCCGGACCGATCGTCGGTGTTACTCCCGAAGGCAACTTGCCCTCGAACTGTTTCATGTATTCCAACACGCGGCTGCGCGCCCAGTAGATATCTGTGCCCTCATCGAAAATCACATAAACGAATGACATGCCGAACATCGAATAGCCGCGCACGGCGCTGACATGCGGCGCTGCGAGCAGTGATGTGACAATCGGATAAGTTATCTGATCCTCAACCAGATCGGGGCTGCGTCCCATCCATTCGGTGAAGAGAATCACCTGCGTGTCGGACATATCGGGAATGGCATCGAGAGGAATTCTCTTGATCGAGTAGATGGCCCCGATGACCGCGAAAGTTACGGCGATAAGAACGATTGCCTTGTTACGGGCGCAATAATCGATGATGGCTTTAATCACTTGAGATTCCAGCTCCCTTTGTGTTTACTTTCCCTGCCCCGACGGTTGATCATTCGACATACCGGGCATGTCTGCCATTCCCCCCATTCCGGAGACGGCTGCTTTCAATCGGCTTTCTGAGTCGATCAGAAAGTTCGCGCTGGTTACGACTTCATCACCTGCCGTCACACCCGAAAGCACTTCCGCCCAATCTCCGGCTGTCTGCCCGAGTTGCAGTAAGCGTGGCTCAAAACGTTTTCCGTCGTGCACCACGAAGGCATACTTGGTGACGCCGCCATCCATCACTGCCGACATGGGGATGGCGAGAACCGGTGCGCTTGATTCGTCCAACTGAACATCAGCAAACATCCCGGGACGTAACTGCATTGATGAATTGGCAAATTCGAGCCGCACCTTCATTGCTCTCGATTTTTCGCCCACTGCCGGATAGACAAATGCGACCTTGCCTGAAAGGGTTTGTCCCGGCGATGACGTCACCGTCATCTCGGCGGTTTGGCCGACCTTGACACGGTCGATATCCTGCTCGTAAACATCAGCCAACACCCAAACATCACTGAGATCAGCGATCGTGAAAAGATTTTGGTCGGCGCCGATGTATTGACCTGGTAATACAGTTTTTTCGAGAACATATCCCGACGCCGGACTTCGAAGTGTCAGGTCGCTTCCCACAGAATCAGAGCTTTCGATGTTGGCGATATCCTGTTGGCTCAGCCCGAGCAAGTGCAGCTTTTGACGCGCCGCTTGAAGCATCTGTTGTCTCATGTAATGTAAGCTCACTGTCGGCGATTGTCTTCTGCGTGGCCTTGCGCGCCACCATCAAGTCTTGTTGTGCCTGCGCCAACTCAGGACTATAGAGCGACAGCAACGGCTGTCCCGCTTTGACATATTGCCCGGTTTGATCGACGAACAGGTCTCTCACCCAGCCGCTGGCGCGAATATGAACATTTGCAGTATGTGTTTCATCGGCCGTCACATAACCCGCAAGCCGCAGTTTGTTCGCGATGATTCGTTGTTCGACTTCTCCGATGCGAATGTTGATTAGCTGCTGGCGCTCCGGCTCGATGGTCACGGTGACGAGTCCCGGAACGGTTCCAGTCGTTGTTGAATCGTGAGTCGCTTGAGTTTCCGGCATAGACATCCCCGACATGTCTATTGCCTGACCGGAACTCGACACCGGTTCTGACACTAGTAACAACGTCATCCCGCAGATTGGACATGCACCCGGCTTTTCGGCCACAACCTGCGGGTCCATAGGGCACGAGTATTGTCCCGCCTTGGCTCCCGAGGTTGCCCCGTCTCCCGCGTTCGTCTCCGGTTTCGAAACCAACTCCAGGTTCATACCACACTTAGGGCACTTCGACGGTTCATCCGAAACCACTTCCGGATCCATTGGGCACGTGTACTGTCCCGGTTTGGCCTTGACCGTGGTGTCACTGCGCGCTCCCTGGCCCGCCATCGTCTTGGTCGAATCCGTCACAGTCGCGCTCTTGCCATTGTCGTTGATCGGTACCAGCGTCATGCCGCAGATCGGACACTCGCCCGGCTGATTGCTCACGTACGTCGGGTGCATCGGGCAGTGGTACATAACAGCGCTGGCCTGAGTCGACGACCAGGGCGTGGCGCCGAAATAGCTCAGCACCATGAAGAGAGCAAATATCGAAATCGCTCCCAGTATGATCCAGCGCACAATTGCCATCGTGTGAACGTATGGCGGGGGCGCCTCTACTCCTTCCGGCAGCGGCTCGTGCTCGTAGGGATTGTATTCCTCGTGTGGTTCTGACATTTATCTATCCTTGGTTTGATTGTTGCTTCCGCTCTGTAAGTCCGGAAAGTTGCGCCGGATCAGTCGTGTAACGTTCCACTTCTGCGATTGTCTTGGCGAGATCGGCATCAAGCTGATTTGCCGTCAGGCGATCGCGAAACATTGTAATCGCATAACTAAGTACCGTCGACAACGTCGCGCGATTGTTGATGTAGCCGGAGAATGCATTGCGATACGCTTCCTCGTCGGCGGGAATAATCCGCTCGCGATACAGGCCGGCGTTCTCCCGCAGATGAAGCGCGTCAAGATAACAGCATCTTAAGTCTGGTCGTAACATCGCGAGCCAACTGCGCCGCCTCTGCATCGGTGCTTTGCTTCATCAGATCCATCGACTTACCCATCGCGCGCTGCTTGCGGCCGGAGAAAATCGGTAGCGACAAAGTTGCCTGGAAACCGACCATGTTGTCGCGCTGTTCCATCTCGGTGCTAAAGCGAAAATTATAGTTCGCAGACAGACCAAGCATCGGCCACTCCATCCGGCGCTCCGCTTCCGCAGAGAAGCCGTAGCTTTTCGCCTGTTCCGAGAGTTTCTGCAAGGGCGGATAATGCTCTCGCGCTGCGGCAATCCACGGATCAGCATTGGCAGGAAGCTGGATTGAATCGGGCGTCGCCGGTGCATACATCGGACTCTCGGTCGCCAGCCCCCGCAAGGTATTCAGATTATACTGGGCGCTTTCGACCTGATGTGACGATGGCGTAAGTTGTGTTTGCAGCCGCCACAAATCGGCCTGAGCCGCGTAGACATCTTCCGGATTTGACTGGGAGGTTGCCACTCGCGACTTCACCGACGCCACCACATCCTGCGATACCTCGATTTGCTTCATCAACAAATCGACGCTGCGCAGACTGTAATACAGATCGAAATATGCCAGCTTCGCCGCGGTGGCGAGTTCCAATTCAGAGTCATAACGATCCTGTGTAGCCGCTCGCGCATCAGCCAGCGCCGACTTCTTTTCGAGTCCCTTCTGGCCCGCGTAGGGGATATTCTGGCTCAATCCCACCATTCTCATGGTCATCGGGTCCATCTTGAAATCAAATGAGGTCGGCAGATTCACAACTCCGAGCATCAGCATCGGATCATCCCAGGCGCCGGCAGACCTGGCCTTGGATTTGGCGGCATCTTCCATATAGCGCATGGCAGCCAACCGATCATTATGCTGAATGACCTCGGAAATAACCTGTTTCAGACTCAGACTATCAGCTGTAGATTGTGGCCGTACAGTGACCGGACTCGAGAGACTGAGGATTAGTACCATAAACACAGTAACCTTCCAATTCATCTCTCCTCCTTACTGCAATCCGTATGCCGGACTGGTACAATCCGAGAATCTGCGATCTGACAACGGTTTACACAGGGAAAACATCGGTGCTGAACATTCTACGTCCACAATATTGGCGAAATCTAGAGAATATTATTCAACAAGACAATCGGGAATTGGACATGTGAGCCTGCTCGGGTGGGTGGGCCTTTTCATTCTCAACGACTTAGCGAATGTTGCCTCGATGGGCACATAGATTGAACCGTACGAGGGTTAATGGTGTTATATCAGAAGGCAGAAGAAACAGAAAGGATTTAGAAATGTTCAGAACGGCAATCTACTTCACCGCATTGTTATCGATTCTAGCTTTCGGCTCGCTGCTCGCAGCCGACAGCACCAAAGTTGTGCCGGCTCCGTCGAAACCCAAAGAACTTCACGCGCAGGAGCTTTGCCCGGTCATGGGAAGCAAGATCGACAAGAAGATGTTCCTCGATATGCAGGGTCAGCGAGTGTACTTCTGCTGTGCCGGTTGCTCGGATAAATTCAAGGCAGACCCGGACAAATATTTCAAGCAGGCCGCTGCCGATGGCGTCGTGTTCGAAAACGTTCAGAAGATCTGTCCGGTCTCAGGCGAGAAGATTGACAAGAAGGTGTACTCCGACTGGCAGGGACGCCGAGTGTATTTTTGCTGCAAGAAGTGCCGCTCGCTGTTCCCGAGTTCACCAGACAAATACATTAAACAACTCGACATGCCGCCCGACAGCGTCAAGTGGGATAAGAGTATGATGTAGTGCGCGCCCCTCACGTGATGCGCACCAAGTTCAAAGTTACCTGACGGCCGGCAGTCATTCGATCGCCGGCCGTTATCTTCTATTTTATTCTAGACGTGGCAAGACCTTGTTCCGAGTTTTTTGATCTCGAATTCCACCTTCTCCGCTATTGTGACTCGCCGAAAGCTTCCGAAAGTAGTTGACAATCAACGACGCATTTTGCTATAATGGGTCAGCGCCGGGACTCAATGGCAAAAAGTAGCTAGCAATTCATTCAGTGAGACACGCCCTCTTGTCTCATAGTGCCCTTTCTACCAGGGAGCATAGTGAAACCGTCACGCTACAACATCTTCGTAGATACGAACGACGGCAAGAAACTGGCATTCAACAGCGCCAG
This sequence comes from uncultured bacterium, assembly GCA_963726455.1. Classification (GTDB taxonomy): domain Bacteria; phylum Zixibacteria; class MSB-5A5; order CAIYYT01; family CAIYYT01; genus CAIYYT01. Next base: position 35,539 of record CAVSCK010000001.1, read on the forward strand.
TGCCGCCTTGGCCGAGATCGAATCCGACAAGTTCCCCACGATTCAAAAGCTGCTCGACAATTCAGATTCCGCCGCCACGGCCGAGGAAAAGCAATATCTGGCGGCTCTCGGTCATGGCAAATATCTTATCGAAGACGACATCGACGAAATCACGCTGTTGAAAGTACGCAATAGCAAGAATCGCTTCTCCGGCAAAATCATCATGCTCACGATTGCACCGACGCTGGCGTGCAATCTTCGTTGCGACTACTGCTTTGTAAATCAACAGGCCGTGCGCATGACACCGGAAACTGAGCAGGCGCTTTTGCGCTTCAAGGAAAACGAATTACAGCGTGCCGAAGGTCTCTCCATTACCTGGTTTGGCGGCGAGCCGACTTTGTGTCCTGACACGATCGAACGGCTGCAGGAAGGGTATCGGGAACTTTGTTCTCGTTACCAAGTCGAACTCTATCCCAGCGGTATCGTGACCAATGGTTACTTGCTTGATGCCGCCATGTCATCCCGGCTTTCGCGTGCGGGAATCGCCAGCGCCCAAACAACGCTGGACGGCCCGGAGCGGATTCACGACAGCCGCCGTCGCCTGCAAAGCGGCAAGGGCACCTTCCAGAGGATCGTCGACAACATCGAGCAGTCGTACAATACGCTCAAGATATCGGTGCGCGTGAATGTCGATCGCGACAACATCAATTCCGCTCTCGAGTTGATGGAGTACTTGGATGACCGGAAACTCCTGCGGAAGGTCGGCATCCATTTCGCGCAGGTGCTGCCCTCTAAAGGCGCGTGTGCCGACATGCGCGACAACTGTTACTCCGAGCAGGAATATGCTCGGGAACAACTGCGCTTGTACCGGATGCTGATCGATCACGGCTACAATCATATCAGTTACCCCAATCCTGCCGGTGGCGGTCTCTGTGCCGCTTGTTCCGACAATGCCTGGGTGGTCTCGCCGACCGGCGAACTGTTCAAGTGCTGGGAAGAAATCTCGGCCAACAGTAGTGACTCAGTCGGCTCGATCTTCGACCTGAAGACGGAATCGCACAAAACGTCCAAACTCAACAAATATTTGGCCTGGAATCCCTTCGAAAAGTCAGATTGCGTTTCCTGCAATATTCTGCCGCTCTGTATGGGCGGCTGTCCGCAGCAAGCGCTGGAAATCAATTCGGAAAAGGCGGGAGCCTGCTGCTCCTGGAAGTATAACCTCGCGGAGATGCTTACGCTCCGCTATCTGTGTGACCAACAACAGAATCAGAAGGAGGTGAGACAATGAGATTCATCGAACAGCCAATGCCGGATGTTATCAACAAGTGCCCCATTTATCAATGGTGGTGTCCATTCGGATATTATCCGATCAGCCCGCGCGACTAGTTAGCTCGCGGCGCTACTAAATCAAGTGAAGGAGTGCAGGGAAGTTCTCGACCGAGACGCACTCCTTCTTTTTTTGAGTCGACATGAAAGCCGTCAAGCGCAATACCTGAATTCTCCGGATTGTCTTATATTGTTGAACGTATGAACCCGACACGAATTGAAAAGCCCGAAATGGTCGCGTGGGAAATCACCCGCCGCTGCAATCTGACTTGTCCGCATTGTTACACGGCCGCCAGCGGCAAGGATTTTCCCGAATTATCGACGCAGGAATGTCGCGCAATCATCGACGATCTCATCGCGCTCGGCACAGTCACTATCGGCTGGACCGGCGGCGAACCGCTGTTGCGTGATGATCTCGAGGAATTGATGATCTACGCCCGCGACAAAGGCGGCATTAAGTCGGGTGTTACCACCAACGGAGTCCTGTTGGATGAAAAACGCGCCCACTGTCTCAAGCAGGCGGGCGTGGATTCACTGCAAATCAGTCTCGACGGTTCCACTGCTGAAAGAAATCACCGCATTCGTCGCGCCACCGCCGAGGAATTCGAGAAAACTCTGGCCGCCATCCACATTTGTGCGCCACTCGGTTTTCGCCTTTGTATCGCCACAGTGTTGGGAAAAGAGAATCTTGATGACGCTTGGGAGATGCTCAAGCTTGCGCATCGCGAGGGTGTCAAGTATTTCCGTTTTTGCGGCTTTGTGCCGGTTGGTCGTGGCAAGCACAATAGTTCGTTGGAACGTCTGCTGTTCGACTCCGACCTTTTGGAAATCCGGAAATTCGTTGATGAGGCCGCGGCTCTCGATCATCCCAAAGTTGCGTTCGATCCCGCCTTCGGCCCATTGGCGCCTCGCTATGACTTCCATGTCTGCAATGCCGGCGTTCACACTTTCTATCTGAATTGCCTCGGTGACGTCTATCCCTGCACTTCGCTCCTGAACAAGCGCTTCATCGTGGGAAACATCAAGGAACGTCCACTGGCCGACATCTGGAACGATCCAAAGATGACGGAAATCGCTCAATTTCTGCGCGATCAAATACGTGGCGAATGCAGCAGTTGTCGCCATTTCCACAGTTGCCGGGGAGCTTGCCGTGGCATCACCTATGCTCACACCGGCGACCTTTTCGCTTCGTTTCCCATGTGCCTCAAGTGGTGATCACTGCCTCTTTGACCCGGTCTTCAGGCGAGACGGAAGCCAAGTTTCAAGCGGTCGAACCTCTTTCAAATTGACTTCGCTTAATGAGATCTGTATTATATCTGAGTTAACATAGACAAATAGTCGCAGTTGGAGTCATCGTTTGCCGATGCCTCCCGCACCTAATTGCAGCCATAAAACAGGAGCGCACGACGTTCCGATTCTAATGGATCTCAGGCAAACGGAAAGGAGGTGAGAAAGAATGAAGTTCATCGAACAGCCAATGCCGGAAGTCATAAACAGTTGCAACATGTTTAAACCCTTTTGCCCGATACGGTATTACCCGATCAGTCCCCTGGTCTGATTGGCCCGTGGTGTCTCGAATGTAGTGAAGGAGTGCACGGAAGCTCTCGAATAAGACGGCACTCCTTCTCGTAAGCGAAACACGGCTTGACTTAGACGCATTCGTTGACTATTATTCAAACATCGAACTAGAAGACATCGCGTTCCAGAGCACATGATGCTCTCATTTTCTGGGCCTGTCAAATGAGTGAAAGGAGGTGAGATCGTGAGATTTATCGAACAGCCGATTCCGGAAATCCTGAAGCCGCCGTCATGCATTCGCTATTGCAAGTTATTCTTCCCGATCCTTCCGCCGTGGTAGTAGCCGATGCCGAAGCAGAATTGAAATCCAAGGTGTGCCTCAGTCGCTTGAAGGCGCGGGGCACTCCTTGTTTTGTCAGTAGAATGAATTTGCCTTCGTACTTGGTTGGTCTTAGTACCCGCAAACCAATCGCCACTCGATCGTATCCCCTGCAGATGGCATGAACTGATCGCAGGCTTCCTGCGCGGGCTTGCGGTTAACGAAATATAGCCAGAAAGCCGTTCGCGTCTGCGCAACACTGTCGATTGACTTTACGAACACTCCGGCAGCCGTAGAATCCACTTCTACCGGCCAATGCTCGCGAGTCTGCGTCAGAACCGATGTTCCGGCCTTGGCAACGAATCCCTGCGCTCTGAGAATCTGTGGCTCGTGGCTGCATGAAATGATCAGCAATGCCGCCGCAGCTAGCAGCAGAACTGTCCTGGCGAAGTTCGACATGCGTCGATTCTACGTGCACATCCTCTCTGGCGCAACGCGTTTTTGAAGTACCGGCCACTTAAAGCTTGACCATCCGGCTTCGGCGGGTTAAGTTGCACCCCTGAGCATTATGGCAAATAACGAGTTACTAAGAATCGACGGGAGTTTCGGGGAAGGCGGCGGCCAGATCCTCAGGACGTCCTTATCATTATCAACCTTGCTCGGTCGTCCTGTCGAAGTCGTCAATATTCGCAAGAACCGCAAGTTTCCGGGACTGATGCCGCAGCACTTGACGGCGGTCAAGGCCTGTCAGACGATTTGCGAGGCCAAAGTCACCGGCGCCGAGATCAATTCCGAACGACTCGAATTTACGCCGGGAAAGATTCGTTACGGCAATTACACGTGGGATGTAGCCGAAAGCAAGAAGTCTGCCGGCGCAGCAACCTTGGTGCTGCAAACGGTTCTGCTGCCTTTATTGTTCGCCCGCAATGAATCTAATCTGACTATCAAGGGCGGTACTCACGTTCCCTGGTCGCCACCGGCTACGTATCTCAAACAGGTATTCCTGCCGGTGCTCGGCTTGATGGGTTGCCAGACTTTCCTGAAGATCAATCGTTGGGGTTGGTATCCTGAAGGCGGCGGTGATATTTCGTGCCGTATTCGTCCGATTGACAAACTGCAGCCGCGCCAGTTTGCCGAGCGTGGTAACTTGCTCAAGCTATACGGTCTCTCCGCAGTCTCGAATGTTGGCAACAACGTCGGCGACCGGCAGATGCGGGCGGCGCAAAAGCTGCTCAAGGCGGCAAATCTGGATGCGGAAATCCGCGTCAAGGAAGTTCCGGCTTCCGGCAAAGGGTCGCTGCTGTTTCTTACGGCGGAGTTCGAAAACGGCCGCGCCGGATTCACGACACTGGGCGAGAAAGGCCTCCCTGCGGAGAAAGTCTCCGAGGCGACTGTAAACGAGTTGAAAAACTTCCTCGGCAAATCGGTCTGCCTCGATCACTATCTCGCCGATCAATTGATCCCATACGTGGCGCTTTGCCAAACCCGCATCGAAATGAACGTCTCCAAAATCACAAATCATCTGCTCACCAATCTTTGGGTGGTGAAACGATTCCTGCCGATTCAGTACGATCTCAAAGGACCGCTCGGATATCCCGGAACTTTGATTATCGAACCGGCTCCACCACCGCCGCCACCACCACCTCCTCCGACTGAAACGCCTGCTGAGACTCCGGCGAGCAATTGATATATCGTCTATCTGCAAATTTGGTTGTCGACATAACGACTTCTCAGCATCAAATAGGGAGGACGCTATGAAAAGTTTCCGCAAAGAACTTTTGTTCGAAACGCCAACGCGCCGCCAGCTCGTGAACATCACTCCCAAGGTCGAGGCATGTTTACGCGAAAGCGGCATCAGCGAAGGCCTGCTCCTTTGCAACGCCATGCACATCACCGCCAGCGTCTTCATCAATGATGACGAGTCCGGCCTGCACCAGGATTTCGAGGCCTGGCTGGAAAGACTGGCGCCTGAAAAACCGCATTCCCAGTATCGCCACAACGGCTTCGAAGACAACGCCGACGCGCATCTCAAGCGTACGATCATGGGACGGGAAGTCGTAGTTGCCGTCACCGATGGCAAGCTGGATTTCGGTCCCTGGGAGCAGATTTTCTACGGCGAATTCGACGGCAAACGCCGTAAGCGAGTGTTGGTCAAGATTATCGGCGAATGATACTCTTATGCGTGCCTCAGGCATGGGTATCGCATTCGCTTCTCGCCACTCCAAATGTGATTGTTCCCCATTAATCCGCGCCGTAATTGTACTTGACGCTCATCTCCAAGTGAGACATTGCGTATATGAAATACAGTGTTCGATTCTAACGTTCAAGTATGGAGGTCACTCTTATGCCGAATCCTGTAGTACACTTTGAAGTCGCCGGCACAGACGGCAAGAGATCGCAGGACTTTTACGGAAAACTGTTCGACTGGAAAGTCCAAGTCGATCCCAAAATGGACTATGGCATGCTCAGCCAGCAGGAAGGTCAGGGCATTGGCGGCGGGATTTATCAGACCATGGAAGGTATGCGCCCGCACGTTACATTCTATGTCATGGTGGACGACCTGCAGAAATATCTCGACCGCGCCGCGAAACTGGGCGGCAAAGTGCTCATGCCGCCGAAAGAAATCTCGCCCGAAATCGGCTGGATGGCGATGTTCGCCGATCCCGACGGCAACCCGATCGGGCTGTTCAAGAACGTCATGTAATCCCCTTTGCATGACATGGCACGATGCCGAATGCAGCAGCGCCGTCAGGATTCCCATCTTGACGGCGCCTTACTTTGTATGGTTCTTCTCAGAGGCGGGTTGATCGCTTACGTGCCATCAGCTCTTCGCGAGCACGCCATGACAGAAGGAAGAGCGTGTGGCAGATAAGCGCGATCGTACACCGCGAAAAGCCGGGGAAGTTTTCCCTTCAATTCCGTCATCGCTTTGCCTATATTCCTGCCTTCGCGGCAACAGCTTCCCGGCTCATGCCGTAAAGACTATTGATGAGGCAGATACCCTCCGACGGGAATTTGGAGCGGAAATCAGGGCGACTTGTATACAGTTTGATTGGTTGCCCGTGAACTTTCTTCTGGGAACGGAGATTCAAGAAAATGGCACAAGAAGAGATCAAGACTGCCGTTTGCAGTTATGTCCTGATCAAGATCGGGGATCGCGATAAATTAGTCCCAGCCGTGGAAAAACTCTATCTCAACGATCACGTCCTGTTTTGCGACGCCGTCGACGGCGATTATGACCTGGCGCTGGTCGCGCAGGGCGACTCCGACAAAGAACTTGAAAGCTATATCGCCGGCGAGATCAAGACCATTAACGGCGTGCAGAATGTCGAAGTCCTGCGTCTGGAGACTCCTCCCGCGACCATTATCGAAAGCGCCTCTGAGGCCTCCGGCGAAGATCATGTCCCGGAACGATATGACGGCAGCAAGGCACAGAGCTACCTCTTCATGGAAACCGATCAAAATCAACTACTGGATATTCAAAGCAGACTGCGAGAATTGCAGTCCGTCGTGGCCTGCGATATTGCTCACGGCAAGTACCCCCTCGTCGTGCTGCTGAAAGCTGCCGGTTTTGACCAAATTCGCAAGATTATTGCGGAGAAAATCCGCGTCCTGCCTGGAGTCCTGCGAGTCAAGCAGAGCCATATTATCAAATTATTTGAAATGTGAGAGACCATTCCTTATATTAGAGACCGTTTAGGTCGTGAATATGAGGAAGAGGCCTGAAAGAACATACATTGCTCACCAGCTTGATATTCATTTCACAAGATGCTATTATGCCCCCTCGCGGCGGTCTGCGTAACTGGTCTCGCCGAGTAGGTTTCTGATGCGACTATTTGTTAAACTTCGAGGTAGACTTTATGGATGCGACCACACAAGAGTTTAAACCCTTTAATTTGGACCTCTGGAAGTACGATGGTCATGCCGGCGCGCTGATACCGTTACTCCAATCCGCGCAGGACACCTACGGCTACGTCTCGGAGCGCGCGATTGATTATATCAGCCAGGTCACCGGAATTCCGTCCGCCGAAATCTACGGCGTCGTGACTTTCTACGCGCAGTTCCGCACCAAGCCGCTCGGCGAAAAGATCATCAAAGTCTGTAACGGCACGGCCTGCCACGTCAACGGCGTCAAGGAAATTGCGGATACTCTCAAAGACGAACTGAACATAGACTACGAAGAAACCACCGACGACGGCAAGTTCAGTATGGTCTCGGTCGCCTGCCTCGGCTGCTGTTCTCTCGCACCCGTCATGATGGTCAACAACGAAACTTTTGGCCGCCTCACTCCTCAGAAAACGCGCAAAGTCCTGCGGGATCTGCGGCGCAAGTAACCACGACAAAACGAAAGACAGAGTATGAAAACGGTAATGGTTGGTCTGGCTACCTGCGGAATCTCGGCAGGAGGCGAAAAAGTATATAAAGCATTTCAGGACGAACTCCAGAATACGGACTTCGTTCTTAAGGAAACCGGTTGCATCGGAATGTGCTACCGCGAGGTTCTGGTCAATGTCTCCAACGGCAACGGAACCGGCTACCTCTATGGCGAAGTGACTCCCGACCGCGTCAAGCGCATCGTCAGCGAACATGTCGTCGGCGACAAACCCATCGAAGAATGGCTTGTTTCGGGCGATCATCGTGACGAGGGATTCTTCGACAAGCAAAAACGAATCGTACTGCGCAACTGCGGCATAATCGATCCCGGCTCCATCGAAGAGTACATCGCGGCCGGCGGATACAAAGCATTGGAGAAAGCTCTCAAGACGATGACGCCGGAGCAAATCATCGACGACGTCACCAAATCAGGACTGCGCGGTCGTGGCGGCGCCGGATTCCCCACCGGTAGAAAATGGTCATTGACTCGTGCCGCCAAGGGCGACAAGAAATACCTCATCTGCAATGCCGATGAGGGCGACCCGGGAGCATTTATGGATCGCTCAGTTCTCGAGGGCGACCCGCATGCGGTACTCGAAGGCATGATCATCGCCGCTTATGCTTGTGGCGCTGACGAGGCCTACATATACTGTCGCGCCGAATACCCGAAGGCGATCGCGCGCTTGCGGCAGGCCATCCTGCAATCGCGCAAGGCCGGATTCCTCGGGGAGAAGATTCTCGGCTCCAATTTCAAATTCGAAATCAAAATCAAGGAAGGCGCCGGCGCTTTTGTCTGTGGCGAAGAAACCGCGCTGATGGCTTCGATTGAGGGCCATCGCGGCATGCCGCGCATCCGCCCTCCGTTTCCGGCACAAAGCGGGTTGTGGGGCAAACCGACCAACATCAATAACGTCGAAACCTACGCCAATATTCCCTGGATCATCCTCAACGGTGGCGCGGCGTTTGCCGCTTTCGGCACCGATGATTCCAAGGGCACAAAAGTCTTCGCAATGGCCGGCAAGGTCAAACGCACCGGCCTTGTCGAAGTGCCGATGGGTTTGACGATCAACGAAATCATTTACGAAATCTGCGGCGGCATCAGGGACGATAAGAAATTCAAAGGCGTCCAGATGGGTGGCCCGTCGGGTGGCTGCATACCGGCATCTCTCGGCGACACCAAAATCGATTACCAGCAGATCAACAAGACCGGCGCGATTATGGGCTCCGGCGGTATGGTCGTCATGGACGAGACGACCTGCATGGTGGACGTCGCCAAATTCTTCCTGTCATTCACCCAGGTCGAGTCCTGTGGCAAATGCACTTTCTGCCGCATCGGAACGAAACGGATGCTGGAGATTCTCGAAAAGATCACTGCCGGCGAGGGCAAGGAAGAAGATATCGACACGCTGGCGAGACTGGGCGAGCAAATCAAAATCGCCACGCTCTGCGGACTCGGACAGTCGGCGCCCAATCCGGTACTCTCCACGATTCGCTATTTCCGCAACGAGTACGAGGCGCACATCCGCAACAAGAAATGTCCGGCCCACGTCTGTGCACCACTGCTGACATATATCATCGATCCCGAAAAATGCAACGGCTGTATGTTGTGTGTCCGCGCTTGCGATTCGAATGCGATCACCGGCGAAAAGAAAAAGCCGCACGTCATCAACCAGGACCTCTGCATCAAATGCGGCAAGTGCTACACGGTCTGCAACCAGGGCGCGATCATAAAGGATTAAGGTGAGCAATGATTAACATAGCAATAAACGGACAGAAGATCACCGCCGATCCGAACCTGACAATCCTCGAGATCGTGCGTCAGAACAATATTGACAAGATTCCGACGTTGTGCCACGACCCCAAACTGCCGCCGTTCGGATCATGCTTCCTTTGCGTCGTCGAGATTGAGGGCTTCCCGCGCCTGCTGCCCGCCTGCTCCACCAAACCGATGGAGGGCTGGGCCATTCAAACGCGTTCACCCAAGGTTGTCGATGCGCGCAAGACCTGCCTCGAATTACTGGTATCGAATCACTACGCCGACTGTTTTGGCGCCTGCCGCCTGAACTGTCCCGCTGATGTTGATATTCAGGGTTACCTGTCATTGACTCATCTCGGCAAGTACCATGAAGCCATCCGCCTGATCAAAGAGAAGAATCCCTTCCCATCAGTCTGCGGCCGCGTCTGCACCCGCAAGTGCGAACTGGCTTGCCGCCGCAAGATGGTTGATGATGCCGTCGGCATCGACTACGTCAAACGTTTCACGGCCGACAAAGACATGGAATCCGGTGACATGTGGCGTCCCGAGGTCAAACCACGTAACGGCAAGAAAGTCGCCGTCATCGGAGGCGGCCCGGCAGGATTGACTTGCGCCTACTATCTCGTGCTCGAAGGTTTCGAACCGACCGTATACGAAGCGTTGCCCGAAATGGGCGGCATGTTGCGCTATGGAATTCCCGAATATCGTCTGCCGAAAAAGGTGCTCGATAAAGAAATCAAATGGATTACCGACCTCGGCGTTGAAGTTCATACAAATACGGCGCTCGGACCAAACTTCTCGATCGACGAGTTGATGGGCAAGGGCTTCAAGGCCGTGTTCGTCGGACTTGGCGCGCAGCTTGCCAAGAGCATGGGCGTAGTCAACGAGCACGTCAAGCGCGTCCTTGGTGGCGTTGACTTCCTGCGTGATGTCGGCCTCAGCCGGCCACCCAAAGTCTATGGCCGCGTCGTCGTGGTTGGTGGCGGCAATACCGCCATTGATGCTGCTCGCACGAGTCTGCGTCTGGGCGCCAAGGAAGTCATCATTCTCTATCGCCGCACCCGTCAGGAAATGCCTGCCAACGATGTCGAGATCGTGGCTGCCGAGGAAGAGGGCATTAATATTCACTATCTCGCCGCGCCGGTACGGGTCAACTCCGACAACGGCGAACTTCACTCTCTCGAATGTATCGAGATGGAGTTGGGCGAACCGGATGCTTCCGGTCGTCGTCGCCCTGTGACCAAGAAGGGCTCGGAATTCACGCTTGCTTGTGACTGGGTAATTTCGGCAATCGGACAGGATGCCGATCTCAGCGGCATCAAGGCGCAGGATGGCAGTGATTCCGAAATCGAAATCAGCAAGTGGAATACCATCATGGCGCAGGAAGGTACGTTCAACACGAATCGTCCCGGCGTCTTCGCGGGCGGTGACGTGGTAACCGGACCTGCTGACGCCATCGACGCCATCGCGGCCGGGCGACTGGCTGCTTTCGCAATTATGCAATACATCGAAACGGGACATTTCCAAAGATTGCGTCCCGTATTCGCCAGTTTGCGCGACAACCTGAAGAAAGTCACTCCGGACGATCTGACATTTATCGATAAAACCACCCGCAACATCGTGCATGAACTGCCGGTTGCCGAGCGCATACGTACATTCCAGGAAGTTGAATTACCTTACACTCAGGAGCAGGTGCTTCTGGAGACTTGCCGCTGCGTTGAATGCGGTTGCGCCGTGTCTCTTAGTTGCGAATTGCAGGATTACTGCAGCGAATACGGCGCCGACCAAAAGCGGTTCGCCGGCGAGTTCAAACGTTACCCTGTCGACACATCACATCCGTTCATCACTCTCGAACCGAACAAATGCATCCTTTGCGGCCGTTGCGTTCGCACCTGCGCCGACATTCTCGATGTCTCGGCACTCGGATTCGTCTATCGCGGATTCAAAACTATCGTCAAACCGGCGATGGAAAAACATCTGCAGGAAACCAACTGCGTTTCCTGCGGCAACTGCGTCGATGTCTGCCCGACCGGCGCGATCGTCAACAAGATGCCCTGGGGACGGTCCGGCCCGTGGAAGATGGAGCAGGTCAAAAACGTCTGCAATTTCTGTTCGGTCGGCTGCAACGTCGAAATCAACGCTCTCTCTCCCGACTTGTTCTATGTCACCGGCGCGTTCGCAGGTGAACCGAACTTCGGCGAGCTTTGCGTCAAAGGGCGTTATGGTTACCAGCAGCTTATCAATTCGTCGCGTCTCATGAAACCATTGGTGCGCAAAAATGGTTCGCTGGAACCGGCGACCTGGGACGATGCCTGGCGCAAAATCTCCGAGGGTCTGGCAACGATGCGATCCTCGTATCCGAGCGGTTCGGTGATGGTTTCAGCTTCTCCCAAACTGACTGACGAAGAGCTTTATCTCGCCGGCAAGATGGCGCGCGCAGCTCTCAAAACTGCCGCAATCGGCAGCTTCCACAACGAAGCTAGTGGCGCTGACTTGCATGCCTTGGATGATATTCTCGGTTCGACCTCGTCAACTTGCGGTGTCAAAGAACTCGAGGGTGCTGACGTGGTGTTGGTCGTCAACTGCGATCCGACAACCGAGAATCCGGTTTTCGGCTGGCGTCTAAAGCGGCTGCTAAAGGCCGGCAAGAAGGCAGTAGTAATTAGCTCTTCCGAAAACGGCCTCACGCCTCACGCATCGCTCTGGCTCGATGCGCGCCGTGGCTCGTCATCCACTTTGCTTAAGGGCATTACGGCCGAGATTCTGCGCAATCGTAAAGAGGATGCCAACTATATCGCAGCTCGCACGATCAACTTCGATCGCTTCAAGCGCGCTCTGGCACAGACGAGTGTTGACGAAGTCTCCGCGATCACCGGCGTTCAATCCGATAAGATTGCGAGCGCGGTCGACCTGCTTACCTCCGACAGCCGGAAAGTTGTAGCGATCTACAACCTCGCCAGTCGTATCGACCGCAGTCCCAGCGATCTGAAAGCGCTGGCATCACTCATGATGGTTACCGGCAAAATCGGCACCGCCGGAAACGGTTTGATTCTGCTGACCGATCAAAGCAACAGCCGCGGCATGGAACTGGCCGGATTCGACCAGCAGCTACTACCGGGAGGCACGACCATTGATCCGGAAACCGTCGGCAAGTTGTCGAGCATCTGGAACGACAGTCTCGATTGTATCAAACAGGGCGACAGTGTCCCGGCCATGCAGAAGCTGCGGGACGGCCAAATCAAGGGCGCACTCATATTCGGTGAGAACCCGGCCATTGATCCCGCCTGGAGGAAGAAGATCGAGCAACTTGAATTCCTGGTCGTCGCCGATATGTATCTGACTGAGACGGGTGAGATGGCTGACGTTGTGCTTCCGCTCAACAGCTATGTCGAAGACGAGGGCACCATGACTAACTGGGAAGGCCGACGTCAGTCGCTGCAACCGCTTGGTGTTCCGCAAACCGGCATGACTAATCTGCAATTGATCACGCGAATCTATAACCTCGCCGGCGGCAACGGCCTGCGCGACGAAGCGCTTTTCGAACAGATCACTCGTGAGATGGAGTTGTTCATTCCCTCACGCGACTGTGAGCCGGACAATCTGGGACGATTCATCAGTCGTTTCCCGACCGGTGACGGCAAGGCCCACTTCGAGGTCTACAACACCGGTGTTGCCGTAACTGATGCGCGTTTTCCGGCCATGCTTGTGCTCGATGAACGCACCAATTCCCGCTTGTCACAATTGTTTGGACAATAAGACGTTGTGACAGCCAAATTCTCAGGGCGCTTCGACAGAAGCGCCCTTTTCTGTTTTGCCCGACTTTGATTTGCCTCGTTCCGATTCGCGACTCGCGTCCACCTGTTAATTCGCTGCCTTGATTAGTTTCCCGTAATCCGCTATACTCTCTGCTTCGAAATCAATTTGGTTTCGTGCGCGAATTGACGCAGGACAAAGGAGAATAATCATGAATACATCCGACGCTTCGACGACGCTTACCAAAACCGCGCCCCGCTGGGATCTCGAGTCGATCTTCCCCGGTGGCAGCGGTTCTGCTGAATACAAAACCTTCCGTGAGAAAATTCACGCCGATCTCGACAAGGCAAAGAAGGCATTCGCCAAATTGCCGGCAAGACTGACGCCCGCCGCCCACTCACAATGGACCAAATTTATTCTCGAATTCCAGCGCCTCGGTGAACATCTCAGCCAGGCACGCTCTTTTGTCTATTGCTGCATCTCTGAGAAGGTCGCCGATGATCTTGGCCATACGATCTTCGGTGAAGTTGACGCGATGGCTGCGGACTGGCTCACATTGCGCACCGGCCTGGAAGCCCTCTTTGCCAAACAAACCGACAAGTCATGGGACAAGTTCATGACCGACCCGAAGCTTGCGCCGATTGCCTTCCCGCTTAGCGAGATGCGTACTCTGGCCAAGGAAAAGATGGCCCCCGAACTCGAAGCATTGGTCTCGGAACTCTCCGTAAATGGCTACCACGCCTGGGCGCGACTGTACGACAAAATCTCGGGCGAAATCACTGTCGATTTCGAAGAAGACGGCAAAATCGTAAAGCTATCTGTCGGTCAACTGCAGAACAAATTCAACAGTCCCAATCGCGAAACTCGCAAGCGCGCCTTCGCCAAGTTTGAAGAGGCCTGGCGCAACCGGTCATCGTTGGCTGCATCAGCATTGAATTTTCAGGGTGGCTTTCGCTTGTCCGTCTACAAAAACCGTGGCTGGAAATCGCCGCTCCACGAACCGTTGCGGATGAACCGTCTTCAGGAGAAAACACTCAACGCCATGTGGAAGGCGGTTGCGTCCTCACTGCCGGCAATGAAGAAATATATCGACGCCAAGAAGAAACTGCTCGGCATCGACAAGTTCTGCTGGTTCGACCAGGTTGCGCCGGTCGGCAACTTCGACAAAGAGTTCGGCTTCGCGGAATCCGGCGACTTCATCACCAAACATCTGGGATCATTCTCCCCCGAGATGGCTGACCTGGCTCGATTGGCCTTGAGCAATCGCTGGGTCGAGGCCGAAGATCGTCCCGGAAAGGCCGACGGCGGCTACTGCACCGGCATAAATCTGATCAAACAGAGTCGCATCTTCATGACTTACGCCAACGACTTCGGCAGCATGTCGGTTCTGGCTCATGAACTCGGCCACGCATATCACCAGTGGGTGCTGAAAGACGCGCCGTACCTTGCGACTGACTATCCGATGGGGCTGGCGGAAACAGCGTCGATCTTCAACGAACTGCGCGTAACCGATGCCGCCCTTCAGGAAGTCACCAATCCCCAACAGAAACTGATGCTGCTCGATCAGATTTTGCAGCAACCCTTTATTCTGTTTTGCAACATCTACGCCCGCTTCCTGTTCGACAAATCGTTCTACGCGGAACGCGCAAAGGGAGCCATTAGCAAAGTTCGTCTTGATGAGATGATGATCGCCGCGCAGCGCGAGGCCTTTGCCGGAATACTTGATCCAAACGAAGGGTATCATCCTCTTTTCTGGGCCTCAAAGTTGCACTTCTTCTATACCGAGGCGCCCTTCTACAATTTCCCATACACTTTTGGTTACCTCTTTGCCGGCGGCGTGTACGAACGCGCAGTGCAAGAGGGACAGGCGTTTGCGCCGAAATATCGGGCACTGCTACAAGACACCGGCAGCATGACCACGGAAGAAGTTGCGAAGAAACATCTGAAAGTCAATTTGACCAAAGATGAATTCTGGACCACAGCTGTCAGCCGCTCGATGAGGTACGTCAACGAGTTCTGCAAGCTGGTGGATGACAACATGTAAGTGCGAATCGAATTGCACTTCAATCAGCTCTGCCCCGACGTTACGTCTTGCGGGAGGCCGAGCCCGTTCCACAACCCAAATCCATCTGCGGCGTCAGAAATCCCCACCTGACGCCTCTTCAATTCCGTCCTAACCTACCCCAACTTTTTTCTTGACGCCTCGTATCGGAAAATGTAACGTTAAGCAAATCCGAAGGACGCATTGCGTCAGTGGAAAGGAGAGTTTGTATGTTGGATATTGTGACGATCAGGAGGATTGACGAATAGTAACCCGTGCGTTTGCGCACTTTCACAAAGAACTCTCATTTCCGCAGACACCTGGGTGTCTGCGTTTTTTTTGGAGACTTCAGTCATGGCAGATGAACTGAGCAATAGAAGAATCAAAGGTATCAAGAAGATGCTTAGCTATGATCGCCTTAAGGCCAAAGCGATCAAGAAGAAGAAACAGATAGAGAAAGCCAATCAGCAGAAGGTTGATCGACATAGATCGAAACAGCAGGAAATCGACGAGTTGTTGACTGATGCTATCGACAGCGAGGAAGACTCCGGAGGTGACGCATGACCGGCAGGGTCATTCGCTCCAGGGGAAAATTCTTCACGGTTCTTGCCGAAGGTCTGGAATACCAGTGTGAAGTGTTCGGCAAAGCCAAACGCGACAAAGGACAATCACCGGTCGCGGTTGGCGATATCGTTGACTTCGTGCCTTCCGTTGATGGTCCGGGTGGAATCGAAAAGGTCCACCCACGCCTCACCAAATTCTCACGCGTCAGAGTCGGTGAGGAGCTGAAGGGTACCGAGCAGGTAATTGTCGCCAACGTCGATCAGATGGTGATTGTCGCGAGTGTTCGAGAACCGGAACTCAAACTACGACTTGTCGATCGCTTCATCGTGGCCGCCTTTAAAGGCGGCCTCAAACCGGTCGTCGTAATTAACAAGATTGATCTGCAACATCGCCACGATCTGGCTCGTATCAAAACCATTTACGAATCAGTGGAGGTTCCCATCGTGCAGGCATCATGTGTAAGTGGAGTAGGCATCGATGAACTGCGCAAGCAACTGTGCGACCACGAATCGATTTTTGTCGGACATTCCGGAACCGGTAAGTCATCACTGCTCAACAGTCTTCAACCGGGATTGGCAATAAGAACGGCGGAAGTCTCGGAGACTACTACCAAAGGTACGCATACCACAACCAATGTTGAGTTATATGCTCTTGATTCCGGCGGTTACGTAGTCGATAGTCCGGGTTTGAAGGTGTTGGGAATCTGGGATTTGGATCGCGATGAACTGCAGATTTATTTTCCCGAATTCGAGGCGTATTTGGGGCACTGCAAATTCAGTCGCTGTTCTCATCTCCACGAACCGGAATGCGCTGTAAAACAGGCGGTTAGCGAAGGTCGAATTTTTCCTGAGCGTTACGAAAGTTACGAACGGCTCTATCACAGTTTGTAATCGGGAAAAAATCGTCGGCTTTAATCGCATAAGATTAAAGTAGATATAACCTTTTCAATCTTTTCTAAAGTTTTTGTTGATTTGATTTGGCGGCGGCTCCACCCTATACGCGGCGCTCTAAGTGCCATGCTTTTGGATAATTGCGGAGGAATGTGACACATCCTGCTTTGTTACGGCGTCTATTGCGCGACGATAAGCATACGTCTGCGCCTTCCACATTTAATAGTGTACCGACGTTCTGCGGCTCAATCTCGGCGGACGACAAGTTCGCCGGGCCATTCGTAACTTTCGGCGGTGCAAAGTGCAACGGCCTCTCAGGGTGGGATATACGTGACGGGTGGGAATCCCGGCGTCGAGATATTGAAACCCGTTGTAAAATTTTGAAACAAGTTGCCGATAAAAATCACTACGTACCCGACCGTTCCCAAAGCGGAATGTCAGACGAATTAATGTCTAAGAATTTCGAGCATCGGACGCATGTGAGAATTGGGTTAAGTGAAAGTGAAGCAAAGTTTTTTCTTGACAGAAAAAAACTATGCTCGTACCATGACCACAAATTTTTGGGCGATTTTTCGGCACGTGCAAAATTTCACTTGCACGGTTTAGGAAAAGTCGTTAATTGCTGCTCTCATTTTTGGGGAGGGGTAGGCGCGTCTGCGGCGGGATGCGAAAGCACTCGGTTTAGAAAGGCAGAAATAGGCAAACTAGCTAACGCTCGTTATAGCATTCGATATAAGAGGAGCTTCAGGGAAGATCAGCCGCGCGGCGCATGCCGTGTTTCTGGCAACAGGGAAGAAAGTGAACTGATTATGAATACGGGAATGTGGATCAGAGGCGGAAAGGGGGAGGCGAGTATTGTTTAATCAGCTAATGACTCGTTTTACATTGGTGAGAAAAGAGGATTAGAGCAACTTAAACTCATTAAACTAAAGGAGTATTCATGGAAGATCTTGTCCTTTTCGGGAGAGATTGGAAAGGAGGGTATTGAAGGTAATGCATTTCAATGCCAACATGGAAACGAAGACGAAAAATGGATAAACAACGAGTAACAAAGGATTGTCGAATGAAGTATGTTCGAAATCTGGCATTACTGGCAGTTGTGATGTTGTTGACTTGGTCGGTCGGAGGAGGTACCGCCTTCGGGCAGGCCTATACCGTTCTTACGACCCCGCACGACACGGTAGCGAACAACGCAACCAACATCCAGCTGCTTCAGGTGGAGCTGACGGGGTTTGATACCGATACTCTCACTTCGGTAAAGCTGAGAAGCTACATCGAAAAAGAGTACGCTATCAGCAGTATCAAGCTGTTCAAGAACGCAGCTGCAACCCCCTTCAAGACTTACACCATTTCCGGCCGGTTTGATGCCAATTATGAGGCCACTCTGGCTGGTTTTAATGTGCCGTTCGATGCCAACGACACGCTTACAGTCAAGGTTGACGCCTGGACGGATTCAGTTGATACGGATACCTCGTATCACATGACCGGTCTGGAAGTCGTCATTCCGCCCAAGGGCTTGGTTTTCAAGCACGACGGCGTCAATGACACCCTGTTTAATGGAACTGGAAATGATTGGATTGCCAACCCGGCAATCAATTCTTCGGACGGTCTCTGGAATACGGCGCCGCCCGATTACATCGTACTTTTCGATCTTTATGCCCCGATTTACGATGTTGCAGTGACGATTCTGGATACCACTACGGTGCCCAATGACTGCACAAACATCGTCAACATCGGTGACTCGCTCTTCATTCTTGTTAGTAACGTCAATGAAGAAGTCTCCGGCAATTCCGTTAAGGTGGATCTGTCAGCTTTCGGCGGTGATGCCGCCCATGAGCTGAACTACCACGCCAATGGCGCCGGTTTCGCCGATGATACCTGGACTGACACGGTTCGGGTAGGCTCTGGCTCTCTGGATGTAATTCCAGGGTACGTCATCTATTTCACGGCTACCGACAACGCCGGAAATACTGGCACGGAATCCTATCAGTTTGTTGAACCAATCGACGACATCGCTCCCGTGTTCGATTCGTTGAAGTTCTTCATTTCGCAGAACAACATGGGTTCCGATACCTCGGCGGCTTTGGGCGATCGGCTTACGGTCATCGCCTATATGACGTCCAATGGTTACTTCGAAAACACCAGAGTGGTTGCGGTTGACAGATGGAACAACTTCCGCAGCGATACCACGACCTGGGAGATGGAAGACATCACGAACGGCAACAATATCTGGCGTGTCGACATTTGGTTGACTACCCCGTTGCCGATCGACTTACCCGTAGGCGATACCATTCTCAAACACATCTACTTGACCGCTTTCGACGACGCCTGCAATTCGACTACGGATTCGACTAACTTGGATAACGCCATCGACCTTGATCCGCCGGTGTTCTCCAACGCCCTTTATCACACGATTGATAATGCCGATTCGAGCTCTTGCACGAATCTTGGCGACTCGGTCAGAGTTAGTGCCGATCTTACTGGCAGCCCCGATGTTGCCTCTGTTTGGGGTGACTTCCTGCACGCCGGTATCGGCGGCACGGCTACCGAGGCCTTTGTAAACAAGGCTGGTGATTGGGAGAACAGATGGAAGATCGGCAGCTTGACCGATCCCGCTCTCGATCCCGAATCACAGTACGCGCGCGATATGAACAGTCTGCCGGTTAACACCGACTACACTGTTTGGATCTACGCGGAGGACGATGCCGGTAACCTCGACTCAATGCAGACCACCGCTTTGACCGCTGTCCTTGGTGGTTCGACTCTGCTTGACACTCGCAGGCCGACCGCTATCGATCCCGATTCTGTGGTTATTAAGCAACTCGCCGGCGGTAAGCTGCAACTGTTGTGGCCTGCCAGCTATCCTTCGCAAGCCGGTGACGCCCAGTTCTTCTACGTTTATGTAGATTCCACTGGTGCGGGCTTCAATTACGACAACATTTTTGGTACTACGTTCAACTTGGCCTATGACAATGCGGTCGGCCCCGATACCAACGCCTGGAAATCTGAAGTCCTGACGAATGGTAAGACTTACCGCTTTGTGATTCGCACCAAGGACGATTGTGGTAACCCCGAATTCAATACCAACATGTTCTCAGCAGAGGCCGACGCTGCGGCGCCGATCGCTTGCGTGGTATTCCCGTCAGTAGCGGATACCGGCAAGTATTACGGCCCGGGCAAGCCGCTCAATATCACGGCTACGACCACTGCGCACGATCTCGCCACCGCCTGGGTGACTTACCGTCGTCACGATGTTCCGAGCGGATCGTGGGGTCCCTGGGTTGATGGCCGCACGATTGGCACCATCGGCTTGATGACCATCGAAGGTCAGACCCTGTTCGAAGGTATTGTCCTCGGAGACGCTCCGTCAACTAAGGGCTACTATCAGCTTTACATCCTGACTACCGATTCAGCCGGCAACGTTCTGCCGCTTGATACGGCTCAGGCATATTGTTCCGCGTTCACCTTCTTCTGGAACCCGGATCAGCTGGTAGCCGACATTTACACGATCAACGGTTCCGCATCACCGCAGAATCCTGGATGCGGCTTCACCGTATGGCGTGATTCCGTGAACACGGCCGTTGTTACGGTCATGGATCCGTTGACTACTCCGGTCTACACGATCGATGCCTGGGTAATGTTCATGTACCCGGATGTTCCTGAAAATCAGGATTCGGTTCGCATCGATTTCAAGGATTTCCAGACCGTACCGTACTCCTTCGGATTCAGCGTTACTGATTGGCCGAAATCCAACGATGGCATTCCGACCAAACTGTACGTCAGAATCACGAATTCGCAGAACGGCGCCTCCGGACTTGACTCCGTCACGCTTTGCGTGCCTGATGTCAAAGCCCCGGACATTACCATGACCTATCCGGCTGCGTACTCACGCGTGCCGATCGCCAAGTCTTCGATGAATATGGTTCCTGTGAGAGCCAAGATTCTCGGGACTTCTTACGACCCGGATTCCCCGGTGCGTATGGAATTCTTCTACCAGCTCGACGGAACGTCGGAATGGGTAAAGATCGGCGAGACCGGAACTCCGCTGGCGTCTAAGGGTATCGGTGGCAAGACTGCCCTGATCAGCCCGTCGTTCCCGGAATTCCAGGTAATGTGGGATAACTCAGCGTTGTCCGAGGGATTCGTCTGGTTGAAGGCCATTGTTCATGACAATGTCGACAACACGCAGGAATCTCCTGCTATCAAGGTTTACCTTGACAAGACGGTTCCGCTTATGACGCTGTCGATTCCGGATGCTTTGATGCTCAACGGCAAGTTGACCGTCATGGATCCAGGTTTCGACCACTTCATCAATCTGAATGCCGAAATCACGAATAACACCATCGACATCGCGAAGGTCGAGTTCTTCATTTCCTATCGCGATTCGGTTGATCTCGTGAAGTTCTACCACAAGATTGGTGACGGCTACGCAGCTCTCAACAACTCCATTTGGAGATATGAATGGTTCATATCCGAATGGACCCATACTTGGGATGGCGAAGAGTGGGAGGACAATGGCTGGATGAAGTGCGGCTTCGATTACAAGTTGCGCATCAAAGTCACCGATATCGCCGGCAACGTCTATGACGATACCGACGGTGACGGCCAATTCGACGATTACACATTCTGGGCTAATCCGTTTGCGGCCCCGATTTCCTTGATTACACCCGCCGACGCTTCCAAGCTCATCTTTAGGCTTGATTGCGGCGCGCCTCAGGTCGCCATCTACGAGGCAACTGCCGGAGATCGTACCTATCAGACTCCGTCAACTCTCCTCGGTGGACCTGGGATCATCTATATGAAGAAGGGTGAATCTGTTGGTGTCCAGTCGGTCATTCTTGATTCGCTCGCCGACTTGACCGGCATCGAACAGGTTGAGTACTTCTTCGACAGTCCAGTTCAGGACGATTGGGTTTCCGTGGGCGTGGCCACTGCGTCACCGTACCACGTTAGCTTCGATCCGTTCGCTCTCGGGCTGATCACCAAGGATGACGTATTCCACAATGAATTCCATGGTGGAATCAGAGCCATTCTGACCGACAGTCTGCACCAGACCACGCAGGATCAGATCGAATTGATCGTTCTTGATACCTTCCCGGGCGACGCTGCCTGGAGAACTCCGACGCAACCTTATGTTTGGGGTTCTGTTGATATGAGCATCTGGGCGCTGCAAGGCGACGATGCTTATCGTCAAGTCGTCTACAAGTACAAGACGGCTGGCGGCGCGTGGACCGATATCACGACTGTCCGACGCATTGACGATGCCGACATCTACTTCACAGGTGTGTGGGCTACGCTCAATACCGTACCTGATGGCGCTTACATCCTCGGTTTCGAGACCACGGATCAGAACCTGAACGTGAAGTCTGCCGATGAAAATCCGCAGATCAATGTAAACGTTCAGAATGCCATGCCGACCATCACTATCTCTTCGCCGACAAATGGTTCGTTCATCTGCGGTGGTGAGATCTTCGTTGCTGAAGTGGGTAACGGCCCAGTTGGTTACGTCGACTTCCAGTGGAAGACGACCACCAGCACTTCTTGGGAGAATTTCTCCGGCCCGGGCGACAACTTCGCTCCGTGGCAGAAGATCTTCGAGACGCCTGAGGAGTTTGTCGACGGCTTCTACAACTTCCGTGCGGTCGTAGTTAACCAGGCCGGACGCGAAGGCTTCAGCCCGATGATCACGCTGTTCTTCGACGGTACCAATCCGTTGGCCCGAATCCTTTCGATTCAGGCGCCGGATACTTCCGACGTAGAATACAACAATGACTACTCCGTATCGATCGACAGAACCGCCGGTGTCGTGACCGTTTCCACGATCGCGATTGACTCATTGTCGTCGGCTGGTTCGCAGGCGATCTACAACTCCGGTGTGGCTTCAGTTGGTCTCTACCTGACCACTGGTAGTGGTCCCAGCAGTGACGAATTGATCGCCTCAGGCACTCCGGATGCCAGCGGCCACTTCACGTTCTCTTGGGATGTCAGTGGCTTGGCTCCGGGCACTTACGTGCTCCTCTTCAAGGCCTACGACAACGTTGGTTGTAATGTCGGTACCGACTCGGTAGTCGTGTACATCTTCATGCCGACCAGCCCGTACGCCTTGGTGGCCGGTTTCTGGAACGGCAAGATCGTTGGCGTAACCTATTCCGACGAACCCGTGCAGTTCCAGTACAAGACCACTGGCGACTGGATTCCGATCGGTATCGGCCATGAAGAAACCAGTGAATCGTTCTTCTATTATGACAACAGATGGCAGAGTTACGCTGTTTACGCTGCTGATTGGTTGCCCGCTGACGGTAGCTACCAGTTGCGGATGCTCAACTCCATGGGCGAAGATTTCGCTCCGGTGTTGAGTGCCACGATCTCCGGCGGCGTGATGACTGCCACTTCGAACCCGGCTTCCGGATGGGGCCCGGGTACCATCGAGAAGAATGCTGAGCAGGGTTGCAACCTTGAGGGCGTAGCTCGCTTCACCTCATCGTTCGGCTTCCCGTTCGGCGTGAATATTTCGATGGATCAGGACGATCAGGACTTTGTTTATCAACTGGTCGACTTCAAGAACTATCCGCAGCAAGGTACCTCTCAACTCTATGCCGGTCCGTTCGAGTTCTTCGAAATGGAAGACGGCGGTCCAGCTTGGGGCGAGGTATTCTTCTGTGATTATAACAATGGAGTTGGCTACTCCTCAAGTCAGAGTCTCGCCACGTGGTGGGTCACCAACGACCTCGGCACCGGCGGTACGATTAAGCTTTCGCCCAACGGCGTCGACACTATCTGGGTCAGCATTCCGCAGGAATTCGAGCCCAGTTCTTCCGGCTTCGGCGATGCTCTCGTGATTTGGGAGTCGAGCAAACCGGATCCTTGCGTTTGGCAGGATTACATTCTGACGCCTGTCTCCAACCGCAATGGTCAGGCCAACTACATCGGTCTGCCGGGCCTTAATTGTGAAGGCCTGTGCACCTCCGGTTCCGATGAACGCTATGCCAAGGTTAAGATGACCTACGATGAGGGCTGCAATCTTCCTGAAGAATCATTGTTGGTCGCTTGGTGGGATGGCGATGGTCACTGGGTGTATTCTGAAGACGTGTTCTTCCCGTCGACCGTAGCCGGCTTCAACACTGCGGAGCACACAGTGGAATTCGCCACTACGTGCCTGCACGGAACCTACGCGCTGGTCAAGCGCACTCTGTATAACGGACAGGAAATTGTCACCCGCAAGGATATGATTCCGAGCTGTGGCAACTATACCAGCCCGTTCCCGTCATTCCATTACCAGTTCTCAGAGCCATTCCCGAATTCAATTGAATGGTCAACTCTGCAGGTCCTGGTGGACGGCGTTCCCGTCTATCTCGGCCCTGATGCGGACTGGGTAGCTTCACCGGGAGTCAAGGGCGTCTCGACGCCGAAGACCCTTGATGAGGCGGACTTCTGGGAAGTCAATATTGATGAAGTTTCCGGCGTCGTAATGGTTGAGTACATCGAGCCGGGTAGCCCCGATGGCAACTCGGAAGTTACCGATCCGTCCGAGACCAATTCGCCGCTTGCTTGTGGCGAACACACGCTGTTCATCAAGGCCACGAACATCCAGTTGAAGCCTCAGTTCCTTGAGGATCACTTCGTGGTTGATTGCCAGAAGCCGGTCGTAACCTTCCCGAACTCTTACATTGGGAAGGATCCGACGATCCACTTTACGATTAACGATGACGCATCCGGCGTAAAATGGGATTCCGTTTTCGTCGATGTGTTCTTTGTCTCTACGGACGATAGCGCCAGTGCCTACTACGGCTATCCGCGGGAGAGAGTCACCTTTATCCAGACCTTCTTCCCGGGTCAAATCGAGAACTATCTGTCCGGCAATTCCGTGTCGATTCCGACCAGCTACGATCTGTCGAACAAGCGCGCGATGTTAGTTGTCGTGTACAACGGCCACCGTCGCGTCTACTTGGACGGTGATCAAAACTGGGGTATCGATCCGGGTGCTTACGATCAATTCCAGGAGTACTACCTCGCAGATGGTGGCGCTCCGGATTGTGTCGGCAACAATGCGACGCCTCATGTCCAGTGGTTTACTGTTGACTCACGGGCGCCGATTATCACACGGAATTCGACGACAGCGACCTGCCCGATGGTGTTCACTATCGGGGATGACGGCGCCGGTGTTACCGCTGCCGACATCACGATCCTTGAAGACGGTATCGCGTTGGGCGAAGGTGCTGAACAGAGTTCGGCTTCTGCGGTCAACAGTGGTGGTAAGTGGTACTTCGCGCCTTCTGGTGGCGGCGGACTGCTTTACTACTGCCCGACTGCGGGTGTCAAGGCTGAGATCGTGATTACCGACGAAGTTGGTAACGTGGTCTCGTTGCTGGTCTTCCCAGAGTCACCGCTTGCTGAAGGCGATGTCGTGGCGATGGCCGGTCCGAATCCGTTTGACCCTGCTCAGGATGCTTTCAACCTGAAGATTAGCTTGCATTCGTCGGCTAATGTGACGGTGAAGATCTATGACATGGGTGGCGATCTGATTACGACGCTGAGAAGCGGCGCAGCCATGAACGCCGGTGATAACCTTGTTGCCTGGAATGGAACCGCCGATGGTGGCCGGATGGTCGCAAGGGGCGCCTATCTCGCTCACATCGTCGCCGAAAATTCCGGTGGCAGTGCTCAGACTGTGGTCAAAATCGCAGTGGTTGAGAAGTAAGTAAGGAAGACAAGGATGAGTCTCCCCGAAACGGGAGACTCATCCTGTGAATTTGAAATGAACTCTTATGTATAGGAGGGGAGATTTCGAGATGAGAAATCACCTGATGAAGTTGGTAATCTTCGCCGGATTACTTTCGACTCTCCTGATCGGTTGGAGCGGTCTGGCCCTTGCCGAAGACAACCACGGCTTTACGACGTTCCGTTCGGGCGTCGGCGCGCGTGCTTTGGCCATGGGCGGTGCCTATACCGCAGTTGCCGACAACGCAGATGCAGGGTATTGGAACCCCGCAGGACTGACAGGGATCGAAAGGTTCAATCTTACCAGCATGATTTCCGCTAATATGTCCTATGATCGAAAGTATAATTACCTCGCTCTGGGATATAATTTCGGAAGAGCCGGCTGGGGAGGATTTTCCTGGGTGAACGGCGGCATGAAGGATCTCGCAAAGACGGACGGCGGCTTTAATGGCAGCGGCACGTTCAATGCGGATGAACATGGATTCCTGTTTAGCTATGCTAACAAGATGAACAGACTCAATGTGGGTATGACCTTTAAGGTCGCCTACTCGAAAATCGACAGTTACTCCAAGACCGGTGTTGGCTTTGATGCCGGTATCAAGTATCTGTTGAGCGACAATGTTCATCTCGGTATTACCGCGAGAGACCTTGGCACGAAGATCGGCCGTGATCACATCCCGGCCAACTTCCACCTGGGTATCGCTGCTTTTGCGTTTGAAGGTTTTACCTTCGCGGCTGATGTCGAAAAGATTCAGTACCGTGACAACGTGAAGGCGCATCTCGGCGCCGAGTACGATTATGAATTTGCTCAGAATTACTTCGGCGCGGTCCGCGCCGGTGTCAATGACGGCAAGTTCTCGGTCGGTGCCGGCCTCACCGTGATGGGCAAGTATGCCATCGATTATGCATACGTCACCGAGCAGGAAACTTTCCTGGGCGAGAATCATCGCGTCTCCTTGACGCTGAGCTTCTAAGCTAATTCGCTTCGAAGATAGACGCCCCGTTCTTTCACGAACGGGGCGTTTTTTTATCGGCAGTAATCCAAGCCAATTTCTCGCGTAAGTAATGTGCTGGGAGTTTCCCCTTGATTTAATGCCCGGATTAGCTAAGATTAGGCCGTACACTCCAGGAAGGTGGTCAAAAGTGAAAGACTATAACGAAATCGTCGAGTGCGATATTCCCGATGAATTGCCACTGCTGCCGTTGACCTCTACGGCTGTCTTCCCGCATGCGGTGGTGTCCCTGCAAGTGCGTTTGGCCAAGTCTCTCAAACTACTGGAGGAAAAGGGCGGCGAGAATCAGATCATCGCCACTTTCATCACGCGCAAGGGTATCACGGTTGTCAATTCCATCGAGGACATCCACAAGATCGGCGTCGCCGTGCGCGTCATTTCCAAAGTCAAAATTCCCAACAACACCGTTCAGCTAGTCCTGCAAGGCATCAGGAGAATCCAGGTCGAACGACTGCTAGCGATGGAGCCATATATCATGGCACACTGCGAATGCCTTCCTGAAACAGGGACCGTGGCCGACAAAGCCCTTGCCGACAAACTCGAAAAAGCGCTCACGCTGTTCGAGCAGGTAGCTCAACTTGACAATCGTTACCCGGCGGAGATGGTACAAGTGATGAAAGTCAACGCCGAAGACTATGACCGCTTTGCCGACCTACTGGCCAGCTATCTCAACTTCGGCCTCGGCGAAAAGCAGTACCTGGTGGCTGCCACCGACCTCGCCGACCGCTACGACCGCCTTATCAAGCTAATGACCGCCGAAATCCAGAAACTGCATGTCTCTGCCGAGGTGGAAAAACAGGTACGGATCGACGTCGACAAGAGCCAGCGCCAGTTCTATCTCAGGCAGCAAATGGATGCCATCAAGAAGGCGCTGGGCGAGGAGGAGGGCACCGGCGCGGAACTGGCCGAGGTGCGCGAGAAGATCAAACAGGCCGAGCTGCCGGCGCCGGCACAGATTGCCGTAGATCGAGAGTTGGAACGGCTACAAAATATGTCTTCTATGTCCGCCGAATATAATGTGGTGCGAACCTACCTTGACTGGATCATTGACCTGCCCTGGAGCCGATCTTCGTCCGACAATCTTGACATAAAGGCGGCCCGTGAAATTCTTGAGGCCGACCATTATGGATTGGAGAAGGTGAAGGAGAGAATTCTGGAGTTCTTGGCCACCCGACACCGTAAGGAGAATCCTCACGGTCCGATACTCTGTTTCTCCGGCCCTCCCGGGGTTGGCAAAACCTCACTTGGGAGGTCTATAGCTCGCGCTTTGGCCAGGAAGTTCGTCCGCATTTCGGTAGGTGGGATGCGCGATGAAGCCGAAATCCGTGGCCACAGAAGGACTTACGTCGGAGCCATGCCCGGCAAGATCGTCCAGGAGATTCGCAATTGCGGGTTCAATAACCCGCTCTTTATGATTGATGAGATCGACAAGATGGGGTCCGATTTCCGTGGCGATCCGTCCTCGGCGATGCTGGAAGTGCTCGATCCGGAGCAGAACTTCTCATTCCACGACCTCTATCTCGATCTGCCGTTTGACCTGAGCAAGGTCTTCTTTATTGCTACAGCCAACATGGTTGACATGATCCCGCCGCCGCTGCGCGACCGAATGGAGGTCATTGAGATATCGGGCTACACGCTCATGGAGAAGGTCAAGATCGCACAGAAGTACCTGATCCAGAGACAGATTGAGGCCACCGGACTGAAAGCCGAGGAAATCACATTTACCGAGGGAGCGCTCTCGAAGATCATCTCCGGCTATACCTATGAGGCCGGAGTTCGGAATCTGGAAAGAAACATCAGCTCCATCTGCCGAAAGGTAATGGTGCGGATTCTTGACAGCAAAACCACGTCGGCCAAGATCACCGAGAACGAAGTCGAACAGCTTCTGGGGCCGCCGCAGGTCATTCCTGAGGTCGCTAATCGCTCTCCAGAAGTCGGTATTGTCACCGGCTTGGCATGGACTCCGGCCGGAGGCGATCTCCTGTTTATCGAGACCACTAAGATGAAGGGTAGCGGCAAAGTCATGGTCACCGGTCAACTGGGCTCGGTGATGGAAGAGTCGGTGGAAGCGGCCTATTCGTACGTTCGCTCGAGGGCCGACCAGTTGGGAATTGATCCTGAAGTATTCGAGCAAGTTGATGTTCACATTCACTTCCCGGAGGGGGCGACTCCAAAAGACGGGCCGTCGGCAGGAGTTGCAGTGACCGTGGCGCTGATCTCGCTCTTTACTGGACAGCCGGTATTTCCCGATTTGGCGATGACCGGCGAGGTGACATTGCAGGGAAGAGTCCTGCCGATCGGCGGCTTGAAGGAAAAAAGCTTGGCTGCCTACCGCGGGGGAATCAAGAGAGTGGCGTTTCCAGCGGCCAATGTTAAGGACTTGATTGAGATTCCGGCGGAAGTGAAATCAGCCCTGGAAATGATCCCGATAAAGACTGTTGATGATGTCCTGCAATTAGCACTAGCGCATATCATCGTGCCTTCCGGGGACGTCATCAGTGAAATCGAGAACCTTACCAACAAGACCGGCCAATAGATAATATCCATGCAGGGTCCGAAGCCACGCGGGCTTCGGATTCCGTGCTTGTATCTCTTGTCTGTAATCAGATCCGACTTGGTGGCGTTTGGAGGGGGCGGATTATTCGCGTCTAGTCTGTGCCCAGCGCTTTGAACTCGCCGGTTTCCTCGATCACAACCGGGTAGCCATCAACCTGCGAGGGGATCTTCTTTTCAAGTTCAGCCGTCTTTTTCGCAACGAATACCTTGATGCAGGGCTTACCGTCGCGTTCGCCGATGCCTGTGCCGACGACGCCGGGAAGCGCCATCCATTCACCTGTATGCTGGTCGAGAACTTGCTGTATAGTCTGCTTTGGCATGCTTGCTTCTCCGGTCTTCTGTTTGTCGCCGCTGCAACTCGTGAGAGTGAATATAGCGAACGCCAATATTAACGTGAATGCAAATCGCAACTTCATCTCGATTCCGTGCTCCAATACGTTGGGCGGAAGCACCTATTGCCTCCGCCCAAAGACGTCTAATATCTCAAGTCGCGCCTAGTTCGCGCAAATAGTGGCGTTGAAGCGCTGCAATATCGGACCGATGGGGCTAACGATTGCCGAGCCGGTATTGGTGCCTGCAAACAGCAGGGCAACCGGATTATTGCCGGAAGATGTGACGACTAACGAACCCGAGTCACCTGACTTGCAGAAGTTGTTGGAGGTCATGATCTGACCGACAAAGCGAGCGGTACCGTAGGTGTACCCCACGTTGACGGTGACATTGATGGCTGTCACAGTGCCGGTGGTCTGCGACGTCGTCCGACCGACTTTCTTGATTGCCTGGCCTACAAAGGCGGCGACAGTCGTCGAGCTGGGGAAGCCGTAGTAGTTGGACGGAGTCGAGCAGGTATTGGTGACACCGCTAACATATTGTGCAATGGCGGCATCCATGGTGTTATTGGCATTGGTGCTGAAAGTGATCGATTGGAAATCCGACAGGTTGGCAACCAGGTCGGTTGAGACCTTGTTCGCACAGCGCCTATTTTCATAACGTCCCGGCTGAACAATCGGTTCGCCGATCGCCGCGTAGTTTTGTCTGGCCAATACGTGATTATTGCTCAGGATATACTTCTGGCCACCTTTGAACACCACGCAACCGATGGTTCCTGCTGCGCATTCATTGTTGTTGCCGACAGAAACGCCGATCGGAACCGGGCGATAACGTCCCGTCAAAGCCATGGCGACGAATTCGCCGGTTTCTTCGACTTCGACTGGTACGCCTTCGAGAGTAGCTGGGATGGCGTTGACGCCGGCTTTCTTGGTGAACACTTTGACGACCGGTTTGCCGTTAACGTCGACACCGGTGCCGGTGCCTACGACGCCGTCAATAGCCAGTAGCTCGTCCGTGTGTCTGTCCTGAACAGCTACGACCGGAGCGAGTTTCTCCATTGTAGGAGCGCCAAACTCAGTGACGGCGGTTGGCTTGGCAGTCTCATTTGTACATCCGTTCCAGATTACGGCGGTGCTTAGCGTCAGCAGAAATAGCGCTGCCAATGCCAGGGATAGGAAACGGTATCTCTTCATCTTAGTGGTCCTCCAGACCGTTACGGTTTATCTTTCTACTCGCCGCGCGCAAGTTCGAGTTCGTGAGGCAGAACTGCGTCGGCAAGATGTGCCACTTCACCTCAAGAGTGGCAAGCGTTCCGAAAATCGGTTACCAACAATCCCTCGGTGTTTCACCTCCTTTCGCCAGATTGCCTTCGCAAATGGCACCTATATCGGGACGACGCCGCCACGTATGACGACATCTAAAATTCAGCGTACTGACATCAATACGACGCAACGCTCTTATCGAACTCTGCGAATCGACAGTTCCTACATACCCGTACGAAGCTCTATAATGGGACTCTTTAGCTCCAAGATATGAATTGACCGGCGTTTGTCAACCAGAAACTGGACTGACTTTCCCACAACATGGTGCTGCGTATCGAATTGTGGAACTGCGATCTCTCGATTTCGTTAAAAGACAATTGATGGGCGCGCGACCGTCGTTGGACGGCATTATGGGTTGCTCGAGCGCACAAAATGGTATAACTTATCACGATCGCGGCCGGCGTTTTGTGCAGGCCGCCAGGTCATTTAAAGAGACGATTATGGAGGTTAGATAATGAACACTATGAAAACGACATTCCTGATGGCCTTGCTGATGGTGCTGGCAGTCTTTATCGGCTACGCAATCGGCGGCAATGGAGGCATGATGATCGCCTTCGTTTTTGCACTGGGAATGAACGTGTTCAGCTATTGGTTTTCGGACAAGATCGTGCTCAAGATGTATGGGGCACAGGAAATCACCGAGACCGATTCGCCCAGACTTTTCGCAGTGGTTCGCGATTTGAGCCAGCGGGCTTCGATACCGATGCCGCGCGTATATATGATTCCGACCGACACGCCCAACGCATTCGCGACCGGTCGCAATCCGCAGCATGCCGCGGTCGCCGTTACTCGGGGGATCATGAACATTCTCACCGAAAATGAACTGCGCGGTGTTTTGGGGCACGAGCTGGCTCATGTTAAGCACAGAGATATTTTGATCGGCACCATCGCGGCCGTGTTCGCCGGCGCGATTTCCATGCTGGCTCACATGGCGCAATGGGCGGCGATATTCGGTGGCGGTCGCTCGGATGATGATCGCGGCGGTGGCGGACTGGGGCTCTTGGTGATGGCGATAATTGCACCGATTGCGGCGCTTTTGATACAAATGGCAATTTCCCGTTCGCGTGAATATCTGGCGGACGAGAGCGGCGCGCGCTTCCACGGTAATCCCCGCGATTTGGCGTCGGCACTGGCAAAATTGCAGCGTGGTGCAGCAGCGATTCCGATGCAGGCCAGCCCTGCGACGGCGCATATGTTCATTGTCAACCCGCTTAGCGGGCGCGGCCTAATGACCTTGTTCAGCACGCATCCGCCGATGGAGGAACGCATCAAGCGCCTCGAAGCGATGCGGATGTAATACGCCGATGCCACAGCTTTACGAAATCTACGCTTGGGGCAATTTGGAGATATAATGGTTAAGCCAGCAACGTTCAAGACAGCTCTCCTCACTCTTGTTCTGCTTCTTCTCGGCGTCGCAGTAGGACAGACCCCCGCAAAGGAAGATCAGCTTCCGCCTCCGGTGGCAACGAAAATACCAAAGGCGGACACGACATTGGGAGACGTCCGCATTGACAATTACTTCTGGCTGCGCGACAAGAACGATCCGGACGTGATCAACTATCTGGAAGAAGAAAACGATTACACCGATTCGATTATGAAACCGACGGTTCCGGTGCAGGATAGTCTGTTCAAGGAATTCCTGTCGCGGATCAAGGAGACTGATCTGTCGGTGCCCGAGAAGATCGACGACTACTATTACTACTACCGCACTGAACAGGGGAAACAGTACCGCGTCGAGTGCCGCAAGAAAGGGAGTCTGGACGCGCCTGAAGAAGTGATTTTGGATCAGAATGAACTGGCCAAGGTGCACGGCTATTTCGATCTGGGCGGCTTCCAAGTCAGTCCCGACCAGCAACTGCTGGCCTATGCAGTGGACACGAATGGATCGGAAATCTACTCGGTCTACTTCAAGGATTTGCGCACCGGCCAACCGCTTCCCGATACGATCTCCAATACCGGCGCCAGTATCGTCTGGGCCAACGACAACAAGACGATCTTTTACGACATCCTCGACGAAACCTTGCGACCCTATGAGATCAAGCGTCACACGCTGGGAGATAATCCAAAGACCGACGCGATAGCATTTGAGGAACCGGACAAGTCGTATTTCATCGACATCGAAAAGAGCAAGAGCAAGGCCTATATCTTTATAGGCGCCGGCAGCAAGACGACGACCGAGTATCGATATTTGGATGCCAACACTCCGCTGGCAGAGTTCAAAGTAATCGCGCCGCGGCAGCACGGGATTGAATACGGCGTGACCCACCATGACAACCGCTTCTTCATTCTCACCAACGAGAATGCCACGAATTTCAAATTGATGGAAGCTCCAGTGGCCGATCCTTCCCGCAAGAACTGGAAGGAATTGATGCCTTATCGCCCTGACGTCATGCTGTCGTCATGCGAGGCCTTCCGCGATTATCTGGTATTGCTTGAGCGCAAGGACGGATCGCAGCAAATTGAGATCCGCAACTTCAAAGACAACACGAGTTATTACGTGGACTGGACGGAGCCGGTTTATTCGTATTCTGTATCGAGAAATCCCGAGTACAATACCGATCTGCTGCGATTCACGTACACGTCGCTCGTCACTCAGCGCTCGGTCTATGACTACAACATGACGACGAAAGCGCGCACGCTTTTGAAGCAGGACGAAGTTCTGGGTGGATATGATCCCACGTTGTATCAATCGCAGAAGCTCTTTGCTACGGCGAGTGACGGTGTCAAGATACCGATCTCTTTGGTCTACAAGAAAGCGCTGCTGAAGAAAGACGGATCGAATCCGATGTACCTGTATGGCTATGGCTCCTATGGCGACCCGATGGATCCCTGGTTTAGCTCAGCTCGATTGAGTTTGCTGGACCGTGGATTTGTATTTGCGATACCTCATATCCGTGGTGGAGGTGAGATGGGACGGCAGTGGTATGATAATGGCAAGATGCTTACCAAGAAGAATACATTCACGGATTTTATCGCTTGCGCCGAATATCTGATCGCAGAGAAGTACACCGGCAAGGACAGACTGGTCATTTCCGGCGGCAGTGCCGGTGGACTGTTGGTAGGCGCCGTGGCGATGATGCGGCCCGATCTGATGAAGGTTGTGATCGCGGACGTGCCGTTTGTCGACGTGCTCAACACGATGCTCGACCCGACTATTCCGTTGACCGTTACCGAGTATGAGGAATGGGGCAATCCGCATGAGAAGCCATATTACGACTATATCAAATCGTATGCGCCGTACGAGAATGTGACGAAGCGCGATTATCCCAATATCCTGATTACCGGAAGTTTGAACGATCCGCGCGTTGCGTACTGGGAACCGGCGAAATGGTGCGCCAAGCTACGCTCGAACAAGACCGACCAGAATTTGCTCTTGATGAAGATAAATATGGACGCAGGTCATGGCGGATCATCCGGTCGCTATGAGCGATTGAAGGAACTGGCGCTGGAGTATGCGTTCATCTTCAAGGTTCTGGGAATAAGCTCATAGCCCTGGTGGATTAGCAGCTTTTGCAGACAATGCCCCGCGCGGGCGGGAAAGGGACGTTATGTGATATTAGCTCTATCGATTCTGTCTTTGGCGGCGATGCTGACTTCTTTTGTTCTCATGATGAGAGCAATGTGGTTGCGGACGCCCGACGCGCCGAGTGTAAACAGTTCCAGTCCCAAGGACTGGTTCGTTCCGGTCTGGAAGCAGAGGCAATGGTATACCGGAGCGGGCTTCCGTCTGATGGTGTTGGCGCAGATTCTGCTGTCAGTGAGCTGCATTGTTCAACTCATCATCACCGCAACTGGAGCGATGAGTACGAAGTAAGGGCTGCCGTGCTTCACGTGGAGACTAGTTGCGCGTTTCCGGAAAGTAACCCAGAGTCTTCTTGAGTTCAAGCTGCGTCATCAAGAGCGAATAACGATCCTGCAACGCCTGTGTCTCGATGGCTTCCACTTCCAGCTCGGCGTCCAGATAATCAGTGTTGGAAATCAATCCAGCGCCATACGAGACCGACGCGATATCGAGCACCTTCCGAGCGAGGACCAGCTTGTCGGAAGTGATTCGGGCCTTGGCATCCATCTTGCGCAGTTCCTGAAACATTATTTCCATTTGCCGTCGTGTTTCGCTGGCAATGCGATCGATGTCAAGTTGGTAGCTCTTCTGCCGTTCAACTTCTTCCTGCTGCCGGTGTCTGGAATAGCCGCCGTCGAAGAATGGGTATGACAGTGTCAAACCACCGACAAAGTTGAATTGCATCTTGTCCGGCTCGGGCATGAAGTTGTTCTTCCACCCGGCGGAACTCACGGCGGTCAGCGTCGGGCGCAACTGCTCCGAAGCTCCTGACAGGCGCGACAGAGTCTGTTGCTTCTGCAGTGCAACCACTTCCGGTTTTTGCAGTATTAGCGAATCGAAACGAACCGTCTGAGGTGGGTTGACCGATATCTGCAAAAGCGAATCACTCGGCTCGAAGAGTTGTACCGAATCTCCACCGCAGACCTCGGTCAGCGTCAGGAGCGCTTCTTTGAGATCGACGCGTGCGATCGAGAGTTGTTCCTGGTAGGTCTTGAGCTGGATTTCACTCTTGAGTAAATCAAACTGCGAGATCAATCCGTTGGCGTATTTTGTCTTGCCGTCGTCCAGGTGTTTCTGCGACAATTCCACATATCGCATGAGCAGGTTTACATTGTCTTGCTGCAAAGCGGCTGTGGCATAGGCGCGAATGGTCTGATACGTCACCTCATTCGCAGCGCCCGCAACGTTGACCTGGCTCAAGTCGCGGCCGACACGCGCTTGAGAGACGATCTTCGAGCGCCTGCCCCAGTCAAACAGCAGATAGCCGCCGGACAGATTCGCATCCAGCACATTGTGCGTCGCCGTTTTGATCTGAGGAGCGACGATCGGCGGCGGCAGCGTAAGACTTATCTGCGGAATTCTGGACAGGTAGTTGTAGCTGCCGGTCAACTTGAATTGCGGCAGGTACGCTGACTTGGCCTGATCGACGCGCTGTTCGCTTTCCTGGACTCGGTTTCGCAACACCGTAAGCTGTTTGTTGTGCGACAATGCCCGGTGCAGCGCCTCGTCGAGCGACAAGGACTGGGAATAGGCACTGCCGGCCGAAACCAGCAGAATCGTAAGCAGGAGAAGCATTTGCCTCATAGCGGGAAAATGGTGTGCTACTACCCGATTCGCAACATTTAAGAACAAAGAATACAAAACTAAGTGCTTGAGAATTTCGTATACTTAACTGCCGAATGGTACGCGGGTTGTGGTTTGCCCCGTTTGCGGCTCTGAGCCAAAACCATATCGGAGGAGTTGGGTCTATGTTGCGCAAGTTGGCTTTTGGAATCTTCCTGTTACTGACCGCGCTGTCAATTATTTTCGCGTTTCGTAGTGACAGGGATGTGACCACGAATTCGAGTGAGGCCTACAAACATTACCAGGCCGGCGTCGACCTGGCGGAGAAGCTCTACATGCGGCAGGCAGCCGCAGAATACGAGCAGGCGGTGGCGTTAGATTCGGGTTTCGCTGTGGCGGAAGCACAGCTAGCCAAGACTTACTATGGACTCGGATTCAAGCAGAAGAGCAAAGAACTCTGGGATCTTGCAATAGCTAACAAACCGAAAGTATCTGAGCGGGAGCAGTTGCTGCTCGAAATGTGGAAGTCGGAGGATGGGGAAGGATTTAATCGGGTATTGGCCGACAGTCTGGCGGAGTTGTATATGGCCAAGTACCCAGACCATCGCGAGGGCTATGTCACTCTCTGCAATTCTGAATTTGGGCGCGAAAACTGGGAGCGTTGCATCGAACTCGACCAAAAGGCACTCAATATTGACCCCAATTACGCCAACGCTTACAACATGCTCGGATATCTTAACTACTATCTCGGCCGCTATGACGAAGCACTATCGCTGCTGGAAAAATACATTCAGTTATGTCCTAATCAGGCCAATCCACATGACTCGCGCGGGGAGATTCTGCTGGCGCTCGGCAAGTATGACGATGCACTCGCCGAATTTCGCGAGGCCTTCAATATTAATCCAGATCTCGATTTCCCGGTATTGCATATGGCCGGGACCTACGCTGCACTTGGACAGATCAAACAAGTTGATTATTGCTTTCACATTCTCGCAGGTCAGGCATCCAGCGAAGTTCTCAAGAACAGCTACCTGGCACAACAGGCAAGACTTTACGCCGAATGCAAGAAATATGACGACGCGATCCGGCTTTCCGATGAGGTAATTCGCCAGGACACCGACCCGGACAAGACCAATGCGCAATTCGGTGCGGCAGTCAAGGGATACATCGCTTACGTGCGCAGAGACCCGGAGGCGCTGAACAACGCCTGGTCCGAACGTCGCCGGTTTCTCAAGGAACTGATGGATAGAAGACCCGGCCTGGTACAGAAATCTTCCGAGGCACGCGCCAACGCTTATATGGATGCCACTTCAGCCGATCTCGCGGGAGACCTCTCGACTGCTTCGCGGTTGTTTGCTGAATGTGTCGACTCCACGAAGAGCCCCACTGACCTGATTGGAATGAGAACTCTGTACGCCGACGTTCTTTGGCGTATGGGGAGCGTCGACCAGGCCAGATCCGAGTTGCAGAAAAATCTGTCCATCAATCCCAACCATCCGCGAACGCTCATAATACTGGCGAAAATAGATGACTCGCTCGGGAATAAGGATGCCGCTTTGGCGCTCCGCCAGCAAGTCCTCGGCGTTTGGAAAAACGCCGATTCCGATTTCCCGCCGCTGGTCGAACTACAGAGATCAGTGACTTCGCCTCTGGCGTCATCGTCCAAGAGCGTCGCGGTCAAGTAACCATCCGCTGGACTTCCTGATCCTGGAAAAAGTCGAAATCAAGACACATTCCGGCCTGGCAGAAACAAAGCTGTCGCCGGCGACGATTTCCACAATGTTGACTAATTGTGGATAGACCAAGTCTGTCTTCATTACTCAGCGTGGCGCGGGTAATTGCGAGGGAATAGGGCGGTTCACCGAAATCCGTCTCTGAGCGGGGATTTCAAGACAGTCGCTGTCGCATTTTTCAACGTAACTTGTTGTGATGTATTCTGTTATTGGAGCAGATAAATGCTCCCAAATCGACCCCGAGAGGCGTATCTAGTTGGGAGCCGGAGAATCTTGACAAGTTGACTAAGGATTGTTATTCTTATCGCAGAAGGACTATGGAGGAGTAGCTTTTGTCGTTATCGACTCGCGGCAGATACGGTGTCCGGGCCATGCTAGCTATGGCCAGGGCAAAACGGCCATTATCGACGGTGCAGATTTCGCGGATGGAAGACATCTCGCTGCCGTATCTCGAACAGATTTTCAGCCGGTTACGGCGCGGCGGATTGGTGCAAGCCAAACGGGGCGCGCAGGGTGGCTACGCTCTTGCCCGTCCGGCGGAAGAAATCAGCGTCGGCCAGATCGTCAGTGTGCTTGACGGGCCGATCACCTTCAGCCATTGCCACCGCCCGGGGCATGAAGAAGACTGTGTCCGCAGGGAGATTTGCGCGTCACGCAAATTCTGGGCGGACCTGGAGAACACGATCAATACCAAGCTGTTTAATACAACGCTCGAGGATTTGCGTAACGTCGAGACCGGGCTTCTCGAAAAGAAACGAGGCATTAGCAGTGCGACGAATATACTTTGATCATAACAGTACCACTCCGTTAGATCCCCGGGCTCTCGAGGCGATGACGCCGTACCTGTTGGAGTTTTACGGCAATGCCTCTTCGGTTCACTCCGTCGGACAGTCGGCGCGCGCGGGACTGGAACAATCGCGCGAGAAGATCGCCAGTTTGCTCAGTTGCCGTCCCGATGAAATATATTTTACCTCGGGCGCTACCGAGTCGGACAATACCGTGATCAAGGGCGTGGCTGATGCTCTCGTTCAGAAGGGCAAGCATATCATCACGTCGCGTATCGAGCATCATGCAATCCTGGAGCCCTGTGAGTATCTCATGCGGCACGGATACGAGATAACCTATCTCGGCGTTGACCGCATGGGTTATGTCGATCCGAACGAACTGGCGGCGGCAATTCGCACCGATACGATTTTGGTCTCGATCATGCAGGCCAATAACGAAGTCGGCACGATTCAGGATATCAGAAAACTCTGCCAGATCGCGCATGCCAAAGGTGTGCTATTCCACACCGACGCCGTACAGGCGATCGGCAAGATCAAGGTTGATATCAAGAATCTCGAAGTTGATTTCCTCTCCGGCTCGGCGCACAAGTTCTATGGTCCGAAAGGTGTAGGCATTTTGTTTGCCAAGACCGGCGCACGGTTTACTCCATTCGCCCACGGTGGCGCCCATGAGCGCAATAAGCGCGCCGGCACTGAGAATGTCGCCGGAGTGGTTGGTATGGCGCGGGCGCTGGAACTGGCGACGACCGAACTCGACAAGAACACCAAACACTTGCAGGAGCTTGCGAAACGACTCTTCGACGGCATCCTCGCAACCGTGCCCGATTCTCATTTCAATGGCGACGCAGATCATCGAATCGTGAACACGTTGTTCTTTACTTTCCCCGGCGCCGAAGGCGAGGCGACAATCCTGTCACTCGATATGAAGGGGATTGCCGTTTCCTCCGGTTCGGCTTGCACGTCCGGCGCGGTGGAGCCGTCCCATGTCCTATTGGCGATGGGGGTTCCGTCGGAAGAGGCGCAGACTGCGGTTCGTTTTTCACTGGGCAAGGGCAATACAGCCGAGGAAATCGACTACACCCTCGAAGTCCTGCCGCCCGTGATCGAGCGCCTGCGCATGATGTCGCCGATCTACGCGCAATCCAAATAGCACTCTGGGCATGAAGAAACTAGTTGCTGTCGCGATGTCAGGCGGAATCGACAGTTCCGTCACTGCCGTCAAGCTCAAGCTGGAGGGCTACGATGTCATCGGCCTGACGATGAAGCTCTGGGACTTTGACGAAATCGGCGGCGCAGACAAGCATGTCAGCCGGCATTGTTGCTCGCTGGAGATGTTCGAAGATGCCCGCAGTGTTTGCTTCAAGTACGGCATCCCGCATTATGTACTGAACATGCACAAGGATTTCAACGAGACCGTGATTCAGGATTTCGTGTCCGAGTATGTCAACGGACGAACTCCGAATCCGTGCGTCGTCTGCAATTACAAAATCAAGTGGGGACTGCTGGAGAACAAGACGAAGCAGCTCGGTTGCGACTACTTAGCCACCGGCCACTACGCGCGAATCCATCATGACGAAACCAGCGGTCGTTATCAAATCCTCAAAGGTGTTGATGCGACCCGCGACCAGTCATACTTCCTCTGGGGTCTCTCCCAGG
The DNA here is from genome assembly GCA_963726455.1 of uncultured bacterium. Lineage (GTDB taxonomy): Bacteria > Zixibacteria > MSB-5A5 > CAIYYT01 > CAIYYT01 > CAIYYT01. Next base: position 75,297 of record CAVSCK010000001.1, read on the forward strand.
AATCGCTGGCACACACATTGTTTCCGTTGGGGGATCTGCACAAGACCGAAGTGAGACGCCTGGGGCATGAGTACGGCCTCATCAATGCCGATGGCGAGGAGTCGCGCGAAATCTGCTTTGTGCCGGACGACGATTACGCACGGTTGGTGCAATCCCGGCACCCGGAACTCGCGCAACCGGGAATAATTCGCGACACCGCCGGCAATGCGGTGGGAAAGCACGAAGGATACTATCGCTACACGATCGGACAACGGAAACGAATTCAAATTGCGACGACAGAAAAGCGCTATGTCACGCAGATCATTCCGGACAAAAATGAAATTGTAGTCGGTTCGGATGACGACCTCCTGACCGATCATTTCCGTGTGTCCGAAGTCAACTGGATAGCCATCGATCTCGCGAATAGCGACGACCAGCGCAACCGGACGATACCCGCGTTAGTGAAGATTCGCTATCTGCACAAACCGGTTGCCGGCGAGTTATCCTTGCAGTCCGACAATTCCGTTGAGGTCCGGCTTTCGCAGAAGCAGCGTGCGATCACTCCGGGGCAAAGTTGCGTCTTCTATGACGGTGATGTAGTCTTGGGTGGCGGGAAAATAGTCTGACCATTCCAAAAAGTAGGGGCGCACGGCAGTGCGCCCCAGATCAGCAATCTATATTGTAATTAGTTACTCGTTTACGTCCCCATCTGCCAACTGGCAAGATACTTCTTCTGTTCCGCCGTGAGCTTGTCAATGGTCGCGCCCATCGACTTGAGTTTCAACTCGGCTACCTGATAGTCAAGTTTCGCCGGCAACGCGAAAACGTCTTTCGACAGCTTCCTGTAATTCTTCACAATGTACTCGCAAGCAAGTGATTGATTGGCAAACGACATATCCATCACCATCGCGGGATGTCCTTCGGCCGCGGACAGGTTAATCAGCCGCCCTTCGGCGAGAACATTGATCTTGCTGCCTGATTGAAGCGTAAACTCCTCAACCAGGTTGCGTACCATGCGGCGCTTCTTTGACATCTTGGCCAATCCTTCGAGATCGATCTCGACATTGAAGTGTCCGCTGTTACAAACGATCGCGCCCGACTTCATTTTCAGGAAATGCTCCGGACGGAGAACGTTGATATCGCCGGTGAGTGTGACGAAGACATCTCCGAGCGGTGCGGCTTTCGCCATGGGCATCACGCGGAAGCCGTCCATTGCGGCTTCAATGGCCTTGATGGCATCAACCTCAGTGACAATCACGTCCGCACCGTGTCCCTTCACCCGCGTCGCCAATCCGCGTCCACACCAGCCGTAACCGGCGACCACGACAACCGAGCCGGCTATCAGGAAATTGGTAGAGCGAATGATGCCGTCGATGGTCGACTGTCCGGTACCGTAACGGTTGTCGAACATGTGCTTGGTCTGCGAATCGTTGACTGCGACAATCGGATACTGCAAAACCTTGTCGTGCGCCATCGCGCGCAGGCGGATGACGCCGGTCGTCGTTTCCTCGGTGCCGCCGATCACATTCGGCAGCAAATCTCGGCGGTCTGAATGCAGCACGTTGACTAAATCGGCTCCATCGTCCATCGTGATATCGGGTTTGATGTCGAGTGCGGCGTTGATATGCTGGTAATAGCCCTTGGTGTCGATGCCGCAGATGGCGGAAACATCAATGCCGTAATCCTTCACCAGCGATGCTGCCACATCATCCTGCGTCGACAGCGGATTGGAAGCGCAAAGGTGCAACTCGGCTCCCGCCGACTTCAGCACGCGCATCAGGTTCGCGGTTTCCGTCGTCACGTGCAGGCAGGCGGCGATCTTGCGTCCCTTAAGCGGTTGTTCTTTCTTGAGGCGCTCTTCGATCAGCGAGACCACCGGCATGAAATTGCCGGCCCATTCGATGCGCCTTTTGCCCTCGGAAGCGAGGGCGAGATCCTTAACGTGATACTTGTTCATTCAGGTATTATCCCCCGTCGTTAGGCGTCTTTCTGCAATTCTTTTATTTTGTCAGTGCGTTCCCACGTGAACTGTTTTTCATGCCGTCCGAAATGTCCATAGGCCGCCGTGCTCCGATAGATCGGGCGACGCAGGTCGAGCATGTCGATGATGCCGCGCGGCGTGAGCTCGAAGTGTTTGCGGATCAGCTCGATAATGCGATTATCGGACAGCTTCGAGGTCTTGTCGGTGAACACCATGATCGAGACCGGATTGGCGACTCCGATTGCGTAGGCCAGTTGTATCGTGCACTTGCGGGCGATACCGGCGGCAACGATGTTCTTGGCGATATAGCGCGCCATATACGCGGCCGAGCGGTCAACCTTGGTCGGATCTTTTCCCGAAAACGCGCCGCCGCCATGCGAGGCCATGCCACCGTAAGTGTCCACGATGATCTTGCGGCCGGTCATGCCGGTATCCGATTGCGGGCCGCCGATCACGAACTTGCCGGTCGGGTTGACATAGAACTTGGTCTTGCTGTCAATCATCTTCGCGGGGACTACGGGTCGAATGACCTTCTCGATAATCTCCTGCCGCGCGCGTTCGGTGATCTTCTTGCCGGTGCGATCGAGGATTCTTTCCGAATGTTGCGCGGAAATCACAATCGCTTCGCAGCGTCGCGGCCTGCCGTCGATGTATTCGATCGAAACCTGCGACTTGCCGTCCGGGCCGAGGTAATCGAGCACGTTCTTCTTGCGCACGTCCGTCAGGCGCCTCACGAGTTTGTGGGCCAGCATGATCGGTAGCGGCATCAGCTCCGGAGTCTCGTCACAGGCATAGCCGGTCATCAAACCCTGATCTCCCGCTCCCCCGCGGTCGACACCCTGCTTGATATCGGGCGATTGCGAGCCGATGGCGTTGAGTATCGAACAGGAGTTGAAGTGAAAGCCGTATTCTGGTTTTGTGTAGCCGATGTCGTTGACAATCCTGCGCACGAGACGGTTGATGTCGCAGAAACCGGTAGTGGTGATTTCGCCGCCGACGACTACCAGGCCGACTGTGACAAATGTCTCGCAGGCGACGCGGCTGTTCTTGTCTTGTCGCAGCAAGTCGTCGAGGACACCGTCGGAAATCTGGTCGCAGAGTTTGTCGGGATGTCCTTCCGTGACCGACTCGGAAGTAAAGAGAAACTTGTTTGTTGCCATATCTATTTCCTTTTCCAGTGATTTCTATCTATCGCCGAAGCGAATATTCTATTCGGTAACGCTCACTATTACAGTATGTGCAATTCGCCGATTTCGCTGTAGTCGCCAAGATTGTAAGAGCCGTTGGCATCGTGCATCATGACATAGTTGCCGATCAGCGAGTTCTCAATCGTACAGGATACCACCTGAGTATGGTCGGCGATTATCGAATCGCGGACGATCGAGTTACGGACGACAGTCTCTTTGCCGATCGAGGCATACGGGCCGATCACCGAATTCTCGATCACCGCCTCGGACGAGACGAACGATGGCGGAATAATCACCGAACCGTCGCGATACGACGATGCGGCCTTGCGGTCGAGCAGGAAGCGGTTTGTCGACAGCATGGTTTCCTTGCGTCCACAATCATACCAGCCGGTTGTCGGGAAAGTGTGAATGGCCGACCCCTTCTTGATCAAGAGATCAAATGCATCGGTGACCTGAATCTCGCCGTGCGTGGTGATCCCCTTCTCGATGACTTCGGTAATGCACTCGAAAAACTTGGCCGTTTCACGGATATAGTAAACGCCGACCACCGCCAGATTTGTCGGCGGGTCCTGCGGTTTTTCCACCAGATGCACGATGTGGTCGTTCTCGATTTCCACCACGCCAAACGCGCGCGGATCGCCGACTTCCTTGACGACAATCGTATTGCGGTTGGCCCCGATCATGCTGCTCCAGTCCAACTCAACAATGGTGTCGCCCAGCACGACCAGCAATTCCTCGGAGCGGTTGACAATGCCGAGATAGACGGCGTAGCCAAGCCCGTAGAGGCGCTGCTGTTCGATAAAACGCGCGGTGAAGTTGTAATTACTGCGAATGAATTTTTCGATCTTCTGGCCGTTGGGTCCGGTGATGAAAATGACCTCGCTGAAATCGAGCGCGAGAATCTGGTCGACGATATGTCCCAGAATCGGCTTGCCGGCTACCTGCAGCAAGCACTTGGGAGTACTGTACGTGTGTGGGAGAAGACGTCTCCCCTCGCCGGCAACCGGAATTACAATTTTCATTCAGACCTCAACCCAGTTTAATCAGCTTCAGCCAGTCAATAAAGATAAACTGCACTTGCCCGATCAACAAACTAATTCGCCCCATCACGGTGTAGCCGAAATGGGCGCCAAACGCGATCATTATAAACCAAATGCCGACCCGAGCGCTGCCGCCCAAAACGCCGGTGTGTTCTTTCGAAAAATAGAAATAGATCAGTGTCGTCAGCACTCCGAAGAAGATTATGATGCTGAGCGGACTCAGCAGGTTCACGAATGTTCCCGCAATCTGCGGGATCAATCGTCCGTGCAACTCCGACATCAGATAGATACCCGCGGTGTTACCCATGACAAACGCCAACGGATAACGTGATATCCAGGACGCCTTCGGGAAGAAGCGCGTAAACATGAGAACGCCCAGACCTCCGGCGAACAACAGGAAGGCAATCTTCATGAGATGGAATCCCGGCTGGTCGCCTGCGGAAACCGACGTCCAGTGCTGGCTGATCGGATCAATCAACTGCTGCAGTATCACCGAGCGATAAATCAACCCAACATAATATCCGGCGGATAGTCCCGCAAAGATATGTTCAGCCAGGCGATAGAAGGGGTTGTCGCGGTACAAGAATGAAAACAGCGACAGCGTTAAGAAACCGGCTAACCAGAGTCCAAGAGTGTCCATCAGGTACTCTTTCCCTTCTGACCACGAATCATGAAGTAAGATATGTTGCCGATGATCACGAAAAAGATGATCAGCAAATGCACAAGTGATTGCGAGTCCATGCCGATCGTTGCCATGGCCGGTTTGTTAACGAGCTTTTCATATTCAGCCGCTCCCTTCATGCCACCCAAAAGTCCGGTCATCTGTTTGGCCTGAACGTAACTGTAAAACTTCGGCGCCATTACCGCGGTTACACCGGCGCCCATCGGCACGCCGAATTGCGCGTTGACGATCGAAATCCAGTTATCGACGATGCCGTTATCCGCGACAATGAAGATGAAACTGATATCCTTGTAACTTTTGACCCGCTGCATCAACGGCAATTGCGCCAGCGGCGTGCCGTACTGATCCGCCGGGTAGATTGACTCAATCGAGGATCCCATTCCCAGCAACACGGCGGTATAGTTTGCCTTGTAGCCGAGATTGACATAGTCGATGCCATAGGTCTTGTTATATAACTTGGCCATCTCCTTCATCGTGCGATCCGCCATCGACGGACCGCCCAGAGGGATCGTCGTCATGGTGACAACTTTGAGATTCTTGCGGAACAGTTGATGCAGTGCCGCCACCGACATCGGCCTGGTTTCCGCCACCGTCGACGGATAATAGTCGAACGTTAGCATTACTACCGAGCTGTCGGGAAGCGCTTCGACGGCATCGTACAGTTGCCTCGCTTCCGGCGTAATTGCAACCGGCAGCCGCATCGGCAAGAGCAGGGGGAAAATCACTGCCAGCGCCACAGCCAGGTAGATCCAGCGGCGATCAAGTAGCGAAATGCGTTCCCAGAAACTCACGTCAGGTTTTCCCCATATAAGTGCGCTCAATTCCAAGCATGATGCGCAGTGATGTCGCGGCCGCTCCCAGCGCGGCGCCGATTATGATTCCGCGCTGCACCGCAACATTGACTCCGCCCATGATGTAGGTATTGATCCATTGCGGCAGATTGGCGTTGATCGCTAGGTATACTTTTTCACCCATCGGCACACGCCAGAGCATCACGACAGTCGCCGTAATTAACAGCAACGTGGCTTCCGCGTTGCGCGCCCTGAATGCGCGAAACGCAGCCGAGGCGACATAGAAAGCGAGCATGGCAAACATGGTCGCCATCATCGGCGCATTCAGATTATTGAAACACCAATCATATATCGATCCCGAATCCGTGCCGAACAGCGGCGACGAACCCACCGGCAGCATTGCCGGTATCGCCGTCACGGCCACCGCCAGCAGCAGCGCCGCCCGGTTGAACCAACCTTTTTCACGTCGCAATACCGGCCGCCAATTGACCCGCACCATCGACACCACCCCCAGCAACAGCGTGAATCCGGCGATGACAGTGGTCCACTGCAGCAACTCGCCTTCTACGTCTCCGGTCTTCTCCGGGTTGAGCAGGAACACGGCGACCATGGCCAGGCCGGACAGAAACGCAATGGCAATCGGCAGCTTGGTCTTCATCAACGAACCTCGAACAGTGATCTAATCCAGTCGCCGCCGCTATGCAGCGTAACCATAATCGTTGCGACAACGATCAGCACTACGATCAGAACCTTCATAAAATCCTGCCCCTTCAATCCGCCCAGCATCAGTGGCTCATGCGACAAATATGCTGACGCCGCGAATAATTCCTCGCCCATCAGCGTGTAGTCGCAGGCGGCGATAAAAAACGGCAGTTGTTCCGGCTGTGCAGTTCCGGCGATCTGAATCGACCCCGCCGCATTGCCGGTTTCCGCAAGTAGCAGCGACTCAGCGTAAAACGCGCCCATCATGATATTAGCCGCCGGGCGCTCGCGCATCATGTAGCCGTTGACCGCCGCGGTGAACGCAAACTGCTCGCCCGCGACATAGCTGATCATATCCTGATTGTAGGAATCCGCCCGGCCTTCAGTGATATACGACTGCTGTACTACTTCCTGTGCAGCCGCCAGCACCATCGGATAGCGCACCGGCACATACAGCGGCGTCTCGTAGCGCGCCGTGATCAAGGCGACTCTGCCAAGAATAGAGAGACCGGCGAGGGTGTCGATCGTATCAATCTCGTTGATCCCCGGAATGAAGAGCACCGGCTTGCCCATTTCTGTAGCGCGTCCGACAGCATCCTCGACTTCATCAAGCCCGGCGATCTTGCGGATGAATAGCTTTTCACCCCGTCGCGCGCGGCGGGTGTAATACAGGACCGCGATAGAAAACACGGCGGCAACGACCAGCGCATTCAGGCGATAGGTGCGGAACCAACCGGTGTCGGCAGGAGCGCCGTTAGTAGCGAATATCTGCGGAACAATCAGGAGTAAAATGAGTGCTGCAAGTCCGAGCAGTCGGGCCAATTTCAATTCAGTTTCTCCAAAGCAACCTTAAGCCGTTCGATGTCATTTACGGGAGTAGGATCAATCTTGTTGAGCAGCGCCAGATAATAACTGGTAAAATCGCCAAGCTGAATCAATGAAAATATCTCCGCCAGCCGATTCGGACCCTGCGCTTTCAGCATCGACGTTCGCGACTTTCTTACGGCTCAGGATCTTGCCTATAATCTTGAAGCGATTCGTCACGCCCGCGGAATCCGCCGGACCGGTCAGGAAGACCACCTGCAACTTACTCAGCGATTTCGCGGGGAAATTGTATCCCATCAGTTCATTGTGATTAAACTCCGGGCAAATATTGGCATAAGCCAGCGATTTGGCGTTTTCGCAAAGTTGGCCTTTGAACCGTACAGCTGTGGCATCATAGTAATCGGCGCCTGCATATATCACGGCGATCTTGTCTTTCAACTTCGCGGCCAGTTGCCTTGCGGGATTCCGCTTATCTGAAGTCTCTGTTCCGAGCTTTTTGCGATTGCCCACCAAGTAGGCGCAAGTCGCCTCAACATTATCGGACTGACTTGCTGCAAATCCCAGTCTTTCCGCTAGATGCAACAGCGGTCCGAATGCATATCCGAGTGCCGCGCGCGGCTGCAAACCGGCCGGCAATACGACATGAGGATAGGCGCCTTCGATTGCGATTCCTCCGAGTCGGCCGCCCGTCGTCGTAATTATGATCCGGCAACCACGCTGCTTCGCTTGCGCGAATGCTGACAGCGTCTCCTCGGTGTTGCCCGAATACGATGACGCAATCAACAACGTGTTCTGATCGGCATAGCGGGGAAGATTGTAGTTACGGTTGACTACGATCGGTACCGGCATTTCTTCGGCCAGATAGGAACGCAGAATATCTCCACCGATTGCCGACCCACCCATTCCGGCAATAATGATGTTCTTGATCTCGGCTGCGTTGATATTCGTCAGGTCGCCGTTGATGGGCAGCGAATAACCTTCGCGCAATTGCTCGGGGAAGTGATACACGCGCGAATACATGTCAGCGGGATCAAGTTTCTTTAGCAGCGCCGGTGTCAGTAACATTTAGTCCTCGTCGTCCAATTCGCCTACGTGCGTTGAGTACCATTCCTGCAGTGTCGCTTCTATCTGTGATGTCGTCGACATGTTCATGACCTTGGCAGCCAGCCTGACGCACTCGGTATAATCGAGCCTGGCAATTACTCTCTTGACTTCTGACAGTCTCATCGGCCCGACCGAAAATGATGCCAGGCCCAAGCCGACAAGAAGCGGCAGCGCCAGATCCTCACTCGCCATTTCGCCGCACATTGAGACATCGATGCCAGTAGTTATGCCTGCATCAATCGTCATTTTGATCAGCCGCAGCACGGCGGGATTGAATTCGCGGTAGAGCGAGGCCACTCTCTTGTTGCCCCGGTCAACCGCGAGCGTGTACTGGATTAGATCGTTGGTTCCGATCGACAGGAAATCGACGTGCTTTGCGAGTTCGCATGCCATCACCGCCGCCGAAGGAACCTCCACCATGATGCCGATTTCAACATCCTCGTCGAACGCAACACCTTCCTTGCTCAATTCCGTCATGGAAGCGTGAATTAGCTTCTTGGTGCGGACGATTTCCGATACGGTTGACACCATCGGGAGTAGAATCCGGACGTTGCGAAATTCCGACGCCTTCAGCAGCGCGCGAATCTGCGCCCTGAAAATTTCCGGCATATCCAGGTCAAAGCGAATGCCGCGCCATCCAAGTGCCGGGTTGACTTCTTCGGAGTTACGCAAATCCCCGACAATCTTATCGGATCCCAAATCGAATATGCGCATGACCACCGGATTCGGAAAAAACGTCCTCGCAATCGCCCGGTATTGCTTAGTCTGTTCCTCTTCCGACGGAAATTTCATCGCGCTGAGGTAGAAGAACTCCGTGCGATACAGGCCGACGCCGATCTTTGCCGCTGACAGAACCAGATCAAGGTCGGAAGGGATTTCCAGATTCGCCATGACCGTAATCATGCGGCCGTCTTTGGTGGTGGAGGGCAGCCGCGCGATTGACTTGAGTTGCCGCGATGCCACGCCGCGATGGCGTTTGTGCTCCGCTTGATATCGAGTAAGAGTCTTGGCCTCCGGATTAACAATGACTAATCCGTTATCACCGTCAACGATCATCGAAGAGTCGTCCGGACACTTCTTGAGCAGGTTGCTGACACCAACCACGCCGGGAATCGACAGTGACTTGGCGATTAAAGTCATGTGCGAGGTCGCGCCGCCCATCTGCGTGGCAAAGCCCGGAATATGATACTTGTTCATCAGGATCACTTCGGCAGGGGAGAAGTCCTCCGCGAGAGCGACCTTATGCGGATTATCGACAATCTTATTTGAACGAACGCCCGCCAGATGGTTGAATACTTTGGCGGCCGTCGTGCTGATATCATTCGCCATTTCGCGCAGATAAGTATCCTGAGAGGTCCGGAGTGATTTGAGCGTCTGCTGCAAGTGCCGGTCGTAAACGAACTCGGCATTCAGCGACGATTTCGCAATGTCATCCGACACCTGCCGGAAAAACTCGGCGTCACGCAGGATCAATAATTGCGCTTCGAAAATCTTTGACAATTGTGGGCCAAGCGTGCGATCGGCTTCGCCGCGAATCTGCTCCAGGTCCTTCACCGCCTTGCCTACAGCAGTCTTGAGCCGCTCTATTTCGGAATCAACTTGGGACCTGGGAATGCTTCTGCGTACAATCGCGAAGCCGTCCAGATGGTGCCTGAAGCTCTTGCCAATGGCAATGCCCGGGGAAGCCACGATTCCCTTGAGCACAAGTTCTTTGAGTTTGGTTTCTTGTTTCATTCAGCGTTTCTATATTCTGTCGGCAGGCCCGATATTATTCAAACCTGGATCCAATCACCTCTGCCAAAGCGTCAACGGCTGCATCTTCATCATCCCCGCGAGCGGTAATCTTGACTTCCGATCCCATTTCTGCTGCCAGCATCATCACCCCCATGATCGACTTCCCATTCACTTCCAGCCCGTCCTTCTCCAGGATGATTTCGGACTTAAACTTGGTGGCGGTTTGCACCACTTTAGCCGAAGGACGCGCGTGTAACCCTAACTTATTAGCAATCTTAACCGTTTTCGAGGCCAATTTCAAATCCTTTTACCGTTCGCGCAAAAAAAGTTTGCCCGGTAGTTGCCGTACCAGGCCCGCCATCTCCAGACTGAACAAAACCGCCAGCACCTCGGACACCGGTTTGCCGACATTCTTTGAGAGCTTGTCGATCTGCAGTGGCTGGTCGGAAAGCGAGTCGTAAACTGCCATCTCATTATCCGGCAGCGACGGTTTCTTCCTAGACTCGGGTTCGACTCTCTTGTCGGGATGATATCCCAAAGCCAGCAGCACGTCCGCCGGAGATGTGACCGGAATTGCTCCCTGTTTCAGCAGCTCGTTGGTACCCGCAGATGCGGCTGAACTGATGTTTCCCGGGACGGCAAAGACCTCCCGATTCTGGTCAACAGCGTGTTGCACGGTCAGCAGCGCTCCTGATGCTCTCCCTGCCTCAACCACCACAACTCCTTTGGACAATCCGGAGATTATGCGATTACGGGTCGGGAAATTGTACTTGTCCGGCTTCAGCCCAAACGGAAATTCTGATACGACCGCTCCTGACTCGGCGATTTCGCCATACAAGGCCTCGTTCTCAGGCGGATAGAAGATGTCCAGTCCACATCCGAGGACGGCGATTGTTCTACCGCCCGCCTGAATGGCTGCGCGATGAGCTGCCGAATCGATGCCGCGCGCCAGTCCTGAGACTATCGTCAGCCCGGCTTCGACCAGTCCACGAGACAACTGCTCGGTAATCTGCTTGCCGTATGTTGTGCAGACTCGACTGCCGACGATTGCGACAGCATTGTCGTCGGCGGGCGTAAACGATCCTTGCACCAGCAGGAACGGTGGTGGGTCGTATATCCGTTTCAGAGACTCGGGATAGTTTTCATCCAGGATTGTAACAATGCTCGCGCCGCTCTTTTCCAGCGCGGCCATTTGTTTCTCGGCGAATTCCCAGTCTACTTGTGATTTTAGCGAACCGACGATTTTGTCGCCAAAATCAGGCATGCGCTTGAGTTCGGAATCCGGCGCCGATAGCGCTGCCTGAGGAGAACCGAAGCGTTTTACCAGCGCGTTGTATCGCAAAGCGCCGATTTTCGGCACCGTTCCAAGCGCAAACCAATAGTAACGGGGGTCATCAGACTGCGCCATGGCTCTTCTTCTTTGTTCCCTCAAGTTTCTTCCACAGCCGGGATGTCGCTTCTTCAATGTTGGACTTCTTGAGCGCCGAAATCAATAGCGTGTTCTTGTCTACTGATTCCTCCAACTGGATTCGCTTCTTCGAGGACAATGCGTCGATCTTGTTTAGTAAAATGACCTCGGCGCGATTCAGCAAACTCGGGTCATAAGCGCCGAGCTCCTCCTTGAGGGAGGCGTAGTGCCTTTCATAATTTTTGTCGCTGGCATCGAGAATAAAGCAGAGCACGCGAACGCGCTGAATGTGTCGCAGGAATTGCAGTCCGAGCCCCTTGCCCTTGTGCGCGCCCTCAATGATACCGGGAATATCTGCCACGGTGAAAGTATTGTAATCGGTGAGACGCACCACGCCCAGATTGGGAGTGAGCGTTGTAAACGGATACGAGGCAATCTTCGGTTTGGCATCCGATATTGCGCTCAAAAATGTCGACTTGCCTGCGTTAGGGTAACCGACCAATCCCACGTCTGCCACCAGCTTCAATTCAAGAGTAAGTTGCTTTTCTTCCCCCGGCCTGCCTTTGTCGGCATAACGGGGAGTTTGTCTGGTAGCTGACTTGAAGTGATTGTTTCCTCTGCCTCCGATACCACCGCGACAGACCTTAAACGTCTCTCCTTCGGCAGCCAGGTCACAGAGGATGTCGTCAGTTTCGCGGTCACGTATGATTGTTCCGGGGGGAACCTTGATATTCAGGTCAGCTCCTCCCAGTCCCGATCGCAGCGCTTTGCCGCCCGGGTCGCCGTCTCCAGCGCGGAAACGTTTTCGATAGGTGAAGTCACGCAAGGTGTTAAGGTTGGAGTCGACGACGAAAATGACGTCTCCGCCCTTGCCACCGTCTCCTCCGTCCGGACCGCCTTTAGCCACATATTTTTCGTGTCTGAAGCTGACGTGTCCGGGGCCGCCATGGCCCGAATTCACAGTAATATTGCAGATGTCTACGAAGCGTAACATAACCCGAAATAATACCGGAAAACTCGCCAAAATGCTATCGGAAAATGCAGGACATCTTTTGTCCTCGCCGGGCGGCTGTGCGCACAAAAAACGGGAGAGGGATCCCCGTGGATCACCTCTCCCGTAGCCAAAAGGCATTCGGCTTTATGTAGATGGCGGTACGGCTACTTCATTAGCAGCATCTTGCGGGTTTCCGACATGCCGCCGGCGTCGATCTTGTAGAAGTAGACGCCACTGGACACCTGGTTGCCGCGATTGTCTCTGCCGTCCCAGGTAACCTGATGATTGCCTGCCGACATAACATTCTCGGAAAGAATCCGCACTACCTGGCCAAGCGAATTATAAACCGCGACTTTGACCTCGCCGGTCTGAGGAACGGCGAAGAAGATTGTGGTGGTCGGATTGAACGGATTCGGGAAGTTCTGGCTCATCATCGTCGGAGCGGTCGCAGGCGGAGGGATAAAGCCGTTGATCGTATTTCCGTTAATACAGCCCATAGCCTCGACGCAAGCGCCCGGGCACGGCGCTTGTAGAGTGCCGCTGACGCAAACCGAGTCACCGACTACGAAGCTACCGTAGTTTTCCAATACGAACTTGTGTCCGCCCATGCCGCCCATTCCCAATTGCGAGAACAACACGCAATTCGTGCCCTGAACCAGGAAGCCACAACCGTTGAACCCCGGTGTCGGAGGAGTGGTCGGACGGATGTCGTTCATCACGAGGCACGCGACGGCTTCGGGACACATGTTGGGGCAATCCGGCCTTACCATGCCCGTCACACAAACCGAATCGCCCACGACAAACGGTCCGTAGTTCTGCAGTACAAATCTGGCATTGGGATCATTCGCGGCCACAAAGACCACGCATGCTGTGCCCTGCACCAGCACGCCGCAACCCTGATAATGATTGCCCGGATTGTGTTGCCACGGATCGATTGTATTGTTCGCCAGGCAGGCGGTGGCCTCCGCACAGGGAAGCTGGCAGTCTGGGTCAAGCATTCCGTGCACGCAAACCGAATCGCCCACGACGAACGGTCCGTAATTCTGCAGCGCGATCAGACGACTTGAGTTGCCGGCTGGCGCAAACAGAACGCAGTCGGTTCCTTGTACCAGTGTGCCACAGGCCTCGAACGGTCCGCCGGGATTGGATGGCGGAGTAGATATGGTGTTGTCTCTGATACATCCATGGGCCTCCGGGCACTGTCCTTCGCAGTGAGGGAACATCAGGCCGTCAACGCAAACTGTGTCGCCGACGACGAAGGTGCCATAGTTGTCAAGAACAAATCCGCCCTGTTGCATGCAGCCCATAGGCGAAAGAATCACGCAGCCGGTTCCCTGAACCAGTACGCCGCACATGCTCGTCGGAATTCCGGGGAATGGGTCGCCGACAACAGTCATGGTCTTGCAGGAGGTGGCGCTGAACTCGCCGCTCACGGCAGTCGCGCAGAACGTGTAAGTTCCCGGCATCGGCGGAACCGGAATTCTGATCGGATGAGTAATCGTATCGCCCGGCGCCATCGGTACATGGATCACGCGGAACGTAATCGTGGTATCAAGAACGTCGTTGATATGGAGCGTAACCTGAAACACCAACGTTACCAGCGACGCGGAGTCGCCGCAGTTGACCAGTTGAAATGCGCCCAGAACCGGCATATGATGCATGGGCGTCACATGGACCGTGTCCGGCAGCATCAATGACACGGCCACGCAGCTCGTGCTGTAACCGCCGCGACCGGAGCCGTTAAGATCGTTATAGATTTCTTCTACCGCGCCCGACACCGCGTCGATCACCTGATTGGCGGGAGCGCTGTAATCAAGCAGGTTGTTTGAATTTCGATGGTCGGCATCATTACGTGAGCCGTTTCCGGGAATGCCTCCGCCAAAGCTCGGCGCGTACAGAGCCAGCAGTAGCAGACTGGCCAGAAGAGCAACAGCAGTACGTTTCATTAGACCTCCTATGTGGTTGTTGATTTCCTATTAATCTTTCCAAGTTTCTATAACTGGAGTGCGCTCAGCGATCCGATTTGATACCGTTTTTTTTCGCTTTCTCACTACCGAAACCCGGTCGCCCGCTTTGCGGGAATCGCACATTGACGCCTACTGGCAACCAGGGGCGCGGCCGCCGGCGAAGATGTAATTTATCAGGAATACTACGTCGGATATGTCAATTACCCGATCGCAGTTGGCGTCACCGGCATCAAACAATGCAGGCGGCGGACCGGAAGCGAAAATATACGTGCACAAATACACCGCGTCCGAGATGTCAACGCTCCCCGAGCCATCGGCATCTCCGACCAGAATCACGATTGGCGGGGATTCGTTCCAGACCGCGCCGGCGGCATTGACACAACCATAGCCATAGTATGGATCAACCGGCACGATTGTCGTGCCGTGTAGAGTCTTGCTGGCCGTGGATCGAATCTGAATTTCCATGCTGAACGAATTCAAGTCCGGAAACGCGGCCTTGGCCAGAGCGCAGGTGCCGCTGACGACTGCTGCACCGAAGGATGTGCCGCTCCAGGTGCCCCATTGGTAAGTCCCCGCCAGCGAACTGTACAGATTTACTGCCGGCGCGCAGACATCAATGTATTCGCCATAATTCGAAAACCAGGCAATTGCTTCGGTCGTATCGAGGGCCGAGACAGCAATCACTCCATTCAACGCCGCCGGGAATATTGGCATAAACGTTGAATCATTCCCGGTGGCAGCGACCATAGTGACGCCGTTTGCCACTGCGGTGCTACAGGCCTTGACCAGCAGGTAGCTATTGTCATAAACGCCAAAGCTCATATTGATAATGTCTGCGCCGTGGTCGATGGCATAATAGATCGCCTGGGCGATTGCGAAAGTGTTACCGACTCCGTCTTGATCGAAGGCCCGCAGAGGCATCAGTTTGCTCTCCGGTGCTGTCAGGCGAATCAGCCCGGCAACGAAAGTGCCATGGCCGTAAACCGTTCCCGGTAATTCGCTGGGATCGTCGTCATTGTCGAAGAAATCGTAGCGGCTCGTGTCGAGCGCTCCCGCAAACAGGGGATGAGTCAATTCGATGCCGTTATCGATCACGGCTACACGCGTACCGTTTCCCTGCGTGCGGGCATGCGCTGAATCAATCCCGATTTCGTAGTTGGCGGGCTGCTCAAAGTACGAAGCCGGACTGACGCCGTAAACCAGCGGCGGGGCATTTTCGTCCGGAAACGAAATACTCATTTGCTGCACTTCGGGCAATGACGTCTCGAAATTTGGCTCGGCAAACAATACGCCGTGATGAGTCCTGAGGATTTCCAATTGCGCGTCGACGGACAGCGTGTCGTCGAATCTGAGCAAATAGGTCATGCGGTGCGCGATACTATCGATAACGGATGAACCGATCGAGGATACAATGGCAGCCAGAGAGTCGCCGGAATCCAGCCGCAGCACGGCATGTCCCGACATCGGCATCATCGGAGGCGGAGCACAGAAGAGTATCGAGTCGACCTCCAGACATCCCGCAGCACCCTGACAAACTGTGCTGCAGGGCAGCACTCCGGGAGCAAAAACACGGACTGTGTCGCCGACCTGGAAGCCGAAGGCATTGCTGAGCACGAAGCGCGTGAATGGATCACCGCCCGGAGAAAACATTATGCAGGTCGAATCTCCCACGATAACACCGCAGCCGCAGAAACCGGAACCATGCTGTCCCTGCATCGTGATCGAGTTTGATACTATGCAGCCGGTCGCTGCCGGACACGGGTTTAAACAATCGTTCAAACGGTTTCCGGTTACGCAAACCCGGTTTCCGACGTGGAAGCTTCCATAATTGTCGAGTCGCAAATGCGCCATTGGCTCGTTGTCGGGAACGAACAACATGCAGCCGGCCTGATCGATCAGACTGCCGCAGGCCTGATATTGGGAATCGGGAGGATTGGCCGGCGAAATGGAATTGTTTACGATGCAGCCCATGGCGTCAGCGCACTGGGGCTGGCAGTACATTTGCAATTGACCGGTAACGCAGACATGGTCTCCGGCGTGAAATGGTCCGTAATTGCCGAGCCCGTACAACGCCATCGGACCGCCACCTGGCTGAAATAGCAGGCAGTTCGGCCCCTGTACGAGCATACCACAGCCGCTGAATGGCGAGGCCGCCTGCAAGATCGGCGTGCAACAGAGTATTATCAGCAGCGCCGCAAGTCCCATCGATTTACCCGGTCGTTTCATGATCTATATCTCCGTCAGCAATTATATTCCCAGCAATACATAAGGCGCCCAGAAAGCAGGATTGTCGTTAATCTTCATCACATGATTGATGGCGGCTGCGTAAGCGGCAGGCACATCATTGTTGGCGCTGAGCGATTGATAGAATTCCGTCATGAACATCATGCTCAATTTGTCTGATACCGTCCAGAGTGATGCCAATACAAACCGCGCTCCGGCTTGATAAAAAGCCTTCGCCAAACTGAAAGAATTTGCGTAATGAATTCCCGGCGCCGCGGTCTGGCACCCCGATAGGGTGACCAGCTGTGCAGCGACACCGCTTCCAAACAGATCAAACGGAAAGAACGGCCCGTCGTTCAAAAGAATCCTGCTGAACAGCGGATTTTCCGAAGATCGCGACGCGTGAGTAGCGATATGTACAAACCCGGTGGAATGCCGCAATTCATCCAGCAGGCGATGCGATGAGACGGCATCGTCAGTGTACAGCATGGCTTCCGGAAATGCCGCGCTGATTCTGCTTCCTTCGATCTCGACCATTGGCAATCCGCTTGCGGAAGGCGC
This sequence comes from uncultured bacterium, assembly GCA_963726455.1. Classification (GTDB taxonomy): domain Bacteria; phylum Zixibacteria; class MSB-5A5; order CAIYYT01; family CAIYYT01; genus CAIYYT01. Next base: position 92,475 of record CAVSCK010000001.1, read on the forward strand.
GAAAATTGCGGAGCGCAATGTTGTTATCGGTTCAGTTGCTTGTGACTTATAGGCCAGGTCATCCGGACTTACAATGATGCGCATCTCAGCGCTATCTTTCAAGTATGCCTGTCCGGAATCGGGGAGCGCGGCAAAAGGTATTTGCGCGAAAATGCCGTCAACCAGGAACACGGGCTTACGGTCTGCAATGTATTGCTCAATCGGAGCCAGCAACCAATCGCGGAGTTGATTCAGATGCTGAATGATGGCCTCACGCGAGCCGCCGGTCGGCATGTAAACTGCATTTTCCATCAGGAAGTGCAGCTGCCGTACCGCTGCATTCAATTGATTCGGAGTAACCCGGCATCGGACGAAATCTATACTGTCATTTGTGACCGAGAAGACGCCCACGGAATCTTCCAGTGCCACGGGATTAATCAGGATATGGGAGCCATCCACCAGATTGTTGGCGCCTGCAACTCTGCCTGAAGGCATTGTCTGAAGCGAGCTCGCTGCGGTGAGGATGGAGGCAATTCTCCGTTCGCTGGTGTAAAGCTGATGCTCAATCTTTCGCATCGCCGGCGCCGAAATCGTACGTGTCGCCGACTCACCGGGAGCTTGCTGCAGCCGCTTGAGCGATAAACGCAAACGATCGCGCTCCCGCAAGAACTGCTGCGGGACTTCGCGGGCGATCTGCGAATCAGGAACCCGGCGCTGGTTGAGAATCGCCAAGGCGCGCGAATTCTGCGCGAATGATTCGTCGGTCTTGCCCAATTCCAGCAGACATTCAACGGCGGAGGAATAGCCAGATGATTTGCCCAGTGCGAAGAAGAAGCGTCTTTCGTCCGCCGGGAGATTCGGCAGCACCTTCTCGACAACAGCTATGGCTTTGCGGAAATGCCGCAACGCCAGTGCGGAACGCGATTGTTGCTGCAGGCATTTTCCCAGCAGAAATTCCAAGCGATACTGCTGATAGCTGGATAGCGGCCGGTTGAGCAGCGACTTGGCTTTTTGCTGCGCTGACTCGGCTGAGCCGTTTGCGAGTCCGGCTTCGATCAATGTTATCTCGGCGTCGAGTGTGCGCCGTTCATCTCCACTTATTTGGAACAGTCGCCGGGCCGCAGTGGCTGTTCTCGTTGCGGTCTTGATTTTGCCGGCGTCAAGCTCGAATCTGGCGCGCTCCAGCTCGACCATTCCGAGCCAGAGTTGATTTTTCTCAGACCCGAACAGCTTCTTCGCTTTGTTCAGATACCTGGCGGCTTCATCGTTGTCTCCAAAGTGACGCAACGCCTCGGCGATGAAGTACGCCGCTTTGCCTTCTTCATAAAAGAGATTGAGCTTCTTACAGGCGGCGTCGGCATCCTGGCCGTACATCACGGTAGAACTAAGTTGATTCAGATATGTGCTGATCTCAGCGAGATCGAGTGTTGTCACGGCGACCGCCTTGGCATCGCCGAGTTTCTTGAATGACACCAGCGATTTGTCGAAGGTCGCCAGCGCCAGCGTGTACTGATCTTTGAGAAAATACAAATATGCCAGAGAGTATTCGGCCTTGGCCTGTGCGATCGCCATGCCTCCTTGACGATAGATTTCGGCCGCGTCGCGATATAGCTGCTCGGCTTCGTCGAGGCGATTGAAATTGACCAGGATGTTGGCGCGGTTGAAATCGACAATCGCCAGCGATATGCCGCCCTGCTTGGCGAATATAGCGCGCGCGAGATCGTAGTAGCTTAGCGCTTCACGGTTGCGATCGAGGCGATGATAAACGTTGCCGATATTGGTCATCACGCGCGCCGCCTGAGTGTCGAGGTGCTTCTTTCGGAAGTATTTCAGCGCAGCTTTGCCGCAGTCCAACGCCTGCGGATGCTTGCCCAAGTACATGAACGCATCCATCAGTCCCTGTTGTGTCTGCGCGGCCAATTGATATTGCTTCTGTTTTTCGAACTGCCGGATGGCGTTTTCATACTTACGTACTGCGTTCGCGCTCTTGCCGCTCCAGTGGGCCAGGCGCGCTTGCATGGCAAGCAATCGAGGCGCCTGAGACTTCGGAAGCAGTGCAAAACATTTCTCGGCACGTTCGACATACTTTGCGGCCTTCTTCAGGTCGCTCTGGAGCAGTTGATTGAGCGACGAACTGATATCGCTGGCGAACTTGTCGGTATCACCCTGATACCGGTCGGTAATTAACCGATCAAGCGCCGCTTGCTTGGACAGCCGCGACATTTCAGCGAAGGTAATCATATTTCCAAATCAACCACTGCTAAGGATTCGCCCTGGATTATTTTCAAATGGTACTTGCCGCCGGGAAGTCGTTCGATGTGAAATACTCCGAATTGATCCGCCTGCGCTGTGATTTTGCGTTGACCGCCACTCAATTCGATCTTGATTTCCTTTGTGCCTACCGTGACAGAAAGTTGGCCTATTAGTTCGTAGGACTTGGGTGACACCGGATAGAGTGACAATTCCAGCCGCTGGTCGCCGACCTGATAGCGCACACGGCGGGTGTCGACCAGTGCCGGACGAACACCATCCGGAAGCGGCAGCATTTGGCTGTCATAGGTCACAATGCCTCGCTCTTGGCGCGGGTTCTTGCCGGCTTCGCGGGTGTCCTTGAGCATGCCCTTGAGCAGGGAGTGTGCCGACTGGCGTAACTTCTCCCACTCCGACAACGCTGCCGAATCGGTGTCACCAACGAGCGATTTCAATTCCGCCAGATCCTGATCGCTGTCCAGCTTCTCCGCTAACTCCTCGCGCTCTTTATCCGACAGGCGCTTCAGCAGGTCATCCGCCAGCTTCTCTATGTTTTTCTCTTTCTTTCCCATTAATCCACCTGTATTCAGGTCTCGCTTTTCGTGTCAAAAAATACCTAAAAATTGAACTTCTTTCGCTTTAGTATGCGGCACAATTTGTCCAGCGCCTTGCCTCGTAAGGGACCGATTGATGACACCGGCATCTTCAGTGCCCGCGCAATCTCCTTATATGACGGTTCCTCCGGATCGAGAAACAGCGCCGTCAGCAGCCGGAAATCTCTGTCGTTCAATTCGCTCATTGCCGCCAGCAGCGCTTGACGCCGCCGGGCTTGCTCATAGACTTTTTCAGGGTGGTCGGCGCAATCGTCCGCGACCAGTTCCAGCGATTCATCGCCCACGATTTCGACCATTCGCAATTTCTGGTAGAAACTATAAATCTGGCGGCGGGTAATTGTGGCTACGACCGCCGGAAGTTTCTCGGCTTCGCGAATGGAGTCGATGCTCTTGACCAGCTCAAGACAGACTTGCCCGTAGATGTCGAAACTTTCGTCCCGGGTCAATCGGCTGCGTCGGCAGAGGGCAAAGATCACCGGGCCGACCAAGTCGATCAGTTCGTGCCAAGCCGGTTCATCACTCTGGCGGCAGAGTCGGACTAGTTCTTCGAGAGTGTGCTGGGCACGTCTGATCATCGGCGCTCGACGAATTTAAGGGCAGTTTTCGGGACCGCGGATTGTACCGGCCTCCGGCAAATCAATATAATGGCTGTCGTCTATCTTCAAAGCGAAATGATGAATCAGTCCCACGTCTCATACAATCATGTGTGGCAGTTAAACCACATTAATTCGAGCGTGGATGAGGGAGAAACTTATACGGCTGAATGAAGTTTTGACGGCACCTCGACAGAAACCCCTTGCCTTCGCTCGCCCGAATTGACTTATTCTATCCAAATTTGAAAGGATACCGATGATGACGTATTTTCGCCGCTGCTGTGCTATTCTGGCTTTGGTTACACTTCTTGCCGGCACCACTCTTGCTGACGAAGGCATGTGGCCACTCTATCTTCTCGACAAACTTCCGTTCGATAGTCTCCAGACCCGCGGACTGATTCTCAAACCGCAGGATATATACAATTCGCAAGGCACCGGCATCGCCAGTGCGGTGGTGCAGGTCAGCGCGACCGGATCGTTCGTGTCGCCGGAAGGATTGATCCTCACGAATCATCATGTTGCTTACGATGCCATCGAAGAACAAAGTTCGGTTGAACACAACTATCTTCGCGATGGTTTCTACGCCCCCACTAAAGCGGGTGAAAAGCAAGCTGTCGGGTATCGTGTCTCTGTGACTCTCGGTATGGAAGATGTCACGTCGCGAGTGCTGGCGGTGGTGAACGACACGATGACCGATTTGCAGCGCTACAAGGCGGTCGATCAGGAGATCAAGAAGATCGTCAAAGAAACGGAAGCGGGCGGCGATATCAAGTGCCGCGTCGCGACGATGTTCTCCGGCAAGCAGTACGTCAAATATACTTTCATGGAAATCCGCGATGTGCGCATCGTGTATGTGCCGCCGATGGCAATCGGCAATTTCGGCGGCGATATCGACAACTGGATGTGGCCGCGCCACACCGGCGATTTTTCATTCCTGCGCGCCTATGTTGCCCCCGACGGCAAGCCCGCCGACTATGCAAAGGAAAACGTGCCGTACAAACCGAAGTCGTATTTGCCGGTTTCATCTGCCGGAGTCCGTGAACACGACTTTGCAATGACACTCGGTTTTCCCGGCAGCACGCGGCGCTACATCAGTTCGTTCGAGCTGGAAAATGCGATCAACTTCACCTATCCTCGTTCGATTCATATTTCGGAGGATCAGCTTAAGATCAGAAATGAACTTGGCGCGATGGATTCCGCACTGGCGCTGGCGCAGTCGTCTGATATCGCAAGTATCAATAACCGGTTGAAAAAGAACTACGGGACGATGGAAGGCCTGACGCACTCGCACATTCTCCAGAAGAAACAGACCGATGAACGCGGGCTGGCGGAGTTCCTGAAAGCTAATCCGGCGTTGGACAAGAAAGTATGGACGGTACTTCCGGAGCTCGACAGTCTTTACCGCGCCAACAAGGTTGATCAGGAACGCGATGCGACACTTTCGCAAATGATGTGGGGTTGCACCTATCTGCGGCTGGCGAATACACTCTATCGCTGGTCGGTCGAACGTCAGAAACCGGATATGCAGCGCGAACGCGGATTCATGGATCGCGACACGGCCGCGGCAATCGAGCGGTTGACGAATGTGCAATCCGATCTCGCTCCCAAGGTCGACAAGGAATTGCTGAAATATTCGCTGCACAATGCCCTGGCACTGCCCGCTAATCAAAAGATCGACTTGGTCGAAAAGATGTTTCCGGTGGGGACGAATGGCGACCGTGAAAAGCAAATCGATCAGTTCGTTGAGAACGCGTATGCCAGAACCATCATTGGAACGACTGACCAGCGTCTCAAGATGTTCGCGTTGAACAAAGCCGATTTGGAAAATCTGCACGATCCGTTCGTCGACTTCGCCGCCGCGCTCTATCCGATGATGGAAACATCCCGTGAACGCGACCGCGTGTTCTCCGGCGCCGAAACCCGCCTGACCCCGAAATTGATTCAGGCCTACGCCGAGTGGAAGCAGGAGAAGATGTATCCCGACGCCAACGGCACGATGCGCCTGAGTTACGGCGAAGTGCACGGCTACCAGCCGCGCGATGCCGTCAGCTACGATTATGAAACGACCTTGTCGGGCGTGATCGAAAAGGAATCGCGAGTCGATCCGTTTATCGTGCCCAAGGAACTGTCGGCGACATTTGCCAGCAAAGGATTTCGGCAACTACGTCGATGCGCAGTCCAAAGATGTGCCGGTCGATTTCCTGACCACCAATGACATTACCGGCGGCAATTCCGGCAGTCCGGTCATCAACGGCAAAGGCGAACTAATCGGCCTGGCGTTCGACGGCAACTACGAAGCGGTCGCCTGCGACTACCTGTTCGATGGCGACATCGACCGTACAATCTCAGTCGACATCCGTTACGTCCTGTTCATCATCGACAAGGTGTACCACCTCAACGGCTTGTTGAAAGAGATGACGGTGCGATAAGCAGCTAGGAGACCCATAGCAAGCTGTGGAGTCCCTGGTTCATAATTCTCGGCGGGCTGATAATGGCGATGCCATGATCACGGAACTTTGTTCTTGCTCTCTAAGGTGTGAATAGACGATGAAAGTACTCAGCAAAGAAGACGCATACGAGGTGCTCGGCAGAAGGACATTGGACGAGCTCGTAGGCGGTTTGTCGAAGAGCTTACCCTTGATTGGGGGAGCGTATTCAATTCCAAGAGACTCCGGAACCAAAACTTCTCTGTCGAGGCTCTTCGGATACCTATTTTCCAAGGGATCTGGGAATTTCTTGTATGTGTCGGGTTGGGGGGTGTGGAACGCTGAAAACCTTGACTTGTTCTACGGTTATAGACGTTCCTTTGGGGAGAATCGGTTCCTGATGGAGGCTCCCGCGCACTTCTTCGACTCAACCAAGGAGGATTCTTTTGTCAGTATACTCAGTATGGTATTTTACTTCGTTTGGGACGCATGGTTGTTTGATATCGAGGGTACCTACTTGCTCAGAATAAGTCATGATGAGTGGCTCGAGATACGGAGCGGCAGTGAGGACCTGACTCACGAGTTTGAGGCGGAGTCTGACAGATATGGATTGCGACTCCTGGGTCGATGAGCTTGTTTCGTAGGTCCGGTTCAGAGCCGTTCGCAATCATCGCAATTCACGTTGCTGATGAATAACATCAGTCCTTTCAGTACCAGTAGTCACATCCACACGGCGAGAAACCCGACATACATGAGTTAACTAGGTCGAACCCCTTTTGCCACAACGCTTGACTCGCCGACTAGCCCTGTAGTCTAGCCCATTGTGGGCGTCTGCGGCGCACGAGGACGTACGCCGCTCACAGTTCGGGCCTGGATTCCCGCCTTCGCGGGAATGACACGGACGGGTGATCCGAAGGTTCGTCCGAGCTCACATCCGCGCCATCCTGCCGACAAGGTATACCATCTCAACGGCTTGTTGAAAAAGATGACGGCGCGATCAGCAACTGCTAAACCCACAGCAAGCTGTGGGGTACCTGGCAACCTCTGAAACTCGCGGAACATTCGTACGGGCACGTTGCTGCGTGTCCGCATTTAGATTCCAACTCCGGACATATCCTGCGTATAAATCGCAGCAAGGGTTCCGGTACGGAGCTCTTGAGTCGTTCCTGCGTCCTGCGGCGAAGTGAGCGATTAAGGTATGTGAGGTTATGGCGCAGCGAGACGAAACTATGACAATTCAAATAGCATTCCCACCAACATAATTCCCGGAGAATCATTTTACGTCCAACCAACAACCCCCACACGTCATATTGAAGCGAAATTCCCTCATGTCTGTCGTGGCGCCTTATCAACGCCCGAGTCGCTTGCGCAGCATCTGGCAAATTGTCAATTCAATTGTTCCTTACTTCTCGCTAATGGTGGTGATGTACTTCACCCTGGCGATTAGTTACTGGATCACCCTTGCACTTTCCATCGTCACCGCCGGATTCCTGATCCGAGTGTTCATAGTCTTCCACGACTGTTGTCACGGTTCGTTCTTCAGCTCTCGTAAAGCTAACTACATCTGGGGAACCCTGACCGGGATTCTGACATTTACGCCTTACAGTATTTGGCGACGTGCTCATTTACTCCATCATGACACCTCGGGCAATTTGGACCAGCGCGGCGAGGGAGACGTTTGGACTATGACCGTAAACGAGTACCTTGCCGCAAGTCGAGGCAGGCGTTTTGGATACCGATTTTTCCGAAATCCGTTTGTTCTGCTGGTACTCGGTCCGCTGTACATCCTGCTCATCAAGAATCGGATTTGGCTGCCTGGCGCAACGCGAGGTGATCGGTTGAGCGTCGTGATCGGTGACGTTGCGATTGCTGCGATGTTCGTGGCGGCCTGGTTTACGATCGGCATCAAGTCATTCATAGCAATTCAGTTGCCCGTCTACTGGATTGGCTCCTTGGCAGGCATCTGGCTCTTTTATGTGCAGCATCAATTCGACGGTGTCTATTGGGAACGGCAGGATGATTGGAATCCGGTATCAGCGTCGCTGGACGGAAGTTCCTTCTACAAGTTGCCGCGGATCATTCAATGGTTCACCGGCAATATCGGCTATCACCACCTGCATCATCTTAGTTCGCAGATACCGAGTTACTATCTGCCGCGCTGTCATAGGGACCTGGTAAAGCTGCATCCAATCAACGCGATGACCTTCATCCCCAGTCTGAAAGCGCTCGGTTATCGGCTGTGGGATGAAGACGGACATCGCCTCGTCGGCTTTGGTTCTCTTCATGAGAGACAGTCGCCCACGAGGGCCTAAGCGACTATGTACGCCTTATGGATGCGGCAGGCGAGGACGACTGCCGAGCACAAATAGTTTCGTAGGTCGGGTTCGCGAGTCCGTCCCTGTCCTACCGCTCGTGTCGGCCGAGTCACACCTTCCGGCATAGCAAAGTCCTTAGATTCACCGACGGACGAGAAAACCCGACATTCGCACCTCTAGCTTAACAAGTATGTCGGGTTTGGCGCTTCGCTGCAAACCCGACCTACGAAACTTTCCGCTACAAGGCGTCTTGATCGCCGGGGGTGGTGCCGTCGGAATTGGAAGCGGTTGAGTCAGTATACGATGTGTCGGGTTGTGTTGTGATGGGATCGGATGATGGCTCAGGCCGAGCGTTGGATTTGGCGCGGCCTGAGTCACGAAGGGCTTTGCGCAAGAGGAATTCGATTTGGCCGTTCAGTGAGCGCAATTCATCATCAGCCCAGCGCTGCAAGGCGTGCAGCGTATCCTGATCGATCCTAAGCAGGAATGATTTGCGCTCAGCCATAATCCATCACCGATCCGCCCAATGCTGCAAACGGTGCAGCGGTTTCCGATCGATCCTCAACGTGTATGACTTACGCTCAGCCATGAGCTTCACCTTGTCCGTTCAATCACGAGTCTAATGGTACAGACTGCCGGTGTTGATCACCGGTTGGGTGTTGGCTTCACCGCAGAGAACGACCAGCAGATTGGAAACCATCGCGGCTTTGCGTTCGTCGTCGAACTCGATGATCTTCTTGGCCGACAATTGCTGCAACGCCATTTCAACCATGCCGACGGCGCCTTCGACAATCAACGTGCGGGCGGCAATGATCGCACCGGCCTGCTGGCGGCGCAACATCGCTTCGGCAATCTCCGGCGCATAGGCCAGATGACTGATACGCGCTTCGATTACTTCGACGCCCGCCTGCGCGAGACGATCATGAATCTCGGCGCGCAGTTGATCGGAAATCGTCGCGGTGTGTCCGCGCAACGAGACACGTTCGTCGGTGTGCGAGTCGTACGGGTGTTGGGTCGCGAGATTACGTATCGCGGACTCACTCTGGATCGCGACGAATTGCTCGTAGGCATCCACCTGGAAGCAGGCCTCGGCGGTGTCGACAACTTTCCAGACGACGATGGCGGCGATCTCAATGGGGTTGCCGTCGATGTCGTTCACTTTGAGGCGATTCGTTTCGAAGTTGCGAACGCGCAGGGAGATTCGGCGTTTGGAATAGAAGGGGTTAGCCCAGCGTAAACCCTCCTGTTTGCAGGTGCCGACATACTTGCCGAAGAGCTGGAGTACGCGGCCCTCATTAGGGTTTACCATGAAGAGCCCGCATAGCATGACGATGTCGATGATGATAACTACTGTGCTCGCGACCTTGTGGGCGACCGGCAGCAGGAATATCAGCCACAGGACCGAAGCGACCAAAATTACCAGCAGCAGGGTCAACATGCCCCAGCCGGAGCTTACTTTACGATCAGTTTCTTTTATCAATGATACCTCCTTATGATATCATAATGATATTACGAAGATAGCATAACATTGTTTCGGGAATTAGTCAAGAAATCTGTAATGTGTTATTATACAACATCTTAATGACTTGTTGTTGCGTCTGGATTTGCGTTCCTTTGAGCCATACATATATTGGTGGCAAACATGAACTAGTCGGCAGATTGAGGAGCCAGTTACGTCCACACAGAAAGCTACAGTTCGCGCCGCACTGTTTGTTGCCACGCTGAGTTCGTTCATCGGGCCGTTCATGTCATCGACAGTGAATGTAGCGCTGCCGTCGATCGGCGAGGAATTCTCGATGGGCGCGGTGTCGCTGGGGTGGATTAATACGGCCTACCTGTTGGCAGCGGCGGTGTTTCTGATTCCGTTTGGACGGATGGGCGATTTGTACGGCAAGAAGTGGATATTCATATACGGGCTGGTGCTGCTGGTGATTTCGTCGGCAGCGTTGGCGTTGTCGATTTCGGGAGACGTGCTGATTTTTTGCCGCGCATGCCAGGGAATCGCGGGGTCGATGATATTCGCGACGGCGATACCGATTCTGGTTTCAATCGTGCCGCCGGAGATTCGGGGGAGGTCGATTGGAATCAGTGCGGGAGCGACGTACATCGGACTGTCCCTAGGTCCGTTCGCGGGGGGATTGATTACGCAACAGTTCGGCTGGCGGTACATATTCTGGCTCAATGTGCCGCTGGGATTGCTACTGGCAGTGGTTGGATATTTCCTGCTGCGCGGGGATGAAACAAAGGATCGAGACGTCAAATTTGATTTGGCAGGATCGGCGATTCTGGGGGTAGCATTGCTCCTCACGATGTATGGATTCTCGACGTTGCCACGTTGGTCGGCGGTGATTATGACGGCGCTCGGAATTGTCGGGACAGTGTTTTTCGTCAAGTATGAATCGCGGGCGACGCAGCCGCTGGTGAACATCGATTTGTTTCGCCGCAACACGGTGTTTGCTTTCTCCACACTGGCGGCGCTGATCAATTATGCGGCAACGTTCGCGGTTGGTTTTCTGCTGAGTCTGTACTTGCAGAAGTTGCGCGGATTGACGCCGCGTGAAGCGGGATTGATTCTGGTTGCACAGCCGGTAATGATGGCGATTTGTTCGCCGTATGCGGGCAAGATGTCGGACAGAATCGAGCCACGGACGCTGGCGTCAGTCGGCATGGCGATTTCGGCTGTCGGACTGGCGATGATGGTGTTTCTTGGTGACGGCACATCGATGGTTTATGTGGTCGTCGGGCTGATGATACTTGGGATTGGGTTCGGATTGTTTTCCTCGCCGAACACGAACGCGATAATGAGCTCGGTCGACAGACGATCGTATGGACTGGCAGGCGCCACGGTCAGCGCGGTGCGACAGGTGGGGATGATGGTGTCGATGGGAATTGTGATGATGATTATCTCACTGTATCTCGGGCAGGCGGATATTAAGCCCGAGAACTTCGCCAGTTTTGTACAGAGTCTGCGAATCACGTTTGTTGTGTTCGCTATCGCCTGCGTGGCGGGTGTGTTTGCGTCGCTGGCGCGTGGCAAAATGAAACGCGAGCGAGCGTGAAAGAATAGGCAGTTTCTCCTCAGTGTCTGCATTGCATCCTCGAGCTTGCTAGCCGATCTCGACCATTTGCTGAACATACCTCGCCGGCAGTGCTGCTGGGATTTTCGACGCGAAGTAGATCGAGTAGCGGCGCCTGTTTCAATGCGGAACTCAGGGCATCTTTTGGTGGGGAAGCGCGCTGCAAATTACGCCGCAGTTGCCGATACAATAATGAGAAGATTCCAAAGCTATATGCACTATCGGGTTGAAAAGACCGAGGCATGACGACTACAACTCAGACGAATCAAACGTGTAAGTCATATCTTGCATCCGAGGTCATCTTCAGGCAGGGTGATCCGGGCGGATTTATGATTACGATCGTCTCCGGCACCGTAGAGGTGATCATGGACGACGTGGTGATAGCGACACGGGGACCGGGTGAAGTGGTTGGAGAGATGTCGTTGATCGACAACTCGACGCGATCAGCAACGGTCGTAGCAGCCGGCGATTGTGAGATCGAGGAATGGAGCCGCGACCGGTTCATTGCGCAGATCAAGGAAGATCCGACATTTGCCCTCAATTTGCTGAAGTGCCTGAGCCAACGCCTGCGGGAATCGGACGCGTTGCGTGTGGCCGAACTCGAGCAGAACAACTACAATCTCAAGATTGCCAACAAGGAACTTTCGCTCGTCAACGATTTCCTCGAACAGTTGATTGAACAATCACCGGCGGGAATCGTGATCACGAACAAGCAGGGAGAAGTTAAACGAGCGAATCCAGCTGCGCTAAGAATATTCGATGTCGTTGATAACGCCTCCTGGAATTCGCTGTTGTCGTACTTCCCAACGCGAAGCCCGATCGAAAGTTTGTGGACGTCGTTGAAGCCGAGCTGGGTGGGGGAATTTCGCGCGCAGGTTGGTGAGAGAACGCGCATGCTTTATCTGTCGGTGTCGCGGCTGTATTCCTATGATCCCGAAAGCAGTTACCTATTCATCTGCGAAGACATTTCGGAGCTGATCGAACTGAACGAACAGATAGTCAAGTTGGAACGGTTCGCCACCGAAGGAGAAATCTCCTCTGGCATTGCGCACGATATCAAGAACTATCTCGCGATTCTAAGAGGCAACTTCGACTTGATGATGTACAAGATTAATCAGGAGTTCAGGGAGAAGCAGCAGCATCATATTGCAGCGATGGAGAGGGGCTTTACTGAGATCGAAAGTTTCGTGGAGAATCTGATGGGTGGAAGAAGCGACGCCGAGGTGGTTGCAGAAGTGAGTCTGCCGGATATGGTCAAGTCATTGATAAGAATACTGGCACCGCAGAAACGTTTTCAGCATATCAAGATGACCACAGTTTTCGATTCGTCATTTCCATTGCTATTGCGCGTGAAGGAGAAGCAGATCCAACAGGTGCTGCTGAATCTGTTGATCAACGCCGCCGACGCGCTGAATGGCTGGGATACTCTCCAGTCCAGAGAAATCAAGATTCTGTTGAGCGTAGAGAAAGATAGCGGTCGGCCGCAACTTATCGTGGCCGACAACGGACCGGGTATTCCGCAGGATAAACAGGCGGAATTGTTCTCGCGCAGATTCACAACCAAGGAAACTGGTCACGGGATCGGGCTGATGACCGTCAAGAAAATAGTCGATCAGCACCAGGGTACTATCGCGATTGAGTCCAACCCGGGTGCCGGCACCAAATTCACTATCACCTTCAAGAACTGAGCGATGTAATTATGCCAGACGTGCTATTCTTCCTGTTGCTCGCGCACGTTTTCGGTGATTACGCGCTGCAAACGGATTACATGGCCAAGACCAAGGGGGATTCGCCCCTGGTGCTGTCATTGCACGTGTTGATTTACACGGTTACGATCGGGGTGCTCTGGTGGGTCGGCAGCAGATTCAACGGCGTCAAAGGTTTCTTCACGCCCATACAATTGCTGGTACTCGCAGGGCTTTACGTTCAACACTGGCTGCAAGACTATATCAAGATGAACAAGTCCAACGGCAGCAAGCAGGGATTCTTTATGGATCAGGCGCTGCACTTGGCCGTGCTCTATGTGATCAGAATTCTGTTTTAAAGGCGGGGCAATGAATCGGCAGATTACTTCATATCTACCGCGACTGTTGCTGGACTGGTATGCATCCAAGCCACCAACGGAATGCCATCGTTACACCAGGCACAGCGGAACACTTCTGTTCGCCGACACCAGCGGTTTTACGGCGTTGACGCGGGTATTAGGACGCCAAGGAAAGATCGGTTTTGAGACGTTAACGCATTTGCTAAATGGTCTGTTCAGAGCGCTGGAATCGGCGACAACCCCGTTCGCCGGTGACATTCTGAAGTTTTCCGGTGATGCAGTCTGGTGTCTGCTTCCGGAAACGGCTCCAGTCGAGCGCGTTTTTGCGCGGATGCTGTATGCAGTGGAGCGCCTCAACGATCAGACCTCGATCTGCCGCCAACATCCGCTGTCGTTGCATGCCGGCGCAGTAAGGGGCGAGTTTGCGCTGGTGACCTTCGGCGATCCCGCAAACCGACTGGAATTTGAAATTGTCGGCAGCAAGGTGATGCAGGCGTATTCGGCCTGTGACCTGGCAAAGGCAGGGGAAATCGCTTTACACTCTTCCATCAACACCGACAGGGCGACCATGAGAGGTGAGCGCGGAGAATCCGATTATCGAATCGTCCGCCCCGCCAGCGAACCATTTGCAGACAGTTCGGATTCGGTGATGCTGCCGAGTGATCCGACGACCGGTGATCTCGCAATGGTCGAGAAATATCTGCCGCAGGTTCTGCTGGCGAGAAAGCGGGAACGCGGATCGAGCCAGGTCTTTGGGAGCGAGCATCGCCAGGTAGCGGCATTGTTCGCCGAATTGCGACTCCCCTCTTCCGAGCGGAACGTTCCCGATGAGTCACTCATTGCGAACGCCAATGCCAAAATCATTGAGATCATGGAAGTGATCAGAAATCACAATGGCATTGTCGCGCGAGTCGATCCCTTTGCGGACGGACACAAGCTCCTGGCTCTGTTTGGCGCGCTGGCAAAGAGCAACTCCGACAAGTTGAATGCGTTGCAGGCAGGCGTAGACGTCGCGCGACAAAGTTGTCCCGAGTCACGGGTTAGAGTAGGATTGGCGGCAGGGCCGCTGTATTGCGGCGAAGTAGGTTCAGATTTGCGCCATGAGTATACCGTGATGGGAGAAGCGGTCAATCTGGCAGCGAGGTTGATGTCGCGTGCAAGTGAAGGAGACGTGCTACTGAATGATGCGCTGTACGAAAGTCTGCGGGATGTCACTGACATTTCGGAAGTGCGGGTGAATCTTAAGGGTATCGGTGATGAGGTCGTCGTATACAAGTTTGATTCGTGGCGACAGACAGCGATTGGGCTGCCTGCGGTACCGGAGCTTGTCGGCAGGGAAGATACTCTGGCAGAATTGCAGAGCGTGTGGGATTCGCGAACAGGAGACTCCGCCAAATACGTTCTGTTGAGCGGCGAGCCGGGTGTTGGCAAAACTTCGGTCTCGGCCGCCTTCGCACGCAAGGTGTCAGAACAGGGTACCGTTTACCTTTCGGCCTATGGTTCGCAACTTCACCATCCCGGATGGCTAATCACAGAATTATTGAAAGCAGAATGTGCAGGCACTGAGATGTCAGCCGGTCAATGTATTGACACCGTCGCATTCCTGAGGTCCAGAGTCGAACCAAACTGGCTGCCGTTGTTCGATCAATTGACTGGGCGTTTGGCGCCTGACAACGAATGGACGCGCGGGCTATCGCCGGAACTGCGTATCGCCAAGTTGAGCGGCATAGTCAGTAATTTGCTGGCATCAAACTGTGACGACCGCCTGATAATCATAGATGATATGGAATCTGCTGACTCGCTTTCGGTTTTGATATTGAAAGAACTTGTCAAGAGTTCGTCTAGGTGCAAGTCGATGTTGATACTGGTCGGTAGTGGGCTGGATGAGTTCGACAGGGGAGAGCATTGCCGACAGATTCATCTTGACGGACTGGACCATGACGCTCTGACGGAATTGATCGGAGCACGATTCGTCAAGGGTGCACGCGAGCTGGAATTGACGAAGCTGCTGATCGAGCGCTCAGAAGGGAATCCGCTTTACATTGGCGATACCTTAGACCAGTTGACGACTTCCGGTGCGATTGGAAATCTTACCGATCCGGTCAAATGTGATGTTCTGAAGCCACTTGACGAAATCATACTGGCAGATCGCCTTGAAGACCTGCAATTGTCGCGACTGGATGCCCTGCCCGAGTCACACCGACAAGTCCTAAAGATGGCGTCAGTGATTGGAGGCAAGTTCACGGCGAAGCAACTACGCGGGCTTATCGAACAAGATTATGCGAGTGCGATCGCAGGTATACTCGATGAACTGTGCGCGGTGGGGTTGTTGTCCTGCGACCCGGCAGTCGGAAGTTATAATGTATCGCGCGAATTGACCAAGCAGGCGATTTACAACTGCATTCCGCAGACCGACCTGGGTCCACTGCACAGGCAGATCGCAGAGATGTTTTTGGCTGAAGAAGGAATGTCAGATGTCCTGCGAATCGCTTTCCATTTCTCCCGATGCGACGACCCCGTTCGTGCTTTTGACTGGTCACTTAAAGCCGCGGAATTCGCAAGATCCAGCGGATTGCTGGTGGAAGCGGCTGCCTATTTCAGCAAGTGCGACCGAATTCTTGGCGGAGATGCAGCCGGCGAAATCGGAATAACTTCGCAAGTTGAGTTCTATCGACAGGCCACCGATTTTGCGTTGCAGGATGGCAACTATAGTGATGCCCGCCGTTACGCGCACTATTGGCGCAAGTTGTCGCTTAAGTTAAATCAGATGTCCAGTTGCCACGCCGCAGTGAATGCGCTGGCGCGAATTCTCTGGAAGCAGTCGAGGTACGTCCGCTGTCAGCAAGTGCTGGACAAAATCCTCGCGCAAGACCAGACCGAAGAGAGCAGATCGCAACTCGCCGAGAGTTATTCATTGCTGGGTGAACTGCAGAGACGAACGGGAAAGCTGGCGGAGGCGCAGACGTCCTGCCACCGTGCCGTTGAACTCGCACGAAGCGGCGTCGATCGACTTGTCGAATCGGACGCCACGAACAACCTCGGGCTGGCGCTCTGGTCATCGGGAGATTTGGCTGGCGCGCGCGAGTGTTTCCTGCGCAGTCTCGAACTGCGCGCGGCGAACGAATCGAAGTATGCCGAGGCGAGAGTGGCAAATAACACGGCGATCATTTCCGAGGAAATGGGCGACTATGTTGAAGCGAGACGGCTAGCCAAGAACGCCAAAGATATCTTTATGGAGATAGGCGATCGCCGCAATCAGGCGTACGCCAGCGGGACGCTGGCGAATCTGCTGGTCAGTTGCGGCTGGTATCGTGAGGCGACCGAGCTCTATCATTCCGCCGACCGGATCTTCGTAAAGTCAGGTGAGACGCACCCGCATTATTACACGCTGGGAAACTTGGGTGACCTTGATCTGCTGCTGGGGTTTGCGGATGATGCGTTCGCCAAGTATCAGGAAGTGTTCGCCTTTGCCAAAGATGCCGGCGACCAGGAATTGCTGGCGGAAATGGCGGTTCGTTTTGCCGAACACACCTACTACTACCTGAATCAGCAGGCGGAAGCGGTTGCATTGTACGAGAAGGCAATTGAGACCGCGAAAAACGTGGGATCGCTGGAGTTTCAGGTGCGCGGGACAATCGGACTGTGCCGGGTGCTGATCGGCATTCGTGATATGCGGAAGACGGATATTGCCATCGGGCAGTTGATCGAATATGCGCGTGAAAGCAAGTCAGACCGGACGCGTTATGAGGCCGAATTTCTGACGGGTGAACTGTTACGGATAATGGGAAGAAACTCGTCGGCTGCTTCGTATTATAGGAATTGCATCGCCTATGCGGAAAAGCAGCAGCAATTTGAACTCACGCTTGAAATGTTACACACGAATGTTCGAGGCGGACTTGACTTTGCAGGAGGAAGCCGCTCACGGACTCAAGGCGTTGCTCGACAATTTCCGTGCGGTCAACGGATCGGAGATGCTGAAGACGGCAATGAATTCCCGTTACTTCCAATTTTTCCAACGGACGTTGCGCCAAGTATCGGGCAGCGTCGCCGAGGGGATTTCCCGATAGGTTGTTGGAAGGCTCCCATATTTTCCCCCAAAAAGTTAGCTGTTCAATTCTTGTGTTCAGGACGCGCACAAGATATCGGCCCGTAAGCTGTTTGTAATCGCGGTCTTACAAATTTGACCTCAAATTGTTTTGTCCCGAAACAGTTCGGCAACCTCTTTGCAACTTCACAGCCAAACGATTAGACCCTTGACCGTATCAGGCCGAAAGGCCGGAAGGAGGAAATCTGATGAGATCGCCGCACCGTAGATGGCACGTTTCGATTTTCGCTGTACTGCTGGCAATCTCCATTTCGATGGCATTTATAGCCGGCTGTTCCCCGAACGGCACCGCACCGAACCGGGAAGACGCTTTACAGAATAAGCTGGATTGGCTGACCGCGTTTGATCCGGCGAATAACGCCGATAAGGGGCCTGTAAACGGGAACTTCAGCCCGGTACTTGTGGACACGGTACTTGCCGGCACGTTTGGTTCCCAGGGTGGAGTCCTGGCCCTCTTTCATGACAGAAGCAGACTCCAAGTGACGTTTCCGGCCGGCTGCCTGGATGTAGAGACGTTGATCACGATCCACGTTACTGAAATTGCGTCACCGTTTGGCCCGTTCTGGGTTCTTGATTGCGGTCCCGACGGCACCGTCTTTGTGAAGCCGATTTCGGTGACGGTTACGCCTGGAAGCGCTTCGGCTCTCTTCTATTTCAACGATTCGACCGGGGCCTGGGAAGTTCAGCAGGTGGTTTCGGCCAAGACCGTGAACCCGCACTTCTTTATCTACCACTTCTCGAAGTATGGGATCTCGTAGCGATTAGTCGGAGGTAATGACACAATGTCTTGAGCCCCGGGCGCGTTCGCCCGGGGCTTTTTTATTTTCGGGCGCACGGCTAGCCGCTCTAATAATACAGTGTGGCATTTTGGGACAGACGACCGCCGAGGGATCGTATGCGAATAATTTGAGAATCACATCTTGATTCAAAAGATACCCCCATCTCCCACGAAACGATTTGACTTCCGTATTATGTCGTAATGCAGGCGAAAAGGCATTGACGTATGTTGCAGAGAGGAGGTGACAAGATGAGAAAGACAATCTTTGCAGCACTATTCATACTTGCATTCGCGGCAAGCTCCTATGCTGAGAGCATGTGGCAACCGGTGTTGTACGCCGGTGGTGGTGCGGCGATACCGACCAGCAAGTTCAAAGACACGCACAAGACGGGATTTGACCTTGGCGGCGGAGCGGGCGTCATTTATAACAACATGCTGGAGTTTTCAGCCAACGCCTATTACAGTCGATTCCCGTTGGATCAGAGCAAGTTTCTTACCAATTTTCCAAGCGGTTCTACGGTAAGTGGCGGAGCTTCGAAGATCCTCAACATCGGTGGGCAGGTAAAGTACTACATACCGACCGGTAGTAGCAGTGCGATGAAACTTATGCCGTACATCGTGGGACGGCTTGGCGCTGCTCATCTGACTCAGAGTGATCTGACAGTTATGACGAACGGCGTTTCGACTACCGCATCGTCTAGTGGTCTAACTAAGTTTACGTATGGAGTCGGTATCGGCACCAACATCGAGGTGAATCCGAACCTTGGTCTTTGGGTCGAGGGAAGATTCACCGGTGTTAGCACGCCAGTAGCTAAGACCGACTATATTCCGATTCAAGCCGGCATTCGTTACGTGTTTGGTAAAGAGTAATATTAACAGAAGCGGAGACGGCCGGGTTCCGCAAGGAGCGCGGCCGTTTTCGTTTCTATGACGATTTAGTGACAGTTCACACTTCGTGACATCGACAATGATTTAGGGATTCAATAGAAAAGGGAGAGGGTGGCGAATCCTCCCGGTTACTGAAACCGAGAACAATTCACCACCCTGGCGAAGAGAATGGATATTACGATACGGTAACGAATCTGTCTTTGGAGGTCATGCAGATCGCGCAACGGTCAGGCGAAGAGCTTTCGTAGGTGTTGCCGCACGTCGGGCAAACCATATACTGACCGGCGAGGGTTCCCTCGGCGTTTTTCTTCAACGCATCCAGCGCCTTGGCGTAAAGCACTTTGTGATTCTGTTCGGTCTGATAAGCATAGTTGAAGGAAATGCCGGCTAAAGCGATTTTGGATTCGCCGGCGCGTTTGATGAATTCGGGGTACATAGTGGCAACTTCGTATGTTTCGCCTTTGATGGCGTCTGCGAGATTCTCAGCGGTAGTTTTCACTTCGAATTTGGGAGTGACCTCAGGTGCTTTGTCGCCAAGTTGTTCCAGGACGGCTTTGTGGTTACCGGCATGGAAGGCCTCGGATTTTGACGCGGCGCTGAAGAGCGCAGCCACTTTCAGGAAACCTTCTTCTTTGGCTTTTTCCGCATAGGCCGCGTATTTGGCGGACGCAGTGGTTTCGCCGGTGAATGCGGCTTTGAGGTCGTCGATAGTTTTGGCCTTGGCGGGAATGTCGGCGCTGAACGCCATCGCAGTTATTCCCAGCATTAATGCAATCATTAGAGCTACTGTGGTTTTCATTTGATATCTACCTTTCTCTTTTGGTTTTGTTCTTTCCTATGCCGGTCGTATTGTTTACCGAGAGAGCGAATCCGTTTTCGGATCGACCGACGCGCCTCTCTGATTAGATGGAGCCCTCTTTTTCGTTGGTTGAATCTGTGTTGGACTCGCTTCCGAGCCCGAAATCAAGTTGTACTCCGGCAGCGTGCCTGAATACTAATTCTCCTCCGTAATAGCCGGTGCGTGCAATGGACAGCACCCCCAGGAGGACAACCAGTACCATGCCCCAGCGGAGCCGGCCAGTGAACCACCCTTTGAAATGTACAAGCAGTCTTGCGAGCGTAATTCCGATTACGAGCCAGAGCGTCAGGGTCGCTGCGTCCTCGTGAGTTTCCAGCGCCGTCTTCAATGCGCCCGCTTCTTCAACACCGTCACCCGCGAGGTTTCCGGTCACATAAGATGCGACCAGCCCCAGGGCGCCGAGAGTCAGGAGCAGCATCGCCATGTTCGTGAAGAAGTGCCGCTTCGTGATAACTCCGGTTACTTCGGAGACAAATCCGACGATGATCAGGGCAATCGGAAAGTGCACAATCATCGGGTGCAAATGAACAGGATCAATCATAAATTCTCGCTTTGCTACCTCCTCTTACGATTCCAAAACATATTGTCTGTTGTAAAGATTATTCCATCCACAATCGATTCATATGGATGTAACGGAAAAATTCTAAAACGGTTCCCGGAGGTTATACGCGGAAGTTGTGGCCGATCTTGGTGCGCCAAACGCAATCGCCGAATACTGGAATGCAATTTCGGCAGGAGTGGATGCTTTCAGTCAGCAATCAAGAGCTGATGAGTTTTGTTGTCGGGTCTACTTCTTCGGATATCCCACCGACTGCGCTAGAATCACTTTCTGATCGGGGCGCAGTTTCATCACTTTGGACATTTCGTCGCGGTTGACCGATCCACGCACAACGGTAGCGAGGCCAGCGGAGGCGCAGTACAAGTAGACATTCTCGCTGATAAAGGCGGCATCGGCGGCGTTGTAGAAGTCTTTATCGGAGCCGCCGCGCGTGACTTTGGCATTGTCTGCAACATAGATGAGATTCACCGGAACTTCTTTAACGAAAGGTTGCATCCCGGTCTTTTCACGAATGTCGTCGGGTAAAATCTGAATCAGGGCGTGCTTGAGCGGATCGTAGAGAAACAGACCATTGGTGGTGGCGACGTAAACTTCGATTTCCTGCCAATTCATGGCCGACGGAGCGGTACGTTTCTTGTCGTCAGCACGGTTGATGCCACAGGCAGCCCAAAGCAAGTTGCCGAGCACAGAGAGCGACAACGTGTCTTTGCTATATTCGCGCGTGGACTGGCGCAACTTTAGCGCCTGCATCAAGGGCTTGCCGCCGGTGGTGTCGGGCGCCGGGAGCAAGATCAATTTGAGATCCTGTGCCGTAGCGGAAACGTACACAAGCAGAAGAAACACTGAGAACGATAGAATCTTCTTCATGAAAACAACTCCTGACTAATGGTTGAATCCAGGTATTTGAGCATGGTCGTATCTTGCGTCCGGCCTCGGTAGCGTATCACTTGATCTCGTCAGTTGACTGATAGAAGCCGTCGTAAAGCGATTTGATCTGACCCGGTCCCAGATTGTCGGCCCGAATATTCCGAATCAGGAAATCGCGGAACGTCTCATGCTTGTCGTTAAAATGCTCTCGCTTCATAACCTGATACAGTGCCACCGCAAAGACGTGCATGCCGTCATCGTCTTGCTTCCACCGCTTGTGAGGTTCACGCTCGATCTTGAGTTGCTCTTCGATTATCTGTTCGAGCGCCTGCACACAATCCTCTTCGATAAATCCGGGCAGCAAGTTGTACCCGAACGACGGATTGTGATTTCGCACTTTGTCCATCAGGAATTCGTCCTTGGACAACAGGTCGATGGCGGCGACTACGGTGCTGTCATCCATTGACGGCACCGGCGGATGCATCATTTCATGTACCGCATTGCGCACGACAATTTCGAAGGGATAGGATACATCAGTCAGGAAGCGCATCCCCGTGATCTTGATCCCGTGCGGCTGGGCGTAATAGAGCATGTATACCGTGATCTTGTTTGACGGCAGCGGGTAGCCCAGGGCATTCTCGATCGAGGGAATGATATTGTATCTGGGCAGCAGACCCCCGATCGAATCGATTCGCGCCTTTTCGATCGGCAGAATCGTCGTGCGCCAATAATCCTCGAACTTGATCTCCCGGAGGAATTGAATGACGGTAACGAGATCGGTTCGCACCGATTCATAGAGCCGCCAGTCTTCGTCGGAGTAGTAAGGAGTCTGCTTCAGACCCGCCTGCATTTTCGAACTCTCGGCCAGGGTCGCGAGAAGATCATTCAGAGTCGAATCATCCGTAGCGGAAAAATACAGACAAAGCGTCGCCGAAATGATCGACTGATTTTCGTCCTTGATCTTCCGCTTCAGATTCGCCAGCGCCGTCTTTGC
The DNA here is from genome assembly GCA_963726455.1 of uncultured bacterium. GTDB lineage: Bacteria > Zixibacteria > MSB-5A5 > CAIYYT01 > CAIYYT01 > CAIYYT01. Next base: position 114,823 of record CAVSCK010000001.1, read on the forward strand.
CACAGGTGTCAGCTTTGGCAGGAATTTGGCGTACTCGTCCTTGTAGTAATCCACATAGAAAGAATCACCGGTCAAAACGTTTAAGAAACAGAGCGCATCAAAAGCAAGCGAAGGGACGATGCTCCATTCAGTCACTTGATGAGTCTTCGAGACGGGCATTACTTTTTGATTCTCGGACATGGCTGTTGCGGTCAGTACGAAAGCAATAAGTATGAAGGTGGAAAAGAACAGCCGCAGAGACATAAGCGATCCTCCCCAGGGTTTTCGAATGTCGAAACCCCGCTGGTTTGAGTATACGGATTCTGATTGCGGAAAGTGAATGGATTTCCGAGATAAAGCGACCGAACCAACCGATCTCTTAGAACAGGTTTAGCCCAAGGATAACAACGCTCTTTTCGGTTTGGGTTCCATACAGATGTTGCTCGATTGGGATCTGTACAGACAATGAGACAGTCAGAGCGTTGGCAGCTGTGTAGTGGATGCTCGGTGTCAGATAGGTCACCCAACCGCCGGTATTTTCGGCCCGTAACTCCGCCGTCGGAATCCCAACGGGCATAGCGTCCATTGATTTGCACTGGACGATGAGATTTGCCGCGCCAGAGGGTGAGTGGCTCCTAGGTTGTAAAGAAACGAGTTGCCATAGTGGTAGCCGAATCGATTCGTTCCGGAGTGGCGATAGTATATGCTCGAGAAGACAGGCACAGCATGAATGGAACGTGCCAGCAGGCCACCGACTTGCCAGTCGTAACTTCCGGTGCCCGGCTGCAAATGCTCGTCCAGTCTTTGGCCGTCCCTTTTGATGCTGTTTTGTCCGGTCGGGAGTTTGAGGAGGACAGCTAGGCCGTAGTGGATAGGCTCCTCGAGATCAATTACCATGATTCGTCAGTCCAGGTGGTCGATAGAAGGGCATCTCCGATGCCGGCGCTACGTTCAATTGCCGGACCCATTTGTGAAGACCTTTGCATCTTCTTGAAGACGTAGGGTAGTTCCGCCGCCAGGCCGATTCGGTTGGTCGCCCGAAAACCGATACGGACTGTAGGGCGTATGTCGCGTTCTGACTCAGTGCCGATTCCCTCATCTGCGCTCAGGGCGTTTGACTTATTGCTCATGTAGTTCTGCAGCGTCAGAGCAAACCGCTCTTGCGTCTGACGATGGGCGAATGCCGAATCTAGCTGAGACATAATGAATGCCTTGTCGCCACAGGCGCATTCGGAACAGCCACGCGCCGGAAGGCATTCGATAAAAACAAGCGCCGCTAACGGCATCAGAATCAAACGAAACGACATACAATAACCCCTTATGAATTGGCGTGTCATTTACACAAACCGGAATGCCATCTGAGGGTTCCCGGATAGATTAGTTCGTCGTTCCCAGCACTGTCCCTTTTTCCCCCACACTCCTCGAAATGCCTTGCTCTCTGTTCATCTTCAACGGTTTTTGAACTTTATGAATGTCCCTTTGCGATATTCCTCGAATGCCACCTGCAGTTCTTCCTGAGTATTCATCACAATCGGGCCGTACCAGGCAACCGGTTCACGAATCGGCTTACCGGAGATAAGCAGGAATCGTATCGGCTCGGCTTCGGTGGTCACGACGATTTGTTCACCGTCGCCGAACAGCACGAGACTCGTGTTGTCGACGGCCGGCTCTCTGCCCATGTCGAAGTAGTTGGCGCCCTCGACTTCGTAGGCGAACGGGTTCTTCTCACCGCAGAAATACCCGTTGCCGTCAATGACGTAGGCGAATACGGTGTGTCCCAGCTTAGTGGGATGTTTGTATTCCGTACCGGCGGGAACGGCTATGTCCAGATACTCCGGCTCGATCACGACATCCTGAACGGGGCCGACCACGTTGTCGACTTTGCCGCAGATCACACGGATGCTGACACCGCTGTCGGTTCGCACTTCGGGAATCAGTTTGGCAGTGACATCGCGGTAGCGCGGATCCATCATTTTCTGCGAGGCGGGGAGATTGGCCCAGAGCTGGAATCCGCCCATGTGGCCGCTTTGATCACCTTTGGGCATTTCCTGATGAATGATGCCGCTGCCGGCGGTCATCCATTGCACTTCGCCGGGATGGATTACGCCCGTGTTGCCCAGACTGTCGCCGTGCTCGACATCGCCGGCCAGCATGTAGGTAATCGTTTCGATGCCCCGGTGCGGATGCCAGGGGAAACCCTTGATAAAGTGACGCGGATCATCGCCGCGAAAATCGTCTAGGAGCAGAAAGGGGTCGAATTCGGGCACCTCGCTGTTACCAAACGCGCGCCTAAGGTGTACGCCGGCGCCTTCGATGGTGGGTCGGCTTCTTATTATCTTTCGGATTTGGCGAGTCTTGCCCATTTGGTACTCCCTTTGCGGCCAAGTTACGGCGCACATATATTGTTCGTAGCTGACTACATCAGTCATAGGAATTACGACGCCTGGGGTGACACTTTTTGATGGAAAATATTTTCACGCGGGCAGTGCGCAAACTACAGTCCGGGCTGAACGTAGACCTTGTGGAACGAAATGAAGAATGGCAGCTTACGTTCGGTTCATTTTTGAGCTTGTACCGGCTAACTTGCAGCTTACGATGAGGAGGCGCGCATGGCATTGACTACGGTTAACGAGATTCTGGATTTCGCAATTCAAAAGGAGGAAGAGGCGGCGCAGTTCTATTTGGACTTGGCGTCCAAAGTCAGCCGCAAGAATATGAGGGAGGTCTTCCGCATATTCGCCCTAGAGGAGTTCGAACACAAGAGGAAACTAATCGGTGTGAAGCAAGGCGAAATCACGCTGTTGAACGAAGATCGGGTTGCTGATCTGGGAATCAGTGACAGCCGGGCCGACATAAATTTCTCCGCCGATCTTGATTTTGGCGAGGCGCTGATTATTGCGATGAAGGCGGAGAAAGCGGCGTTCAAACTGTACACTGATCTTGCCGGTACGACGGATGACGCTGGTCTCAAGAGTCTGTTCCTGCTGCTCGCCCAGGAGGAGGCCCGCCACAAATTGCGGTTTGAGATTGAGTACGACGATTATATCAAAGAAAACTAGTGAGACAAGACGGACTAATTGCCCAGTTTGATCAGGAACGGGTATTCCTGATCTTCGGGATTGATGCGGCAGGCCTCGGTAAGCGACTGCAAGCTACGCTGTTTATCGCCACTCATCTGATAGAGTATACTTTCCGTCAGCAGACGATTTCCCTGCACAAAGCGAGACATTTTGGCAGTGTCGCCGATGTTGGTGAACACGGTTCCGATATCGGTGCGGTTATCTTCGAGGAATCTCAAATTCGTGACGAGGTTGGCATCATCGAGACAGGCGGGCGCAAAGAATTCGGTGTAGGAATGGTCGTCGGAATTGATTTTGCTGGAAGCGCCCAGGCGAGCGATTGCCGCGCCGTCCAAAGCCAACGTAGCTGCCAGGTGATAGGGTTCGATGTAGAAATTGGGGTCTGATCCGAGCTTGGCGACACGTTCGGACCATTGCTGGAAGTCGATCTGAATCGGGTCGAGCGAGCCCAACAGAACCGCGTGATAATGTCCCAGCCAGACAACGCTGTTCGGAAACACGGAGTGGAAGGTGCTGATGATGCCCATGAATTCTTTGGTGCGCAGTTTATGAAGCGGTAGGTATTGAGAGACTACGCCGCCAGGATTGAGATGCTGACGGCATAATTCGAAATAATCTTTGGTGTATAGATTTCCTGAGCCGAGAATCGGGTGCGTGGGGTCGCAGGAGATCAAGTCGTACTTGTTGGTGGTCTGCTGCAGGTAGTGTCGGCCGTCTCCGGCTATGATTTTGAGCCGTGGGTCGGTGACGACGTTATTGTTTACGTCGCGATAGAAGACTGCGGCATCTTCCAGGCCGGGCACGAGTTCGACGCATTCGATGGATTTGACATCGGGATGAGAGGCGATCGCCGAAGTGGTGACACCGATGCCAAAGCCGATGACCAGAACTTTGTTGCGTTCATTGCCGAAGAGGAAGGGAAAGTGGCCGACCATTTTGACGACCTTGATGGCGTCATAAGTTGAACCGATGACTGCGCTGTTGTTGACATAGGTGTACTTGGAACCGGTGAGGCTACTTTTGTCCTGTCCGACTGAGAGGGTGCCTTCCACTGATTCACGGTAGAAAAGTACCTCCGAGCTCGCGCGGCTGAATGAGGGAGGGAGAATTCTGATTTCGGGGTGAGCGACGACTATAATCAGCAATGCTACAGTGATGACATATATGATAGTTCTCAGATGTCTGTTCTTATGATGGGATGGCAGGAGTTGAAAGATGTAGAGCGATACACCAAGCAGAAGCGCGGCTATCAGCATCGTTGAAAGGACAACTCCGAACAACGGCAGGAAAATGAAGGTCGTGATGATCGGGCCGACGACGCATCCGGCTGTGTTCAGGAGCAATACTGTTCCAACATCTTTGCTGATGGTTGGATTTCCGGCGGTGTACATGCGGCAAGCCAGGGGGAACGCGTAGCCGGAAAGTATCGACGGCGGAATCACGATCAGTAGCGAAGCCACGAACGGCAGCAGAAGCACGCGCGCCAGCGGCGCACTGAGCAACGACTGAAATGGGAACATGAGAATTTGCGGCAGGAAAATGAGAACCAGTAAACCGAAGGCGGTGAGCGCCACCATCCAGAGAAAAACTTGCAGCATCGTGCGAGAGTAATCAGTGATCCGGCCGCCACGCGACTTGAAGTAGAGACTGCCGGCGAACAGTCCAAGAATCACCAGCGAAGCAACCAAGGCGAACGTGTAACTGGTATTGGCGAAGTAAACGCGAAAGGCCCTGATCCAGAGCACTTGCAGGCCCAGCATGGCAAACCCGCAGATGATAGTGCCAATGATGGCGATTTGTCGCAAACGCGCTGTGGTAGCAGCGCTTTCCGCAGGCCGTTTCTTGCCGGCGCCTTTGTGGATTGGATCTTCCGGCAAAGGATCTGCCGGAGAGGTTTCGCTGATCATGAGGGATTTCTGTCTAATGAACAGCCAAGCCGCGAGCAGGATGTTGACTGTGACCGCCAGAAAGACGGTGTTCTTTTGTCCCAGCATTCCCAGGAAGACGAAGCCGGCGGCCAGCCCGCCGATAGTGCTGCCGAGGGTTTCCAGGGCATAGAGGTGTCCGAGTGCCGGCGCGATAGCTTTATTGGTTCGTATTGTTATTCTGCAAATGATAGGGAAGATGCCACCCATTAAAAACGTCTGGGCGAACAACAGAGCGGCAGAGACTACAAACACAATCAGTCCTGCGACTGCGCCGGAGCCGAGGAGCGCGTAGAGTCCGGGTATGGCGCCGGTGATGATGAAATAGTCGAGCGCGCCGACGAGACCGACCCCACCCAATAGCAGCGCCAGCAGCAAACCTGTGCGACCCTGAGCCGTTGTCCGGTTGCCCCAGAAGTAGGCGCCGGTACCCAGCCCGGCCATGAATGAGGCGAGGACGATGGTTGAGGCCGTAACTGTCGTTCCCAGTACCAGAGACAGCAGTCGATTCCAACTAACTTCGTAGATCAGGAAGGCGAAACCGGTCAGGAAGATGACTATATAGGGAGCGAGATTCTCGGGACGGGATTCAGATTTCAGACTCACGGTCCTCCGGGGAAAGATTCCAGCAGCAGTATCTCTGCCTTGACAAATTAGTTGTGTGCGGCATCAAAAGCAAGGTCAGTGATTTACGGTAGGCAAGTCTCTCTCCTTACAATTGAGCCATGACAAAGACCGGGGCTTGGAAATTGCTTGTTGAGTGAACTCTCCTGACCTAGATTATCGCCGGAGCAGGTTTGAACCATGCTGAAAGTTTACGAAAAGGAGGTACTAAGATGGTTCAACGGAAGTCTGACACATGGCTTTGGGTTTCGTCCATTTCGAGACTCAGCGCGCGATTGCGAGAGCACGTTCTGTCATTCGTGATGGTTGCCTTCTTGATTCTTACGCTGAGCGGTTCAGGATTAGCGGCGGGTATGAATGCATATTTCGGCGCGACGTTGGGAATCGCCAAGTCAACAATTGACAAAGGGCATTTCAGCTTTGAGACCAATGACCTCTCCGGTTCCGAAACGGGCTGGCGTGTTTTGGGAGGATGCCAGTTGATGCCCAACCTGGGGCTTGAAATCGGATATGCCTACCTGGGCAAACCCCAGGCACAGGAGACAGTATTCGGGGATTATTTCGAGACCAAGCTGAGCGGCGTCGAAGTCATGCCCATCGGGACTCTTCCGATAGGGAATAGTCTCTCGGCTTTTGCACGAGCCGGAGTTGTCTTCTGGCGTTCTGCGATGACGACGCAAAGCACGTATCAGAGCAGTGGGACGGTCAACGAGTCGGGGAGTAGTGTGACTTTTGGTGTAGGTGCGAAATATGCGTTTCTGAAGATATTCGCGGTTCGTGCCGAGTACACTCGATACGCAATCGACAAGGCCAAGGCCGGCCTCGGAGACGTGAACTTCATATCGGTCAGCGGAGTGGTGACGATTTTCGGTAAGTAGTTGACTCGTGAATCGACTGCAGGCGAATGCATCGGTTAAGGCAGCTAGCTCTTTTTGCCGTAGACGTCGGTACTCAAGATATTTCAGACCGGAATCTACCATCAAGGTTACTATGCTAGCATTTGGTCCCAGCCGTTCGCCGACTTTGATGGCTGCAATGACATTCGCTCCTGATGACGTCCCGGCAAACAGGCCTTCGTCGCGAGCCAGACGCCTCGCCATAGCTTTGGCGTCCTCGGTTTTCACTGCCACGATTTCGTCAACAAGACTCGGATCCCAGAGCGGTGGAATATAACCGATGCCGACGCCTTCAATTTTGTGGGGTCCGGGCTGACCGCCTGACAATACTGCGGATTCGGCGGGCTCGACTGCTATTATCTTGATCATGGAATCGTGCTGCTTCAGGACGGTTGCCACGCCTCGCAAGCTGGCAGCGGTGCCTACGGATTGAACAAAGGCATCGAGCTTGCCGTCGGTCTGGCTCCAGATTTCCTCGGCCAGGGCAAAGTAACCGGTAATGCTGTCAGCATTACTGAGTTGATTGGTCCAGAAGGAATGCGGCTTCTTACTGATTTCTCTGGCGGCCTCGATCATGTCCAGGATCAGTTTCTTGGTGGTGAGTCCGCCTTCACTCGGGACCAGTGTGAGTTCGGCGCCGAATGCTGCCATTTGTCTCAGTTTCTCCTGGCTGAATGCTTCAGAGGAGACGATGTGCAAACGATAGCCTTTGGCCACGCAAATCAAGGCGAGCGAAATGCCGGTGCTGCCTCCGGTATACTCAACAATCGTATCTCCGGGCTTGAGGCGGCCATCCTCCTCAGCCCGCGCAATCATCGCCTGGGCGGTGCGGTCTTTCATGCTGCCGGTCGGATTTTCCCATTCAAGTTTAGCAAATATCTTCGCGCAATTGAAAGGAACGACCTTCTGCAATTGCACGATCGAAGTGTTGCCAATTGCTGACAGTACGTTTTTGCTAATGCTCATATAGTCTCATTCCCTATCCGATGACTTGCCACAATTTCCGAGAATGTGGAAGACGTGCCAACAAAAATCAGCTCGATTGGGAAATATCCACGTCTTGGATAGTTGCTATTCAATCCCCGCTGCCGACGATTTTTCTACTTCGCGCGTATCAAAAAGTCATCCAGCAGCTTAGCCGGATTCTGCTCCCTTGGCACACCTCTTGCCCTACTTCTCGCGTATTTCAGGTCATTCAAGAAGGAGTGGAAATATGTTTGAGAGTCGCAAGTCTTCGTACCGGAGATGGCGTTATCCGTCCTGGGCGGTGATAATCATATTCATATGCTGTCTGGTGAGTTGTGCTGACGATCGTCCGAAGGGACCGTTGGAGCCGTCGACGGACCTGGGGCCGACCGCGGTGATTTCCAATCTCCGGGTCACAGCAATAACTGCAGACAGAATAACCATTAGCTGGACGGCTCCACCGTGGAAAGGCGAAGAAATCCAATATCAGATTCGGCATTCAGAGGACTCGCTCACTGTCGCCAATTGGTCCGAAGGTGTGGAATGTCTGTATGTACCGCCCGTGGAGGATTCCGGTAGAACTCAGTCATACGATGTGGCGGGGCTACCCGCAGGAAAGTTGTCTTACATCGCTATAAGGGCCTGTAATACCAAGAACTACCTTGGGCCAATCTCGAAAAACATTTCCGGGATACTTCCTTCACTTCTCTCGACGCCGTTGAGGCATAGTTACAGCGGGGATGTAATAACTGCACTCGACTTTGATTCGGATGGGGACATGGATATAGCAATAGTCAGGACAGGACAATTCGGAGATGATTTGTCTATTCTGAGAAACGACGGAACGGGCAGGTTTGCGCTGAATCAATCGTTGTCTCTCAACGGCAGTTTAAGTGCGATTCGAGCCGCGGATTTCAACAACGACGGATCCAAAGATATCGCGGTCTTGTCGACCAGTTTTGTATTTGTGCTCATCAATGACGGCCTGGGGCAGGTTGCGGTTTCGGATTCAATAAATATCGGGCTCATGGGAGGCGCCATGCAAGTCGGCGACTTCGATCGCGACGGCTTTCCCGATATCGTAATCGGAAACACATATTCCGGCGGCAAATTTGGGGGCATTAGCCGTTCGTTAGCCATCTACTTCAATGACCGAACCGGCGGATTTGGTTACGCAGACACTGTGAGCACGGCATACAGCATTTCCGATATCTGCCCATTCGACGCCGATAATGACGGTGACCTCGACATCGCGTCCACTTACGCAGGTACCGAGACGATACAAATCTTTTACAACGACGGAACCGGTCGTAAATGGAATAGTCAGCAGAGCGTCGGCATCGGTAAGTACTGGCCCTTTGTAACTCATGGTGATCTGAACAACGACGGCAAATTGGACTTGATAGGAGTCAGTTGGGACGGGGACCTAATAACGTCCGTGCTTCGAGAGAATCAGGGGGTGTACAGCGTTACCCGTTCCACACCCGGCGCAGGAAAGGGTTCTGAAATTCGCTTGGGCGATTTTGACGGAGATGGTTTCCTGGATATCGCGCGGGCGGAATACGGCACGCTCACTCTCCATGTCAATGATAGATACGGCGGTTTTGCCGGTGCTGCGACATATTCCGCCGGTAATGAAGCGTATCTATCAGCTCTGGAGGTCGCGGACTTTAACGGAGATGGCCACCCGGATGTAGCAGTAATCCAGAACGCCGGTGAATTGATCATATACTCCTCATCACTTTGAGGGGCAGAACATCGTTCGAACGGAGTAAGAACACGAAAGCCCCGGATCACACCGGGACTTTCTAATTCAATGGCGGGCACTACGAGTTGCGTTCTGCAACTGGGTGATAGAGAACGCGGTCCAGTGAGTGCCCAAACCGTACTATCTGCAGCTCCTGAGTGAATTCGTCGGACTGTTCCGACCACCTACTCGCAGACTCGGCGGACTATCGAATCGGTGCTCTCGTAGGTTTCCCTGAAACACTTTGGTAAGTTTTTCGCAACATTGTCAGAACAGTCTACGTATGAGAGATTACTATATCTTTCGAAAGAACGATTTGGGCATGCGGTCGAACCGTTTCCCGCAGCAGAGAGCCCAAGGACTTGCATGCATAGACGGCAGTTGCAGGAAACTGAAGCGAGGAACTATGTTATGAAGATGCGAATACTCATGTTTAATTGTCTACTATTGGTGCTGCTACTTCTCCCTTGCGTGGTGCACGGACAGGGGACGGGAACGACCGTCAGCCCCGAGAAGGTGTTCGATCAGGTGTGGCAGACACTTGATCGTGCTTATGGCCAGTTCCCCAATAAACACGTGGATTGGGCGGCCCTTTATAGGGTCTATCGGCCACAGATCACCGCAAAAACAAGCGACGGCGATCTGCACCGGATTCTCCTCGAGATGCTTGGACATCTAAACGATGCCCACGTATGTATTCAAACCGACACGAGCCGCACCTGTTGCGGCTTGATTGAAGGTTTGCCCAGACAAGGGTTCTCCCAACGCCTGATAGAAACCAAATTCCTGAATGGAAAGGCAAAGTGGGCGCTCGATAGCTGTCTGCTATACGGATGGTTGGATGAACGAATCGGCTACCTGCATATTGAGGATTTTAAGAACAAGCCTGGCGAGTTAACTCAGGCAATCGATGAGTGCGTGAAGGAGTTCGCCGGCGCTTCTGCGCTGATACTCGATGTTCGCCACAATACTGGCGGGCGTGCGGCAAATGCCGAAGCTGTGGCCGGTCGCTTTGCCGATCGTAAGCGGTGTTTCGCCTCTAGTTTCGATCGCTACGGCGAGCGGCATGATGATTTCCTGCCGCGCATCTACAGGAATATCGAACCGGCTGGACCGATTCAGTTTACGAACCCCGTAGTAGTGCTGACCAATCGCCATACCGAGAGCGCTGCCGAGATCTTTGTTCTGGCCATGCGTGTCTTGCCGCATGTCACCATTGTCGGTGATCTTACCGGCGGCGCCTTAGGGGCTCAGTATCCGGAAAACCTGCCGAATGGCTGGACCTTATGGGTTGCTCACAAGCGTACCCTCGATCACGAAGGGATTTGCTGGGATGGTGTGGGAATACCACCCGACGTGCGGATCACGAACGCTCAGTCCGACATCGATTCAGGTCGGGACCGCGTTCTGCAGTTTGCTCTCCTCTACCTTGAAACGGGAAAGCCGCTACCGCAAGAGGAGCCGGGCAGTCTCGCTGACATCCGAACCTCTCTCGTGCAGGAATTCAAACAGAACCTTGACAAGTCCGGACTGGAATTCGCAGCAGACGACTTCAGGAGCAAGATGAAGAGCCGGGACCAGCGTTACTACTTCAGCCCCATAGAGATTGTGGAGTTGGCCCGCGAATATTCAGGCAAAGAGGAATTTAAGCCGGCAATCGAACTACTGGAAATCTGCCGGGCGGAATGCCCGCAGTTCGCTTACACCTACGGGCTGCTGGCCGCCGCCTATTTTAACTCTGAAAATAAGGAGGCCGCAAAGGCGGTCGTCGCCGAAGGAGATAAGGTCAAGGCCACGTATTCGTTTGAGAAGCCGCTTCTGGAAAAAGTGAAGCAAGCGCTTGCAGGAAAGTAGGTGGATTGAAATATAAGAGCTCGTTGTCTAAGTCCTCGAGCCGATTAATTGGCTGCATCGCCCCAACAAAAAGTGACCCCGCCCTTCTGGCGGGGTCAACTCTTAATGGC
>CAVSCK010000002.1:0-125382 GCA_963726455.1 uncultured bacterium
GGGGCCGACGAGGCTCGAACTCGCGACCTCCTACGTGACAGGCAGGCGTTCTAACCAAACTGAACTACGGCCCCGACAAAATCAGGGAATTCTATTTATCGCCCTGGACGGGCTATGTTTCTCGACCTGCTACCGCCCGCGAAATAAATGGGCAGTACTGGGATCGAACCAGTGACCTTCTGCGTGTAAAGCAGACGCTCTAACCAGCTGAGCTAACCGCCCTCTACTTTGCTTTCTCCGTTCTTATCCTTGATCATAATTCCGACCGGAATCAGAACGCAGTAACCCACCACCAGCAGGATTGGCGCCAACGTAATCGAACCGGCAGCCAGTGCGATAAAGCCGAGAATAATCGCGGCTACACCCGCACCGAGATAGATCCAGTTTCGTTTGCCGAAAACCGGTTGATCGATTTTGCGGCTGGTCTTGATTTTCTTAATTTGCGCCATCATTTCACTCCACGAACTACCCAACTTATACAATTTGGGAGCATCGTCAAGCGAAAAGTTGGACGGGTATTCGTAAGTCTTGGCACCCCAAAACACTCGCTACTGACCGCATCCGACGCCGACGAACCTTGCTTTCCCCTTACAATTCGATAGATTCGCAGAGAAACCAGGGGCCAACGCCCAGGAATGAGGCAAATCAAGGGTTATCTAATGCCGCCAGAATCACAGGTATAATGGTCAGCAATACTTCGACAAAGCTCAAAGCGCTTGTCGGCGTCATCTCGCTGATATTCGTGGCCTTGTTCCCGATGGCCTTTCGCGATCGGGGTATTTACATCGACGAGGCCTGGATCGGCGAGCAGGCCAAGGCGCTGCTCGATCATGGGACTATGATCACGAATCTGTTTCGTGATTATCCGCCACTTGATCAGCCGATTGTAGTCTACCACAAATTGCTCGTATGGCTTGGCGTGGCGAGTTCGGCGGTCTTTGGCTGGGGATTGTATTCGCTACGACTGGTATCGGCTTTATCGGGCGTGATTATGCTGCTCGCAGTATACCTGCACTTGGCGACCGAAGAATCACGACGACGGGCGGTAATTGTTCTCATGATATTGATGTGGACACCGCTAGTCTGGGAAACGATGCGGATTTTCCGGCCAGAAATGCTGGTGACCTGCCTGGGAGTCGCCGGATATGCGTTGTTGTTTCGAGCCAGAAAACGGACAAATATCTGGCTGGTATTAGGCGCTGGATTGCTGTCAGGACTGGCGGGTTCGGCGCATCCGGCGGGACTGGCGTTTGCCGCGGCTGGGGTGGTGGCGTTGCTGAGTGCACGTCAATTTCGTGAGGTCGCGCTGTTTCTAGCAGCCGCAGTCATCGGTTTCTTCCCGTATGTATCCGGATACTTCACCGACCGCGAGCTGTTCATGCAGCAGCTTTTTCATAACGAGACAATCGGATCGATGAGCGGTTTCCATTGGTGGAGTCCATTCGTCGGTCTATTGGAAGAACATAAACGCATCTTTCGGCAGCCCATGGTAGTCGGTATCTCGGTGATGTTTGTACTGTCGTTATTTATGACCAAGAAGGATCGGTTCAAAGAACACCGGTTCTTCTGGACCTATCTGGTGACGCTGTTCGTCTGCGGCGCTATGTTGCCTTTTCCCAAGATCAGCCGCTACATGCTGCCCCTGGCGCCGTTCTTTGCGATGGCCTGTGCGCGTATTGTCGACGATTTGATTTCGGGAATGAATTTGAGGCCGGTGGCTTTACGATATGCGTTTATAGTCTGGCTAGTAGTTTTCGGAGTCTATGGCGGATATGCGCTGGCTCACGCTGCGATCATAGACAGACAGGCGCCGCTGGAGCTTGCGACGCACCGCACTTTCGCTGAGAAAATGGACAAGGGGACGCTCGTCATGGCGACGGCGAAGTTCATCTTCCCGGAGGTGGATTCATTTACGATCGAGTCATATTGGGGAGCGTACGCCAGCGCGAAAGGGCAGCGGAATGCAGAGTTTCTGGAAAACTACGCCGCCGCACAAGGTGTGAAGTATCTGGTCGTCGATGCAGAAGTTTTGCAGGTGTGGAATTTCGATCGTCGGGGGCAGGGCAATCCGTTTACGCGATACAAGCCGGTGATCATGATGCCGGAACGAGGGTACTATCTGTATGAGAGAGCGAAGTAGATTGTATGCGCGTTGAGATTACTTCGTCGTTTCCACCGCCGAGCACTGCCACGCCACACTCCTCGCAATGAGAGAAGGTCGGGTGAGACGAACACACGGTTGTCAGAAGCCCTCAACAATAGAGGCAGTCGGTCACTCGTCGCTCAAGTTGTAACGGAACAGTGTCAGTGGTAGTCGCAACAGCCGGGCTCGCTGACCTACGCCTAAAACAGCAACGTCTCAGTCAATTGTACCAAGAGATGCAGAAGGAAGGTGTGTTCCTCTTGAATGCGCATGGTGGAAGACGAGGGAACACAGAGGGACAGGTCACATAATGATTTGTCCTCAAGCCCGTTCGCGCCGAACAGACCGAGCGTAATCAAGGACTTGGATTTGGCGGCGCGGAATGCCTCGATGATGTTTTCGGATTTGCCGGATGTCGACAGTCCGATGAAAGAGATCATGCGGATTGCCGAGCGCTTCGACCTGACGGCTGAAGATGTATCTTGAACCCGTAGTCATTGGTTGCCGCTGTCAGGATTGAAGTGTCGACGGTGAGCGCAATTGCCGGTAGTGGCTGGCGATCAAGTTGCGAGGATAAACGAACCACCAATTCGGCGGCAAAATGCTGGCTGTCGGCAGCCGAACCGCCGTTGCCGGCGATCAGGACTTTGTTGCCTTTGCGGAAGGCGTGCGAGAGATCGTCGGAGGCCTTCAGCAGCCAGGCCTCGCGTTGCTCAGTATACGCGCCCTTGAGGGCAATCGCTTCGTTGACTGCCTGCGTGATCAGAGTTTTACGATCGGTCATCTGTCTTGTTGCTGGTTAGAGTAGAATGCTGATGGATGGCTTCGGCAAATTCCATAAAGAGCGCGGTGTGGTTGCTCTCCTCGAAGCGATTGCCAATTACTATGAATTGCGCGCCGGCTGCGACTTTGCGGGCGGCCATTTCGGGATGGCGAATCCCACCGCCGCAAATGATGGGCAGCGAAACTGTTTCGTGTACTGCTGCGATCATGTCTTCCGGGACAGTGTAGATGGCGCCGGAACCGGCTTCGAGATATACCAGCCGCATACCCAGATACTGTGCCGCCAAAGCATGGGCTTTCAAATACTCAGTTTCATGACGCGGAATGGGGTGCGTGTGCGAATAGAATTCGACCGAAGTGCGGCCGCCCGATTCGATCAGGAGATATGCGGTTGGAATCGCCTCCAGGCCATACTCCTTTACAAGTGGCGCGCCTTTGACCTGCTCGCCGATCAGGTATTCGGCATTGCGTCCAGACAAGAGCGAAGTAAACAGCACGGCATCGGCAAAGCGGCAAAGCTGGTTGGCGCCGCCGGGGAAGATAATCAATGGTATCGAGAGTTCGCGCTTGATGGCCTGTGCCACTTCCTCCATGCGCGCCGACAGCACGCCGGAGCCGCCGATCAGGACGGCATCGGCGCCACCTGCCTCGGCTGCGCGTGCACAGTCCACCAGCCGGTTGCGCGGTTGTTCGTCGGGATCGATAAGTACCAGGAATCCGGCGCCGCGAGTCTTGGACGTCTGCAATAGCCGATCTCAATGACGTTCATCTATCTTACCGCCCCCTCGATATACTCGGCAACGGTGGATTCGAGTAGTTGCTCACTCAACTTCTGCTCGCTGCCGCCCTGTGTGAAATATTCGCGGCCGCCGCCTCTGCCGGAGAGTTTCTTGTTCAGATGGTTGATGACGTTACGCGCCGATAATCCCAGCGCGATCGCCGGTTTTGATGAAGTCACCGCGTATTGATTAGCGTCATTATAGAAGATGCCGATTGCCGGATAGTTGATTGTCTGCGTGACATCGGCGTATGTGTTAAGCTGTTCCTTGGAATCGAACTTGTTCACCAGCACGGTAACGTCTTTGATCTTCTTGATCTTGTGTGCAAATAGGTCGGCGATGCCGGTAGCCGCCGATTGCGCCTGTGACTTATCAAGCTCTTTCTTGAGGCGTTTGGATTCCTCAAGCAGTTCCTCCAGCCGTTCGACAACTTTCTCCTGCGGCTGTTTGAGCAAGCGGGCGGCGTCGTTGACCTGATTCTTGAGACTGTTCAGATAATCGAGCGCGCCTTTGCCGGTCAAGGCCTCGATACGGCGAATGCCGGCCGCGATTGCCGACTCCGCTTTGACAACGAACAGACCGATTTCGCCGGTGGCCTGAACGTGGGTGCCGCCGCAGAGTTCACGGGAATAATACAAGTCCTTCTCCTCGTCGATCATGACACTGACCATGCGAACTAGATCCCCGTACTTTTCTCCGAAAAGAGCAATCGCACCTCTCTTCTTAGCTTCTTCAATTGGAAGTTCCGTCTCGGCCTTTACCCTTCGATTAAGAAGAATCTGCTCATTGACTAGGCGCTCGATTTCCTTCAGTTCATCGTCACTTAGCTGCTTGAAATGCGAGAAATCGAACCGCAAGTGATCCGGTGCGACAAGCGAGCCCTTCTGTTGTACATGTTCGCCCAGCACAGTGCGCAATGCCTTATGCAGAAGATGCGTTGCGGTGTGATTGCGCTGAGTGTGTTTTTGGCGGAGTCCGTCGACGTGAGCTGTGACTCTCTTTCCCAGAGGAAGATCAGCATCGACGTGGGTCCCAAGCAGATGAACTGTAGAATCACCGACCTTCTTCGTATCGAGAACATCGAACTTCTTTCCGTCGACAATAATTGTACCAGCGTCCCCAACTTGCCCTCCAGATTCGCCATAGAACGGCGTCTTGGCAAGCACGGTTTCGGTCCATTCATTGTCCTGCCCGAGATATGGTGCGATGAAGATGACGTCGGTCTCAGTCTCAAACCTGTCTTGTATCCAACGAATTCGCTCTTTGGATAGTTGGCTGAGAATACTTCGGAAAATGACGCCGTTGACTTGGAGCGTTCCCGCTGATAGGCCAGTTCTTTCTCAAAGCGATCCATATCCAGAGACATTCCTTGCTCGCGCGCCATTACTTCGGTCATGTCAACCGGAAATCCATACGTGTCGTACAGCTTGAAGACTTCATCTCCGGGAATAACTGTTGGCTCCCGATGCCTTGACTTTCTCGACGACCTTCCCAAAAATCTCCATTCCGCGATCCAGCGTCTCGCCGAAACTTTCTTCCTCGGACTTGATCACCAGCGACACATGGTCGGCTTGATGCCTGATCTCGGGGAAGCTGTCGCCCATGATGTCGACCAGCACAGATGACAATTCGTAGATGAACGGCTCGTGTTTGTCCAGCAAACGCCCGTGCCGTGAAGCGCGCCGCAGGATGCGCCGCAGCACATAGCCGCGACCTTCGTTGGAAGGCATGGCACCGTCAGTGATCGCGAACGTCAGCGCCCGGACATGATCGGCAATCACGCGGTGTGACGTGCCGCGTTTATCTTCGATAGTATTCCTTGCCGGTCATCTGCTCGATGGCTTTGAGCAAGGGTATGAACAGGTCGGTGTCGTAGTTGGAATCGACCTTCTGCATCACCATTGCCATGCGTTCAAGGCCACCACCAGTGTCAACCGAGGGTTTCGGCAGCGGAGTCATTTTGCCGTCGGCATCGCGGTTGAACTGCATGAAGACGAGATTCCAGATTTCCATGTAGCGGTCGCAGTCGCAGTTGACGCCGCAGGTCGGTTTGCCGCAGGAATACTGTGCGCCGCGATCGAAATGCAGTTCCGAACAGGGGCCGCAGGGGCCGGTTTCGCCCATCGACCAGAAATTGTCCTTCTCGCCGAATCGCAGGATGCGGCCGTTCTTCAACTCGGGCGCGATCTTCGCCCATAGATTGAAGGCCTCGTCATCGTCATTGTAGACCGTGGCGAAGAGACGATCGGGCGAGAGCTTGAGCACGTTGTGGACATAGTCCCACGCGTAACGTGATCGCTTCCTCTTTGAAGTAGTCGCCGAACGAAAAGTTACCGAGCATCTCGAAGAACGTATGATGCCGCGCGGTTTCGCCGACATTTTCCAGGTCGTTGTGCTTGCCGCCGGCGCGAATGCATTTCTGCGAGCTGGTCGCGCGAGAATAGGGGACTTTGCGCTGGCCGAGGAAGACATCTTTGAACTGGTTCATGCCGGCGTTGGTGAACAGCAGCGTCGGATCGTCCAGCGGAATGAGCGACGAACTCGGAACGCGGCGGTGTCCCTTCGCTTCGAAGTAGGATAAAAACGATTCCCTGATCTCTGCGGCTTTCAAAATTGTCCTTTCAATTCGTAATTCAGTTGTGGCGGAGTGTGCGATAACATCGCACTCACCTAAACGCTCAGCTACTGACCTCGCAACTTCCCCTCTCCTAGCACGAGAGGGGGCGGGGATATTAGTCTTTCGAGTGCTTCAACTCCTCGCGGAATCGCCGGGATGCCGCCACAATCGCATCACCGGAAAAGCCACGGTAACTAAGGAAGTTATATATTTTCCGCTCGATTTCAAGCCATTCCGAACCTTTCCAGCGGTTTTTGCGCTGTGCAATAACCTCATAGGCGACTTGCGCTTCATCTTCCCGCCCCAGATTGTTGTCCAACGCCTGGGCCGCGGTGGCCCGGTCAATGCCTTTTTGATAGAGTTCCATCAGCAGTCCCTGCTTGCCTCGGGGCGCCAGGCGTAGCCGCATTTTGATCCAATCGTCGGCGAATTGGCTGTCATTGAGATATTTCTTTTCCAAGAGCCAGTCAACCGTTTCCGAAATCAATTCCGAGGAGAATCCCTTTTCTGCGAGGTACTTTTTCATCTCCGACACTGAGCGTGCCCGGCGGCTCAGATAACCAAGCGCCTTTTGCCTGATATTGCTGCCGGTTGCCTGAATTAATATCTTGTCCAGTTGCTCCGGCGTCAGATCATCACCCTCGTGGAGATTTACGGTGGCGAGAAATTCCGACGTGCAGCCGAGGAAGAATTCGCCGTCGATGAATATCGACCAGCGCTCGGCATTCTTTTTTTGTTGAGTGATGGCAGTGACCTTTGGCATGACCGAAATCTATACGAATTTTGCCGGAAAGCCAGAAAGTTGGAGTAAGATCGCGGGAAGGATTTCGTGGCTAGCGCAACATGCCAAAATTGTACGCGAACGACAGCCAGGGGACAATTGTTTCGCCTTCGCTGATGACGCGCAGCGTGGCGAACACACCGGCGTCGACTGCAATTCGGCTGTTGAACAGGCGAAAGGCAAAGCCGAACGGTTGATTCTGAATTTCGTATTCGTCGGATGGGACGTACCAGGTTTCGAACATGATAGCCGATGATTCAGAAGTGCGCAAATATCCGCCCACAAGTGTAGCCGGGGTATTGCCGATTTCGAGGTCGCGATCCTTCTCTTTGAGGTAACCCCAGCCCAGCCCGGCGGTAATATGGCTATCCTCGCCGCCGTAGGTTGCTACGACGTATCCGATGCCGAAGGAGGCATCGGTGATTTCGTGAGGAAGCGTTATGTAAAGGACGCCGACGGCTGCGGCGAGTTTATCAGTCAGTTGCACGCCCACTTTCGGAGAGAAGAACATGATTTGGTCGGTGATATCGGCGAAAGGAAACACAGTCATGCCTGCCATGGCGGTAATGTTGTCGGTAATTCCATACGATACGGATGGAAAGAACAGCCAGGTGTCCGAGAAATAGCCGGCCCGGCTGCGCAATGGCCTGCCGGTAGGCATCAAGATCAATCGCGAATAATTGGGATCGAAGGTGTGGAAGCGGCTGCCGGTCTCTTTGGCAGCATCCAACTCTATCCATTTGATCGACGAACGGGGAATGATTGACTCCACGCCGGCACGGGATTTTACGACTACGTTAAGCGAATCCTCGCTGACCAATGCACCTCGAACCTCGGTTCCGTCCAACAGCATGACTCTGATAGTTGAACCCGGATTGAGCTTCTCAGTGGGTGCCTGTTGCTTCTCAGCAGCGAATAGAGGAATCCATAGGCCGAGCAACAGCAGGAAAAGAATCTTGGTGATAGCTGTCATTCGAATCGCTCCCAAGGTGCAATTACGATTCTGTCTGATATAGAAGACGCGTGAGGACGCTTTATGTCGAATCTACGACCCTCTCTGACTTGCTGCCGACCGTACAAGGACTCAGACCTTATGCACGACCATAGCGCCGGCCTGCGATTTGGGAAACACTATTACCTGAGCGATGTTCACATGCTCCGGACGCGCTGCGATCCAAACTATCACGTCGGCAATATCGTCGCCGGTGAGGGGTTTTAGACCCTGGTAGACTTTCTTCGCGCGGTCAGTGTCGCCATAGAACCGCACCATCGAAAATTCGGTTTCGACCATTCCGGGATCCACACTCGATACGCGCACCGGTGTGTCAACCAGATCCATCATCATTCCCTGGGATAGCGCATCGACAGCAAATTTGCTGGCACAATAAACATTGCCGTTGGGGTAGACCTGATGGCCGGCGATCGAGCCGATGTTGATGATGTGTCCTTTGCCACGTTTGACCATGCCGGGAATTACGGCGCGGCTGACATACAGAAGTCCTTTGACGTTGGTGTCGATCATCTCGTCCCATGCCTTGGGGTCGCCCTGGTGGAGTTTGTCAAGATTGCGGCTCAGCCCCGCGTTGTTTACCAGCAGCTCGATGGGCTGCCAGCGCGCGGGAAGGTCGGCGATGGCTTTCTCAACGGCCGCGCGGTCGCGCACGTCGAGTTCGACTATGTACGACTCGCTCGTCAGCGTTTTCGCTAGCTGCTGAAGTCGATCTTTCCGTCGGGCGGCCAGGATTACGTCGTAGCCGGCCGCTGAAAGTTTGCGCGCTGTTGCTTCGCCAATGCCGGATGACGCTCCGGTCACTAATGCTATTTTGCTCATATGAAGAAGTCACCTTTCATTTCGGGGCAATTTACATCGTGGCAGAAGTTCCTGCCAGAAGTTCTTCGGATGATTTGGCGGATTAGACGTGAGCGGATTGGCTCAAAGAAAAAGCCCTGTCGATTTGTCGTCAACAGGGCTCAAATTCGTTGTTGAAGCGCAGATTGTCCGAGGTCCGCTACTTCTTGCCGCGTCTGACAATGCCCAACCCCAACAGCCCCGATCCAAACAGTAACATTGTTATTGGTTCCGGGACGGTTGAGGGAGGGTTAACGCCGGTTGCGTCACCTGACATATTGTCTGTCAGCCAGAAATTGCCGGTGTCATGCAGCAACACATAGGCGATGTCATTTGAACCGGAGGTGACAGTCAGATAGTCAAGACCAGTGCCACCGTCAATTGTGCGGTTTGGTCCCCCTGAAGTGGAGGTTATCAAAGTGCCGCCTGCGGTGTATGCTTCCAGATAGAATGTCGACGCCGAACAGTAGCCGGTTGTGAATGTGCTGCCGTCTTCGTTGAGGAAGTCGATGCGGCCTTGTCCCTGATTGGGACCCAGCCAGGCAAATACGTTACCCGACATAAAGTAGTCGCCGGTTCCGTAAGTGCTAGCGTTGTCGCTCGTGACATTGTAGCCACCGGTCGTAATGTCGCCGTAAACCCAATTCTGATTGTCCGTAGTTGTAAACTGGAGTCCGGGTACACCGGACGCGATAGTCTGGCCATCTTGCCCCAGTCCCCATTCGAAATTGAGGAACCAGGCATAGCTAGGACTGGCACACACCAGCACCAATCCCGCCAGTACGATGATTTTCCAAATGTTGCTCATTGTCTTTATCTCCTTTACTTCCTTATGGCCTGCGCTTCGGGTGAGCGTATAAGCAACCGACGTGCCAGAACCTGCGAGTTTCATCCGGCCTTATATTTCAAGGGATTAGCGAAGGAGTCAGACGTGAAGCGAATCAAACTTAGATTCTATTTGTCCAAGTTTTCGACAACGAGGTAATCATGGATCAATACAATCCATTTGTAATTACATCCAAGACTATGTGTTCAGTTTGGTTACCGGAAAACTTTCCGATTGTCAGGAATTTCCACACCGGAGGAGGAAAACTATGGATATCCGTGCACGGACATCCGTGATACCCTGTCACGACTCCGACATAGTACTAACTGTGGCACAATGCCCCAGTCAGATCACTGAGTGCGAGATAGTATTATTGAGTGAGCTAGAGGGATCGCTCCACTACATCCCACGCGGAACACTGGAGTTCCACAACTCGGCGTGAAGTTTCCAGCTTCCGCCCGGCTGTCGTGCCCAGATGTTGATGCTCTTGCTCTTGTGCCATTGCGGCGGCTGGTTCTTGAAATTGAACGAATAGCTGAATCGGTTGACGGTGTAGCCGATATCGCCACAGACTTTGATTTCAACCTGCTCAAGGTCTTTGATCTGATAGACCGCACTATCGCCACCGGAAGCAACGACTTTTTGGACCTCGGCCTTGCCTTTGATAATGTCCCAGCCATTGGGCATCATCATGGCATCGTCGGTATAGGCATCGGCGCGCCCTTTGATGTCGCCCTTGGCGACCGTTTCATTATACGCGTTGATTGCCTGCTGCAATTCTGCGGTGTCGCCGCTTGCAGTCGAGGTCGTAGTGTTGCTGCCTCCGCCGCAGCCGGCGAACAAGATTATGGTCATGCAAGCAATGGATATCATTAGAATAAATCTTGGGAATGTCACCTGTACCTCCAGCGTGGTTTTGTGTTTCGCGGCGGGAATATACTCTTAAGCAAGGCAATTAGCAATGGCGCTCACCGAACAGCCCAGGGTTGCTGGCGAACATCACACTCGCATCAGAACGTAGGTCATTTGGGCAAGATCACTCATGTCGTGGGCGCGCCGGGTTTGACGCGTGACAATTTCTTTGACCAAAAGTATGCAAAGCATCGCCGGAATCAGGGCGAACGCCTGAGCACGAATCTGCTCCCAGGTGGCGTCGATAGCATGTTGAATGGTGCTGCCCTGCGACGGCATTCGATATGCAAATGCGCTCCAGATGTTGCTGGCGATCCAAGTCAGCCACCACCACCCGATCAGCGACGGTGCCGAAGTGGCTTCGCTGGACAGGTCGATATCACCCCGATGCGGGTCGCTGCCAATACAGATCTCCTTCATTACTTTGTAGGGCAGGATCAGATTGAGGAAGGGAATGAAGAAACCACCGACTGCCCAAGCCGGAGAGTTTTTCTGGTTGAATGCACGCAGGTAGAGAAGGTTGGCACTGGCGCGATATATCCAGAAGCAGAACGCCACCGCTTTCGCGACATAAATCATGAGATTCAGAAATGCGATACCACCTTGTCTGGCGTCGTTGGCAATCAAGGTCGCCTTCGTAACCTGCTCGCCGCTCGCAATGGTTTTGAGAAGAGTGATCTGCATTCCAGAAGACAAGATGCCGAGGACATTGAACAGCATGCCGGCAACCAGTAAAACGATCACGATACGCGACAGTCGTTTCGAATCGCGAAAGGTAAGGGAGGCATGTCTGATGAATTTGCCTCCGGTCGGAGTTTGGGTGGCTGCATCCCGCAAACGGGCCAAGTCGGTACTGCGCTGTCGGTCCTGTTCGCGAGCCAGATCAGACGCACAGGACATACAGTGCCCATCCGCATCAGGCGCGGAACCGAATGGCATATTCTTCCCGCAGCGTTTGCAGGCCGTGGCTGTTCCCAATTCATTGCCTCCGAATATGTTCTATTTATCGGTCGATGTTGATAGCGTCCTTAACTTCCGGCCAACACTCTGGACTGGAGCAAGTTACGGCGGCGGCGAGTCGCTCGTGTGGCACATTTCCCCGTCTTCTGCGATCAGGGGAGCTTACTCCACCGGATGGATAATCGGAATCGTATTATAGCAGATAGATATAGTCTGGTTTTGTGGACAAGTGACACTTGAGGAGTTGGCGCAAATGAGCAACAAGATTTCAACTGATGAGGTAAAAGTATTTCTGCAAGTGTTGGATCGCTTCGAGTCGACCAACTACGATCGTGCCAGGCGACAGTTTATGCAACTTCAAACGGATGCCCCGATTATGTGTCATTCAAGCAGAGGTGTCCGCGCGGGAGTGAAGCCTTTTCCGATTTCAACCGCGTGATGGGCGCGTACGAAATTGCGGGTGCGCTGATCAAGCGCGGCGCACTCAACGAGGACCTCTTTTTTGACGTGATCTCGTCCGTCAACCGGTTGTGGCGTACGGCGCAGCCGTGGGTAAACGGTTTACGTGACGAGATGGAAGACCCGGCGATCTTCGACAATGTCGAGTGGCTGGCGGACCACATGCAGGAATGGCAACGCCATCGCCGCACAGCGAACAACATTCGCAAGCGCAAACGGGTATTGGCGACGGCGGGTGCGAAGAAGTAGCAGACGACGGGATTTTCGGCGTCTTCGAAAAAGCCAAAGGTAAAAGTAGGTCGGGTTCCGAACGATGGTCCGATCTACAAATACGCTGAGTCTAGAAATGCATCAGGGGGTGTTATTGTGCCAGAATATTTACTGAGTGAGAAACCCGACAGTCTTCGTGGGAGCAGATGAGCGAATGTCGGGTTTCTCGTCCTGTGGTGTCGCTGAAGCGTGCCGCTGGTCAGTCGAATTTGCGATTCTGAGACGATTGTCAATACGGGCGACGGACTCTGAACCCGACCTACGAAACTTTGCCATTTTCCCAGGAGTAGTTTAGGCGTCGCCAATAAGGAACGTAATCACATTTGAATGGCGAAATGTCGGGTTTCTCGTCCGAAGTTGTTACCCGAGCGAGTGGCAAATCAGACAGACCTAGGATAGTCGAGGCGAATGCAAGGACGTATAATGGACTCGGAACCCGACCTACAAAACTGTTCGCTGCTTCTTTGCCATCTCTCTGTATCCACTCTTTCGGGGGAAGATCAAACCCGACCTACGAAACTGATCCTAAGCTAGTGCGCTCGAATCGGAATCCTCAGCGAGTCGGGGTGCCTGCTGCGATTCCGAGACAAGCTTCTGTTGCATTTGCGAGATCTTGCTAATGAGCATGATGGAGGCAACTACGAGGCATATTTCGATGATACCGGCAAGAATTGTCACCGCAACGGCATAGTCTTGTTGCCGCGCCGCATCTGCGTGAGAGATCATATATCGGCCGATTGCTCTGACAATGGCTGATATTAGGTACAGAGCCCACCAACACTCCACGAGACCGAAATTCACTTGATTGCACTTGTCAGCGGCACCTCCGCCCGATTTCCAAATCTCCTTGATGGCCTGATATGGCATGAACAGATTGAGAAACGGAACAAAGAAACAACCAACTGCCCATCCAGGTGAAAAACGCAGCCGGACACCAAATCCTCGTACGTTGGTGTTTGCTCTATGGACCCAAATGAAGAATGCAACCGCTACAGCGATATAGGCAATAAGCTGAAAGATTGCGACCGTTCCTTGTCGAGTCGCCATTTCGCGCGATTCAACGGACGAAGCTGACCTGTAGGTGGGATCCAGAAGTGCAAAATCAAAGACTAAAGATATCAGCAACACCGCTAGCAAGATCCAAAGTAGTGATTTAGCAGCCACTGCTGGCGCAACTGGATCGCGTGTGAAACCTAGTTGCTCAGGTGTGTTGCCTACCGGCTGGTCGAGTTGGTCATGGATCGGTGCTTCGGTAATCATCCTGTACTCCACCATTTGGGGCGACCGACATACGGGGCAACTGTATTCGCCCGACAGCATCTCCTCTTCGTCCAGCACCATTTGTGAATCACATTTTGGGCAAGTGTTTTCTCTGCAAACTTGGGACAGAATCTCTGTTCTCATCTGTCTCACTTCTTCGTGACTTATACCGCAGTTCCAAGCTCTCTTCAAGATTCGAAGCCGGGCCTCTTCCGTGTACTGCGATAGCCGAAAGGCGACAATTGCCTTCAATTCGTCTTCAGGAATTTCTTCGCTGTCATTGGTGCCTGACCACCTTTGGCTTCAAATCTCCTTTAGCCGTCTCTTGTAATCAGCGGAACTACTGTCGGGTTTCTCGTCCGGTGGTGCTGTCTAGGAATCATCACTTACCTGAGCCGCCCATATTCCTCCTGAAGCGTTGCCGAACTCCGCGGATCAACTCTGCCGCCACCCGATGGTGTTGGATGCCTTTCTACTTTCCCTCTTTCGACTTCCTTCCCTTCCTTCTTCTCCTTCGGCTCTTCCTTGCCTAAACCGACTTTTTCCATGATGGCGACTTTGAGTTTCTCTTTGATGTCGGGGTTGTTCAGCAGGAATCCGCGGGCGTTTTCGCGGCCCTGTCCCATGCGTTCTTCACCGTAGGAGAACCAGGTGCCGCTCTTCTGGATCAGGCCATGCGTGGTGCCGAGGTCGAGCAGTTCGCCCTCGTAGTTGATCCCCTTGCCGAAAAGGATGTCAAATTCGGCCTCTTTGAACGGCGGCGCGACTTTGTTCTTGACCACGCGGACGCGCACGCGGTTGCCGATCATTTCTTCGCCTTCCTTGAGCGAGGACACTTTGCGGATATCGAGACGCACCGAGGAATAGAATTTCAGCGCGTTGCCGCCGGTCGTGGTTTCGGGATTGCCGAACATCACGCCGATTTTCATGCGAATCTGGTTGATGAAAATGACGGTCGTCTGCGATTTCGAGACGGTGCCGGTCAGTTTGCGCAACGCCTGCGACATCAGGCGCGCCTGCAAGCCCATGTGCTGGTCGCCCATTTCGCCGTCGATTTCGGCGCGTGGAACCAATGCCGCCACCGAGTCGATCACGATGCAATCAATCGCACCGGAACGACGAGCGTCTCGGTGATTTCCAGCGCCTGTTCGCCGGTGTCGGGCTGGCTGATCAGCAGGTTGTCGATATCGACGCCGAGCGCGCGGGCATAGGACGCATCCAGCGCATGTTCGGCATCGATAAACGCGGCAATGCCGCCGGCTTTCTGCGCTTCGGCGATGATATGCAGCGCCAGCGTGGTTTTGCCGGATGATTCGGGGCCGAACAATTCGACCACGCGACCGCGCGGAACGCCGCCGGTGCCGAGCGCGATGTCGAGCGCGATCGAGCCGGTGGAAATAATCGGGATGCGTTCGCCGGTGTCGAAGGCGCCGAGGCGCATGATCGAGCCCTTGCCGAATTGTTTTTCGATTTGCGACAAGGCGGCATCGAGCGCCTTGTGTTTGCCGTCAGTTTGTGCCATGTATTTTCACCTCACGTTAGTGTTAGAATTCGCCTTTTCTCGGCGCACGGGGACGTACGCCGCACACCATATCAAACCCACCGCAAGCGGTGGGGCACTCAGAGTTCATATCGTCGCGGCGCACTAGGACGTACGCCGCGCACATGATCCGGGTGCTGAGTAGCGTCAAGACCGAAGCGGTTTTGACATCCGTAAGCAATAAGATTTCCGACGCGAACGAGACAAAGTTGCCACGCGAATGAGGCGAAACTACAGTGCGAATTCGGCTACGTCGGTGTACACCGGGCCGGACGGCTTCAAGTGCGATTCGATCAGATAGATCGCTTTGACCGCCAGCGGCTGCAGCGGAAATTTCGCCAGTCCGAAAGCATCCTTGAGCGCCTCCAAGCTGCGTCGGTTCTTTTACCCTCCCTAGATGTTAGATGCGGCAGAAAACGGTCGGCTTTCGCGCTCGAATCCGAGTTCCGCCAAATTGGAATCAATATTATGTGCCAAAGACTGCAATCGCTTTTTGTCATCAATTATGCCGACCCAGAATACCCGCGGCATTGCGGATATTGGGAAAGGCGCCGCAGCCGGACAGGCCGATATCAAACGCGCCGAAGCCAGAAGCGGCTTTGGCCGCGGCCGATTTGACCTCATCCAGCCGTTTGGGGTCGGTTTCGCCGAGGAACTTCAGGGTCAGGTGCATGTTGTGCGGCTCGACCCATTTGACCTTGCCGGGGAATTGCAGGAACTGGTCGACGAATTCCGCGAGTTCTGAGCGGACAGTGTCGGAAATCTTGGCAGCTATAAAGAGTCGCATATTACTTTCCTAAGATGGTTTTGCGAAGAAGATCCAAAGCTATGGTCGCACTGCGTTCGCGGATTCGCTGTCGCGTGCCGAACAGGTTCAACTTCTTCGTTGTTACGCCGTCCGGATTCGCGCAACCGATATAGACCAGTCCCACCGGTTTTTCGGGAGTGCCGCCAGTTGGTCCGGCGATACCGGTGATCGAAAGGCCGTAGTCTGTGCCAATGGCTTTCCTGACACCGGTTGCCATCGCTTCAGCCACCTGTACACTCACTGCGCCGTGTGCTTCGAGCAGATTCCGCGGAACTTCGAGCAGGCGCTGTTTGATATTGTTGGAATAGGCGACTACCGAACCGAGAAAATATTCCGAGCTGCCGGAAACATCGGTGAGAAGCTTGGCGATCAGACCGCCGGTGCACGATTCGGCGGTTGACACGGTTTTGCCGGCATGCTGAGCAAGGAGTGATCCTACGACCTCGGCAATCGTCTGGTCGCCGATCGTGTAGATGTAATTCCCAACTCGTGAGACGATTGCTTCGGTCAGCTTGTCGACTTCGGCTTTGGCCTCGTTTTCATCGCCGTGCGACAGACAATGCGCAAGTCGGTTCCTTGATATCCGGGCAAGTACGCGAGGCGCAGGTGCTCCTGAGTCGGTTCGAGATCGGCAATGGCTTCGGCAAGTTCCGACTCCGTGATGCCGGTAGTGCGCAATCGACGAATCTCGATGTGCACACGACCAAGTCGTGTGCGCAGATACGGCAACACCGACTGCTCGGTGATTGCTTCCATCTCTGACGGCACGCCGGGCAAGGCGATAAAGCAGCGTTCCGGTTCCTGAATCAGAATTCCCGGCGCCGAGCCGACCGGATTGTCAAGCAATTCTGCTCCCTGTGGCTGCAACGCCTGATTCTGCGCAATCGCGGGCATCTTCATATTGCGGTCGCGGTATTTGTCCTCAAGCTGCTTCAGGAGTTGCATCGTTGAATACGAGTTTGCGTTCGAACGCGCTGCAGATGGCTTTTTTGGTGATGTCGTCGCCGGTCGGACCAAGTCCACCGGTGGCGATTATGACATCCGAGCGATTCCAGGCCGCGAGTATTGCCGTGGCTATGTCGTCGGGCCGGTCACCAACCGAAATTTTGAACCAGACCTCGATGCCGAGTTCCGCCAGCTTGCGGGCGACAAATGCGGAATTGGAGTCAACAGTGTGTCCGGAAATTATCTCTTCGCCAACAATGATGATTTCTGCTTTCACGTCCCGATCCTGAACAGCACCAGCATTTGCAGAAATACGTTGGTATAAACACCAATCGCAAAGTCATCCCCCATGACGCCCCAGCCGCGCGGGAGACTTTCCCACTTGCGCGCGGGGTAAGGTTTCCAGATATCGAGCAGCCGGAACAGTACAAAGCCGACGATGTAGAGCGTTACCGTGTGCGGCACCCAGAGAAATGAGAGCATCATGCAGGAGATTTCATCAATGACGATCGGTTTGCCGTCGTGGCCGTAATAGTTTTCGGCTTCAGACGCCAGCCAGACACCGAGAGCGAGGGTCAGCACCGTCGCCGCGAAACTTATCGTCCAGCCGACCACGTTCCCCGTTGGTTGGGAAACAGGAACCAGGCAATAATCACGCCGGGTATGGTGCCTGTCGTTCCCGGGATGATCGGGGACAGTCCGAAACCGAATCCGGTTGCCAGTGTCTTGACGAATAATTTCTTCAATGATCCTACTTCAATGCGTTTTTCAGAAGATAATAGCTTTTTACCAGATAGTCAATTCCGGTCGCCCAGGTCACCACGACCGTAACCAACATCATCCATTCGACCAAGTCGGGCAGCATGTGCCGATTCCAGCCAGGGAATTTCGATTCCGGCAGGTGGCGCGAAGGTCTTGAGATTGATCATACAGCAGGATTACTGCAATCGCGGTCATTTGCATAAACGTCTTGACCTTGGCCCAGCGCGTCGGCACGATGACCACGCCTTTGTAGGCCGCCAGTGAACGCAGGCCGGTTATCAGAAATTCGCGGAATATTATTGCAAGCACCATCCACATCTCGACATAGCCAAGCGTCACGAATGAGATAAAGGCAACGGACACCAGAATCTTGTCTGCCAGCGGATCCATGAACTTGCCGAAGCTGGTCGTAACGCCGTACTTGCGGGCATAGTAGCCGTCGTAGAGATCGGTCAGCGCCGCGATGATGAAGATCACCATCGCCCAGAATCTGGTCCAAAGGTTGTCAATGATGAACAGCATCATGAAAACCGGGGAGAGCGCGATCCGCAAGAGTGTCAGAGCGTTAGGTAGATTCAAGTTCCTCCCTCACTTGGGAGGAATGTAGCATGCGACTGCGGCAGGGTCAACTTATAAACGCAAGAACGGGCGCCCTGATGAGCGCCCGTCTCTGAACTTGTATCTGCGACAACTCAGAGTCGCAATTGTGAATTCTACTTCAGTGCACTTATCTCGCGTCTCTCTTCGGCATTACTTGAAACAGGGTTCGTACAGTTGCCATTGACCTCGATCCTGCGCTTGCCCTGGGCGTCCCTGGCAACCACGACATTGGCGCCGGTCATTCCCTTTTCCGCCAGTTTGGCCTCAATGAAGGACTTGACCTGGGCATCGGTCATGGTCGTGTCGATATCGAACGTCGTTAGATCGAAGCCGACATTGGAGTCGCCCCTGATCTCCAATCTGACTCCCGTGGAATCAGAACCATCCGCGGCATTGCTGCTGGCAGCTAACGCTGATTTGTCTTTTGCCATCACTGCCGGTCGTCACAGATACCTGATCTGGATTCAGGCCGGCCTCGGTCAAACGGGCGGATATCTCACTTTCCAACTGTGCGTCGGACTTGCCGGCGCCATCAATCTTGATATCAACTAACCGATAGCGTGCTTGAGCGTAGAGACTGCCGGAAACGGTTTCGAATCTCGGAGTGATTTTGGATTCGCCCTTCATACCGGCCAGCGTGTTGAGCGCAGCGACAGTCTGGCGAGCGGCGAGTTGATTGGCGAATCCGCTCATCGACGAAAATTGTCTGATCGTTCTTTTGTTCCAGACGAATTTTGACATCGCCGACTCCCAGTGTTGCCAGAGCGCTCTTGAGACTCGCCTGCGGGATCATGGCGGGCAGATTGGTGTATGCAACCTGGGCGTCATAACCGGCCAGTCGCTGGTAAGAGAACGGCACCAGTGCCACGAACAAAAAGACCGCTACGGCTAATGCCAGGCCGGTGCTGAGCCGAGGGTGAATTCGGATTTGACTGAATATGCTGGACATGATGGGAATTTCCTTTCGCTGTTGCCCGGCCACTGTCTGCTCTATTTTCCGCCGCAACACAGGCAGCGGCGTAGTCGTCGCACCGCTGTCGGCAGCCAGCAGGCGCAATGCGTTTGACAACTGCCGTTCGGTGTTCGCAAGACGGGCGCAGGCGGCGCAGTCTTGCAGGTGTTCCAGCAGCGCTGCATCGTCAAGACTGCCTGAGTCTATTCGGTTTCTGGCTTCGTGACAACGCATACAGGGGCCTCTTCGAGTTTCATGTTTACGGTTTCTGAGTTCTCGCTGCGATCCCGCTTCTTCAACAGCGCTTTGCGCATCCTGCTGCGGGCTCGCGACAACCGGGCTTTGATCGTGCCGCCCGGCTTGTCGTACATTTTCGCCAACTCGGCGACTGTCCAACCCTCGATTTCATGGAGCGTGATCAGCGCTCTGTCTTCGGGGGAGATGGCGGTGAACGCCTCGGTCAGCCGGCGTCGCGCCTGATGTTGTCCGGAGGGATCCCTTCCGGGCAGTTGCCCCTCAAGTTCCGACGTCAGGGGAACAAAGCGGCGCCACCATGCGCCCCGATGTCGGTTCTTGAAGAGATTGATGATGAGACGATAAAGCCAGGGTCGAAATGCCGCAGCGTCGTTCAAGCTGTCGCAGCCGGCGTAGGCGCGCAGGATGGATTCCTGATACAAGTCATCGCCATCTTCGAGCGTCGGCTCCAGCCGTCGGCAGAATCGCTCCGCCTCGGCATGCACGGCCTCAAGCTCTGTCCAGAACCGGTCTCTGTTCATCACCTTCTATATGTTAAGACACTTAAGATAGGGGAATGGTTGCCAGGGAGGTGCGGATTTTCGACGGGGAATTTGTCCGCAGTTGCGGGCACGCAGCAATGTTCGCCTACAGGGTTTTCGGCGGTTCCTTCTTCCCGAGGTACAGATATGTCCCCAACAGATTCACCCACTCAGAGAAGTCGTGGCCTTCGTTTTCGGGTTTGCTGCGAATGCGGCTGATTGCGTTGAGCTTGGAGTCGAGTTCGTCGATGAAGTAGAGCACGAACGCTTCCTCGAAAGCCGGCTCAACCGGCGACGAATACTCCTTCTTGCCCTGATGCGAAAGAATCATGTGAAGTAACTTGATGATATTGGTGTCCTCGGCGATACCCAGCTTGACCGCATGACTGCGGATCAATTCGTAGCCGATGGTCATGTGTCCGAACAGGCGGCCTTCAACGGAATATTCCAGCGTACTGCCGACGGTGAGCTCGTCGATTTTGCCGATGTCGTGCAGGAGTGCGCCCGCGATGACCAGAGATTTGTCGAGCTGCGCGTAATGTTCGCAAATCTTGACGGCCAGTTGCGCCATCGAAACCGAATGTTCCGCCAGTCCGCGCAGATAGGGATGATGCCAGCGCGTGCCGGCGGGGACCTCAAAGTAGCGCGGACGGACCTGCTGGTCGGAGAGAATATCGTTGGTCAGGTTGCGGATTTCGTCGTCGGTGATCAGTTCGATCAGCTCGGTAATTGACTTCTCGAGTTCCTCAAGTGATCGTTCGCTCGTCGGCAGGATTTCGGTTATGTCATATTCATCTGCCTTGGCCGGCCGGATTTTTTCGATTTGAAGTTGCGGCGTGCCTTTGTAGGAACTGACGAGGCCTTTGACTTTGACGACATCAGCGTCACGAATTTGGTCGTAGGTGAGCTCAGCTTCTTCGTTCCACATCACGCCGCCCATTTTGCCGGTGGCGTCGCGAAATTCGAGTTGCAGGCGAACGCCGCCGGTGAAAGGAATCAGTTCACATTGCGACAGGGCATAATAGCCGAGCAGCAGGTCGCCGATTTTGGCGGAGATGAGTTGCATGGAGGATAATGTGGAAGTTGCGGGTGGATATGTCAAGAACGTTTCCACGAAAGCTCATAATGATTGACAGACCGGGATCGGCCCAGCAGATTGCATCAACCGATTTGGCGAGTAATTTTGGCTGCAGGGACAAGCTGGAATGTTCATGCTACCGACCTTTTGGCAAAAGGGTAGGTTAAACATTCTTGTTTGACCTTAAGTTGAAATTGAAGGGACAAGCAAGAATGTTTGTCCTTTCGAACCGGGGAGATCCTAGGTTCGCCAGAGCAAAGAGTGACGAGTGAGTCAGGATAGAATGCACAAACCAGAACTGCGAATTACGAGACGTCATCTTCCCCATTGGACCCTTGAAGGATCAACGTATTTTATCACTTTTCGGATAGCGGAACGGGCGCTCAACAGCATAGAGCAAGATTTGATGTTCGAGCATGTCGTTCATGGCAACGGACGATTCTACCGGCTGACAGCCTGTACTGTTATGCCGGATCACGTACACATTATGCTGACACCAAACATGGGCTATACCCTGGCAAGAATAATGCGCGGTATCAAAGGAGTATCCGCGCACAAGGTCAATAATCTGCGGGGGAAGAGCGGCGTGTCCGTTTGGCAGCAAGAAAGCTTCGACAGAATTATCAGAAGCGAGTCGGATCTTCTTGAGAAACTCAACTACATGTTGCAGAATCCTGTAAAGAGAGGTCTGGCAGACGATCCGTGGAAGTATCCGTTCTGGTATCTCGATTCGGATTCTCGCACGATTGACCGATGATGACCCTGTAGGATAAACATTCTTGTCTGTCAATTGTGCGAAAGAGTCAGACAGGAATGTCTAACCTACCCGGGCAACATCTCGACTTGGTAGGATAAACATTCTTGTTTGTCATTTGTGCGAAAGAGTCAGACAGGAATGTCTAACCTACCCGGGCAACATCTCGACTTGGTAGGATAAACATTCTTGTTTGTCATTTGTGCGAAAGAGTCAGACAGAAATGTCTAACCTACCCAGGTAACGTCTCGGTTCGCTTGGATAAACATTCTTGTTTGTCAATTGTGTGAAAGAGTCAGACAGGAATGTCTAACCTACGCGGGTAACGTCTCGACTTGGTAGGATAAGCTTTCTTGTTTGTCAATTGTGCGAAAGGGTCAGACAGGAATGTCTAACCTACCCGGGTAACATCTCGACTTGATAGGATAAACATTCTTGTTTGTCAATTGTGCGAAAGGGTCAGACAGGAATGTCTAACCTACCCGGGTAACGTCTCGACTTGATAGGATAAACTTTCTTGTTTGTCAATTGTGCGAAAGGGTCAGACAGGAATGTCTAACCTACCCGGGCAACATCTCGACTTGGTAGGATGAACATTCTTGTTTGTCAATTGTGCGAAAGGGTCAGACAGGAATGTCTAACCTACCGATACCGCTCCAGTTCCTTCAGCAACGCTTCCTCGAGTTGTTCCGGCGGCAACTTGGCGATGACTTTGCCGTCGCGCACCAACGATAAATAATCGGCGCCACCGACGACACCAATGTCCGCGCCGGTGACTTCGCCGGGGCCGTTGACATTGCAGCCCATGACGGCGACGCGAATCGGTTTCTTGATTCCCTCGAGGACTTTTTCGACACGACCTATCAGGCCGAACAAATCTGTCTGCAGGCGTCCGCAGGTTGGGCAACTGACCAACTCGGGTGCGTTGGTGAATAATCCGAGCGATTGCAGAATTTTCTTGCCGACCTTGACTTCCTCGACGGGATCAGCGGATAACGATACGCGAATCGTGTCGCCGATGCCTTCGTGAAGCAACAACCCAAATGCAACGGATGACTTGATGGTTCCGCCCATGAGCGGGCCGGCTTCCGTGACGCCGAGGTGCAGCGGATAGTTGCACTTTTGCGATGCCAGCCGATACGATTCGACCATCGAAGCCACATCTGAAGACTTGAGCGAGATTACGATGTCCTCAAAACCCTCGTCCTCGAGCAGCCGCACTTTGCGCATCGCCGATTCCACCAGCGCCTCGGGATTATAGCGTCCGTATTTCTCAACGAGATCGTGCTCGAGCGAGCCGGTGTTGACGCCAATTCGAATCGGAATGCCGCGTTCTTTGCAGGCGGCAACTACGGTATCCATTTTGACGTCGTCGCCGATATTACCCGGATTAGTGCGCACCTTGTCGACACCCTGTTCGGCGGCGATCAATGCCAGGCGATAATGAAAATGAATGTCCGCAACGAGCGGGATGTTGATCTGCCGCTTGATTTCTCCGAGTGATTCAGCGGCCTTCTTGTCGAGCACGGCTACACGAATAATGTCGCAGCCGGCTTCCTCGAGGCGGTGGATTTGACTGACGGTCGCGTCAATGTTGCGCGTGTCGGTCGTAGTCATCGACTGCACCGATACGGGCGCTTCCCCACCGATCGCAACCTTGCCGACAGAGACCTGTCGTGTCGACCTACGAGGCCGGTTGAACATCTTTGTATCCTGCAAATGATTTGTATTCGAACAGGCGGGCGTCGGAGTTCTCCAGGTCGATCCCGACTTTCTCGTGCAAGCTCTTCAGAATCTGCTCGACCGAGAAACTGGGTGTCGATGCGCCGGCAGTGATACCGACCCTGTGGCACTGGTCAAACCAGGACCAGTCGATATCCTCAGGCGTATCGATCAAAAACGCTTTGCCGCAATGTTCGCGAGCGATGTCGCGCAAACGATGCGAGTTGCCGGAACTCTGCGAACCGATCACCAACACGATATCCATATTTGGCGCCAACTCATGGATGGCACGCTGGCGTTTGTCGGTGGCGTCGCAAATCGTGTTCACGACTTTGATATCGGGATAAAGTTCTCTCATCCGCGCACTGACTCGATCGAATGCCTGTACGCCACGAGTCGTTTGGGTGATCAAGGCGACTTTGCCCTCGAATCTCGGGAGCTTGTCGATATCTTCATACTCTGCTAGCAGATGAATGTTCGCGTCATCAATTCCCATCACGCCGAGAACTTCATCGTGCTCTGGCTCACCATACAAGACAACCTTGTAGCCCTCGCTTATCAACTGACGAGTGAAGATGTGAACATTCTCCACGAGCGGACAGGTGGTATCTACGATCTTAAGTCCTTTGCCCAAGGCCTGTGTTTTCAACTTGGGGCTTAAGCCGTGCGCTGAAATTACCAGAGTGCCTTTGTCGATATTTTCGAGGGATTCGGCCTGGCCGACGCCTTTCTTCTTGAAGAAGTCGACGACCTGCCGATTGTGCACGATCTCTTTAAGGATCGTGACTTCGCCGGGGTGATCGTTCTTGGCCTTGGCGGCAAGTTTGATTGCCCGCTCTACGCCCCAACAGAATCCAAGCTCTCTGGCAAAGAATATTTGTATCATCATTTCTTCAAATCAATTCGGCGCTCTGCAGCGAGGCCTTGTACGAACTGCGCACCAGCGGTCCGGAAACAGTGTGCTTGAAGCCCATCTCAGCGCCCCATTGGCGGAACACCGCGAATTCATCGGGATGATAGTACTTGAGAACGGGCAGATGCATCGGCGATGGCTGCAAGTACTGACCGATCGTGAGGATATCAACACCGCTATCGCGGATGTCCTGCATAGTCTCTTTGATCTCATTCTCCTCTTCGCCGATCCCGACGAAAATCCCGGACTTCACGAGTTTCACTTTGCGAGAACCGGCGGCATATCGAAGCAGCGAAAGACTTCTGCGGTAACCGGCTTTCGGCCTCACGGTATTATACAGTCGGGACACGGTCTCGATGTTATGATTAAATACGTCAGGCGCGGCTTCCAGCACGAGGTCGATCGAATCCTTGACGCCCTGGAAATCAGGCACCAGCAACTCGATCTGAATTTTGGGGTCGTACTCGCGCAGTTTCCTGACTGTTTCAGCGAAAATGCCAGCGCCGCCGTCCTCGAGATCATCGCGAGTGACCGACGTAATCACGACATGTTTGAGGCCGAGACGGGCGACGGCCTTTGCCAGCCGCTCCGGCTCTTCAAGATCATAGGTGTTCGGCTTGCCCTTCAGAATGTCGCAGAAACCACAGCCACGGGTGCAGACATTGCCGAGTATAAGGAAGGTCGCGGTACCGGCATCAAAACACTCCCCCATATTCGGACAGTTGGCTTCCTGGCAGACGGAATGTAAGCCGTTCTCCGCCAACAGGGAGCGGACGCGACGGTAACTGGCAC
Source organism: uncultured bacterium (assembly GCA_963726455.1). Taxonomy (GTDB): domain Bacteria; phylum Zixibacteria; class MSB-5A5; order CAIYYT01; family CAIYYT01; genus CAIYYT01. Next base: position 25,282 of record CAVSCK010000002.1, read on the forward strand.
CGAAATTCGCATTAATTTTCAGCCAGTTGGGCTTGGGGAGACGTTCTGCAGCCATATTCTAACCTTATACGATATGCATTGCGAGCCGGTTGATCAAGAAAATACTGGCGTTGAAGCAGTTAAAAAGCCGTTCCAGACTCCGATAACTTCAATGTTGGCAGAATTCATGAACAATGATAAGGATGACAGCACCAAGCGTTTGCCGAAGATTTTTGTCCGAAAACCGTTCCAGCCAGGGGATTTAGAATATGACAGTCACCGCTAACAAACCGATCGTTAAGAACCGCCGCCAGTTCGTGCGCATACCGGCACACTGCCGGCTTACCGCACAGAAGATTCTATTCGCCGCCAAGGCCAACACTGAGACGTTGGGCGAAGCACGCAACATCGGCGCCGGCGGCTTGATGTTCGTCGCCAAGTGCGATTACCACAAAGACGAAATGTTCAAAATGACGATCACGATCCCACGCTGGAAAAGACATCATCCTCAATTCCTGCGCATTTACGAAAACGATATGGACTCCGAGTTGACCGCAGTTTGCCAGGTCACTCGCAGCCAGCAGTTGCCTGACGGATCGTTCGAAATCGGCGCGAAATTCGTCAACATCTACGAAGATGACCGCATCGGATTGCAGCGGTTCATCGAGTACGAGGCGGACCGGCTCGGCGTGACGCCGGAATAGCGGCAGCCTCTCACCGTCTGACCATCTCTTTTCGACACCTGCCGGCAACAGAGTCGTAGCAGCTAAGTCCAATACTCCGGCATAACTCTGCCTTTTTCTTGCATTCCGCTTACTTGCCGTCTAACTTGAGACAGGCCGCTTTGTCGCAATGGTGCGTTGAGCGAAATCCCCGTCTGAGATGGAGAATAACTTTGCTGTTTGACCCCGAAGTTCCCCAAAGCCAGATCGACGATCATTTCATGACGCTGGCCCTGAAAGAAGCCGAAATTGCCGAAGCGCGCGAGGAAGTCCCGATCGGCGCGGTGGTTGTGCTCGACAACAAAGTCATCGGGCGCGGCAACAACTCCAACAAAACCCTGCAAGACCCCACCGCGCATGCCGAAATGATTGCCATTACCGCCGCCTGCAGCCGGGTGGAAAGCCGCTATCTGGAGAAGGCCACGCTTTATGTCACGATCGAACCCTGTGCGATGTGCTCCGGAGCGATTGTGCTGGCACGGGTCGGCAGATTGGTATTCGGCGCCAAGGATCCCAAGGCGGGCGCCTGTGGATCAATTTTTAACATCGTGCAGGATCCGCGTCTTAATCATCAGGTGGAAGTAATACCGGGAGTGCGCGAATTTGAATGTGCATCATTAATTCAGCAATTCTTCGAGTCGGTCAGAGCGAAACAAAAATGAATTACGTCGATTCCGTTGCCGTTCGGGGCGCAGTGATCCGTTCCGGATTGCATCTGTGTGTAGGCGTGCCGGTAGGAATGCTGGCGATCACTCTCATTTTGCACAAGAGTTTCAGTTTTCTGTCGCAGCCACTGATTGCGTATAGCAGCGTGCGGCTGGTCTCCTATGCATTCATTGCGGTGGCGCTGGTGGATGCTGCCGCGGCGTTTATGCTGAAGCGGCGGCTGATCAATCCCACCGCTTTGATGACGCGCTACACATTCCGCACCGATACGTTCGCCAGTCAGCTATCGGCTGCCTACACGCCGGTTTTCGCCCTTTGTGCAATGCCGGCAGTCTATGGGCTGGTCAGCTACTTTCTGTGCAGTGACCTCGATACCTACGTGTTGATTTCGGTGATCTGTCCGGCGTCATTCTTGTTCATAAAGCCGAAAGAGGAAGAGATCGAGCGACTGTCGGCAGAGATATTCAGGCCGACAGCGGACAGCGATATACATCTATAGGGAGGTGGTATTATGGAATACAGCGCAGCAAATCCTTCAGAATTGGCAAGCAAGATAAAGACCCGGATGCTGCTTATCGGTGTCGCGGGGCCGCTGGCGATCTTGTTGACCGTGTGGATATTGAGTGTGACCTTGAAGCCATTTCCTAAACAGCCGAGTTCACTGATATATTATGTCTTGGCACTCGTCTCACTCGCCGAGACGGTATTCACCATTATCTTCATGAAACCCTATATGACCGGAACGAAGCAGATTTTGCAACTTTCGAAGAATCCGAACGCGTCGGTTGCGGCAATTGTTGAAACCGCATATCGGATTACCTCTTTCTTTGTGGTGTCACCCTCGGTAATAGGATTTGCCATGTATTTTCTTGGTTCGGGATTAATATATCCTTGCCTCCTGACTCTACTGTCACTGTTGGCTTATGTCATTCTGCGCCCTAAAGAACAGGAAATCGAGAATCTCTTGAGAGAGGTAGAACGGGCACAGCAAGCCACGGCACAGGGCTGCGCATAGCTCTCCGGCGAGTTTGATACCGAAATTCCCCTTGGCAAGAGGCCTCCCGAAATGTATATAAGACCGACCCATTGGGTCCCAAGTGGTCCCGATGACAATATAGATCTTGCCGGAGAGGTGGCTGAGTGGTCGAAAGCGGCGGTCTCGAAAACCGTTAACCCCGTAAGGGGTTCCAGGGTTCGAATCCCTGCCTCTCCGCTTAGTATTTTTCCAACAACTCAATGAATAGATAATCAACTAGTTATTGATTCTTTCTCTCTCCGCTGAGCCAGATCTCTTAGCAAAGATGTTGTGAGGTGCTCGACGACACGCACCGGGCTGATGGTCAAACTCTCAGACTTAGCCATATAATTAGTAGACATCCGTTTCACGGGCATAAGCTTGCGCTTCTTCTTTGGTGTCGAACACCATCACCACCAGATCATCGAATGCCGCGCAAGTGCCGTCCGGATCGTCCCCAACCATGCTCGCCTGGCTGAGAAACAGTCTGATGCCGGTGGCTCGTGAATTGATGGCGAAGACTCCAAATAGCTTCTGCCACTCTCCAGACTCAGTGTCATGGAGCATATCCTGACTCTGCATTTGTTGCGCTATGCGCAGGGTATCGCCGGCGAACTGGTAACCATACACATAGGGGTGTCTGGTGGTCGAATTCTCGCGTACATATGCCACCCAACTTCGACAGGACAAAAACAGGTATTTTCCTGGGGCATCGCGAGGTAGCTCAATATCTTGATAAATGCAAGCCCTCGCTTCCGGGAGATCCTGTGTGTAAAAGACATGATTGCCCGTAAGACCCGCAGAGACTCCACTACCGCCGCAAAACGTCCAATCCGAGTTGCCTTCTTCGGCGCAGGGATTGCGCAGGAGATTGGAACTTGCCAGGTCACCGGCTTGTAAACCATTGCCTTGAGCTCCGTTGACGGGATTGTACCTACTGTCGCAACCCTCGTTCAAGCATAACGCACACAGCGTCAACAGGGCCAACATTAAATCCTTTGTAATCATAGTCTTGATTCCTTTTCCCAAGCGTTCAGTTTGGCCTTACTTTCTTTCTACCTGATTGTCATCAGGGTGGCAGAAATGTGACACCAAGCAGGGATATGCTCGGAAGTGGTTTTGCCTTGTCTCTTGGATTGATTTTGGTAGTTTCGGGGTGACTGCAAAGGGATGACGATGATCAGAGAAGACGAAAAAAAATTGGTTGATGCTTTCCTGTTGGGCGATAGAGCGGCCTACAAGACAATAAATGCCTGGATATCAGATGTCTTGCGTCTAAGAAGCTGGAATGCAGTCATCCGTTCGTCGGCTGACGACATCTGCCAGGATGTTGTCATTGCCCTGATGGACAATTTCCGGAACGATAAATACCGCGGCGAAGGCCTGAAGACCTACGTGTCAACGGTGACGAAGTACAAGTGCCTCAACGTGTATGATCGACGAATCCAGACTGATCCTGTCGACGACAACATCGGCTCTAATGAACCCAATCCCGAGCAAGAACTTGTCAATTCCGAGAGATACTCCATAATTAGGGAGGTTTTGGAGAAGCTTGAATATCGCTGTAGACGCGTACTTGCTCTTCGCTACTATCGTGATCTCGGACATGAAGACATCGCTAAGCGGTTGAAGATCAATGTCGCTACTGCCAGACAATGGCTTAAGCGGTGTCTGGACAAGGCACGGGAATATCGGGAAGAACTCGAAAATTCGTCACAGAATCGCCACTCCGGTGACTGTTCTCTTGAGGAAGACTAACTGTGGGACACGGGCGTTAATATGAGTTGTGAGAATCCAGAGTTCAGGGCAAAGATCTTCGATCTGTTCGAGGGTTCAGTCCAGGCAGAAGAGCGGAAGGCCGTGGAATCGCACTTGGAGACTTGCGCCGATTGCAGACAGTTGCTCGGTGAGTACAGGGCAATGTCTGCGGGACTAAAGTCAGCGTTCACCAGGTTGTCTCGAAGTCATCTTTCTGCCGAAGATGTCGTAGCATTCGCGGATTCTCCGGAAAGTTTGGATAAGTCAAAGCATGATGCAATCGAACACCATCTGGACATTTGTGATACTTGTGCCGAAAAGGTCGAAATGCTGACCGCTGTGAATCGGGAAATGGTACAGGGCCGCGATAGATTATCTGTCCTTCAGCAGATTCTGGACGGACTTAAATCGCTTCCGGATTTCATCGCTGCTCTAACTAAGAAGCCGATCGTCATAACGGTGGCGACTCTGCTCTTGATCACGCCGGTGGCATTGTTCGTCGGTCGTTCTTTGCTCACAGTGCACCCGACGATCGAGTTCTTTGAACAGGGCGATGCGAGCTTCCTCAAGAGCCAGATGCGGACCGAAGGAGAACTGCCTGTCATAAAGGATGTTGGCGGATATGCTAGTATCGGATTGTATTTTGAGCCACACTTTAACGACGAGACTTACCAGCTGCAGCTTCGTGACGATAAGGGGAAAGTGATGACCGAAACCAAGCTTGACGAGCGGTCCTACGTCGTCGGCCAGGGATTCAAATTCAGACTCGGTACGAAAGATTTATCCCCCGGCAGATATCGACTGAACATTCAGATAAGCAGGACCAGCCGGCCGGAGGAGACGAGCGCTGAGGTATACGTGTTTGTCCTGAGCCGTTGACACGAGTTTTCCGGCGGTCTCAGAGCGCTCCAATACTTATGAAAGCGGCCCACTTTTCGGGACTATCTGAGTATCCGCTAAGGCGGAGATTCGAGAGAGCGGCAAGCTGATAGTCTCTGATGGCTTGCCATAACGGTCTATCGAGATTCGAATATATTTCTGACATCACTTTTGCCGTAGTCCTGTCTGATATCGGCCAGAGGGAGCTGATTACCGTGTGGGCACCCGCTAACTGAAAGGCCCGCCGTAATCCGTAAACACCTTCGCCCGATTGAACTGCGCCGAGACCGGATTCACAGGCGGAGAGCACCACAGTCTGGCATCCTCTAAGATCAAGCGATGTAACTTCCTCCGCGGTCAGTATCCCGTCCTGTGTCGAGGAGACCTTTCCGGCCTCAAGCGAAACATTAGCCCCCGCCAGTATGAGGCCACTCGATAGTAGCGGATTCTCCGTGACCAACTGTTCGAAAACGGGTGAAAGCCTGCCCGACCGTGAATCCGCCGAACGATAGAATCCATGTGTCGCTAGATGAACTACTCTCTTGCCGCGGGCGAACCGGGACAAGTTTTCCTCGCTGGCTGCGGTCCCCAACAGAATATCGCATTCCTCGCTACGGTTCTTTTGCCAGAGTCGTTTCAGTTCCATGACTTCAGCCCGTGTGCCGGGAAGTCGTTCGTATTTGGCCGCGTTCTGTCCGGCTGTATTGATCGAAGGCGATCTCATCGGATCGTTGCCCATGCGCAGATCCCTCGGATCAGATGGTAGTACTTGACCTGTTACGCTCTCACTTGAGCTCGACTGGGCTCCGATACTTGCATCGAAGTCCGGATCTCCGACCGCCAACAATCCCTTTCCCGGAGAGTCGGTCGATTGAATCCGGATGAGATCCCTGGCTGCCGTCAAATAGTGCACAGGCCGTTTCTCGATCAAATAGGATCCCGACTTGTCGACTAACCCTGCAAACGAGATGACGTTTAGTTGTGCGTCGGGACAAACAATAAGCAGATTACTGTGGCTCAGCTCCTCGTTCGAGCCAGTCAGTAGAGCATCATATATCAGCCGACAGCTTGCTTTCAAATCGTTGGTGGCTTCAGGCGAATTCTTTCGGCTCGCGGAGCACAGGTCGGCGATACGATTGCGATAGGTGACGACCAGCGAGTCAATGGATTCGCAGTCGCCGGTGATTGACACAGCGACACCACCGCGTTTTGTTAACGTGACGGCTAGATACTTTGCCGTCTCTGATTGAAGTTGCGTGGAAACCTGATTGTATTTGAAGAATTCGATAAGAACTGCGGAATCGGGAAGAAGTGAACTGACAGCTTGAGCGTCGACCGAGCGCGAAAGACTTTGTTGCCGGTATTTTGTGTTTATCCTCGCCAATTCCGCTTCCAATTGCAGTGATACATTCGAAAGCGAATCCACTTCCGTCAGTGAGATCTGGTCGTCCCGTCCGGAACCTGCGCCGTAGAGTTGGCAGAGGCGCTGTCTGGCAATATTCCATTCCTTCACGAGCCGACCTGCCGTGCTGTCGCCCTCCGCGACTGGAAGACTTCGCCGCTGAAATATCTCATCTGAAACCAAGCCCTTCGTCTGGAACACTATTGTGGCGACGCCGTTCTCCCAGCGACTGCGATTATTGAGGGTGAGTGTTTGGAAACATGACACGTACAGGTCAACTGATTGTCGTAGCAACTCGGAGTACAATAGGGCGTCGCGCTCGGCCAGGACGGAAACTACGTTGCGAAAGTTTGACAGTCTGATTGACGTCGCGTCTTTGGCGTACTCTATTGCTCTCGCGGATTGTCCGGCTGCCAGATAGTATCTGGCGTAGTCTTCCAATGCCGCTGCATATTGGGGATGTTGCTTGCCGTAATATCGAGTTGAGATCGCCAGAATCGAATCGCAGAATCCCTTTGCATGTGCTAGATCTTTACTCGCCACACAAACTTGTGACATTAGCGCAAGGGCAGCGAGAAGATTGGGGTCGCTATCTGATTGCGTGAATTTGCCCCAAATTTGCAGCGCTGACTCAAGTGCAGATTTGGCCTTCACCGACGAGCGTGACGACCAGTAGTATTCAGCTAGAACTGTATAGGCGAGTGCAACTTTGAATGCAGTCCGGGGGACACTCGTATCTGATGCCGCTTTCGTCAGTTCAATTGAGTGTTTCAGCAGTTCCTCGACGGTCGCGGTTGAATCCATCAGCATTCTGACCACTGCGAGGTTGGTCAAAGATTGGGCAACATTGAGCTCTTGTCCAGCAGGAGCATTCTCACGAATCGTCACCGCGCGCTGCAACATCTTCTCCGCCTCGTCGAGCCGGTTAAGTTGCATATAGACGAGACCAAGAGAATTGCATACTTCGGCGACCTCAGGATGATCAGGTCCCCTCTCGGATTCGCGGATGACCAGCGCCCTTCTCAACAATTGCTCCGCTTCGTCAAAGCGGGCCAGGTCACGACAGAAGATGCCCATAGCCAGCAGGGACGAAGCCACCGATGGATCGTCCTTCCCATAAGCCTTCTCGCTTATTTCCAGCGCTTCTCGTGAAAGATGCAAAGCTTCATCGAACTGTCCGGCACTGCGATACGATTCTGCCAGATTAACAAGAGTGCTGATGTACTTGCGATTTCCTTTGCCAAGAAGCCGCTCTCTGATGACAAGTGCGGCCCGGTACTGCTCCTGTGCCTCTTCGTAATGCCCGGTGGTCAGGGCGATATTGCCCAAATTGTTGTGGATGTTGGCGACAAACTCGTGGTCAGCACCTTTCAATGCCTTCTCCCATATTGCCGCAGAAACGGTGTACAACGATTCAGCCCGGACTACGTCATTCCTGGCGAAATAGCAGACGCCGATGAAATTGATGACGCGGCCGGTTGCAGTGTCGGCAGGGCCTCTGATCGATAGCACTTCTCTCCAAGCCGAAGTAGCCAGAGTCAAAGCGGAATCGGTATTCCCCGCTTCCTTCTGTTTGATGGCCTTTTGGTAAGACTGTAGCCAGTTCGCGATTGGGGCTGCTGATTCCTGAGCCGCGCCATGAGAAGCCATAACTAGCAGCAAAGCCAGACACATGGCTGCCACACTGCGATGGAACAGGTTTCTGCGATCGACGGTCAGCATTGACACGCTTCCTTCAAAGACTTTCGCCAGTCATGTAGTCTCAAAACCATTGTAACGTAGCTGAACGAAGTTGACTTTCGCCTCGGGGCAATATATATTCGCATTCAGAAATCAGCAAGATTAGCCGGCGTGGGCAAAGCTGGGCTGCGTTTGTCAGGCAGGCATACTCGGCGCCGGGTTGTACTCACATTCGTTTGCATTACAGTGCACCAATGTGATCTCGGAAAGTTATTTGTGTCACAATGTGGAAGGTGGCTACACAATACGGCATAACGGCTACCGGTTTGCCTGTATATGAGGAATATCCATGAGCGTGCCGAAAGGCGGAACATCAATGGATATCGTTTGCCACCAATGAAAAATCGCCGACAACAATCGGGCGAAAGGAGTTTCTATGAACAAGTGTGGTATCGTTGTGGCTGTGGTCATTTTACTTAGCTGCTTCCTGACCACGTCGCTATTGGCTGTAGAGGGAGTCCCGACAACCACAACCAACCAAGGTATAATTATCTGTTCCCCCTGGCCGTCGTGCTTGAACAGCCCGACTGCAAGTGTCAAAGTGGGTCATCCGATCACCGGCGACAGCGTCAACATCACCAGTGACTATTACGAGGGCCCGTTTTCGTTTCAACCGGATTCCAGCGGCGCCTACAGCATTATCATCGGTAACCATGTTCCACTATCTGCCGACGTCTTTAGCGACACAGGGCTTTATATGCAATTACTAATCAACGGCCAGCCAATCGCCCCGGCTGCCAGACTGACAACAGTTCCCTATGCGTTTGTGACTCAGAGAGTCATGGGGGATGTCGAGACGAGTCCGGGCAAGCTCTTTGTAGTTGGCAGTGGCTGGGAGATCGGAATTGGAGATGGTCGCATCTTGCTGCAATCGGGTGGAGATTCGCTTCTGAATATTAGTGATCTCGATGGTTTCAACTGGTGGGGCAGGGCCAACTTCGGCAAAGGAAACACAATCATTGATACGTCGGTAGCGTTCGTCGCAGGCGAGAACTGCCATGCAACCGGGGCCTGGTCAACTGTTGGTGGAGGTGGTGACAACACTGCCAGCCAAGTGTACACTACTGTTGCCGGAGGTCACAACTGCGGGGCTTCTGCATCCGGCGCATCGGTATTGGGTGGATACCAGAACATCGCGGGCGGAACTGATGCGGCCGTCGGAGGTGGCTATGGGAACTGGGCATTTGGGGCCAGGTCGGTCATTGCCGGTGGGCAAGGCAATCTCGTGACCGGCGGCGCTTCCTTTGCTGCCGGCGACCAATGCAAAGTAGCAGGAAATTACTCGGCGGCCATTGGCACACTCTGTAAAGCAGCGAATACGATTTCATATGCTTTCGGAAACCGGGCGGAAGCTCATCACGACGGTGCGGTCGTGATATCCGCTAACTCCAGCATGGTTATGACGGACACAATTTCCTCGAGCGGTGCCGAACAGATGGTGCTGCGAGCGGATGGAGGTTTCTACCTCGGTAAGAACACTAATCTCGCCAGCATACCCGGAACCGATTTTCTCTACACCTCTTCGGGAGCGCATCTCACTACCGGTGGAGTCTGGACGAATTCCTGTGACTCAAGCGCCAAGGAGAATTTTGAAACGGTCGACGGGGAAGCGCTACTGTCAAAACTGGCTGATCTCCCGATAAGCGAATGGAATTACAAGGCAGAGAATCCTTCAATCCGGCATATCGGCCCCACGGCGCAGGATTTCAGTCGTCAGTTTGCTCTCGGCACCGATGATAAGTCAATTTCGACTATCGACCCATCAGGAATCGCTTTGGCGGCAATCAAAGCTCTCGACAAACGGACGCTGGAACTCAGAGAGAAAACTGACGAACTCGAAACGCAGAAACAGCAGATCGCGAATCTGACAAAACTGGTCGAAGAGCTCAAGCTCATGGTTGAGCGTCTTCAGTCCAAAGGGAATTAGGCGGCAAACATGTGGAAGAGAATAATTCCCACTTCGCTATGGGTCTCTGGCATAATGTTTTTCGTGTTTGTCTGTACGGGACTGCTTATGGGCAGCGCAGGCGCGACTTCCGAACAGGATCAGGGCGCTCAAGCCGCGAAGCAACATAAGCCCGTGGCCGTCTACAAAATCAAACGACAGGCGATTACTTCCGGAGGCAATCGGGCCGGTTCAACGACATACGCATTGATGCATTCGATTGGCCAACCCACAGTCGGATCAGGCAGCTCGTCCGGTTATCGTGTAGATATGGGCCTCTGGCAACCAAACACAGGACCTTTTGTCTGCGGTGATCCGTCGAATGATGGCTCTGTTGATATCTCTGACGCAGTATACTTGATACAGTACATTTTTGCCGGCGGTCCGGCGCCGAATCCATTGGCATCCGGAGATGCTAATGGGGATGGCTCGGTGGACATATCGGATGCTGTGTATTTGATCCAGTACATCTTCTCAGGAGGGCCGGCGCCACAATGCAAGTAATGTTGCACCGCTGTGCGGTTCGCATTGATAGCACGGATCGCGCTGGTACCGAGACTGACTTGACTCAACCCTAAGTCCTTCTTGAAAGCGAGGTGCCCAATGCATGCTCTCAGAATCTTCTCTCTTGCGGGTGTAATCTGCGCGGTCTGCACGAGTATGGCGCTCTCTCAGGAGATGGCCTGGCAGAAGTCTTACGGCATTCCAGGCCGAGGCACCTGTTTCAATAGCATAGTGGTGCAAAATGACGGCTACCTTCTCGCGGGAGTTGATGCCCGTCTGGATGCTCCGACTCGGAAGGCGTACGCAGTTCGGACAAGCAGGATCGGTGACACTCTTTGGACCCGTCGGTACGACTTCTGTGAATCCCAGGTATTCACAAGTGCCCTGGCAGTATCCGCCGGGGGCTTTCTCCTGGCTGGTTGGGAATATTGTTTCACTGGTACAACATGTCCGACTTTCCTATTGTTCAGGATCAACGAGAACGGCGATAGCATCTGGGCAAGGAAGCCATTCGGCGACTTCTCATATTCCGAGGGCCATAGTCTGATTGAGGCATCAGGGGGTGGATTCATCACCTGCGGCTTCTTGAGCGATGGGTGGACGATTCCCGACATCTTTGTGTGCGAGACAAACGGTTCCGGAAACATCACTTGGAACAGACGAATGTTGCGACCCGATCTCTGGGAGGAAGCTAATCAGGTAATCCGAACTAGGGACGGTTATTACATGGTTGTTGGAAACAGTCAGGAACAAATGGGATCAAGCAACGACTGTTTTGCAATGTTGATGAATAGCGCCGGCGACACTCTGTGGCTGAGAACTTACGGTATACCTGATAGTATCGAGACGGCATTTGCGGTTGCGGAAGCCGCTGATTCGGGGTTCGTCATAGCGGGATCGGCATTCGCGGGAATGCAACTCACGAGGATAGGAGGGCACGGGCAATTGCTTTGGCAACGAACCTACGGCGGCAATGGGGCCACAGCTTATGCGATCACAAATACTCCAGACGGCGGTTTCGTGATTGGCGGAACGATTCTCCTCAAAGTCAGCCCGCTTGGTGATTCCCTTTGGTCGGCGACATTGCCGGGCGTCGCGAAGGCAGTTGTCCGGGATATTGATGGGAGCATTATGGTCGCGGGTTGTGGCGCCGTCGAACCCGATGCCTATCTCATCAAATATGTGTTTCCGCACCCCTGTGGCGACGCCAACGCCGACGGATCAGTCGACATCTTTGATGCGGTTTATCTGATCGCCTATATTTTCTCCGGTGGTCCTGCGCCCAGCCCGCTGGCAGCCGGTGACGCCAACAGCGATGGGTCAGTTGATATCTCGGATGTGGTATACCTTATCGCTTACATCTTCAGCGGTGGTCCGGCCCCGTGCGTGATTTAACTCATTAAACCTCAATCGAATCGGCCTTGGCAGACAAGTTCGTCAAGGCCTTCGCCCCACCCTTGGTCAGAATTTCTCGAAACGCATGTCACGTTTTGTCTCCTGTTAGCACAATTGAGTGCAAATGAGAAACTGCAATACTAAACATACTTCACAGGAGGAATCCAAAATGACTCGCAAATGCTATTTGACAACGACGGTGATGCTGGCGGTACTGTTCTGGTTTGGGAGTCTCGCTGCTGGAGGTGACAGTAGTATCACAAATGGCCCGGAAGCAGTCAAATCAACAGGCAGAAGCGTGTCGGAATTGCTGACGCCTGACGGTCGGTTTGATTTACAGGCAGCTAGAGCGGCAGGTTATCAAGGCGACTTGGATATCGAGGGTTACGGCGTTCAGGTTGACCCCAGGACTGGCGAGCCCGTTTTGTCTTCGTCTTCGCCGAACATGCCGATCAATGATCCCGGTGATTCGTATTGGGACAACAGTATCTCGCCTTCAATTTCGGGAACCGACGGTACGGTCTCAGCTATGACTATCTATGATGGCAAGCTGATCATTGGCGGAGGCTTCAGTGTGGCCGGCAGTGTGAGAGCCAATAATCTAGCGGCTTGGGACGGGACATCTTGGACGGCACTAGGTTCGGGAACTAACGGTCAGGTGTCGGCCCTTGCCGTCTTTAGCGACAAGCTGATTGTAGGCGGATTGTTCACCACTGCGGGCGGAGTTTCAGCCAATCAAATCGCCTCTTGGGATGGTAACTCGTGGTCTCCACTGGGTTCAGGTGTCAGCAGTCAAGTTAATGCGCTTGTTGTGTTCGACAACAAGCTGATTGCAGGCGGAGGATTTTCGACAGCTGGAGGAGTCTCTGCCAATGGAATTGCATCCTGGGATGGAAGTTCTTGGACAGCCCTTGGATCATGGGAGAGTCGCAATGTGTTCGCTCTATCAGTTTACGGTGGCAAGCTTATTTCGGGGGGAACGTTCGTAGCAGCTGGCGATATTAGGTTGAACAATATCGCTGCCTGGGATGGATCCACATGGTCAGCTCTAGGCCAAGGTACGAACGGATTTGTCGGGGCTCTTGCGGAATATAATGGCAAGCTGATCGTGGGCGGGACCTTTAGTCAAGTTGATGGCATGCTAGGGGCCAACCACGTAGCCGCTTGGGACGGTGTCTCGTGGTCAAAGATGGGTCAAGTCACAGATGGTGTGGACGGCCGAGTAAACGTTTTGACTACCCACAATGGAAGACTGATTGCAGGTGGTCTATTCATCGCTGCCGGTGGACTCAGCATGAACAACATAGGTGCGTGGGATGGTACCGAATGGGTAGGCCTTGGCAGGGGCATGGGTTGGGAAGCGACTGCCCTGGCAGAGTTTAACGGACAGTTGATTGCCGCCGGAAGTACTAACTGGAACGAAATAGGTTATCGAAATCGCTTGGGTGCCTGGGACGGAAGTTCGTGGTCCTCTTTGGGATACGGATTCAACAACATGGTCCTGTGCATGGTTGTCTTCAACGGGGAATTGGTGGTCGGGGGAGAATTTGTCCACGCTGGTGGTGTTGAAGCAAACTTCATAGCTGTATGGAATGGCACAGTTTGGTCACCACTCGGAAAAGGAATGGATAACGTGGTGTCCAGCCTTGCAGTACTTGATGGCAAGTTGTACGCTGGCGGGAGGTTTCTACGAGCAGGAGATGCTGATGCAAATCGGATAGCATCCTGGAACGGAGTAGCTTGGAGTGCCCTCGGATCGGGATTCGATGGCGAAGTATCGGCGCTCTCATCTTACGACGGGAAGCTTGTTGTTGGAGGTAGTTTTGCGTCTGCCGGTGACAGCGTAGTGAACCGAATTGCGACGTGGGATGGCAATGTATGGACTTCGTTGGGAGGAGGCGTAAGTGGTCCGCCATACGGGTATTATTATGTGAATGATATAGTCACATTCCGAGGCAGTTTGGTTGTCGGAGGTTCTTTTGAGACCGCGGGAAACGTGGCCGCTAAGAACGTCGCTACGTGGGACGGTTCAACGTGGTCCTCGCTAGGAGATGGAGTGGGGAGTTCATATCAGTACGTGTCCTCCCTGGAAGTCTTCGGGGACGATCTCGTTGCAGGGGGCAATTTTGGTATTGCCGGAGGAGTGGCAGCCAAAGACATAGCCGCCTGGGATGGGGTTTCTTGGTCTCCTCTTGGCTCCGGTATCGACAGCTATGTAAGCTGTCTTGGCGTCCACGACAACAGATTGATTGCCGGAGGATACTATTCCAATGCAGGCGGTACCGCCGCCAACAATATTTCTGCCTGGAACGGATCAGGCTGGCTGAACTTGGGAAGTGGAACAAATGGCAGTGTCTCCGCGCTTTGCACATACGGTGACGAATTGATTGTTGGGGGAGGTTTTGCATTGGCCGGTGACAAGTCTTCTGCCTTTCTTGCTGCATGGTCCAATGTAGCTTCTGATGTCTACGAGTTTGGCGCGACGACTTTACCAGAGGATTTCGTTCTCGACCAAAACTTTCCGAATCCTTTCAACCCCATCACGCAAATTGGATTCGACCTGCCGAAATCCTCATTCGTGACTCTGGAAGTTTTCGATATCCTCGGGCGCAAAGTATCGACCTTGGTGAACGAGCATCTTGCGGCGGGAAACAAGAGAGTTGAGTGGAATGGCACTGACAACAACGGTGCGCAAGTCGCATCCGGGGTATATTTCTACCGGCTTACCTTTGGCGAAAACGTCGAAACCAGAAGAATGATTCTGATGAAATAATCGATGGGTCAGATTGAGAGGGGACAGCGGCGGTATCCGAAACGATGCCGCCGCTTTGTTTATGTGAGCTGCCCTAGACCATCGGTCAGCCCCCTGCCTCCTTACTTCATGCCATTTCAGACGTAACTTGTTATACTGCAATGCGTTACGTGGCTCAGGACGGCTTCTGTCACATTTCCGGTATTAGTCCCACAATAGGATGTGAACGAAATGAATGACAAAAACCGTAAGGAGGAAACAATGAATCCGCAAAAGAACAACACCAGGTTTTGGACAGTGATCGGCTTAGCCCTCACGCTGTTCATCTATGGCTGCTCGGGAAAGACCGGCGGCACCAATCCGGTCGGCAATGAAGAACCAGCTCCCGAAGCACCGCAGAATCTCTCTGCTACTGCCATTTCAGCAGACAGCGTCCAACTCACCTGGCAGGACGCTTCAGGCAATGAACTTGGCTTTGCGATTGCCCGGCAGAAAGAGGGCGAGACCAAATGGACCAAGCTGGGACAACTGCCGGCCAACTCAACAATGTATATTGACTCGAGCGTCTCCGCAGCGACCACCTACATCTACAAAGTGAAGGCGACGGGATCCCGCAGCGAATCCCAATACTCCAATGAAGCATGGGTGTCCACCCCAGCCCTACGCAAAGGACCGGCGGCTCCAACAAATCTACAGTTGACCCTCCTCGGGCCGGTAGTCATGCTTGCCTGGGTAAGCAGCGCGAATGACGTGGAAGGTTTTCGAATGTATCGCAAGGCATCAACCGACTCACTCTGGAGACTTGCGGGAACCCAGTCTTCGCTGGCTCGTTCGTGGTCAGACACACACGCACCCCTGGACTCTAATCTTTCGTACAGGGTTACTGCCTACAATCCGGACGGAGAATCGGACTACTCGAACACGCAGATAATCAATACCTGGATTGATCCGCCCTTACCACCCGCAGCTCCATCGAATTTCCAGGCCACGGCTATCTCCAGTCATGAAGTCCAGTTGACTTGGACGGACAATTCGGCTGACGAATCCGGCTTCACTTTAGAGCATGGCGTGGGCGCAGACATCGTGCTGCCCACTACGCTGATCCCCGCGAATGCCACTTCCTACGTTCTGGACGGTCTCAATGCCGCAACCACGTACACTTTCAGACTGTATGCCCACAGCGTGCGGTACGGCAATTCCGAGGTGGTGGTGGCGATTGCCAAGACTTTGGATGGTCCGGAACCACTGCCACTAGCTCCAACCAATGCCAGTGCGGTCTTCGATCCCTCCACGGGCATTGTGGTCACGTGGCAAGACAACGCCTACAACGAGACCGGATTTGACGTCGAACGACAGACTAGCGTTTCAGCGGATTGGGTCAAGGTTGCCGACATCGTTTCCGGAATCTCCATCTACACCGATTCCGACGTTACAACGGGCTTTGCTTACGGTTACCGTGTACTCGCACATAATGCGACGGGCAACTCGGCGTACTCCAACGTGGCCACGGTGACTGTCCCTGATACTCAAGTGATAATACTTGCTCCGACAAACCTCAGCGCTACTCTAGAGAATGCCGCGAGCGTCCGGCTGACCTGGACGGACAACTCAGACAATGAGGATGAGTTCATTGTCGAAAGAAGCATTCCGGGCGGCACCTGGAACTACGTCGGGGCTATTTCGCTTAACGCGACCTATTACTTTGACAACAGCGTCGCGGAAAATACAACCTATCGATACCGGGTTGCGGCCGCCAAGGGAGTATACAAGTCTGACTTCAGCAATGAGGTGCAAATCACTATTCCAAGAGTGCCGCAGATTCCTGCAGCCCCGACCGACCTCAAAGCGGAATCCGTTTCGGCTAGCGCGGTCAAACTGATATGGCAGGATCACGCCAACAACGAGCTCGGCTTCCGCATTGAACGCCGGGGCGGCGCCCAACTGGAATGGAAGGAAATCGCCGTCACGAGCAGCGATGTGGTTCGCTTCGAGGACAAGACGGTTGCTCCGTCCACCGTCTATGACTACCGTGTCAGAGCATACAACAACGACGGAGAATCAGACTATTGCAGTGTCTTCGGGGTCACCACTCCGTCGTTGGAGACCGTGCCGGCGACACCATCAGATCTCAAAGCCATCGCCCAGGGAACCGATCGCATCAATCTGACCTGGAGGGACAATTCGACCAACGAGAGTGGCTTCAAAGTAGAGCGGCGCAAATCTACCGAGCTTGTGTGGTCCGAGATTGCCAGAACAGGCGCCAATGATGTTGATTACCAGGACAACGGTCTCCAGCAGAACACGACCTACTATTATCGTGTGCGGTCCTACAATGTCACAGGTAATTCCGACTACAGTCTGGAGGCCTCAGCGACAACCGAGGCGATACCAGTACCGGCGACACCTTCGGAGTTTTCGGCGGTAGCCACTTCACAGACGGAAATCAGTCTGACTTGGAAGGATAACTCTTCGAATGAAAACGGTTTCACACTACTGCGAAACAAGTTCGGTAGCGATGTCGTTTTTGTAATACCTGTCGCTGCTGGCCAGACTGGTTATTCCGATACACCGCTCGAACCCAACACGAAGTACGTCTACCGGCTCTTCGCATTCAACAACATCTCGGGTAATTCCGATACTGTGCAGACCTCTGCGATCACTCTTCAGATTCCGAATCCGGCAGCCCCAAGCGATGTTAAAGCGATCATATATCCTGATGGTAAAGTAGTTGTCACCTGGAAAGACAACTCGGATAACGAAAGCAGCTTCGAAGTACAACGCCTTTCAGTTCCGTATATTGGAATTCCAAATTGGTCTATCGCTTGCACAGTGGGTGCGAATGCCACTTCAGCTCAAGATCGGGTTGATTCCACCAGATCTTACAGCTATCGCGTCGCGGCGGTAAATGCCGGAGGGAGAGCAACTTCGCCAGCCGTAGCTGCGGAAAAGCTGACTCCTCCTGCGGCCCCGACCAATCTGACGGGCTTTCGCAATGAGATTACCAGGCAGGTAACGCTCAAGTGGCACGACAACGCGGACAACGAGGATTCCACCGTGATAATGTGGTACAATCGGGATGGCCTGCCGGGTCCCCATTTTGATAGGATCGGAGTGGTTGGACCGAATGTCAATCAGTGGCGTAACGTCTTTAACCAGATTCCGCCTGCCAATTCTATGTTCAAGATCCGGGTAGTAAATGCAGCCGGAGTAGCTGAAAGCTCGCAGTTTACTATTCAGTAGGCCCCTTGTAGCGGGCTTCAACAAGAAGCCCTGTGTTCACCCGGCGGGAGATCACTCAGGTCTCCCGCCGGTTCTGTATTGGAGTGCGATCGTGCACGTTATTCTCGGCTTGTCTGGCTGTGAGTTCCACTTTTGCGGCGCAAGAACTTGAGCGGTGCGCAGGTAGTTTGCTTCCGTTCCCAATGACAGACAAATCGTGAAGGAAATCCAAGAAAGCCCCATTTCCTCCGTCACATTCTCGCCTCCCGTGACGCAATTCATTGTGAAAACAAGAGAAACCCGAAGTCAAACACCAATCCGATACGAGGAGTGACAGAATGTATCCATACATCGAATCTCCGATATGTTACAGAGGAGCAAATCGATTTAGCGATTGCACATCGAATTTCTTACCCAACAAGATAAGCCATTGGACCGTCCTCCTGTTAGCGTACTCATCATCCCGGGAATGTATGCGGTGCCGTATGTAACGTCAGGCCACGTCAGCAACGGGATTCGAATCAGCCGACTTCTTTAATTCAGATTCGAAATATGCATTGGGGTTGTGGCGGATCGCATCCTTCGGCAGCCAATCCCAAAACTCACCGAGGTCCGTGCGAATCTTGTCGACAAAGTATGAAGGGATTTCGGTGGTCTCCTGCTCGAAGAACTGTCGGGCCTGCGGGTCAGTTATTAACAGGTTCCGGATCTTCGAAAAATACTTGACCCGCCCAAAGCGTTCCGACGAGAGTCCACGCACGACGTTCAGCCACCGGGGAATTGTCTCGCCATTCGCGCGGAACCTTCGAATGATCAGACGTGGAGAATAGGAGTATTTCGTCACATCGATAAGGTTATCATAGAATTCGGGCCAGGAGTAGTTCTTCGGCTTGATGTTCATCTGAATGTTGCTGAGAAAATGAAACGGAAAAGGCAGAACCCGATTGGCTCGTTGATATTCCAGATTCAGCGGCGCCGCTTGTCCAAAAGCCGACAGCATCGAATAGGCAGGAAAGGCGCCCGGTGTAAGATCGAGAAATCTCTTGGTCAGTTCAAACGGAGCCGTTCCTTCGTCGTTGTCGAGTCCGAAAATGTGATTGGTCTGCACGTAGGGAACATGCCGCAGAATCATGTTTACATGATCAGAAACGGTTCTGACCTTTTCCATCCCCGTCATTTTCCCGGTCATGGATTTCTTTCCCAAACCAAACCAGGATTCGATTCCCGGTAGCAGGGCCTTGAAACCATTGTACTTCAGCCGTTTCACACGATCTTCGGATAACAACGATAGAGTTGATTCGGCGATAAAGTCGATTCGCCCCGGCGGCACGGCATCCTCGATTGCATCCATGCAGTGGTCAAAGCGTACCCCGAAGTTCGGATCGTGCCAGGCAACTCGAGGGCGTTTCACCTTGCCGAGCAGAAACCGGAGATCGGACTTCATTTCATCGGTATCCATCGGCTGGTAGGGAACGGTCGAGTCAATGCAGAAGTCGCAGGAATACGGGCAGCCAAGACTGCTCAGGAGCGGGACTATCTTGATGAGAGGGGCTTTGCGGAGTGTCTGCTCTATGAACTTCCAGCGTTCACTCACACCCGGCAATTGGATGGGGTGCCGGTCGGCGGAAAGATACGATCCAAAGGGCCGGTGGGGGGCGCATTCCTCCAGGACTTCCTGAATGATGGACTTGTCGGTGAAACCAAGTACGTAGTCGAAGTATTTCTGAGCATCCTGCGGATAGCAGCGGGCGTGAGGACCGCCAATGGCCGTGACCGCTCCACGTGATCGAAACAGGTTGCTGAGCGCATAGGACAGTAAGGCGGCTTCGGTGAACGAGCTGATAAAGACCAGATCCACGTCACCCGGCAGCTCTTCGAAAAGATTCTCCCGTCCGGTGTACGTCACCAAGGTCACGTAATGTCCCTGCTGTTCACACCAGGTGGCGACGACTTGGGGCATGATACTGACGAAGTTCGCTCCCATGACTCTCATCCACATCGTCCGCGTCGGAGCCTTGGCAACAAGATCGATTATCCCTATTTTCAGTTTACGCATTTCACCTCATTTGGAGTTGAACCAGAGAATTTGGGCTGCACCGATGTCTACGAATGGCAGATCTATTGCTTAACTTGGCGGATTTCCGCGTGCTTGAAAGCTTGTGGGTCTCAGTCCGTCTGCCGGTAAATCAGCTACTACTTCCAATGTATACTCTTACACTCCATAACACAATACGTGAATAAAAACAATTGAACAATCAACCGAAGGATTGAAAACGGGACTAATCCCTAAGATTGAGAAGTTAGTAAAGCTTGGGGGATTTCCGGGCCGGCAATTCCCTCACCATCCCTTCGGTGAGCGCATAGCTGGCCACCTCGAGACGGGTGTGGAGGGCGAGTTTTTCCAGGGTATTGTGGACATGGCTCTTGACCGTATGAACCGCGATGCTTAGCTCTCGGGCGATGTCCTTGTTGCTCATGCCCCTGGCTATGAGATTGACGATCTCGTGTTCGCGCTTGGTCAGTTTGACTGATTTCATCAGACGATCCGCTCTGCCGGTTTGAACGGCATATTCGACAATGTGAGAGAAGAGCGACCCGGTCAACGGGGGAGGAAGAACTTTCTTCCCTTTGGCAACCGATCTAATGGTATGCAGGAAGTCTTCGATAGTGGCATCCTTGAGTATGAAACCGGAAACGCCTGCCTTGACGAATTCCACGACCTCGGCCTGGGCAGGTATGAGATCCATCACTACAATCTCCGTCTTCGGAAATTTCTGTTTGATTATCTCGGCGATTCGCAGACTGCTCTGACTTCTGAGTCCCAAATCAAGCAGAACCACCTGGGGTTTGATTTTCTCCGCCTTCTCCTGCGCATCGCCGTTGCCAGTTGCCGAAACGGCGCGGATGTCCGACTGCTCATTGAGCATAGCAGTTATGCCTTCACGCAGAAGGCGATTATCTTCGATCAAGAGAACTCGTATCTTTGGCATGTCTAATGACTCAGTCACTAAGAGAGTAATGGGCCAACACCGGAAATATTAAATGTCTATAAAGTGTCGTCAAGGGCAAAATCGACCTGACAATTCCGAACCTGCAGAATCACCGGATTCTCTCCCTAACTTCTGAGCTGCTTCTGGATTTTGCCGCCGACAACCGACTGCCTTTAATCATAGATGGGACTTGTCAAAGCAGCTCATACAGGCCTCACGGCTGCGTATCACACTAGGTGATTGGAAAGTATTGTTAACAACACCGACTGTAGTTTCGGCTGGCAAATGGGTGGATCAGGAAGTGGCGTCGGGTTGACCGCTTATGGCATGACTGGATCGGCGGCTGCAAGTTACCAGGCGCCAGGGCTTGGAAGTAGCACAAGAAGGGGCGTTTGGGCGGAGTTCAAGAATGTCGGTTGAACATAAAGCTGTCAAGATTTCGGTCGTGATTCCGGCCCATAACGAAGAAGCATACCTGCCGGCTTGTCTCGAAAGTCTTGCGCGCCAGGATTTTGCGTTTCCGTACGAGGTTATCGTCGTAAACAATGGCAGCACGGACAAGACTGCCGAGGTTGCCCGCAGACTCGGCGCCATCGTAGTCGACGAGCCGCATTTCGGAATAACCTGGGCAAGGCAGAGAGGACTGGAGCATTCCAAGGGCGAGATCATCGCCTGCGTCGACGCCGATACTTATGTGGCGTCCGATTGGCTGCGGCAAATTCATGAAGCATTTTCCAAGGATAAGGAGACAGTCGGTTAGCGGGGAGAATCTTCTATACCAAAGGCAGTACGTGGAAAGGAATGCTGCCGGCTCTATTTGTCAGCGCTTTGCTGTTCACTGACATAGCTTTCCGGTTTCTGTTCCGGAGACCCGGTACACTCTGGGGAGGAAATTTCGCAGTCGAGCGGCAGGCACTTCTTTCAGTTGGGGGATTCAACAAAGACGTGGAGTTCTACGGTGAGGATACAGAGCTTTCGCTGCGACTGGCCAAGGTCGGTAAGATCAAATTTAACAAGAAGCAGATTGCGTTCACATCGCCGCGAAGATTCGAGCACCAACCGCTGCTCAGGACAATCTGGCCATATATTTCGGTGTTTGTTCACCTGATTGCTTCCGGCAGGTATCGTCGCTAAGAGCAAGACCAGATTGCAGCCTGTTCGTTCGACGTCATGGTCACGCCGTGTCGTGTTTCGTCGGTATCGTGCTTGCTGGACTGACAGTCATTGACCATCTCTTCATTCTACCCGACATCGCAATTTTACGGCAAAGTCTACTATACAAGCACCGACTGTCGCGACAAAATGATTGCCCTCACTTTCGACGACGGCCCGGAAGAGCCGTTTACGTCGCAGGTATTGGATATTCTGGACAGAGTACCATATCAAAGCGACTTTCTTCGTGATCGGCGCCAATGCTGAGCAGTATCCAAACTCGGTCAAGGAAATAGTGAGTCACGGACACGTGATCGCCAACCACTCTTATGGTCATTCTTATATGCTGCCATTTGAAAGCAGGTCGAAAGTGCAGAACGATTTGCTGAAGACTGAGGACGTCATTTACAGCATCACCGGCCTGAGAACCAGACTGTTTCGACCTCCACACGGACTGAGGACACCCTGGTTTCTGCGCGACATCAGATCGCTGCAATACAGCACTGTGACCTGGAATGATATGACCAACGACTGGAATTCCCGTAAATCTCCTGAGAAAATCTGGGAGGCAGTGATTGCCGGTGCCAGGCCGGGGGGGATTATTGATCTTCATGATGGCAAGGAATTAAGCCACGTGACGGACCGCAGCAACACGGTGCTCGCATTGCCGGTTGTCATTGATTCACTCAAGAAAGAGGGCTACGTGTTCGTTTCGCTGCCCGAATTGCTGCGGCTCAGCCCGTACAAATAGGACAGTGTAACCTTACCTTACGTCTGTCAGGAGGAGCGAAGCTTGCGGAAAGTAGCATTGCACATGATGACCACCCTCGATGGTTGTGTAGCCGGTCCCAACGGCGAACTTGACTGGCTGTTCAACGTTGAGAGCAAGGGACGCAACGACTATGTATTCAAGCTCTATAGCGAGGCGGACGGAATCCTTGTCGGACGCCAAACCTATCTTGCCTGTGCTGGCTACTGGCCGTCGGCAGAAACGAAAGGTGGCAAGGAGGGAGAATTCGCACATTTCATGAACAACCTGCCTAAGTATGTTGTCACCACGACGCTCGACAAAGTTGACTGGGCGAACTCAAGTATTGTCAAAGGATCGTTAGCTGATGGGGTCGCCCGATTGAAGCAGCAGTCCGGCAGTCATATCGTTCTGATCGGCGGTCTCAGAACCGTCCAGAGCATGATCAAGCTGGGTCTGATAGATGAATTCCACCTGATGATGCATCCAGTCGCCCTGGGACACGGGATGCCCCTGTTCGATGGATTACCGGAGCAGCTTGGTCTTGAACTGATCGATGCCAAACCTTTCGATCAGGGTGTTGTCGGCCTACACTATCGACCAAGTCCCAAGTAGAGTACCTCTACTATTCCACAGTCTATGGTATCCTATCTCGCCTTCTCTATCGCCCCGTAGCTCAAAGCAACTCTTTCACTCGCCAGCCGTATGCATTATCTTGAGGAATGGCGAGGCCATCTTGACGCAAACGATTGACAGCGAACGCACCGACTATACTCAAGGTTCCGTAACATCAGCTATTCTCAAAATGGGGCTACCGTCGATGTTCGGCTTTATGTCGCAGAACATCTACGGTCTCGTGAATATGTTCTGGGTTTCCCATTTGCCGCAGTCAGAATCGGCGGTGGCAGGAATAACGTTCTTCAATAACCTCGCGTGGTTTCTCAGCACTTTTAATCATCTTATCGGTCCGGGTTCAGTCGCCGTGATCTCCCAGCGCTATGGCGAGGGAGAATATGACAAAGCGGAGAAGGCAATCAAGGAGACGCTGGTTCTTAAACTCCTATTCGGCGCGGCATTCGGGATCATCGGTTTCCTGTTTCTGCCACAGATGATGTATTTAATCGGTGCGCGCGACGATGCCCTGGCGCTCGGCCTGCAGTATGGGCGGATCATCTTTATCGGCCTGCCGATC
The DNA here is from genome assembly GCA_963726455.1 of uncultured bacterium. Classification (GTDB taxonomy): domain Bacteria; phylum Zixibacteria; class MSB-5A5; order CAIYYT01; family CAIYYT01; genus CAIYYT01. Next base: position 49,340 of record CAVSCK010000002.1, read on the forward strand.
AATTACGCGATCTGGACTATCTTCACGGCGCTGCGTGGCACGGCCAATCCGCACAAGGCGATGGCGCTGATGCTGGGATTCAGCGTCCTGAACATGATTCTCGATCCGATCCTGATATTCGGTTGGCTCGGTATACCGGCGTTTGGAATGGTCGGCGCGGCCTATGCATCGGTCATTACGTTTACGACGATCTTCCTGATCGGTGTCTGGCTCTTCTTTGCGGGGCACACTAATGTCCGTCTCCACTGGAAGAGCCGAGAGAAGATGTCGTTGAATACAATGTGGATTCTGATCAAAATCGGGATACCGTCGTGGCTGGCGGAAATGTCGTTCTCATCGTCGCGTCTACTGATCACGCCGATGATCGCGGGATTTGGGACCGCGGTAGTGGCGGCCTACGGTGTTGCCAATCAGATCATGGGTCTCGGTTTCACATTGCTTGTAGGAGTCGGCTTGGGTCTCTCGGCGTTGATCGGCCACACCGTCGGCGCGGGCAAGGTTGACCGCGCCAAGCGCACCGGCGACAAGTCGATCGCGCTGGCGGTGGGCATGATGACACTATTTAGCGCGTTGGTCTTTGCCTTTGCTCCGCAGGTGCTTAATATATTCTTCTCAAATCCGGAGACTACCGCACACGGCGTCGGCCTGTTGCGCATTGTGGCTCTGTGCATGCCTTTCATGGGCGCCATGATGATGATAGAGTACGTTCACACCGGTGTCGGACTTAATACGCCGGCGATGGTGGTCAACATCATCAACGCCTGGGCGCTGCAGGTGTTGCCGATCTTTCTGGTCACTGAATTCTTCGGTGGAGGTGAACTGGCCATCTGGTGGATAATGACCTTGGCCGCGGCAATCAGCGCCTGCATGTTCTATCTGTATTACCAGCGCGGGAAATGGCTGACGGCTCGAGTCTGATAATCAGTGCCGAACACGCCAAAGACAAATCCCGCCGGGCGGCGGTCCGTCGGCAAGAAATGCAAAACGGCGCCGACATAGTCGGCGCCGCTTGAGCATCCTCTGCCTGCCATAGGGTATGAGACAGGATGAGGGGTGTTTCAACGACCTTCTATTTCAGAAGCAACGCTTCTATTATTATCGAAAACCTTCCACGCGCCTTTGCACTAATGTGTTTCGACGAGATTCGCGGACGATCATGCCAGCGGCATTAAGTCCGATCTTCTCGCGGCAGTTACCGCACGGCTTAACTCCGCCCTCTTTGATTACGGCACTCACATGCTCGGATTTCGCATGAGCTCTCAACTCCGTACGATAGGAGTTGAGCACACTTTCCTCGATCACTTTCCTCATTTCGGAGTTTGCCGGAAAGGCGATGTCCTGATGCGTTCCGTCCGGGCGTTTACGACTCGGCATCGATACGAACATTCCGCGGGAACCGTCGATGACTTTGAGGCCTCGAACTACGAAGCAATCGTCGAACGTGACATCGACAAAGCCCTTGACCTTTTCTTCAAAGGCGAGCTTGGTTCTGGTAGCTGTGATTCTCATTGCCAACGTTTCCCTCCACTTGCGGACAGCTTTGATCGGCTCGCAATATTTCTTGCAGTCTCGCTGCCCTTATCTTCGCGTAAGTTTACTATCAACAATTCGGCGAAACAGATTCGAGAGACCTGTGGCAGTCCCTTTCCACAAGTCTCTCGGTACATCGACGCCCGCCTTTGAGTTCAAATCCAGCAGTGCTTATCTTGGTCGCTAATACTCTCGCTCGAAATGGGACGCGCGAGACCCGCATCGGCCCCCTGGCGCGGGTCTCTCGTCCACTCACCCCTTTGTGTAAACTTGGCCATTCTGCAATCGCTACTAAAATAGTTTTCGTTTTCATCAGTGCTTATCTGTCCCTCGTGCGCACAAAGTATAATGCGCTTCACAGAATCGTCAATGTGTACTGTTCACGTAATCATCGCGTAGGCAGGTTACGCGGCTGGAGGGTTTCAGACTCCGACAGGCACATTGGTAACGTATTGATATGATTATGGTTATGAGGAATTTTCCGTCGAATTATCTGCTCTCTCGCGGCGGGTACATCAGAAACTCCTTGACTGCTATGGATTTCTCTGCATTTTTCTGAATGGGCGTCGAGTCTTGCAGACATTTTGCCCAATTTGATACTGCAGGCGATGACGCTTTAGGGGCACATGATCAAAGGCCGGGCTTGGGTCTTGGAATTCGGATGTTCCAGTCTGCCAATAGAGAGGTGCCGCGATGAAGAAGCGCATGCGTATCCTCGTAATCGGTGATGCCCGCAAGGATCTCGGTCCTCTCATGCGTGAAATCGAGACAGACGATTACGAAGTTCAGTGCCGGCACGTTTCCACGATTGCTCATCTTGAGGAAGCGGTGTCGCAGGAATTTGATGTTGCGATCTGTGATACGACCGTCCCGGAGTTCGATTCGATCTCAATGCTACAGACAGTCAGAGAACGTAATCGCGAACTTCCGACAATTTCGATCACCAGCAAAACGGGACCGGCAGCGGCCCATGAGGCACAGCAGCTCGGCGTGGACGACTATGTATTGCAGGGCGAACTCTGCCGTCTGGGTCCGGCTGTTCGCCGCGAGCTTCGCCGGGCAGAAAGTCAAACCACCAGGAGCCATGAACTGCGTGAATCCGAGCAGCGTTTTGCCCTGTTCTTGAATAACTATCCCGGCCCTGCCACATCAAGGAGCCGGACGGCACCTTGATATTTACCAACGACAGGTACTGTGACATGATCGGTCTTCCGCGGGAGCAGGTGGTCGGGCGGAAGTATACTGAGATTGCGCACTTGTCAGCGGAAACCGCCAGAGTAATTGAAGACACCGAAAGAAAGATGATCGCAACTGGAGAGGTATTTGCCGGACCTATCGAATCTCGGGCCGACGACAGAAATGCCACCTATTGGGCGGTCAAATTCCCGATTCCTCGTCCCGATCAACCACCGTTGATTGGTACGGTTCTGGTCGACATCTCCAAGCAGATCGAAGCCGAGCAGGCCGTTCAACGATGGGCACACGTATTCGAACATGCCGAATGGGGGATCGTTATCGGTAGTGTCGACATGACGACTCTCGAGACAATGAACCCTGCTTTTGCGCGAATGCACGGCTTTGTGGTCGAGGAACTCATCGGCAAGCCGATCCTGAGCGTGTTTGCACCGGGAACTCATGAAGAGTTTCTGATTGAGGTACGTAAGGCCCATCAAACAGGCCACCATGCGTTCGAATCAATACACGTACGCAAGGACGGCAGCACGTTTCCAGTAAATATTGATATCACCGCGGTCAAAGACGACTCTGGAAAGGTTCTTTATCGCGCGGTCATTGTTCAGGATATCACCGAGCGCAAACGTGCGGAAGATGAAATCATCGAAGCCAAGGAAGAGTGGGAGCGGACTTTCGACGCGATCACGGATCCGGTAATGGTCGTTGACACAGATCATAAGATTATGAAAGCAAACAAGGCAATGGCGGACAAGCTGGGAGTTTCGGCAACGGCTGCCGAGGGGCTCAGATGCACGCAGGCGGTACACGGTTGCGCTACGCCGCATGCATTCTGTCCGCATGCGAAGCTCCTGAAGGATGGTCAACCACATATTGCAGAAATTCATGAAGATCGATTGGGCGGCGATTTTCTGGTCTCCGTGTCGCCATTGCATTCGCCGGATGGCAAACTGATCGGCTCAGTTCATTATGCTCGCGATATTACCGAACGCCGGAAGATGGAGCGCGCGGTAGAGTCGGAACGGCAGCGCCTGGACAATATTCTGGAGGTTCTGCCTCCTTACGTGGTATTGCTGACACCGGATTATCGGGTGGCATTTGCCAACCGCGTCTTTCGTGAGCTATTCGGCGATTCGGACGGTAAACGCTGTTACGAATTCCTGTTCAATCTCACTGAGCCATGTGAAGTGTGTGAAACCTTCAAGGTGTTGAAGACGGGAAAGTCGGCCAAATGGGAATGGACCGGCCCCAACGGCAGGACTTATCAGATCTTTGATTTCCCATTCGACGATACGGACGGCTCCCGCCTCATACTGGAAATGGGCATCGACATCACCGAGCGCAGGCAGGCGGAACTACTGCTCAACAAAGCCAGTGCTTACAACCGGAGTCTGATCGAGGCCGCACTCGATCCCTTGGTCACTATCGACGCTCAAGGGCGAATTACTGACGTAAATACCGCTACCGAGGTGGCCACAGGACTCACTCGAAGCGAACTCATCGGTACGGACTTTTCGGACTACTTTACCGAACCGGAGGAAGCCCGCGCCGGCTATCAAAGAGTATTCGAGGAGGGAACGGTACGCGATTATCCGCTCGAGATTCGCCATCGCGACGGTCACTTGACGCCGGTGCTCTATAATGCCACTCTGTATCGAGACAGCGATGGAAAGGTGGAAGGCATTTTTGCCGCGGCGCGCGATGTCACCGAACAGAAGGCGGCGCAGGCGAAGGCTGATCGTTACATGCGGTTGTATGCGACGTTGAGTCAGGTCAATCAGACCATCGTTCGGGTCAGTGATCAGGATGAAATGTTTCGGGAGATCTGTGAAGTTGCCATCAAGTACGGCAAGTTCCGAATGGCGTGGATCGGCCGACCCGACAGAGAGAGCGGGAGAGTTGTTCCATTGGCCGTTGCCGGACATAATGACGGCTACCTGGAAAGCACTATCATCACGATCAGCGACAGCGAGGACTCGGGTCGCGGCCCGGCCGGAACTTCCGCGCGACAGGGCGAGGTAATGATAGTTGACGACATTGAAGAGGACCCTCGAATGGCGCCCTGGCGGTTCGAAGCGCTTAAGCGAAATTATCGCTCCGGTGCTTCAGTGCCCATCAAGTTGAAAGGCGAAATTGTCGCACTGTTCATTATGTATGCCTCAGAACCGCATTACTTTACTGATGAAGAAGCCAGTCTGCTGCAGGAAATCGGCGGCGATATCTCGTTTGCTCTTGAAGGCATGGAGAGAGAAAGAGCGCGCAAGCAGGCCGAAGAGCAAGTGCGGCGTGCCGCTGCCTACAATCGTAACTTGATTGAGGCAAGTATCGATCCACTGGTAACCATCGCTATCGACGGCAAGATTACCGACGTCAATCAAGCCACCGAAAAAGTTACCGGCCTCGATCGTGACGAATTGATCGGCACCGACTTCTCGACTTACTTCACGGAGCCGGAGAAGGCACGCGCCGGTTATCAGAGTGTATTTGACGAGGGCACGGTACTCGATTATCCACTGGAGATTCGCCATCGCGACGGGCATCTGACTCCCGTGCTATATAATGCGACCGTATTTCGAGACGAAGATGGCAAAGTCGAGGGAGTCTTTGCGGCGGCGCGTGATATTTCCGAGCGCAAACTAGCGGAGCGGCAAATCCTGCACGATGCATCGTTCCCGCTATTCAACCCAAGTCCGATCGTGGAACTTGATTTCTCGCGCAATATCACCTTCCGAAATCCGGCGGCAGATCACTTACTGGACGAATTTGGTTTCATGGATGCCAAGGTCTTCTTCCCGGAGGATATCGGCGAAGTGCTAAACCAGGTTGGACCGGATATGCTTGAACCTATCGATCGTACGGTGAAAATTGGGGACCGAATCATTTCGGAACGCATAATCTACGCCCCGGGATTTGATACGGTGCGCATCTATGGCCGAGATGTGACCGAGCAGAAGATGGCCGAAGCCAGGGCTTCCTACTTCATGCGGCTATACGCTACGCTGAGTGAGGTGAACCAGACTATTGTGCATGTCAAGAGCGAAGACCAGCTGTTCCGTGAGATCTGCGATGTTGCAGTCCGACACGGCAAGTTCCGGATGGCCTGGATCGGAGTGGCCGATGAAGCGACAATGAGAGTACGTGCTGTAGCATCGAGCGGGTTTGACGACGGGTATCTCGAGAAGATTCTGGTCACCGTAAGCGGCTCCGAGCAGACCGGGAATGGTCCGACGGGCACGGCTTTACGCGAAGGCAAGCTGGTCATTTGCGACGATATCGAGAATGAACCAAGCATGGCGCCCTGGCGGGAGGATGCGCTACGACGCGGGTATCGGTCCTCAGCGGCTGTTCCGGTGAAGCTCAAGGGAGTCCCGATTGCGGTTTTCACGATGTATGCTTCCGAAACCGGATTCTTTACGGCAGGCGAAACCAGTCTGTTGGCCGAAATCGGCGATGATATTTCGTTTGCCCTCGATTGGCTGGAACGCGAACGAGAGCGTCATGCCGCAATTCAGGCCCTGGAGGAGAGTGAGGAAAAGTATCGAACTCTGATCAACAATATTCCTGATGTTACCTGGACAGCAGATGGTCAGGGACGGACCACCTTCATCAGTCAGAACGTAAAGGACGTCTTTGGATTTACGGCCGAAGAGATCTATGAGGGTGGACCCGATTTGTGGTTCGGCAGAATCCATCCGGACGACAAGCAGGGAGTGGAGGCGTCGTTCCAGCACCTGGTCGAGACCGGAAAGTCGTTTGATGTCGAATACCGGATTCAGCGCAAGGACGGCAAATGGATTTGGTTGCACGATCGTGGCCTGCGTTCTCACGGCGAGCAGGGTGAAATTCGTGTCGATGGAGTCTTTGCGGACATCACTGCTCACCGAATGACCGAGGACATGCTGGCCGAGCAACGAAAGCTGCTGGACGCCTTCTTCGAAAACGCACTGACCTGCAATGTGATTCTGGATCGCCAATTCAATTTCGTGCGCGTCAACAACATGTATGCCAAGGCCTGCCAGAAGGATAAAGAAGACTTTCAGGGGCACAACCATTTTGAATTCTTCCCATCGGACGCGCTCGGCATTTTCCAGGACGTAATAAATACAAAGAAGCCATTCGAGGTTGTTGCCCGGCCGTTTGTCTTTCCTGATGATCCAGATTCCAAAGTTACTTACTGGGACTGGTCACTGCTTCCGCTTCTCAACGACTCGGGCGAAATTGACAAGTTGTTCTTCACCTTGAATGACGTCACGGAACGGCGGTTGGCCGAGATCCAGCTCGAGGACATCAACCAGCAACTTGCCGGCGAGCGCGAGGAACTGGAACGCAAGAACATCGCTATGCGCGAGGTGTTGGCCAGAATCGACGAGGAGAAGAACAATCTCAAGAGACAGTTCGCTGTTAATGTGGAGATGGCGCTGATGCCTTCACTGGAACGGTTGGAAAAGTCTGCCTCTCCGACGATGCGTAAGAGCTTTGAGATACTCAAACGTGATTTGAAGGAAGTGACCTCTCCATTCCTGTCGGCTCTCAAGAGCCAGTTCGAGAGTCTGTCACCACGCGAACTAGAGATTTGCCGGATGATTAAGTCTGGCATGTCCTCGAAGGAAATTGCCGAGGCGCTCGGACTTTCGCCGATGACTGTGCAGAAGTACCGCGAACTGATTCGCCGCAAGCTGGGACTGACTAACGCAGACGTGAACTTGAATACTTATCTGCAGTCGATGTCGTAGCTGACGTTGCGTTTGATTGCCAGAACATGCGGACAGGTTGTTCCGAGTAAGAAATCAGTTGGCCTGATAGACAAGTATCGCCGCAGGTGTGTCGCCATGTCGGGGTGCCGCAACATAGAGTCGCGCCGTTTCAGGATCAAAGCAACTTGTACGCGCACCGGGAGAGGTCGTAATCTCAGCCAACATCCGCAGATGGCCGACAGAGTCCAAGTGGAGTACATCGACAAACCCTGCGCCGGTGGACACGTATACCAGTTCTCGCTTTGCGTCCAAATAGATGTCGTCCGGATCGCTAGCGATGTTCACGCTATCGATGGTCTTGCCGGTTTCGATATCGATAACTTCCAGCATTGATGGCCGTCTATAACCAATGAGCAAATGGTGATGAGCAGCATCAAGATCCATGGGGAAATTCGAGTGGGCACTGTGATTGAGCCAGGCGGCTTGCTTGACGTGTGTCCCAAGATCGATCGCCTCAATCTCGTCGGCGTCAGGGACATTGACATAGGCGATGTCAGTGGCGCTATCTATCTGAAATGACTCGGGATGGCCGTCAAGGAGATCTTTGGCAAGCACATTGCCTGTGGCCGGATCCAATTCGGCAAGTGCGCCTTCTCCAAAGCCGACGACAACCGTCTTGTTGACAGGATTTAAGCGAATATTGTCGGCGTCGGACCCCAGATGGAATTCCGCGACTTCTGTGAAAGAATCGACAGAGAATGCCTTAACGTCGCCTGATCCTCCTTCGGTAACAAAGAGTCGATCAAGATCGGGTATGTATTGAACTCCCTGAGGTTCAAGAAGCCCGGCCAGGGAACGAGTGTCGGAGCCAGTCCGCAGGTCGATCACTTCGACAGTGCCATTCCCGAGAGCTGCAATATAGAGTCTGGCGTGTCGGGAGTCGCAGGCGAGGTGGTCTATCCGGCCGGATACGTTGGGCAATTCAATGCGCTGGACAAGCTTCAGGGGCGGTTCCGCCGCGGCGGATCTAACCGTGAATACCAGCCAACAAGCCGCTAATAACCGAAATATCGTAATACGCACTCTGCCGGCTCCTAAGTCTGAGTTGACGCCCTGAATGATACGTGCACGGAAATGGTCTCCATAATAGCCGAACGCCTGCGGCAAGCGATACCCGGACTTGACAGGTCAGGGAGATTCCGTATATTGTCCATGTCCTTACAACCTTTCGATCGTTCTTTGTGGCGGAATCCCCGCCAGGAGTCACTTATGAAATACCTCTCCATTTTTTCGAGGATATGCACTTTGCGCTGCAATCGGTTTTTGTTGCCGTTACGCTCCGTGCCCGTCCTGTTCGTTGTCGCACTTCTTGTTCTCACCTGTCCGGCATACGCGACCTTCTCGATTGTCGCAGTGGACACGGTGACCGGAGCCATCGGCAGCGCCGGAGCTTCCTGTATTGCCGGCGCACAGATCATCCACGACGTCGTCGAAGGCATCGGCGCAATCAATACGCAAGCGTACTATTTGGCAGCCAATCAGGCACGCGCGGATTCCCTCTTGCGCGCGGGACTTACTCCCGATTCGATTCTGGCATATCTCTTTGAACACGATGTTCAAAATGATCCGTCAATCCGTCAATACGGAGTAGTGACGCTGGCAGGGCCGGGACGTTCGGCGGGTTATACAGGAGACAATACCGACGCTTACAAAGGCCATCGGACGGGGCCGGGCTATTCAATTCAGGGAAATATCCTGCTAGGAGCCCAGGTTTTGGACACGATGCGATATGCCTTTCTCAATACGCCCGGACCGCTGGAGGACAAACTCATGGCGGTTCTGGAGGCCGCGGATATACCGGGCGCAGACACGCGCTGCCTATCGTGCAACAAGCCGGCAATTTCGGCTTTCATTAAGGTTGTACATCCGGGAGACGGGGCTACGCCGTACCTGTACACGTATGTCCAGAACACCAATTGCCCAATCGACCCGATTCCTCTTCTGCGCGTTCAATATGATGCCTGGAAAGCTCTGCAGCGCGCCGATGCCGACTCTTCGCGCTTGACGCTCACGCCGATTACGCTACCCGCAAACGGCGCAGCATCCGCAAGTTTGCTCGTCGAGCCGCTCAACAGCCAGGGACACGAGCTCTCAGGTAATGTGTCGGTATCTACATTCCACACTGGGGATGGGGCTTTTTCGCCGGCCACTGCTAACCCAGACGGGACGTTCTCGGTGGAAATACGATCACCCCTTGCCAAAGGGCTCGATACGATTACCGTTACGATAGAAGCTGCCGGATACTTAACTACGGTCAACGAAAAGCCGATTCTGGCATATTTCGTTCCGGGAGATGCGGATGCCAGTGGCGCTATAGATATCTCCGATGCCGTCTGGCTGATTTCCTATATCTTTACGGGTGGCACGGCGCCAAATCCGATAGCGGCGGGAGATGCCAATTGCGACGGGTTCGTCGATATCTCGGATGCGGTGTATCTGATTGCATACATCTTCTCGGGTGGGGCCGCACCCTGCGCGGTCGGCAAGTAGGGGCAACTAACGGTGAGTAAGAAAGGTGGTACTTTGCAGGCAGAAAACGCATTCGACTTGAGTTGAGATATATGTGAAAGTCGGTAGAGGGTAATTCCTCTTGTGAAATGAATCGAAATAGTCGCTACTAAACCGTAGTCGATGCGTAAAACCTAAGTGCGGGGCTAATTCGAATGGAACATGACGGCACAGCGTAATCGATATACTGAACAATCGAGAAACATGAAGAAGGCGGGTTCGGTAAATTTCACCTGCCGGTATTGTCGCATCGAACAAATGTTGCGTTCATCGGTGCTGATGCGCAGAATCAAGCGCCGCGTGTCGATTCGACAAGCGAAGATGAAACACCATTTTTTGTAGCTTAGCTTTATAGAAGGGAGAAAGATCATGCCTACGAAGGGAAGAGCGAAGAAGTCGGCAAAGGCCAAGAAGCCCGTTGCGAAAAAGAAACTGGTTGTTAAAGCGAAGAAGACAGCCAAGGCACCGATGAAGATGAAGGCGAAAGCGCCCGTCAAGAAAGTCAAACCGGTTGTCAAGGCCAAGCCCGCGAAGCCGGTTGATCTTAAGCTTCAAATCGAAGCGCTGGAAAACAAGATCCTGGCAGAGAAGAAGAACTTGGTTGATCTGAGACGCAAGCTGAGACCTGAAGAAGTCAACGACTATGTTTTCCGGGGACATGATGGCGCCGAGGTTAAGTTGTCAGAAATGTTCGGCGGCCACGACGAATTGATTCTTGTGCACAACATGGGAAAGGCCTGTCCATACTGCACAATGTGGGCCGACGGCTTCGTTGGGTTGACCAAACACCTCAACGATCGCCTGGCATTCGTTGTCGTCTCCAAAGATGAAGTCGAAACGCAGCGGGAGTTCTATCAAAGCCGCGATTGGAATTTCGCCATGTATTCCAGTCATGATTGCACCTTCAACAAAGACCTTGGTTTCGAATCGGACGAGGGAGGGCAGTACCCGGGCGTATCGGCGTTCCACAAAGATGAGATGGGAAAGATCTATCGGACGGGATATACTTATTTTGGCCCCGGGGATGATTTCTGCGCCGTTTGGCCAATGCTTGACTTATTGCCGGGAGGCGCCAAGGGCTGGGAGCCGAAGTTCGCTTACTAGCCGACAGTCGGATTCGGGATTCTGCTGACCGGCAAACAACGTTGACGAAACCGTGACGTGGTCGAAGAACGTATCTAAGACGGATGCGGACTAACTTCCGCCAAAGGAGGTATATATGAAAACGCTTGTAATCGCCGGCACGGGGACGGTAGGCAGCCAAATTGTCTCACGGCTGGCCGAGCGAGGGTCAGAAGTCGTCGTCATGACACGCGAAGTGGAGAAGCAGGCCGCACTTGCTTCAGGCGTTGAAGGTTTGGTGGCTAATCTGGCTGATCCGCCGTCATTACAGAAGGTCTTTGCCGGCGTCGACAGCGTCGTTCTAATCGTACCGGTGCACCCCGATGAAACCAAACATGGAGAATTTGCGGTTAGAGCCGCTAAGAAGGCAGGCGTCAAAAAGATCGTTTATATGTCAGTCTTCATGCCGCCCGGCTCGAATCTGATTCCGCACTTTGCCAGCAAGATTCCTGTTGAACAGGCGATCAAACAGTCGGGGATGGCATACACAATCCTCCGCCCGAATAACTTCTTCCAGAATGATTTGGCTCTGAGAGATGCGATCCTCACTTATGGTGTCTACCCGCAGCCAATCGGGTTAATCGGGGTGAATCGCGTCGACGTCCGCGACATTGCGGATCTGGCCGTTCTATCTCTGACTGAACCGCGCCACGAACGCAAGACATACAATGTTCATGGTCCGGACAAATTGACAGGAAAAGACGTTGCGCGGATCTACGGCCGCCACGTCGGTAGCGAGGTGAATTACTTCGGCGATGATCTGGAATCCTGGGCCGAACAGGTGCAACAGATATTGCCGGCATGGATGGTGCATGATTTTCGCATCATGTATAAGTACTTTCAGGATCAGGGAATGCCTGCTGCGGAGGCGGATTTGGTCGAGTTGCAGAAAGCGCTGGGTCGGCCGCTCCGCAAGTTCGATGATTTTGTAAGTGAAACGGTGACGCTCTGGAAAGAGCAGGCGCGCGAATCAAAGCGCGAGTCAAGCCATTAACTTGCGGGACCAACCAGCCAGGAGGAAGTAACAACAATAGTTTTCAGGAAGCGCAGAATTCTTCCGTGTAGCACGTGCACTCCAAAGAAAGTTCACTCGGACGGCGGTTCTGTACCTACTGGATCAATCCGATGGCCTTCGGCATTATGGTCCTTGCCGATCAGGGATGTCACTTCTCGACAATTTGGCTTGAAGAAGGGGACGATTCTTCTATCTTTGTAATCGGAAAGCAGAACTGACCTCGAAGACAATTTAGTCATGGTTGTGATGCATAACACCCGTTCCGTTACAAAGGCACTCTAATTGCAGAATCGGCAAGACCATGCTACCAGCGCGATTTGAACTAATCCGACAAATCTCTTCAGGTGGCCTCTATGACACGTTCCTTGCGCTCGATCGCGTGACTTCACGCCAAGTGCTGGTTAAGCGACCGGCTGAGATATCCAATATCTCCATTGAAGAACGAAATGCACTTCTGAGAAAGTCATATTCGATTCTCAAGCTCCTGAAACATCGTGGCATTGTGATGCCGTGCGCACTCGTCGAAGAAGGCGGCAGAAGCCACGTTGCCTATCCATATTATGATGAGCAACGATGGGTTTCCTTGTCGCCGGAGTTGTTCTTGGAGCACTATCGAACGCTGCTGGTGCAGATGTGCACGATTCTTGATTTCGTGCACGCCATGGGCTTCGTACATAGCGATATCAAGAAGGCCAACTGGCTATGCCTCCGCCGTGAATCGGGCCTCCGGGTCTTGTTGACGGATTTTGACTTTGCCGTTCGTAGCGGTTCGAAACCGAACCGGCGAATCTTCGGATCGCTGGGGTTCATGGCACCCGAAGTGCTGCGGGATGAGATCGTTTTGCCGCAGTCCGATCATTTTTCTTTCGGTCGCATGTTGTTTGAACTCGTATCGCACGCTACGCCTAAAGAAGAATTGTCGCTGCCAAATATCCTGACGTCCGGACTGGAAGAACAACAAATCACCGGTGATCAAGTTCGGGCCGGTTTTGAGCCACTAGTGCCATTCATAAATAAACTGCTCAAGAAGCATTACGAGGATCGCCCCTCCAGTTTGGGAGTCCAGCTTCAGACCGAGCAATCCTTTCTCGGCGTACAGCTTTCGACTTATCAAAACCGTTTGATTCAGGACGTTGTTGCTGCGCATTTGCGGCGCCGACGCCAGGAAGAGGAAGCGGCTGAGGAATCTCTTGAACGTTATCTACCTCGCGAAGCCGGAATCTTTGGCATTCCGAGCGAATTACTTCTCGACCTTTTCAACCTGGCTGAAATGAACTTCTTTGGAAAGGCCAGGATTTTCGCCGGCTGGCTGGCTGACTCGGCCGTCAATCGTCACGGTTCTTGCTGGCATGTGGAGATCACTGTTCGCCTGGTCGGAGACTTCTATCGCAGATTCAAAATTCTTGGCGAACCTACCGTTGACCCGGCTAATGGTGTTGAGCAATGGAAGCGAATCCGCCGGGCGCTGCGCTTCAAGGTAAAGAATCAATTCCTCAAGGCCGCGGCGCTGCTGAGTCCGATCGTGCAAGCCGTCAGAATGTCGGATTCTGTTGCTAGTCGCAAGTTGCTCGCCCAGTTGCTACTGAAGATGGGTGAGTCTCTGCAATTCGCCAATATGCGAGCCGAGGGAAAGAAATGTTTTCGAGAGGCATGGGAACTTGGAGAGCTTTCAGATTTGCGCCGGATTCGATTGATGCTCGAAGAAGCCGATTTGGAGTCGTTCAGTCACGGCGGTATGTCATATCGGAAAGTGCTCATGCAGGCCTATGCGCTGGCACAAAGACGGGAACGTTCTGATTTGCGGGCCTGTGTCCTGATTCGGCAGATCTGGCTGGACCATACGGAAGGACGTCAATACGTGGCACTGCAAAGGGCCAAGACACTTGAGAGATTCTGCGCCAGACACAACCTTTATACCCGACGAGCATCCGCACTCTCCGGTATGGGCAGTATCTACTGGATATTGGGAAGATTGCAGGACGCCGTCGACGTCTTCCAAGAGGGTTTGCGCGCGAACCCGGAACAAGTGAGCAGAGGAGTCAGGAATATTCTTGCCGCCAATCTTGGAGCGCTGCAGCACGATCTGGGCGATTATCGGAAGGTGGTAAACACGCTTCTCCCATTCACACGGCAGAGTCTTTCAATCAACGAGGTGCAGTACAGGTCACAAGCTCTCGCCAACATTCAGGCAGCATACGCATTCCAAGGAAAGTACGACTTGGCTGAGGACATGTCGAATCAGGAGTTTTGGCTACCTTCCCAGCGGAGTGACTTGGGAGGTATCGGCCGGTATTACATTGGGCGAGGTTCAACGCTGTTGAGAGCGGGCAGATATCATGATGCGGAGTCTAATCTTCGGCAATCTGTGGAATTGTTGTCTTCACTGTCAAACACGGCGTTGCTGGGCCGCGCTGAGATGTACCTGGCGACGCTGCGCACCTGGCAGGGTCACTATGAAGTCGCCAGACAACATCTGTCTTCGGCGCGGACATTGATCAACTTGAACAGTGACAAGCTTCATTCGCTAGACCTGGATATTCTATCGCTGGCGATCGAATTCGACGAAGGTGTCTCCGACTCGATATCGGAAAGACTCAAAAGGTTGTATCAGGAATGTCTCGGCCTGCCTTATTATCTTGGCGCAGCATACTGCCTGTACTACTTAGTTTATGTTGGGCGTCCCTTCGATGCCGTGCGCCTTGCAGCAACAAGCGCCGAACTAATGAAATACATGACCGGCTCGGGAGGAGTATTCGGAGCCGCCGTGGCGCAACATCTTCGCGCCTATACTGAATCCGAACCCTCCCAGGACGGCGTAGACATCGGCGAACTCAAGAAGGCATTCGTAATGTACGAAAACGCGCATCTCTACTTCTATTCGATTACAGTAGCAAGACAAGTCGCCGAATACTATAAACGCCACGGACATCCGAAACTTGCCGACAAGTTCATTGAAGAGGCCCTCTTCCACGCCGACCAACTCGACAACACACGCTTGAAATCCCAGCTTGAGGCGGCGCGGCTGGACATCCTGGGTGAAATTGGTGAGCCGATCCCGGAGCGCGACGTGTTGTACCGCATCAGCACTCTACTAGGCGGGCTCACGGATTACCGTCCTGCCGTCGAACAGTTGCTGCATTACGCAATCGATCTGACCGGAGCGGAACGCGGTGCGATTATACTTGCAGATGATGAGGGGCGCAATCTCAGAGTCGAATCGTCGTATGAATGCGATTCGCAGAGCGTCGCCGACATAGTTGCGATCAGTCGCAATGTGATCAGGTCGGTCTTCGACAAGGCCAAAGTGCTGTTCGTGGAAAATGCGCTTGACGATAAAGCCACCAAGTCATACAAGAGCGTGGTTATGCACAACATTCTTTCGATTGCCTGCGCTCCATTGGTGGTCGAAGGCAAAGTAATTGGCGCGTTATACCTGGATCATCACTCTCTTCCCGGACTCTTTACCAGTGATGACCGCGAAACCGTGGAAGCTATCGCAAATTTTATCGCGGTGGCCCTCTTGCAGGCGCGGCTGGTGCGTTCGTTGCGCAATCAGAATCTCGACCACCAGTATCTGTTGCGAAATCAGGGAATTGAGAACCAGTTTCTGACACGTTCCAGGACAACGCTGGACATCATTGACAAGATACCGATGATCGCTTCATCAGAAGCATGTGTGCTGTTGTTGGGGGAAAGCGGGACCGGCAAGGAAATCCTGGCGAAAAGTATACACGACCAGAGTCCGCGAAAGGACGGTCCGTTTGTTCGCCTAAATTGTGCTTCTCTCGGCGGCGAGATGCTGGAAGCCAACTTATTTGGTGTGGAGAAGGGTGTGGCCACAGGAGTGGCAAGTCGCGAGGGCGTACTCCAGGCAGCCGACGGGGGCACGCTATTTCTGGACGAAATCGGTGATATGCCGCTGACTACTCAGGCCAAGCTACTGCGAGTGCTGGAACTTAAGCAATTCGAGAAACTGGGAACCAACAAGACCATTGAAACAGATATTCGGTTAGTTGCCGCGACCAACAAGGACTTGAACAAGCTCATCGATCAGAATCAATTTCGGGCTGACCTCATGTATAGAATCAATACGATTGAGATTAAGATTCCTCCTTTACGGGAGCGGCCAGACGATGTGAAGCTCTTGCTCGATCACTTCGCCGACGTCTTCGCCCGCGGGCGGAAAGTAACATTCACTTCAACGGCCACTGCTGCGCTGACCAGATATTCCTGGCCGGGTAATGTTCGCGAACTGCGGAATTTCGTCGAGAACGCCAGCGTCATGTCGAAATCCAGAGTTGTCGATATTGATGCGCTTCCGGACGAAATTTCGAAAAACTACGTGAACACCATGAGTCTGGGCATACGCTCATTGACTGCTGAAGCTGAAAAGCAACTTATCGAGAAGGTGCTGGCCAAGAACAACTGGAATCAGGCCGCGGCGGCCCGCGAACTGGGTCTTTCCTATGCGACTCTGCAGCGAAAAATAAAGAAATACGGAATTAAGCGACCCGACGACAACTCTTTCAATTAGTCCTCACCACCTCCAAAATTGTCACCGATTTCGGTGACAACAAAACTCAATATTTGCGCCTGTTAGCACGTCCTCCGGTAACTGGGTCACCGAAAACGGTGAACTCTGCGCCGAACCGCCACTTGGCAGCTCATATCCCAAGACAATAAGCAGTTATACGACAAGGAGTTGCGAGATGTAGCTCTTCGGCAAGCATTGGGCACGCTTATTGACATGCTCCTCCATGAAGGAAGTCTGAAAAGACCATCAACTCATAGGAGGAGTTATGAAGAGAGCCAAATCCCTTACGGGCATCTTGCTGGCACTTCTGTTTTCCCTGCTGCTGGCAAGCTTCCTGGGACCGATGTCAGCCGTCGCGGTCGCTAACGACGGCGGCGGCGGCGGTTCTATCCCGCCAACCATTATTCCGACCGATACAACTGATCCGGGTCACATCAGTGATCCCTCGGGAGACAGTACCGGGTGGGAGGCAAGTCTATTCTTGACACTCGTGGGGGTGCTGTTCTAACCACGAATTCCAAACTGAAAGGAGATGTGGATGGGACTGCACGGTCAGCCCCATCCGAGCCAAATGAGTAAACTAGATAAGCTGCTGCTGATTCTGAATCTGCTGTATCATCGCCCGCACGTGTCCCTGGAATCAATCCAGCGCGAATGTCAGATCAGCGAGCGAACAGCGTATCGTTATGTTCGCTCTCTTTCGAGTGCGAGATTCCCTGTCTACTTCGATGAGGAAGTCAAAGGTTACCGCCTGGTTGAGCGCGGCAGCCCTTTGTCGCACCTGACTGCCGATGAAGCAGCCATGGTGCTTTTCGGATTGGTAATGTTGGAGAAATCGCTCGGCCCGTCAAGACTCGATGCGGTAAGAAGGGCCCGGGCAAAACTGGAGATGAAGCTAACTGCGAATATGCAGGAGGTGATTCTGGCCGGCAAGCCACTCCTCTACGATAGGCATACTCCCGAAGTGATAAAAGAGCATCTCGTCATGTCCCTGATCAAACTCGCTAATACCGAAGAGTGTGGTGTGAAGCTTCAGTATACGGGAGAGAATACACAAGGGAAGAACATCATATTCGACAAACCACGTCTGATTTTTGACAATGAGTGGATGATAGGACCCAAGCGGGATTCGCTGCCTGAGTCAAGGATTCCAATTCGTCTGGTACGCGATCTGAGTCTTCTCAATACCTAATGGTGTTGCTCTGAGACGTTGAGACTCTGATTCACAGACTGCTTGAAAGGATGTCCAAATCCGGCAAGAAAAAAAATCGCTACCCGCTGACAGGATTTGACAGTGGCTGAACTTACCTTGAGGAGGTCCGGGCAGGTTACTAGCCAGCCCGAAAAGGGGATTTAGGGGGGCAGAAGAATAACATAGCAGGGAAGAGACCATCTCAGGAGAGGGGGGCAGGAAACTCCCGAGAACACCGAATCCCTTCCCCGCATTGCCAATTAACTAGTTGGTTGTCTTTCCAGCAACCAGAAAATCCCCTGCTTTAAGAAATCCTGCGTCCTCGGAGGGACGCCGGAGACGCCCGTCAACCCGGCAACTCGAATTCTGGCTTGAGTTAGACTTGCCTTATGGTACCTTGTGTCCAGTGGTTGACTTGGGATTATTGGCTAGACTTGTCATCCCAGGCCACGATGCGATACAGATTGTCCTGTTTGTTCTTGCGAAATTTGAATTCGGCAACTCCCACGGCCTCATAGAATTCGCTGCCGTAGTCTCCGTTTAAGTCCTTGACTGACAAGTGGAAGTAGACACGCCAAACTTCCCAGATTTCGTCAGAATGCGTCTCTTGACGGTCGAAAATGGGCACCCAGGTGTCGAGAGTGATTTCGTCGAACAGCCGAAAGAGCTTCTCCGTGCGTGCCAGATCACCGGAGGGGCCGTCACGGGGAATCTCGACTTGCTCGATCTGGCCGGTTCGATCCTGATCGACATAGCGGAAGATGAACTGCTCGTCGAGGCAGTTTTCGTAAACGTCGATATCGTGATGTTCATAAGAGTACTTGAAATTGTGAAGCACCGAATCGGGGGACGTTTGCTTGACGATCGGAACGATGCGAGACGGTCCGATCACTGCCGGAGCAAAAGGATTTTGGCAGGAGACAAAGATGACCGTCGCTGTAACCGCGATCGTTATGGCGCTAACGGTACGCATTCTTCAACTCCGCCCAGGATTGAGTGTCGAGATTGAGATGCAAGTCACTCCAGTTCAGAATCGCCCAAAAGTTGAAAGCCCCTTCTATCAGTTCAAAACGCGCCACGCCTTGATAGGTCTGAAGCGCTTTGCCGGCGGTATCAGATACTGTGATTGTATAGCCACGTACCAAAGTCGCGGACGTATCGAGGATGATGTCCGGCTGCCCCGACTGAGTCGTCAGCACGACATTCAACTTACGCTCGCTCCGCGAAGCATTGAAGTCGGTGAACAATTTTTCCGCTAAACTGACTTCCTGTGAAAATCGCCAGCCGGAATCGCTTTGGGCGCCTTGAATAAAATCATATCGGAAAACAAAATCGCTGTCGAGACATTGAATGAAGTTGCTTATCACTAGTTCCCCGTAGCTAAGACGCAGATTCTCCAGAACGATTTGCGGAGTTGTAGGAGGTATGAATGTGCCCGCATGAGTGGTCGGCGCTTCGCTATCGCGGGTAGAAAAAGGATTCTTGGCGCATGAAGTAATCGCCAAGGTTATGAGCAGGGTCAACATGAGCCGTCTCACAAATACCTCTTGATCGAAATTGAGAACAAATCGTACTCCTGATTTCGCTGATTCTGATAGTCCTGAACTCGTCGTTCCAGTTTGCAGTTGATCTGAGATGAGTTGGTCAAATTCCACTGGAAGTCGAATCCGATCAGGACTCTGGTAAACTCCTCCGACAGTTGGCGTCTTCCCAGTGTGATATGAGCATCAAACAGGTGATCGTACGAACGCTGGATTTCGTACACGGCGTACGGCTGAAAACGCATACCGTCGATGGGACGATAATCGATTCCGATGCGGGGGCGGTGTGTGCGCCTGTCCCAGCTTATTTGCTGTTGCCATTGATCCGTGTAGACCAGCGGGCCGAAGTCCTCGTAGCGATAGCTGTATTCGACTACGAGGTCCGTGCGGTGCGAGCCGGCGAGCGTAACGGTGCTCGCAAAGTTCGCCCGACGGTAAAGAGTATTCCGTCCGCCGAGTTCATTCTTCTCATATTCATAGTAAATATAATTGGCATACATCTGGTAGCTCTGTTGCACCACAATTTGAGAATAAGGTTTCCAAATCAGTGACGGATTAAATATGTAAACGTTGTTGACATTGTTGTTCGCTGAAAGTTGGCCGGAGATGTAAATGGTGTGAAAACCACGATAGCTTCCCTCGACAAGGCCTGTCAAAAACTCGTGAAAGCGATGGATATACCGCAACGACGCAACAGTCACCGAGCGGTCTCGATCTGCAAAAAATGTGGAAGAGGTGGGCGCCAGATAAGAGGTCACGCCCATTTGCCCGGATAGATCAAGAGTATCCGCACCGAACAGAAGTATGTCAGCCACTAAACCGACCTGGCCGGTTTCGGCCAATTGATTGGTTTGTAACTGTCCGAAGTCTTCCTTCGTGCGGTTGAACAGGTACGAGCCCTGCAGTGACAGCCGCTTCCCGAACTGCCGTGACAGAGCCAGTTGATATTCGAATAGTGACGTGAAGTTGTCGGTCTGTCTTACGAGATCGGTGACCAACGGGTCGTATTCGTAGTTGTAGCCGTCGAATCGATAGGCAGCGTTCGAAGTCAACATGAATGCCTGCGGAAGCCGGCGACTGGCATGGAAATCCCAGCGTCTTTGTTCTGTCCGCTGGCGGGCGGTAGCATCGAAATTTCCGCTGGAAGGAAAATACTTCTTTTCGCCAAAGCCCTGCTTTGCTTCGAGAGTAAGCGTATCGCCATCGGCGCCGTTTCTGGCGTACTCATAGTTGAATTCGATATTCCGCTGCGGCGTATGGCGGAGCGTAGTGAATCCGCCTTCGACATGGGCGCTGCCGAACTTGAGGTCGTGGCGCGGTGTGATGGATATCTGACTTTGATATCCAAAACCTGACTCGCTGTTCGACGCCGGTGCAAACCGCCTTTGTTCCCACACCAAGCCGCTACGCTGCGTGAAGCTGACGTGACTCTTCTGGACGCCCGTGATCAGGTACGCGCGCGTTGCAATCAGTCGCTTCGTTTCCAGGCGGTCAAAGTCCTGTCCAAATTCCATACCGGTGACGATTGCCGGACTAACGTGATATCTCAGTGCCGCCACCGTGCGCGCGGATTTCTGCCAGCGATCGCCGCCGGCGCCGAATACGGATTTTCGAATCAGAGTCGCCAGGGAACGATTCTGCACCGAGAAATCCAGAGATTTGCCGAGGCTTCGTGCGAAGGATGCCGAGTCAGACCAGTTGTAAGTCTGACGGTCAAGCGAGAAATCGAGATTGAGACTAAGAGCGAAGAGAGAACTGCCGGAAAGGAAGTGTGCGGACGCGACGATGACTAAGGCGAATCGCAAAAAACGCATTTGAGCTTTCTCATCAGGGCGACAAAATCCGTAACAGCCAATTGCTCCGGCCGTATTGCAGGTGTCAACGCCAGCGAGGTAAGCAGATCGACTGCTGCTTGCTGATCTAACCTGTACTCCTCCCGCAAAATACGAACAATCGTCTTGCGGCGCCACCGGAAACAGGCGGAGGTGAGACGTCGCAGATCAGCGTACTCGGAGTCGACTATGTGTGGTTGCGGCAAACGCTCAAGGCGGATTACGGCTGAATCGACCTTCGGTTTTGGGAAGAAAGATCCCGGGCGCAGGGTGAAGACTCGTTTCACGTTGAAGAATAACTGAACAAAGATGGTGAGAGATCCAAAATCCTTCCCGCCAGGATTCGCTGCCAGACGTTGTCCGACTTCCTTTTGAACCATCAACACGACCAGCGGAAAAGTGCTCCGGTGCTCAACTATCCATTCAATTATCGGCGAGGTCAGGTTGTAGGGAATATTGCCGACGAGTTTGGCCTCGGTGGCTGGAGATATGGCATCGGCGGGCCGGATATCCAGAATGCTGTCATGCAAGACCCGGAGATTTGTGGCGTCTCTGAATCTTGATCTGAGTCCTTCCACGAGGGCATTGTCCAATTCGACTGCCATGACTTGGGCCCCGCTGTCGACGAGATGGCAGGTCAGATCGCCTCGGCCGCCGCCGATTTCCAGCGCAGTATCGCCCGGCCGTAACTCCAGACAAGACGCAATGCGCCTGGCGGCGTTCTGATTGATCAGAAAATTCTGGCCCAGACTCTTCTTGGGTCTCATTCGAATTCAAAGAAGGCGGTGGCGTTGCGGTCTACGATTGACTCGATCTCTTCGAAATCACGATTAAGAGTCGTTGCGAGCTTTTCATAGGCAAGTCGAATAAGGGCCGGTTCGTTGCGTGTGCCCCGGTGCGGATGCGGCGCCAGAAAGGGGGCATCAGTTTCGAGCATAATCTGTTCGAGGGGCAATTCCTTAATGATGTCCGGCAAACGCGAATTGGTAAAAGTGAGCACGCCGCCGACGCTCAAATGGAAACCGTAGTCTATGGCTCGCATCGCTTCCTGTCGATTCCCGGAAAAACAGTGTAGTACGACGTTGGTCTGATACGCTTTTTCGTTGGCAAGAATGTCGAGCGCCTCGTCGTATGCATTGCGAATATGAACTACCAACGGCAATCCCAGTTCCTTGGCGAGTGCAATCTGGCGCACAAATGCCACGCGTTGCTGGTCTCGTGGTGAGCGATCGCGGAAGAAATCCAAACCGACTTCACCGATGGCGACTACTTTGTGATTATTCGCATATTCGCGCAGTTTCCGCTCGGCATTGTCATCGTATTGTGACGCGTCGTGGGGGTGGATGCCGACGGCGGCAAAGATCTGGTCATAACGCGATGCCAGATCGACGGAGTTATCAGACGACTTGAGATCACAGCCGATATTAACGATGCGGGTTACACCGGCCTGAGTGGCACGCGCGATCACTTCCTCGCGGTCGTCGTTGTAATCGGGGAAGTCGAGATGCGCGTGTGTGTCGATCATTGTCAGCTGATCGTGGCGCCGGGAGGCAAATCCTTGTCGACGGTCAGAACGGCGAGCTGTTTGCCTGATTTGGCCGCCAGCAACATGCCGTTCGAATCGTTGCCGCGTATCTTGGTCGGTTTGAGGTTGGCGACGACGATTATTTTCTTGCCGACCATCTCTTCAGGGGCATAGAACTCGGCGATACCGGCGACAATCTGACGCTTCTCTTCGCCCAGCGAAATCTGCAGCTTGAGCAGTTTCGTTGCGTCCGCAATCCGCTCGCAGGCGAGGACTTCCGCGACCCGAAGTTTGACCTTGCCAAAATCGTCGATGGTGATAATGCCATCTTCGGTTACGGCGGCTGCTGTGACAGAGGGAACGGCAGGATTGGCCGGAATCTGCAGGCGCGGAAAGACATTTTCACCGGCCACAAGCTGCGTTCCCGGTTTGAGCAGATTGGGTTTCTCGATATCCGTGATGATCGGACTGTACCCCTTGGGGAATCCGAGCATGCCAAGCACCTGCTCCGACTTTTCGGGCATAATCGGCCAGGTAAGTGATGCGGCGATGCGCACCGTTTCCAGCGATCGGTGCAGCACGGTTCCGAGCAGCGCAGTCTGGCCTTTCTTGCCGAGTTCCCAGGGCTTGTTGTAGTCGAAATAGCGATTTGCACAGCGGATCAGATTCCAGATCGTCTCGACGGCGCCAAGCACGTCAATGTTACGGATCAGTTCAATTGCCTTGCCTGGTGTGGCGGCGAGCGCCTCGCGCAGATCGGCGCTGTGATCGTCCACCGATTCATCGAGAGGAGGTACCTTGCCATCGAAATTCGTGAAGGTCAGCTTCATGACACGGCTGACCAGGTTGCCGTAATCATTGGCGAGATCGGAATTGTATTTCTCGTACAGCCGCCGGTAGTTGATGTCGCCATCCTGATGGAACGGAAATTGTGACGTCAACAGATAGCGGGCGCCATCTCTGCCGAAATCATGAATGAGACGTTCATTGGCGATAGCGTTACCAAGCGACTTGCTGATTTTCTGGCCATCCAGACTGATATAGCCGTGAATGAATAAGATGTCAGGAATGCGCAGCCCGGCCGCCAACAGGATCGCCGGCCAATACACGGCGTGGAATTTGAGAATGTCCTTTGCCATGAGATGGACGATCTGCGATTTGTTCCACCACTTGTCGAATTCGGCAGGGTTGTCCTCGAAGCCGATTGCGGTGATATAATTCGGCAGCGCATCAACCCAGACATAGGTCTTCTGCGTCGGGTCAAAAGGAAGATCGATCCCCCAGTTAACCCGTTCGCGCGAAATCGAGAAGTCGTCGAGCTTCTGTTTGATGAGACCCAACACTTCGTTGCGGCGGCCTTCGGGCATGATGCGGAGACGGCCATCCTGTATCATCTTCTCCACCTGATCTAGATAGGCCGACAGGCGGAAGAAGTAGTTGGTTTCGCTCACCGCTTTGGGTTTGGTCAGGTGCACCGGACACAGCCCGTCGACAAGTTCTTTCTCCGTGATGAACTTTTCGCAACCGGTGCAATAGAGGCCTTCATATTTGCCCTTGTAAATAACCGGCTCGCCGGCGGGAGTTTTGGCGTTGTACAGTATCGTCAGCAGCTTCTGCACGCCCTTCTTGTGCTTCTCGGAGGTCGTGCGGATGAAAAAGTCGTTGGAGATGCCGAGCGATTTGAAAGTCTCCACGAACAGCTTGTGATTGTCGTCCACCAACTGTTGTGGCGTCTTTCCGGCGGCGGCAGCAGCTTCTTCGAGTTTGCTGCCATGTTCGTCCATCCCGGTCAAGAAGAAAGTCTCTTCACCGGCAAGTTCGTGAAAGCGTGCCAAAATGTCGGCCGTAATCGTGGTGTAGCCGTGACCGATGTGGAGGCGGTCGTTGGCATAGTAAATCGGAGTGGTGATGTAAAAATTCATTCTGTAACTAGTTCCGTATTTTGGGGCCGGCAGCAGCGAGCCGTTTTCGTTCCATCAGGTTGTAATCTTTCCAGGCCAGTTTTTCGTAACCACCGTCCTCATAGCGCAGTGTCATCGACTGATGGAAGACGTTGATTGCCTCGACCACAGCCGGGCCGAGTTTGCCATAAATCGTTGAACCGACTTCGGGAAATTTTCTGGCCGCTTCGGCGTAATGAGTCTGCTCGTACAGCAGACAGCATAATAGTCTGCCGCAGTTGCCGGAAATCTTGGCCGGGTTAAGCGACAAATTCTGATCGCGCGCCAGTTGCGTGGATATCGGCTCGAATTCGCGAATAAAGGAATTGCAGCACTGAATCAGTCCGCAGATTCCAAATCCGCCAAGCCGCCGTGCTTCATCGCGTACGCCGATTTGCCGCAACTCGATGCGCGTGCGATAAACCGCCGCGAGATCCTTGACCAGGGCGCGGAAGTCCACGCGCTCATCGGCGGTAAAATAGAAAGTCATCTTATTGCAGTCGAATTGATATTCGACGTCAACGAGTTTCATGTCCAGACCGTGCTGACTGATCAAGTCTTTGCACTGGTCGTAAGACTGCGTTTCCATTTCGCGGTTCTTCGCCAGTTTCTCGTGATCGTCGTAGATCGCCTGGCGGAGAATCGACTTGAGCTTCGGCGGGCGCGGGCCGATATCGGCGCTCGGCTGAATTATGTTGTGGACAAAGCCCATGTCTTCGCCGCGTTCGGCCTGGACAATGACCCATTCCTTATTGTGCAGATCGAGCGAAAACGTGTTTTCGTAGTAATCGCGGCGTGACGCCTTAAACTCGATTTCGTATATGAGTTCCGAGAGTTCCATTCAATACTCCAAGGCCGTGGGAAATAGAATCGGCCTCAAGGAACTTAATTAACCCGTTCGTCAGGCCAGTGTCAAGGAATCTCTCCCGGAGCCGGTTGGGGGCTGTGTGCCTCGGATAGGGCGGAAGTTGTTACTGTGCAAGCGGGTAACGGCCCAAATGGCTAGAAATCGAAGGCGACGCCGGCGACGGGGAGTAGCTGCCATTGATAGAGCGGCTGAATCGACGTTGTCTTGCTGTCCCAATAGTACTGGTAGACGTTCTTGCGATCGTAAACATTCATGACGTCCAGATAGATTGACATACGTCCGAAGCTGAACTGCCGGTCGTAGGTGAGTTTGGCATCAAGGCGATTGTAGGGGGCGTAATGTGCCTGATTGAGACGGCGATAATCGAGATAGGTGTAATTGGCGGTGCGCGAAATCGGTTCGTTAATCGGCGTGTAAGGCCGCCCGCCGTTCGCAGCGAAACGAAGCGCCAGAGACCAGTGTGCCAGCGGGTGAAGATCGGTCGCAAAGTTCAGACTGTAGTCCGTGTCGAAGTCTCCGTCAATTTCCCGACCTTTGCCGTTGTTGTAGCGGGACGTGAGCAGGGCGCCGCCGGCAGCGAAATTCAGGGCAGTGCCGAAAGTTTTTTCGATTGTCAGCTCGAGTCCCTGGCTGAATCCGTGGCCGCAGAGTTCGATTCTCCGCATTTCATAGAACTTGTAGTCGGTGGCAAAGTCGACCATCGGCCGGGTTGGCCAAATGGTGGTCACAGGGTAATTGGGATAGTTTTTGCGGTAACCGGTCAGCGTGAGCCGCAGGCCGGTGGGAAGAGTGCTGGTGGCGCCGACGGCATAGTGCGTGGCGCGAATATAGTCGAGAGTGCGATTCTGTTTGTCGGAAGTCTGCCAGATCAGGGGCGCCGTCTGGCCGAATTCGCCTGCCGATGCAAAGAATGTCAGCGCCGGTGATACGGCGTAGCTGGCACTTAACCGTGGTGAAAACAGGGAGGCGTTGGCCAGGTCCTGAAAATCATGGCGCGCTCCGACGGTTATTTTCAGTGCCTTCAGGACCGAGGCGGAAAGCTCGAGGTATTCGCTGAATTCCTGAATTGAAAGCTCTTCCACCTGCCGAATCCACTTCTGATTGATGCCGAATTCATCGCGGAAGTTCGCCAGACTCATGGGGTAATCGGCGTGCGTGGCCCGGTAAGAGCCGCCGAGGTTAAGCTGTATGTGCTCAGAGTACAGGCTGGTGAGATCGAAGGTCAAGCGGTGAAAACGCTCATAGGATTGGTTTATGTAATTTGCCGTGTGATTATCGAAGTCGCCTTTCATGTCATAGCGCGTATAATTTAGCGCGTATCCGGTCTCAATAAGTGTGTTGGGCGACAAGAGAGACGTCCATCGTACACCTGAGAGTACCTGATCCTGTTGAAACGCAAATCTGCCGTTGGCATATCCCCACACGCCAGGAGGTAATTCGAATCGATCGGAGCCGGCGAGCGAAAAGAGCGTGATGCTTTGCGACGGCGATATTCGATACCCGGTCTTGATTGAGGCGTCGGCGTATTGCGGAACTGCCGGAGCATTAAGGCGCGACTTCAGTAAGTCCAGATAGCTTTTCCGAGCATGAGCCAGCAGGTAGAGCGGCTTGGTTTTCGAACCCCATCGGACGTTGCCGCTTACTCCCGACAGATCGAGACTGGCTCCACCGCCGGTATTGATCTCCTCTCTTCCCAGCAGATCTATTTCCGCGAGACCCGATAGGCGATTCGGATATTTTACTGAGAAGTTGTTGCCCGCAAGACGAATCGCGCCCACCTGATCAGACACCAACATGCTGAACGGTCCACCCGTCGAGCCCTGGCTGCCGAAGTGGTTGATATTCGCCGTCTCGAAACCTTCGACAATCACCACGGTTTCGGTAGGATTGCCGCCGCGAATAACGAGATCATTTCGAAAATCGTTGGGAATTGACACGCTGGGACTCTGCTGCAGGAAACGAAATGGATCGTTGAGACTGCCCGATGCAGCGAGAAGCTGTTTGCGTTCGAAGTTCTGCACATTGTCGGCGGCGGCCTCGCGATGTGTATCGCGCTCCGACATCACGACTATGCCGTCGACAATCTTCGGCTGTACGGTGAGGAAGACGGTGTCAATCGCGTTATCTGAATCAGAGCCGGCCTTTGCCAGCGATATAGCCCGGTCAGCGTAGCCGACGAGCGACAGGCGCAATTTTGAAGGGCAGTTGTCGTAGCAAAGAAATTCGTAGCGGCCGGATTCATCAGAGACCGCAACGATGTCGCCAGATTGTGTCCGTATGTAAACATTCGCCAGGGGAGCTTTGGCCTCAGCCGAACAGACTACGCCACGCCACCGAGTGGATTCCCGGGCATTCAGTGTTGGCGAAGCGAACGCCAGAACGATAACGAAGAAACTAAGGACTTTGCCGTATTGCATTAACTGAGTTCTCCGGGAGTTGCGAATTCCGCTGCAAGACAGATTATTTCTGGAATTGGAATCTATGCTCAATGTAATCCCTAATCGCCTTTATTGTCAATAAAACTTCGAACAAGAATGATCGTGATTTTGTGAACTTGCCGGGAACACTTTCGCCATCATAAATGTTCATTCATGATGAAGGATGATATACGGTTGCCGACAATTGTTAAGGAAGTGACGTTAATGAGACGATTTTTGTTTATCGGTATTCCAACCATTCTGTTTGCCTCAGCAGGTTACCTCTATTATCATTATATCGGCTGTAGCAACGGAACGTGCACTATCGCGTCGTCCCCATTTTGGTCAACGGCGTTTGGAGCTTTGATCGGCGCCTCAGTCGGATTTACTCTCTCTGATCGGAAGGACAAAGATGCCAATCTATGAATATTCATGCGAAGCGTGCGGCAAAGAGTTTGAATTGCTGTTGGCGCGAGAGAAACTAGCAGATCAACAGAAGTGCCCCCACTGTTCCTCCGACCAATTAGTCCGGAAGTTTTCCGCATTCGCCAGTCCGGCAGGGTCGGGTGCAGCCAGCGCGCCTGCCCGACACAGTTGCGGCAAGTTTACCTGAGGTTAGTCTGATCTTTCAGGCGGTCGCCTGAATCGTAACGTCAATCAGCAGTCAATACTAAATTTGTCGGGGTAGACTAACGGCATGAGTCTGTCCGAACAAGAGATGGCTTCGTCGCTCCCAACTCACCGCACGACTCACCATTCTCCTCGCGATGACGTGTAGTGGGTGTTCGGATATTTCGTAATAGAAAGGATCTTAGTTTTGCGCGGGGGCTGCCGGCTCAGCGCTTGGCGGTTCGGCCGGCTGCGTGACGCAGGGAATCGATACCGTAATCGTGGTGTTCGCTTGCGCCGCCGGGTCTACCACGATGGTTCCGCCGTGGTTGGCAACAATCCTTTTGCAGACTGTCAGGCCAAATCCATGACCGTGTTCTTTGGTAGTGAAGCGCTCACGAAATGCCTTCTTGAGATTGTCAGGGCTGAAACCTGAGCCGTTGTCGATGACCGTGATCACGAACAAACCGGCCGGTTCATCGTAGCGCGTGGTAATGGCTATCGTACCGTCACGTCGCTCGGCTCCGATGGCTTCGCCGGCGTTGTTGAGTAGATTGTACAGAACCTGCTGTAATTGTGCCGTGTCGACATAAACCTGGGGCAGGTTCGGGTCAAGACTGACGTCCAGCTTGATCAAACGGAACCGACGCTGGTGTGAGGCGAAGGTCACGATCTCGTTAATCATGCCGTTGAGATCAGCCATCTGACGCTTGGTGACCATCTTGCCGGCGTCCGAAAGCGACTTGGTGAAGTTCTCAAAACGGCTGAGATTGCGTTTGACGTTCTCCAGGTATTTGAGCGATTCTTCCGGAATCCTGCCTTCGCTTTTCATCTGGAACAGTTCGATGTTTGAAGCAACGATCGCGATGAAATTGTTCAGCTCATGGGCAATTTCCGAGGACATCATTCCCTGTGTTGCCGCGCGCTCAAGTCCGACGAGCCGGTCTTTGAAATCCTCCAGCCGCGTCATGGCATTTCGCGCCTCTTCGAACAAGACCATGTTGTCCAGCGAGATTGAACTCATGCTGAGAAGCACGGTCAGCAATTGACGATCCACTTCCTTGACCGTGATTTCACGCTCACTCTTGATTGTGAGGATGAGTTTACTGTTCTCGGTAGCCGGAAGTGACGTCGACAGAAAATATCCATGCTGGCCCGCGAAGACATTCTCGATCTTGCCTGATTCAGATTCTTGCAGGAACTTCTTGAAGATGGGGTGCTCGCTGATATTGCCCAGGTGATGTGTTTCGGTGGCAGCCAGAGTGTCAGCCGGCAGGTCGCTGGCCATTGATTCCTCGGCCTCGAGAAAATTGGATTGGCGAATATTGTCGGACGAGACCGCGCGCAGAAGTTTCGATCGGCGATCGAAATAGAGCACCGAGCCCTCTTTAAGGCCGAGATGGAAGAGGGCGAAGCCCAGTATGAGCTTGAGCAGTGATCGGCAGTCGCCGACTGTGTAGAGCGCGCTGGTAAGATCCGAAAGCTGGGACAATCCCTTGGAGCCACGCTTCTCCTGAAACTCACGACGTTTCTGCACGGCGGTGGTTACGGAGTGCCTGATCTCCTGAAGTTCGAACGGTTTCATGACATAATCGTAGGCGCCCGCGGCAATGGCTTTCTTGGCCGTTTCGACATCCGCATAGCCGGTCATGAATATGACTCCGAGTTCGGGGTCAAGCTCAAGTGCTTTTCGAGCCAGGGCGATGCCATCCATGTCGGGCATGCGAATGTCGGTCAGGAGAAAGTCAAATTTCTCGGACTCGACCAGTCGCAATGCCTCCCCGGGGTTGGGGGTGGCGCTGATCTGACAGCCGACGGTAGAAAGCGCATCGGACGCAAAGTGCAGCACGATGTCTTCGTCATCGACGATCAGAATTTTGACTTCATTAGCCAGAGTGCTGAACCTCTGTTGTCGCCTTGTGGCGAGCTGCGGCTATATCTTCAATCTTATTCATCAGGTTTCTAAGTTCGGTCAGGTCAAACGGCTTGCAAATCACCGCGACCACGCCTTCCTGCGCTGCGGCGTCAGCCAGCTTGTCGGGATAGCTGTCCGTCATAACAATCATTGTATCCGGGGCCATATGGCGAATCTTGCGGGCAGTTATGAGGCCGTTCTGGCGGGGCATATGCATGTCGGTGATAACCAAATCGTACTTGTTCTTTCCGAACATCGTCACCGCCTCGATACCGTTCGGCGCCTTGTCCACTTCGTAGCCGTCGTTGTAGAGTACTTCCGCCAGCAGATCGCGCATGATCTCGGTGTCATCCACCACCAATATTTTGCTCACCAGCCGAGTCTTCATCAATTTCCCAGGGCCTTCGTCACGGAATTGCGAATTTGCGAGATCGAAAATGGTTTCTTCAGGAAATCGGCAGCGCCGGCGCGAATGCAGTCTGACGCTGTCTCCAGCGAGGCGTACCCGGTGATAACAATAACCTGGAGGTCCTGCTTCATCTCCTTGGCGCGCCGCAATAATTCCAGTCCGTCCATCTGCGGCATTTTCAAGTCAGTGATGATTACGGAAACGTTGCTACCCTGCAGAATCTGCAATGCCTCTTCACCATCCTTTGCGCCCAGCGGCTCATAGGAGGCGAAGACTTCAAGCAGGAAATCCCGCATCACCTCTTCATCGTCCACAATGAGAATTTTCCCATGTTGCGTCATAAGGGGCTTTACCTTGTCTCGAACAAGACGTAGTTCGTCAGTTAAGCTGTAATTTCAACCTTCTCTTTTACAATCGGTAAAACGACCGTAAAAGTTGAGCCCACGCCGATCGTCGATTCGACTTTAATATCGCCGCCGTGGTCTCGCACGATTCCATAGGAGACCGCCAGACCCAGGCCGGTACCCTCTCCAACCTTCTTCGTAGTGAAGAATGGCTCGAAGATCTTACCGACGTGCTCCTTGGGAATGCCCGATCCGGTGTCCGTAAACAGAATTGCCACGGCTCCACTAAATTCGCCAACTGGTTGTTGC
The DNA here is from genome assembly GCA_963726455.1 of uncultured bacterium. GTDB lineage: Bacteria > Zixibacteria > MSB-5A5 > CAIYYT01 > CAIYYT01 > CAIYYT01. Next base: position 80,895 of record CAVSCK010000002.1, read on the forward strand.
AGAAGCGTCTGCACGCGCAGTTCGCCACCCTCGGACATGGACTGCATGCTGTTGATGATGATGTTGGTAAATACCTGCTGGAGCAGGTTCGCGTTGCCAAAGATATGTGGCAGATCGGGTTGCAGCTGTTTGTAAAGATGAATGTCCTTCATCCTCAGCTGATGCGAGGTAAACAGGAAGATCTCTTCCAGGGCCGCGTTGACATCTACCAACTCAAATTCAATCGTGGTGGATGACCGGCTGAACTTGAGCAGGTTCTTGACGATCATCTTACAGCGACGTGCCTGTAATTCTATGTCCGACAAGTACCTGGAGAATGCAGTGACGTCCGTGGCCGCCAATTGACCTGACTGAACCTTCTCCAGCGCGAATTGTGCATAGCCGAGTATTCCACCAAGCGGATTGTTAAGTTCGTGCGCAACTCCGGCGGCGAGTTGGCCAACCGCGGCCATCTTTTCCGACTGAATGACCTGTTGCTGAACCTCTTCGAGCTTCTGAGTCCGCTCATGCACCATCAACTCAAGGTTTTGGTTGTGCAGCTCAAGTTCTTTCTGTGTCTTGGCGAGCGAGTCGCACATGGTGTTGAAGGCGTGCGCCAGTCGTTCCAGTTCCTGATCGGTCTCCACGTGAACGCGCTGAGAGAGATCACCGGAAGCGATTCTCTCGGTGGCATCAACCAGCGTGTTGATGGGACTGGCAATCATCTTGACCAAAGTCACGGAGAGAAGAATACCGAGCATGACCAGCAGGAGAGTGAAGAAGACGATCATCTGCGTCGTCTCGGCGATCTTCGCGATCGTTTCCTGCATGCTCAAACCGACGTGAACGTAGCCGATGGTTTCGGACTTGCTACCGGCATCACTCTGTTTTGAAATCGTTGAGCCAAGTTCTTCCTTGGAAATACTTGATGTCTGAGTCAGGACCGGGCTGAAAAATTCGACGTAATCGGTGCCGTCCGGCAGTTTGCATTTCCAGGACTTTACTTCCCCCGGTTCTATTAAGATCGGTTTGGAGAAATCGATTTCGTCGCCCTTGAGACAGATGTTGGTGGAATCAACATCGCCGCGCTCTGCACTTGGTGAGCAGCGAGCCCGACTTGGTGTATATTTCGGCAAAAAGAATATCTTTGTCGCTGAGGAGCCCCTGAACCAGGCCGTCCAATTCGGTCGAGTTCTCCAACATGACGCCGAACTCTGCATTTATGGCCAGATTGCGTACGAGGGAATTGCCACGACGCTGCAAGGCCTCCATTGCGGAATCAGAGAATTGCCCAATCATGAAGAACGAGAGCAGTATCGAACTCGCTAGCAGCAGAACGCTGACGCCCAATATCAACCGCCATTTCAGGCCCATCGAGGCAGTGAGACGCTTTATGTCCATTAGTACGTCTCCTTTGCCACGCTGACCATCTCCGGCGGCAGAACCAGATTCAAGAGTTTGCTGGACTTGAGATTCAGGTAGAGATAAATGATATCGGGAACGCTTGGCTTGGTCTTGCTGGGATCGGCGCCGTCGATGATTCGCAGACGCAATTTCGCCGGCCTGACGACCGACGTATTTATAGTCCGCTTCCAAACAGAAGAGCGCGCCGCTCTCGACGAAAGTTTGATTGAATCCCATCACGGGGATTCGATTTCGCAGAGTCTCCAATAATGTGTAGCGGACAAACTGCGGCGTCGAGAGTTCTTCGTCGGCGACCGTCCAGATACCCTCCACGGAACGGCAGAGACTGTCGATCGCCTCCGGGAGCTGCTTGGCGCTGACAATCTTGTAAGCAACGAGTTGCAGTCCCAGCTGGGTTGCGGCTTTCTTTGCCTCCTCGACAAGTCGGCGGGTATTCTCGGTGTAGATGACTCCAACCTTCTTCATGTTGGGAATCATTGACACGAATTTACGGAGCTGCAGGTCCGCCGGAATGTCCAGCGCCGCGCCGGTGACATGACGCCCGGGAAGATCCCATGACTGAATGAAGCCCGATTCAATCGGATTGAGAACTTTGGCAAACACGATTGGCAGCTGAGGAAATGCCCGGTCGGCAAACTGAGTGGCGCTCGTGCCGATCGTGACCAAAAGATCAGGCCGGCTGGACTCGATGGCCTGTCTTTGAGATGCCTCGGAATCGGAAAGGAAGTACTGCCTTATCTCGCTGACTTTCTGTGACTCCTTGAGAGTTTGCTCCAGACCTGCCAGCGTGCGCAAAGTATGTTTGGTGGAGTCACTGTAGATGATCGCAACTTGAGGAGCGGCCAGCAATTCCAGAGGCATTACCGCCAATAGCAGTGCTGCAATCAGCACAGCGCTTCTTGACATTACGCCTCTCGTCTCTATTGCCGGCATCATTTGAACTCCGTCGGCGACAAGAAGCGCAGGATTCGACAGCAGCAGACTTGGTCGAAGGTCACGCGTGTGAGATTCTCCGTTAGAAATGGCTCTGCAAAATTTGGCTTTGGCAAAATCAGACCTGACTTAATGGTTACCGAGTCCGCACCAATAACTAATTTCTGCTAAGAAAGTTATCGGAAGCTTGTTGATTGGCTTTACCTTGCGGCAGCCCAAATGATTCAAACTTAAACTGAAAAATCGCGATCTGAGAGTGAGTGTGGTTGAGCGTGGGGGAATGATCCTAATTCGAAACACCGACTGATTCAAAAAGAATCATTCGTTCGCAGAGCGGCGAAGCGCTCATCACCCCTACAGCTCTGGCGACCAGTCCCTGCAAGGGTTAATCCCAAAAAAAGGATTACGAATCGGGTTAAAAATGCCTGCTACATTCCGACACTTATAGAAGAAAGAAAGTCAGCAAACGAAGTGGCCCAGACATAAGTCACTATGCGAACCGATCCCCTTAGAGGGGTCAAAGGCACTTCGTGAGCTTGGACTGGTGATCGCGAGGAAATGCCGAGGTCTTTCGGATTTCAGCGCGCGCGACTGAATGGAACTATACAGAGTCGGAGGTTGCTTCTTGAATCACAAGAGTTCGGTTCTTGCAGGAGTCCTGACAGTCACTCTCCTGTTTACGGCGGTAACGCTGTATGGAGGCACTGCGGGCAAGATTGCCGGTACCGTGCGGTCCGCCGCGACAGGTGAGCCGTTACCGGGCGCTACCGTGTCGGTACTGGGCAAGTCGATCGTAACGGTCACGGACATTGATGGGGAGTTTTACCTGATAAACTTGCCCGTAGCCAACTATGACATCGGCGTAGAGCTGATTGGCTATCGCCCCGAGAAACGAGCAAGCGTCAAGGTTCTTCTTGATCTCACCACGCCCTTGGAGGTTACTCTCGAGCCGACCACTATGGCGATCGACACCTTCGTGACGGTGGTTGCTGAACGTCCTCTGATTCAGAAGGACGTGACCGCGTCGGTGGAAACGATCACCAAGGAAGAACTGGCGACTCTGCCTAATGCCAGAAATGTCGGCGACGTCCTGTTGCAGATGGCCGGGACGGTGGCTGACTCCGACGGACGGCTTCATGTCCGCGGCGGTCGTAACGGGGAAGTGACCTATTACTTTGACGGCATGCCGGTGCAAGACCAGTTCGCCGGATCGCTGGGAACGCGAATTACGCCGGACGCGCTGGAAGAAGTCAACCTCGCCAGCGGCGGTTTTACGGCCGAATATGGTGAGGCACTGTCCGGAGTCGTCAACGTCCTGACGCAAGAAGGCACCGATACCTACAGCGGTAAGCTGAAGCTCACGGACGGAATGACGCGGACATACGACGTTTACAATGGAGAATACCGGAACCTTAAGCGCACGCACAACAATTACGGCGTGTTCAATTTGGCGGGTCCGATTCCGGCTGTCAAGAGCGATAAAGCAAGCTTCTTCAACTCTGTCGAATACATACATGACGGCGGCTATTTCCCGCACAACTCGCTGACCGACTGGACGATCACCTCCAAACTTTCCATGCAACCCATCCAGCGGTTGAAACTGACCGTTTCCTCCAGCTATTTCCAGCAGCAGATGCAGCGGTTCGAACATCGTGATCTAAATGGCTATTCGTATGATTTCGCCCTTGGTAATTCCGGACTGATCAAGAGCAGTGCGTTTCGGTTAGGCGCCAAAGCAACCTGGCAACTATCGGCGAACGCAATGCTGACCCTCAGAGCGGGATTCTTCGACACCAAGAGCAAGCTGGCGCCGGACAAACTATTCGACACCTACTGGGACAAGTGGCCGGGATATTCGGTTGATTCGAACGGCCTGTACAACGGCACCGTCCAGTACAACTATCGTACCGACTCAACATACTTGAATAGCGGATTCGTAAACGACACACTGTTCTATCCTTACTATCTGAATCGCGAATCCTCCTACAATTCCTTCGGATTTGACGTGATGTCTCAGCTCAGCAAGTACCATTTGGTGGCAATCGGAGCTGAGTACCGCAAGAATCAACTGCTTTGGGACAACAAGCAGTTCTTTAATGTCAGGCCATACGGCGAGAAATACGACGTCGAGCCGGCTTATGCCGCCGCCTACGCCCAGGACAAAATTGAACTTGGGTACTTGATTATCAACGCCGGCTGGCGAGTGGATTATCTGAATGCCAAGATCGCGTACTGGGATGATCCCGCCAGGAAGACCACGCGACTCAGTTCAAAGAGCAAGTTGCACTTCTCGCCGCGCTTAGGGTTCTCGCATCCAGTTTCGGACAGAACTCTGTTCCATGCAAACTACGGTTTCTATTACCAGGTGCCCAGATATCCTCTCATGTTTACGAACCTGCAGGGTGATTTGTCTACCGGCTATCCCATCGTGGGCAATCCGGACATGGAACCCGAAAAAACAGTATCGTACGAGTTTGGCGTAACGCAGCAAATAGCCGAGGACACTCGGTTTACAGCGACGACTTATTATAAGGACGTCTCCAACCTAGTATCCAGCGAGCAAGTGTTTTATGGCGCCTCAACCTACACGCTTTATCACAACGGCGACTATGGTTCGGTCAAGGGGCTGGATTTGGTATTTACCAAGCGCGGCAACGCACGCCTCTCCGGCTCCGCGAACTACTCATATATGATTGCCGAAGGGAATTCTTCCGACGCCAATGAATTCTATTACAACTATTTCACGGTTGGAGATAACGCGCCGCCGGTACCGGTTCAGAAATATCCGTTGTCGTTTGATCAACGACACACGTTGTCGGTGAATGTCGACTATCGATTCGGGCGCAATGATCGTCCGCGGATTTTCGGTTATCGCCTGCCAGCGGCCTGGGGCATGAGCACCTTGATTACTTACGGTAGCGGCATGCCATACACGAAGACTGACCAGAAAGGGATGCGGATGGGTGGACTCAACGAAGGCAGAATGCCGGCGACCTATCGCGTCGACTTACGCTTCGACAAGGACTTCTATTTCACGAAGAAAGACTTATCAAAGCTTCGGCTGTTTGTCGAAATCAACAATCTGTTTGACCGCCGCAACGTCACGACGGTGTACACGCGCACCGGTCTGCCGAACGATGATGGTTTCGATTACGCTCTGGCAGCCACTCAACAGGATCCAGTTACGGCGAGCCGCGTCAATGCGCTGCATCGCCTGCTGGCCAGGAATCCGCAGAATTATGATCCGCCGATCAGCGTGCAATGGGGGTTGGAATGGATGTTCTAAAGCATGAGTTTGAGGCGGAGATGACCATAGGTAACCAGGCCGCTGGTGTTTCGGAGGAATGCTCATGAATGTTAAATCATTAAAGATCGCACTGCTCCTGGCGGGCGCGCTGATTTGCGCAAGCGCAATACCTGCGCTTGCGGCACAGATGAAAGTCAGTACGCCGGCGCCGGAAGTACAGGACATTGCCGTCCAGGACAAAGGCAATATCGCCACCACCGTGTCCAACTGGGGTCTGATCGGCGGTTTGCGCGAGTACGGATTTCCGTCGGGCGAATGGCCGAAAGGATCGGGCCACAATTATCTCGCCGAATTGAAATACTGGATGGGAGCAACTCGTACGAGCGGCGATACGTTACTGGCCTGCACGGAGAACGACTTCACGCCCATACCGTCGATCGTTTCGGGAACCGAATCGTATCAAATCCGATTGTCAACGGACACCACGCGCTTCGAATATGATCCGACAGATACGGTGGGTGCGGGCGTCGGCCGGCCGGCTTATGGCTGGCGGGTATGGAATCCGGAAACGCAGACCTGGGATTACAATCAGGTCTGGGACAATCAATCTCAGTCATACGTAAACGGCGGCCCGGCTTCGCTCCAGGAAAGTTTCTATCGGTTTGACGACGCCGGACTGGGTGTCCCGCTACTCGGTCTGCAAATGACTCAGACCATTTACCAGTGGAACTACAGCTACAACCAGGATTTCCTGTTTGTGGTGCTGCAGATCACGAACAACAGCCAGTACGACTACAATGATTTTGCGTTCGGTCTGTACTGCGATTTCGATATCGGCGGCCCTGATGGCACGGGCGAAAACGGGCGCCTTGGCGATCTGGTGAAAATGGACAGCTCGCTTAACCTGGCGTGGACATACGACGCCGATGGTTACGATCCGGGTTGGGGGCCTTCGGTGACTACCGGCCTGATGGGGACACGTTATATCGAAACTCCCGACAACATCGGCATGACGGCGTTTCGCACGGGTCTCTGGGAAGAACAGCCGCAGGAGCAGAAGGACCGGTACCATTTTATCTCAGCGCATCAGTATGACAGATCGTTGCCGCCGGGTGACCAATACTATCTCCAGTGCACCTCCGGCATCAACCTTCAGCGCGGCAAAACCATCCGCATCGGGTTTGCCCTGATAGCAGGTTTCGACGAAGTCGATTTCCGGGCGAAATCCCAGATGGCTCAGGCAGTGTATAGCAATCACTTTCTCGGTCCGGAACCGCCGCAACCGTCAAAGTTGACGATTGTTCCGGGTGACCGGCAGGTGAAACTGTCCTGGAACCGCGCCGCCGAGCTGAGCGTCGATCCGATGAGTAATTCTCAGGACTTCGACGGCTACAAGATCTATCGCTCGACCGACAAGGGAATAAGCTGGGGCAGACTGGAACGCCATCCAGACGGCAGCACCGGTCCTGATTACGTGCCGATCGCAATCTGGCGCGTTGATGGTCCGTCAGGGCCGATACCGCATACCTTCGTCGACACCTCACTGACCAACGGTTTCGAGTATTGGTATTCCGTGGTTGGATTCGACAAGGGTGACACATCCTCCGGCGTCGGCGTACTGCAGACGGCTTATGGCCAGCCGGCCAAGGATGTCAATGCCGCCTCGGCTGTGCCTCGCACTGATCCGGCCGGCTATTACGAGATACAGAAGACACTGGTTCACGAAACGGCGGGCGGTGGCAACATCTCGGACGGAAGATTGGTGGCCGACTTGTTCGATCCCTCGAAGTTGACGGGACAGGATTACAGGATCGGCTTTGTTGAAGATCCGGTGGCCACCAGTTGGTTCGTTGTCAATCGTACCACCGGCGATACGCTGGCCAAAGATATCACGGATCAATCGGGTGACGTGAAGACGGCGCCGATCGCTGACGGCGTGCGCCTGTTGATGTTCAACGGCGAACGGTGGCCGTCGCGATTCGCGCAGGTGGCGATGGGCGCGGGCACTGACACAACAGTACATCTGGGATACATCTATGGACCAATCGGAGATGTTTTCGGCTGGCCGCTGGGTGGTGATATACATTTCCGCTCAACGTATCAGTTGCGGTTCACGGCGGGCGGTTCCGAGGGTTATTCGATCTACGACGATGTTACTCCCATCCACCTTCCGTTTGAAATATGGAATACGACGACGAACGAACAGGTGATCGCTGAGATCTATCATCAGGATCCGGCGACTCCAGCGTGGGATCCACGCAATCGTGATTACATAACAGTCGTGGATTTCCCCTATGACGGCGTCGCGCATCCCGAGGCGTTTCCGTACTACCATTCGTGGTTCTTCCGCATCGGGACGTCCGATACCAACTATACTGCCGGCGACGTTTTACAGATTGACGGTGCGCCGCTAAACGGAGCGAACGACGTGTTCGTTTATCAGGCGCCGGGCATCGACCAGAATGCGGCTGCCGCCGCACTCGATCAGATCAGGGTCGTGCCCAATCCCTATATCTCCAGGGCGTCGTGGGAATTGGTTGAAGGCGAACGTCGGCTGGAATTCACCCACCTTCCGGACAGAGCAACTGTCCGCATCTACAACCTCGCGGGCGATCTCGTCCAGACATTGCAGCACGAAGGCAGCGGAACCTATGTATGGAATATGCTGTCGTCGAACGGTCAAGGGATTGCGCCGGGGTTATATTTCTACCACGTCGACTCTGAGGTTGGCACCCGGGTTGGCAAGTTTGCGGTAATCAAATAGCTGGGAAACAGGAGGCAGCAATGAAATTGTCCAAGTACATCCTGCTGGTTGCCGGTTTGGTGTTGCTCGTTGGCGGCGCCGTTGATGCCGGAGACTCGCAGTCCAAGGTAGGTACCGCCGGAGCTCAATTCCTGAAATTGGGCATGGGCGCCAGATATACGGCCATGGGCGACGCATCGGTCGCGGCTGTGAATGACGGTTATGCACTCTATTGGAATCCGGCCGCCATGGGCGCAACCACAAAATCTTTTATCGAATTCACGAACGTCAGTTGGATAGACGGAGTCGGATTGAACTACGTCGCGTTTGTCAGGCCGACGCGGTTCGGAACGCTGGGCGCATCGGCAACGATTCTAAGTTCCGGTAACATGGAAATTACGACAGTCGATCAACCCGACGGAACCGGCCGAATGTTTTCGGCATCCAGCTATGCGCTGGCTCTCGGCTATGCCCGCCAGATGACTGATTTCTTTTCCGTCGGCATGAATTTCAAGTATGTCGCCGAGCGAATCTCCGAAGAACGGGCCAGCGGAATTGCGTTCGATTTCGGAACCATGCTGACACCGGGATATCGCAATCTGCGGGTCGGCATGAATATTTCGAACCTGGGTCCGCAACTTAAGTTCTCCGGCTCGGAACTCAATTTCCGCTACAATCCGTCGGGGGACAATTCAAGTTTCGACAAGTCTGAAGGCGTGTTGTCGGTTGATCCGTATGACCTGCCGCTCATATTTCGCATCGGTGTGGCGTACGATCTTCAGTATTCCAAGAACACGCGATTGACTTTCGCGGCCGAAGCTCAGGATCCTTCCGACCAGGATCAGCAGGGTTCGATTGGAACCGAAGTGGCATTCTTCGAGAGATTCTTTGTGAGGGGCGGTTACAAATTCAACTATGACGAAGAAGACTTCTCGTTCGGAGCCGGACTGAACCTCAAGGTCTGGTCGCAGACTGATGTGAACGTCAACTATGCCTGGGCCAATTTTGGACGCATGTCGTCGGTGCAGCGAATTTCCCTGGGATTTCGTTTCTAACGACAAATCACCAAGTCTTCGAACAATACACAGCAGGGCGCGAATGTCGCGCCCTGTTTTTTTGTCTGAGATCAGTTAGTTAAAGTACTGAAGTTTATGCTTCTTCAAGCAGGTAGCGAGCGACGTTAACGCGAACTTCCTGGGGTTCAACCACTCGAACGATGGAGCGACGGAAGTCGCCGGTGCGGGGATCACGTTCGGCCAGATTAAGGTCAATGCCACGTTCATAAAACTTGCGCGTGTCGCCGATCACTTTCACCTTGGGCCGTAACAAATCAGTGTTGTTCTTGCCAACGACCAGCGCCAGCTCATCCTGATCCAGCAGCAGCAACGTTCCGGGAGGATACAGTGATACCGTGTTCAGGAACACTTTCAGCAAATGCGGGTCGAATTTGAATTCTGCCTGAAGGACCATACTGCGCAGTACCTGCTCGGGAGAAGCCGGAATCTTGCGGTAAACGCGCCCGGAGGTCATCGCATCAAAGACATCGCAAATGGTCACGATCTTGCTATAAAGATTCGGAACCCTTTGGCGCTTCAGCACAGGGTAGCCGGAACCGTTCAGGTTGTAATGATGCTGGGAGGTAACGATCATGGCGCGACAACTGCGTTCTTCAAAGGGAAGAGTTTTGGCAAGTGTGAGCACTCCGTAGGTCGGGTGCATACGCATCATTTCCCAATCACTATCATCAAATTTGGTAGGTTTGTTGAGAACCTGCAGCGGCAGGCGGGTTTTGCCGATGTCGTGGAACAGCGCCGAAAAGCCGAGGGTCGACAGTTCGGTCTTGCTCAAATCCAGTTTTGCGCCTACGCAGATGGCATAGATGCAGACATTCGTGCTATGCAGAAATGTATACTGATCGTGAGTCTTGAGCGCGGTCAATTCCAGAAGATAGCTGTCATCGGCACTGATCTGGTCGACCAATGAATGAACGACGCGCTTGGTGCGTGCAAGATCGACAGGCCGATTGGCGGTCATGGTATTGGCGACCATTTTGAGATTGGTCATGGCGTAGAAAAACGTCTTTCTCGCAAACTGGCGCTTTTCCCGTTCCTTGTCCTTGTCGAGTTGATCCTCGTCAGTAAGCGGCAGCAGCTCAATCGTAGCGACACCCGCAAGATCGAAGCGGCGCTGAATTTCTTCGAAACTCATCTGCGTCTGGCGCTCAGCTTCATTGAGAAGCAACACGGCTTGTTCGAGTTCGGACTTTGTGACTTCCGAGGTAGTCAGGAAGCCGGAGATTCCGACCGCGCTGAATAGTTCGCGTAAATGGTCGGGTGCGGACAAGCCGTCGGCGTCATAGCGAACTCTGACGCCGCAGAAGAAGAAGTAGCCGGTGTGCACTTGAATGCTGGCCTCGTTGAATTCGTCCAAACAGCTCCGAACGATGGCATAGCACTGTTCAAGTTGAGTCTTGAAGGTGTCGTTGTCTGGGAAGTGAACGCGAGCCGTCTTCAGGAAGATACTCAACTGATTGACCAGCGCTTTGCCGCGCTGCGAATAGGCCGCTTCCTCGGAGGCTGTCATTTGCCGCGAGGTGAGACTGTCATTCTGACTCGCCATCAGTGCCGCCTTTCCGCCATCTTTCTCTCAGAGCCAGGATTTTGCTCGCAATTGAGCTATATCGCGATCTGGTATTCTCAGCGAGTTCTGCCAGAAGTTCATCCGCCTCCGTAGTTGGCGAACGTTTAAGCGCGTTTAGAGCTGTATCCTGCAACATGCGAATCGGGCCGCGATTAAAGAGCCGGTTGCGGCTGAGAATGTCTCTGACCATAAGGACTGCTCTCGGTCCACCTGCTACAACCATTGCTTCGACAATCTTGCGCATCTCTTCGGGAGGAGCATCCAGGAATTCGCGAGTGTTGATGATTTTCGATAGTCCTTCATAGGCATCGTCCGAACGGCTGCCGCCGAGGGCATCGGCCGCAGCGATGCGAATCTGTTGCGAGTCATCCTCCAACAGCGCCAGCAGAAGCTCAGTCTTCCCGGGATCGGTTATCTTGGCGAGCGCCTTGACGACTTCCCCTCTGATGCGAACATCGGAGTGGGCGGCTACGCGCCGCAGAAAGCTGAGTGCCCGCGGATGTCCGGTTTCACCCAATACCCAGACCACGTTACGGACCAGGTACCAGCGGCTGTCAAATACAGCGCTGCCCAACAGGTCGATTCTATCCAAACCTTTCTCGGCAAGTAAATCACAAACCATCTTCCGTGCCGGGAAGAATGTCAATTCTCCCAACATCCAGAGGAGATTGTTGAATGATTCCCAACCCAGACTTTCCAGATACTGGCGGGCCGGCTCAAGATCCTGGTCTTCATGTTGATTGAGTGCTTCGGTGATCATTTTGATGCGCAAGCTGTCGCCGCATCGAGAGACAAATTCGCCCAGTCGTTTTCCCGAACCTGATTCTTCCCGTGGTCCCGTCTTGATCAGTTCCTTGACCTGGTTCAGAATGTGATTCATGGTGGTGAAGTTAGCCTCTTGAATCGTCTTGTCGAAGATCGACTGTAACGCATCGTAGGTCATCGCCAGGTCCTGTGGCGACGTAGTCGACTCACAGAGAAGCAGGAGAAGTTCAATTGCTTGTTCCTTGATATTCAATTTGCGATCGTCATCCACCATCTTGCGCAGGGCGACCAGTTCATCCCGCGAGAAACTGGCCACGTCAGAGTAACGATCGATCAGCATGTCGGACAATGTAGGAAGCTGCTCCTGGATGTCGGGAGGTAACACCTCAACGGTCTGAGGCACTGTTCGCGTCGAGTCAAATTCTTCGCGCAGTTCATGGACCTCTGCCACTTCGAAAACATCAACAACATCGTAGGTGATGTGTTCGAAGCCGGCCTGCCAGAACAGGTTCACGATGTCTTCGGCGTTTTCGTCACGGCCCGAACAGGCGACCAACGCTCCAAAGAATGCCGACGCTTCCTCCTCCGTTACGAAGGGAGTGATTTCCAGAAAGCGAATGCCGTCGCGGTGCAGCAACTGGGCAATGTTGTCCGATGCAACCGCGCCTTTGAGCACAACCTCTTCCTCAACGAGAAGTGAATCCTGAGTGACCGTGACCCCCAGAGCTTCACCGCCCTCGAAGACGTTCTTAAGTTTCTCGAAAAATTGTGACCTGAATTGGGTGGCAATGGGATGCTCAGGAGGATATTGCCGGGATGCTTTAATCCCCTTGGTCAGACTCTGGAACAAATCCTTGAGAGCAGCCTGCTCTCCCGGACTGTACCCCACGCCGTTATGTTGAGTGACTAATCGTTCTACCATGTTAGCTAATATGCCTATTCTATTGATCGTCAACTAGATAGGAAGACTTTAGGATGCGTCGAAAATCTTGACAGATGTCGTCGTAATTGTTGAAAGCGCGATATCTGCAGGCTGAGTTACTTCTTCAGAACGGCGGCAAGCCGGCCGTCGGCGCTGGCAAGTAAATGTTTCGCTTTGGAATAGTCCACTGCAAGCAATTGCATAGCGATGGCAGTCTTGACCTCACCGCGTGAATTGGTGAGCAACTTTGTGGCTTGTCGGTAGGAGATTCCGGTAGTCTCCACTAGAATTCTTTTCGAACGCTCGGCAAGTTTCGCTGATGTCGCCCGCAAATCGACCATAAGATTGCCGTAGCACTTGCCCATCTGCACCATCGATGCGGTAGTTATCATATTCAAAATAAGTCTGCAGGCAGTGCCCGCCTTCATCCGTGTTGAACCGGTCAATACCTCCGGCCCGACAACTGGGTTAATCACGAGGTCAATATATCGCGGAACGGTTGGGATATTATTGCAGGCCAGAAAGATGGTTGCCGCTCGACATTCTTTCGCGCGTTTGAGAACAGCGAGCGGATAAGGTGTTCTGCCGGATGCAGCTATGCCGATCACGGTATCTCTCGAATTCGGTTTCAATTTGTCGAGATCGCGCTTGCCGGCGGATACGTCATCTTCTACGCCCTCCCGTGATCTCACCAGAGTTCGTCGTCCACCGGCGATGACGGCCTGAACCATGCGCGGGGAAACTCCGAATGTCGGCGGGCACTCGGCAGCATCGAGCACGCCCAGCCGCCCGGACGTTCCAGCACCGGCATAGATCAGTCGGCCACCTGTGCGAAATGAATTTGTCACGAGTTCCACGGAACGGGCAATTTGTGGAATCACACTAGCGACGGCGGCAGGTACTCGGCTGTCCTCGGAATTTATCAGCTTGAGAGCTTCGACAACTTGCAGGCGGTCCAGCCGGGCCGAACGCGGATTGCGCGTTTCCGTGGTCAGCGTCTTGAGATGTTCGTAGAGCCTTCTGCTCATCAGGGCGTCGCAACTGCGGTCAGCAAAATCATGCTCGAGATAGACAGCGCGCCAATTTGTCCGGTGACTCCGGTACGATTGACGTTGCGCGCAAATCCTGTCGGCAGGGTAAATGGCAATACGCTGTTGTCGATCGGTTCGTCATGATAGGCGGCGATCCAAACATCATAATCGCCGGCCTGGAACTGCCCCTGGGTATCGCGGAATTTCTCGCGTGGAATAAGTGTCGAGAGATACGGCGGATCAGAAATGTAGTCAGCCCCGACAAGAATCTTGCTATAGCCGATCGCGTGATTGTTGCTACTAACTGGAGTGACAACAATTAGGTACCCATCGGCGAACGCGGCGGGATTCCACCGAATCTGGACATTGTCTGTAGTCGAGCGAACTACGCCACCTGTCAAACCGATGACTGTCGCGGAAAAAGTATCGGGCACCGAAGTCTGAAAACTGAATTGGAACTCATCGACCAGCGATCTGACCTTGAGCATCGAGGTGTCTCGCAACGCGCTGGGGGAAAACGACTGGCGGAAGGTGCCGTCTCCGACGCCGCCAAGCGAAATAGACGGCGCACTGTCGGCAGTGGGCGCTTCGATCGTCACAAGCGCTGCGGTCAACGCCTGGTTATTGCGAACGAGCGACGCAAAACCGCTGGCCTGGGACACATTAGCGTCACGCACGATCAATCCGTCGATTACCCAGTTATTGGTGACGGTTCCTTTTGTGCCGGTATCGCCGCACGAAACCAGCGTGAACATCGTTACCAGTAACAAAACTATTGCCGGTAGCGCATGATCACGCATCAGGTGTTGGCATATCTTCTTCATACGAATCCCTCTATTTGTTATTGTCAAATATGTCGCATACTGACGGGGTATTCACGTTCCCCAATTATATATCGCCATCGAAGACGTTTAGTTCAACATAAAACCATGGCTAGGGCACTTTGACGCCATCGATGATCGCGCTGTCGAGATATCGCATGTCGGCAGGATCGTCAAGTTGAACAAGGCCGATACCGCGCGCATAATATTCGTTGTATACATCGGTTGATGTGTCGGGAGCCCCGGTATGATAGTAGACCGATGTCTTGATTTCGTAATGCAGTTGTATGCAGCTATCGGTCATTGCGTCGGCGACACTCTTGCTGAGGTAACCTTTGAATGTGACAGTGCCCTTGAATCGCGCCGAGTCTACCGAACTGGTATAGCCGGGAACGATTCTTCCCAGAGCGGACGTTTGATACGGTTTGTCCTTTTCCAGATCGAGAGGGATTTGCAGCGGAGGATCAAACCAGAGGAATCCCCCCAAAAGATGCTGGGCGAACCGGGCCGAGGTGAGAGTCCAGGCCTCTTCCGTTTGACCGTTTTGGAGCAGGCGGTTACATAGCGTTCCGGAGATTGTCGTGTCACCGGTCAAAATTCGGGCATACTGACCATTGTTGTAAAACCACTGATTTCCGTTTCGGACAGGGAAGTAGCGTTCACCGTCCTTGATAACGACGGGTTGAGGGTTGGTTCCTTTCTTGCTACAGGCCCCGACAACTGCGATAACCGTAAGTGCAATCAATATGAAGCCAAAATGCCGCAAAATTCCTCCGGAGAATCAGGTTAGATTATCACGGTCCTTGACCGCCAAACGGGTCAAGTGCCAATATACATTACACGTACGAGCGCCGAAATCGTTTACACTTCAAATATCGGCGTGGGTTGCTCGTAAACTTTATGTGGCTCCAAACAATGCGCAAACATTGAGTTGCGGTATGGGCAAATTCGGGTATATTCAATATATATAATATGGAAAGCCCTTTAACCCAGAAGATACTCTCTTCCGCCCAAAAGGTCTCGGGCGCAGCGGTTACCCTGAGGCGTAAACTGCATGCCGTTCCGGAAACCGCCTGGCAGGAGCACAAAACCTCAGAAATCCTGAAGGATTTCCTAGCCGAGCGCGGAATTTCGTTTAAGCCAATGTTAGACACTGGGATAGTAGCGGAAATCGGCTCTGGCAAGGGGAAGTGCGCGGCGATTCGCTCCGATATCGACGCGCTACCTATAAATGAGGAGACTGATTATCCGTTCAAGTCGACCTTTCCGGGTCGGATGCATGCTTGCGGGCACGATATTCACATGGCGACGGTTTCGGCGGCTGCGGTCATGATTAGCCAACTGTCGGAGCAGTTTAGTGGCACGGTAAAGGTGCTGTTTCAGCCCGCAGAAGAAGAGCCCCCCGGCGGCGCGCTGAAAATGGTCAAGGCGGGCGCCCTGGAATGTCCAAAAGTAGACATGATTCTTGGGTTACATGCTTGGCCAACGATCAAGACCGGTCAGATTGGGATCAAGGATGGTCCTTTGTGTGCCGGAGTTCTCGATTTTGACGTGGAGATTATTGGCAAAGGCGGTCATGGTGCGTATCCCAGTGACACCATCGATCCGATCGTTTGCGCCTCACAGATGGTGATGAGTCTACAGACGATCGTTTCCCGGAGCGTGAATCCCTTTGAACCGGCAGTGGTGACGATTGGTAAAATTGATGGCGGTACCGCGCGTAATATCATTCCACCGCGCTGCCGACTTCACGGCACCGCTCGCGCGCAGACCGACAAGTTGCTGAAGCAATTGAAGCACGGGATCGAGACCATTGTGTACAACACTGCCAAGAGTTGTGGCGCCAAGGCCGAGATGAAGTACATGGAAGGTTATCCTCCACTGGCGAATGTTCCTGCGGCCAACGTCTATCTCAAACAGGCGGTTCATGATCTTTACGGTAAGAAAGCTGTCGTTTCACTACCTTATCCTTCGATGGGGGGAGAGGATTTCGCATACTACCTGCAACACGCACCCGGCGCCATGTTCCTCTTGGGAGTCGGGAATCCGCAGATTGGTGCGGTGTACGGGTTGCATCATCCGAAATTCAAAGCCGACGAAGCTGCCATCATTGTTGGCGCCGGCGTTCTCACTAAATCCGTAATAGATTTTCTAAATGCGTAGACTGTTACTGTTCTTCGCCATCATGCTGCTTGCGGGATCGTCCGCGTTTGCGCAGCGCATCTACAATTGGTACAGCCCCGGCGATTGGGTGACCTACACTGATACGCGTTACGTGACATCGATCGCGCGAGGGTTCAACACCGTCTATTTTGGCACGTCCGGTGGAATTCTGCGCTACGACATGCAGGCGGAGAAATGGCTGGATCCGATAACCGTATCTGACGGATTGCCCGACAACCGCATCCGACGTCTGGCTGTCGATCGACTGACAGACGAGATTTGGGTGGATACTCCTCATGGTGGAAGCTATTACAGCCCTACCTCGCAGGATTGGAGCGATAACCTGGACTTCCCGATGGACAAAGTTCAATCGTCCGGTGTGTCACTCGGCGATCTTCCGAATCTGTTTCCATCAAACAACTATCAGTACTTGCCGGGCGGTACGCTGGTCGATCGCAACATGATTCAGTATCCGATTACTCAGATGTTGCGGGATGAAGATGACGTTGTTTGGATGGGTCTTTGGGGTCTTGGGCCGGCCGAGGCCGATCTGCGCCGCGACGACTTGAAGATCATGTGTTTCGGTCCGTACGACGCAGACATCGCTTATCTCGACAAGGACGGCGAGAATTTCTGGCTCTTGGGGGGCAGCGACGGACTCCCGGGTTCGATCACGCATTATGACCGCTCGTCCGATCAGTGGGAATATATTGAGCCTCAGAACGAATCCGGCGTTATCTCTGATCGTTTCACAGCGCTCGCCCATGACGACAAGAACGTTTGGATGGGAACGGACATGGGATTGGTCCGAATGGATAAACGCACCGGATCGTTCAAATCATATTCGCACTTTGAGGGAATCTACGGCACTCAGGTTAATTCACTTCTGCCCATCAAGAACAACCTGCTGATCGGAACGGACATGGGTGTGAGTGTGTATGATCTGGTTCGCGATTCGATTTACCCCGCTGTTACGAACGCTATCCAGGGTCGGGCGGTCTATTGTTTCGCCATTCGAGGGCGAACCATCTATGCAGGCACCCAGTTTGGCTTATACTCTCTCGATTGGGGCACCAGTCAGTGGCAGCAACTCTCCGTAACATCGGGGGATCTGCGGGGAGGCGTCTATGACATGCAAGTTGTTGATTCGTTGCTCTATACCGCGGGCGATGACGGCCTGGTGATTCTGAATCTCGCCGACAGCAGTGAAGTTGTCTACGATCGCAATACCAAGTTTGGCAACAGCATCCTTACGAAATTGCTGGTACATCAAGGTGTTCTCTGGGTCGGCACGAGCAGCGGCCTGTATCGTTTCAACAAGCGTATAGGTACCTGGTATCGCTACACTCAGAGTGACGGCCTGATTAGCCAACGTATCACGTCACTGGTCGGAGACGGCGATTTTGTCTGGATCGGCACCGACAAGGGTGTCTCTCGTTTTCGCTGGAAGTCGTACAACCGCAGCGACTGGCTCCAATAAAAAAAGCAACTCTCGCCTCGTTCCGGAGGTATTTATAGCATAGTTTGTCATTGTCAATGAATGGGAGACTTTGACGGACTATCAGAGTTACCGGTACCGATGTCTCAGGCGGCTCACAAGATGTGCTCAGGAACTAATACTATTCGGCGTGCTGTATCCGTGCATGTATCGATCGGGCGCCATCGCGCACTTTGGCTGGCGCTGGGCGTAGCACTCGTGGCAGCGTCATGCAGTCTGTTCGCTGCCGACACGGACAATTTTGCCTCGCAGTCCCTGCCTCAGGACGGAAAGGTGTTGACTGTGACATCGGCCAATTACGATGACAAGGACGGCGCTGAGCTGATCGTTTTTTCCGCCGATGACCGGGGGCAGAGGCATCTGAAGATCTTCACCGCGAACCCGGCCGGCCTCTACGACACCATTCCGAAAGCCAATTTCGAATTGCCAACGGGGGTATTCGGCTATCAGATCGTTGATTTCGATTCCGACCGTCGCGATGAGCTGCTCTTACTCGGTCTGGAAGCGGCTTATCTGCTTGATTTCGACAAGGGTGGATATGTATCCGGACTGAAGCCCATTGCTTCTTTCGAACGGCTTTTCGGCATCCCGGATCCGAATTTCGTTATCGAATATAAATTCGCCTTCGATCTTAACGGCGACGGCATTTTCGAACTAATACTTCCAAGCTGGAATGGTGTGCGCCTCCTGCAAAAGAAGGACAATGGTTTTGCGGCTGCGAAACAAATGGCGCTTACCTACAAGGCGGATGGCGTCAATGATGTCAATGTGCTGAACTGTTCAGGAAATAGCGAAGTCGGTTTTCGTCTGCCGATCATCACGGTTATGGATCTCAATACCGACCGAAGCCCTGATTTGCTGGTTGAGACCACTGCCGGTCTGGCGATCTTCTATCAAACCGGCAACATGCAATTTGCTGATCGTCCTAATCGCTTTCTGGAGGTCAAGCCGAGTTATCAGCAGAACCTCTTTTTCAGCGCCTCGGGCCTGGCCGATCTCAATAGGGATCGCTTGCTGGACTACTGCCGTGTATTCACGCAGAGTTCCGGCGATGAGTTCAAAACCGTCATCGAGATTTTCTTCGGCAACGTGCAGGAGGGTTTCTCATCGCGGCCATCGAAGCGGATAGTCCTCGATCAATTCGGAGCGGGATTGAGTCTAAAGGACTTGGACAACGACGGCACCGCGTCAATCATTATTGCCACCTTACCGGTGACGCCCACCAGTCTGGTAAAGGCATTGCTCGTCAAGGGTATTCCGGTCGAACTGAATGTCTTCGAGGTCGACGGAGGAGTCATTGCCGACCAGCCGGTGACGGTGAAGCGGGTATCCTGTGGGTTGTCATTTTTCCAGGACCGAATTCCGGCGAAATACCTCGGCTGCGTTGACGGTGACCTGGAGGGCGACCGCTTTAATGACCTGGTAGTTGTAACGGACGACGAGGAACTCCAGGTATTCCCCGGCGGCCGGAGACCGCTTTTTTCCGATAAGCCGTCGATCGTTCGCAAAGCCAAAGGTGTAATATCAGTCGAAGCCAGGCGCTTAAACGGTGACACCAAGGCGGATCTGATACTGCAGGGACGTGATGAGGACGGCCGCGAGACGGTAACTCTGCTGATCACGAAATAATCAAACTATTTGACATTGAGGAGTCGCCGACATAACTTCCCCTGTGGTTTGTGAGGAGTTAAAGCAACACAAAAGGAAGTAGCATTATGGAGTCGACGTACCCCGACTGTCTCAAGTGCAAGACAGGTAAGTTGTTACCGCTCTCGGATTATGGTCGTGAGGGAGCCACGATCCGCTACAAGGCTTGGGCTTGTTCCAACCCTGATTGCGGATTCAATTTGCGCATTGATAACGGCGAAATTTCGTTCGGCAAGACTATTCTGCAATCGAACAAGTAGTCGCTTAACCCTGGGTGAGGGGCGAGTTGAAGTTTAACCCCCTTCGCAATATTGTCCTGAAAGTCAGTGCCCTCGCACTGGCGCTTCTCTTGTGGGTCCATGTAGCCACCAACAAGACCTATGAGTATCAGTTGGACCTGCCGCTGCGGGTCATCAACGTCCCCGACGGCCTAGTGCTCCTTTCAGATATTCCGCATACCGCGGCAGTCAAAGTGCGTGCCACCGGCAAACAACTACTGCTGCTTTCCAGTTCCGACCCCATCATCTTAGTCAACTGCGCCGATGCCAAATCGGGCACGACGGAGCGGCCGATCAGCAGCGCGGAACTGATTGAAGCATTGGGCAGATCATTTGACTTCGCCGAGGTGACGGTGCCTCGAACTCTGGAACTGAAGTTCGAACGCCGGCTCGAGAAACTGGTGCAGATACGTTCGGCAATTCGCGCCGAGCCGGGACCGGGCTTTGCGCTGCTTTCAAATCCGCATGTTGATCCAGACACGATAACTGTTTCCGGACCGGTGTCAGTGCTGCGGCAACTCCGCTTTCTGGAGACCAGCCCCAAACCGTTTCTCGGTTTGACGTCGGCACTGAATCAAAAAGTAAGTCTGGCATTGCCCGAGTCGCTCAAAATCAGCGTTCGGGATTCATCCGTAACCGTTCAGGTGGAAGTAGAGACCGCGCAGCAGAAAGTATTCTCTAATCTGACGATAATTCCTCCGCCGGGATTTCCCTCGGGAAGATACGACATCGTTCCGTCTCACTTAACGGTGACTGCCAACATTCCCCAGTCGAAGTATCGTTTTGTGAATGCCGCTGATATCGGCGTATCATTTCGACGACCGCTGTTGTCGAGCGATACCGTCAAGGCCGCTCTTGAGTATTCGCTTCCGGATGGTGTCGGTATCGCCGGAGCGCGGCTCGACTCGGTCATGTTGATCAGAAAACCATGAAAGTTCTAGGCATCGAAACCTCCTGTGACGAAACCGCCGTGTCGGTCGTCGAGGATGGCTCCAAAGTTCTGGCCGAATTTGTTTATTCGCAGGTCGAACATTCTGAATTCGGGGGCATCGTTCCGGAAATCGCCTCGCGTCAGCAGTTGCGCAAGATCAACCCGCTTTTCGAGGCCTGCAATGCGGCCTATCCGATTTCGCCGAAAACTATCGATGGCGTCGCCGTAACCTATGGCCCCGGATTGATCGGGTCGCTTCTGGTCGGCCTCAACTTCGCCAAAGCATTGGCCTATGGCTGGCAGTTGCCGCTAATTGGCATCAATCATCTGGAAGGCCACATCTTCGCAAACCTGCTGTCGGATGACTCCGTTCGACCGCCGTTTGTCTGCCTTATAGTGTCCGGCGGTCACACTCTCCTCGTCAAGGTCAACGACTGGTGCGACTATCAGGTCTTGGGATCAACGCGAGATGATGCAGCCGGTGAAGCGTACGATAAGGTTGCTAAGGTGCTCGGACTGGGTTATCCGGGCGGACATCAGATTGACAACCTCGCCAAATCGGGTGATCGCAGTTTCCATCGTTTCCCGATTGCCCGGTTCAAAGCGGGGGAGTATCAGTTTTCATTTTCCGGTCTCAAGACGTCGGTTGCGCTATACCTGAAGGGAAAGGACGAGACGTTCAAGCAACAGCATCTGGCCGACATCTGTGCGTCGTTTCAGGAGTGCGTAGTGGAAATGCTGGTTACTCCCACATTGAACGCCGCCGTCGATCTGGGGATGAAAATGATCGCCGTAGGGGGAGGGGTCGCTGCTAATTCGCGTTTGCGTGAGGTGTTTCACCAGCGCGCCTCGCAATATGGGATCAAAGTCTTCTTTCCGGAGTTTCGTTACTGCACGGATAACGCTGCGATGATTGCTGCTGCAGGGTGTTTTCGATTCGCGAAGGGCCAGGGCTCAGATTACAATCTTACGGCCACGCCTTACTTGCCGTTATCCTAAATTGGCCGCTCATTTCATTCAATGGGCAGCTATGAAGCTGTCCAACTCGGCGTGCCAGGCATCAGGTTCGAAAGTCCCCGGAGTGGTATCCTCTCCCAATAAGAGATCCACCATATAACGCGGTTTCCTGCCGCCGATGTACATGGACTTGCTGCACGATACGCAATAGGTGACGACGTCGTCCGCCGGCATTTCACTTGCCCGCCTCTTCATCTGTTTCTCCACTCGCTTGACCGGCAGGGTTCCGTAGAAACTGTCGCCGCAACAGGTGCTCTTGGTTTTAGTGTGAGCGGGTTCAACCACTGCGACGTTCATTCGCCTGAGCAGGGCCCTGATGGTAACATGTATTATATCTTGATCGCGGGTCGGACAGGCATCGAGGACAGCCATCTTCCTGCCGCCGTAGTCGGGGAAAGGGAAAGTTGTACTTTTCGCGAGGACTTCCCACAAGGAAACCGTGGTGATACCTTCATACAGTTCCCGATACCGCTTGTCGCATCCGGCACAAGTGTTAACGATCTCCGTACCGGTGGGCAGCTCGGGCTCGTGTCGGCAGCAGGTCAGGTGTTGGTCTATTTCGCCGAATTCGCGATAAAGGCAACTCAACATCCTGGCAGCCAGTTGCGGCTTGTAGATCATCAGCGCACAGCCCGGTGCGAATACTCTCTTCACGAGATAGTCTCCCAAATGAAGGGGCGATTGATCAATCGAAAAGGGTCACGGTCGACCCAGCGAGTACCTTCTGCTCGTGGTCAAGCAGCCAGCGTTTCCTCCAAAGGCCGCCGCCGTAGCCACGGAGATTCCCATTTGCTTCGATGATGCGATGGCAGGGAACGATGATCGAGATTCGGTTTGCTCCATTGGCGCGTCCGACTGCGCGCGATGCCAGCGGCCGGCCGACCGCCGCCGCGACTTCGCCGTAGGAGCGAGTCTTGCCCAGGGGGGTCGCCAGCAATTCGCGCCAGACCGACATCTCGAACGGCGTGCCGGCCATATCGAGCAGTAAATCGAATGTCGATCGGTCGCGCGCGAAATACTCGTTTAGCTCGGCGATCGCTTGCTGGTTAAAATCATTATGACCCATGACGGTGTCCTGACGATACCGTGTTTCAATTGCGTGGCGGATCTTATCGACGCCACCGCGGTCATGAAACTCCAGAAGGCAGCAACCCTTGTCGGTTGAACCAACAATCATCATTCCTATCGGTGACTCAACATTTGTGCAAATAACTCGGCTAGCTGACATGGTTCCTCCTTGGCGTAACGCCAAACTCCCGCTTGTAGGCCTCACGGAAGCCGCTGGCGGATTCAAATCCGCTCTCAAACGCCACCGTGAGGTAGTTGACGCCGCTTTCGATCATTTTGCGGGCATGTTCCAGGCGCATTTTTCTGTGGAAGGCCGTCGGCGTGGCGGCAAATTGCGACTTGAAGTAACGCCTAATGGTCGAAACATCCACACCAGCGGAGTTCACCAAGTCGCCCTCGTCCAGGTGGCGCGACAGATTCGAACGCATCAGGTCGATTACCCCATCGAACCACTTGGGAGCAGTATTGGGAAAATTCGCCGCCCGGCAGCGTTTGCATCCCCGGAATCCCAATTGTAATGCCTGCGCCCTCGATGCGGCAAGAATGATGTTCTTCAACATTGGTTTCTTCGCCTTGCAGGAGGGGAGGCAGTAGATCATGGTTGAGCGGACGCAGACAAAGAAACGCCCGTCGTATTCTGAATCCCGCGCCATCATCGCCCGGACCATCTCTTGATTCGACAGCTTCGTCATGACGACAAAATACGGAGGTGTAGTATCTAGAATCTACCGAAATTCGTGCAGGGAAGTGCGATTATGGGGTTGAAGCCAATCAAAAATACGCCCAGGAGGAGTTGAACCCCCAACCTTCTGATCCGTAGTCAGACGCTCTATCCAATTGAGCTATGGGCGCATTACGCGATTGCACTATACGGAGCGTTGCCGGATTTTGTCAAGCAGTTTTTGGGCGGCTCAGCATCACGGTAAACGCCTAACCGGGCTGTTCGCTCGGCTGTGGCGGGGTCGCCCAACCGAGAATAGCCCTTTCGCGAAGTTTCGCAGGTCGGAACAGAGTGCCGTCATTTTCGTCCCGCATGACAACCAGCGGTAGTGGAGGGTCGGCGACAGAATAGGAACTGCGGTCATCGAACGCCACCAACCGCCAGTGCAGGCCCGGCTTAAGGTGCAGAACTAACATCTTGACC
This sequence comes from uncultured bacterium, assembly GCA_963726455.1. Taxonomy (GTDB): domain Bacteria; phylum Zixibacteria; class MSB-5A5; order CAIYYT01; family CAIYYT01; genus CAIYYT01. The sequence continues at coordinate 105,147 of CAVSCK010000002.1, forward strand.
ACCTCTCTTGAAGACTGTCTGGGAAAGCCCTTGCTTCTCCCAAAGGAAATACGCAACAGGCCCCTATCAGTTCGAAAAAAAGAGTTCGCGGGCTGAAATTTGCACAGGCCGCGATGCAGACGCGCATGCGGCAGCGGGAAATGAATGAGGACGTGAAATCGTAGATCTGGCGTGCGCATAGACATGCTTCAATTCTGATTTTCCGGCGACGAAAATGGGGGAGTCGAGAATTTTGAGTAGCCATCTACCTGAGGAAGGAGTTCGCGTCGCGATGCAAATCTCCGTCGACGGACATCTTGTCAATAGTTTTGTCAAAAACTTTTTCATTAGAAGTACGATTTTCCAAAAAAAATTCTGCTTCGCCTGACGTCTCGCCGAGGGACGCCTTCGGTCTTCCGGAGTGGTGGTCGAGGAACAGAAATGGAGAAAGTGATTCCCACCCTCGACCCTGAGTGAGGTCACGATTCACCTCAGGTGGGCCGCGTCTTCGACTCTGTGAGTTCATTCAGTGTCGAGAAGCGCAAAACCATGTACATCAAATTCGTCAAGCCAGTAGCGGTTCAAATGCGATACGATCGTTTCAGCCATGTCATTGAGACATCGAAGACGAGGGAGTAGAGCATCGTAGAATATCCCATTGAGCGACCCGACTCATCGTCTCGATGTGTTCACTTCGATCGCAAGTTGGGTGGAAGAAACGTATCACGTGAAGAAGGAAGGTGATGACGACTTGATCGCCGGAACGAGGTCACTGAAGAAAATTTGTCATCAGAACGCATTTCATAAAAAGTTTTTTGTTGATTTCGTATTTGTTTACGGTACACTCTCCTCTTGTAGATATGTTCTGGCAAACGATGTTGATAAGAACTGACCAAGTAACATTAGGACAACGCTGCAATGTTGCCCGGTTCTTCGCAACATCACAATTGTACTCGACAGTAGTTGAGTCACAATAAACCCTAAACACATTCCAAAGGAGTTGGTCATGCCAGCTAAGAAGAAACCAGCAGCCAAGAAGAAAGCTGCCAAGAAGCCGGCCGCCAAGAAGGGCGCGAAGAAGTAAATCTTCTTTGCAGTACCTACCGGAGCTGTGAAGGGTCAGTCGGCTGGATCAAGGATTGATCGCAACTGACCACGACAATTCGAAAACGTTCTCACAGACTTCGGTGCGACGAACTTTCCATTAACCCGCGCCAGTGATGGCGCGGGTTAATGTTTTAGGGGCCTATTAGGCCGGTATCGGCGGGGCAAGGCGCCAAACGCCGAAAGCGGGGTGGCAAACATCACTTGACCCACAAATCCAGAGCCGCTAACTTCGGGCAATCGCCATAAACGGAAAAGTCACATACAGCATGCTGATTCTTGACGGACACTGCCGCCCCATCGATAAACTGCCTGCCCGGCCACTTGCTGCGGTCCTGAACTCACGGCAGTCAAAGCGCCCCTGCAACCGAGACGGTTGGGTTACCTCGACTCAGAAGGCCGTCGATTATCTGATCGCGCACGAATATTCGGTCATTACTTCGATTGGCCTCAACACTTGGGAATTGGTGGTCCATCTCGTGAATGTGCGGGGTGGTTCGCAAGTGGTCATCCTTCCGCCGGATGAAAAAGACAAGCTCGAGTGTCAGGTGAGGGAAGTAATTTCTGACTTCCAACTCGATCCCGAGCGGTGCACGTTCATCGTCTTCTCCCCTGAGGTAGAGAATCGCCGACAACCGAAGGTATCCTGGCCGGAACGCGATTTGATGGCTATCGACCTCGCCGAACTGGCGGTTCCGGTGTCGTTGCGTCCCAACGGCACCTTGAAGACGCTCGTTGACCGTGCGAGTGCCTCCGGCAAGAGTATCCTCGACGACTTTCGCGCCGAGTACCGGCCAGCGTCAGATCTTGTCAAATATGATTTTGACGGCCTGGTTCTGAATCCTGAGCTTGGCGAGGAGGGATGGAATTATCTCACTCATTGGACTAGATCATCGCACGGCCGGTATTCACGGGAGACCAGCCACGATTATTATAGAGATATCATCGGACATGACACCTACCCACGCTCAGCACTGCATACTCTGTCTAGAATTATTGATGAGGGGGTTATACACGGTTCCGGCAGGTTCATTCGCGGAGGCATACCGGTCGTATCGTTTACCGGTTTGCCGCCGTCGGAGGCGGTTACGCTGATGCGCTGGCGGCGTCGGTATGTGTATTGGAATTTCGAGCCGTACGGAGTGGCAATTCATGTCGACGCGGCTCGTGCTGCGGGAATTCGTCCGGTCTGTTACGGTGACGGTGAGCTCTATGAGCAATTGCCCGTCGATCACCGGCCGTTCTTTCAGAATGCCGGCTCGGAAATTGCCGACTGGCGTCCAGAGGCGGAATGGCGGCATATCGGCGATCTGAATCTGCGGCATCTGCCTGCGGACTCCGTCCGCCTGATCACATTCAAATGTGGTGAAGCTGCGACATTGCAGAAGAACACGAAGTGGCAGGTCATACCGCTGACAATCGACTGAAAACAGGTCTCTGAGAGATAATTGGGGCTACTGAAGCGGGTAAAAGTCCAAGCGAATGATCTTCAGAATTGCATGCGGTCGAATGTCTCTTTGGTGCGGGGCATCAAAGGCGAGTTTTGCTGATAGTCGTCTTTGTCCTTTTGCTGGTTATAGATGCGCATGCGTACAGTGAAATCCTGGCAGGCCTGGCAGCGACGGATATTGCCGGCTTTGTCCTTGGCGACACGGCGGGTGTGCTTGTGGTTGGGGGCGAACACCTGCTTGCCGATGATTTCATACCCCTGTGAGTGGTCGTGGTCGTTGTGCCACTTTACGCCTTGGACAACACGTGAGTTGCTGGCGTCGTAGATTGTCGCGCCGGGGCACTCGATAACGACAAAATCGTTTGCGTTCTGGTAATCACGAGAAGCAGAAGTGAAGAAGTTGTAGTAGTCGCCGTACTTCTCGTTACAGGGAAGACAGAGAAAGACCCCTTTGAATTCCCGCATCGGTTTCCCGCAGATATGACACCGTTCCGCCTTGTCCGCCACTTTCCTTACCTCTTGGACTCATGCCGTCCGAGTATCAACTGCGGCAAATCGACAAAGCGGCAACTGTCGCCAACGACGACGAGATTACATTTTGGGCATTCCTTCTTGCCGTCGTTCTTGACCAGTTTGACGCCGCAAAGCGGGCAATGCGTTTTCCGGTTTCTTCGCCATGGTCGCATGGTCTGTTCCTACCGTTTCTGCCGAATTGCATTACGAACAGGTGGCTCGACTTCCACCTATCCTCTGAGCAGGAGAATTCCTGAGAACACCGCCGCTGTGACCGGGAGCACGTGATAAAAAGAGAATGGCAACAGCCAGGCGCCAACAAAAGCCAGGGCCACCGCCGGAATCACCACGCAGCGCAAGATGTCGAATGACAACTTGACCATTCGCCACAGCACCAGCATGCCGAGAATCCCGAATGTTAAATAGAGTGCCAGCGTGGCAGTCATGCCCAGGCCGGCGACCAACTCGCCGTGGAGCCCGATTAGTCTCTCTGTCAATCCCCCGGACAAAGAAGTGAGCCCCGCCGACAGCGCTTTCCACCCACCGAACATTGTGTTCCTCTCAGGTGGGAATCGTTTCGTCAATCGGCTCGATTGTCAGCGATGATTCCCCGACTCGCTGCAGCCCGATCATTCTGCGTGTGAGGAAATTCTGCGACGTAATCCAGCGCTGGGACATCTCGAGTACTTCTTCCTGCTGCACTTCCGAAATCCAGTCAATCACCACACAGTCGTAGTGCTCGTCGTCAACCGTCAGGTCGTCCATTGTCAGCGTGAATTTCACTTTCATCGCAGCCTCCTCCTGCTTGTATCTCTGCAAGGTGTTCTTGCAGACTCTTTGCCAACCGGAAGGCAAGAATCCGAGGCGGTTTAGCACGTTCTGGCGCAAGCAGATAGGATGGGTGGAGCAAGTCGAAACAGTGGTAAGGGGCTCGTTGAGGGGCTTGATTTATGGGAATCATCCCACACCAATCGGACAATCTCCTTCAATATCAGGCAGATAGAGCGTATATTTGTCCTCGTGCAGCAGTCTTGGCGCAACCTATATAAGGTCACGGATCTCTTCTCTTGTCCGCATCGGCTCCACAAACATCATGAATCGGGAACGTCAGTTTGGCATGTTCTCAAGTACAAGGCGTGCTTTCCCGACGGCTGCGTAACGTTTGCCTGGAAGTGCACGAAGTTCGACGACGGCCACAAGTGCCCCAGAAACAAGAAGCATGTCGGCAAGGACTGTTTTTCCTGCCCGCACTTCTACGATCTTAAGCTGGCCTACTCGCCCGATGTACAAGTGGACGACGTAGACTATGCGCGCTTCCGCAGCGACTTCTCTGAATTTGAGGAGTGGGTTAATGGGCTGACCGGCAAGAGGGTTGAAATTCGCGGCCGGATCAAGACGGTCAATCCGCTGCTGACAAATGAAGGTGACAACGGCAATTTCCGCATCGCCTGCCGGGGGGTACTACTTTATCTCACGGACGGAATATTCGGCTACGATATCTTTGAGGATCCCTTTTACGCGCGCCTGTCGTTCAGTGCTTATGACCGAATCAATGTCGCGGTTGGCGACACGCTTGATATGAAGGGTCAATTGGAGATTGATCGCGGCCGGTTTGTATTTGGCAAGGTTGGCGATATCGAGGTAGTACGTCGAGGCGAAAGCGAACCGATACCATCAAGCCAACTCAAGCAGGCGAAATTCACCGGCACGGTTGTTGACGGGCAGCCCGCCAAGTGCCTGCTCTGCGCGCATGGCCTCTTGATCGATTCCAGCAACAGTGACGGACGTAGTGCACCGAGACGATTGCTCTATTGCATCAAGGGCGTTGCCGATTACCACTTCTGCCCGTATACCATTTAACTCCGGTATTCCATTCAAGATCAAGGCGTCGCGTGGAAAGGTGGTTGACTTTCACCACGGATTTGATTACTATACCAGAGTACAAAGTCTACGACCGCCTACTACATCGGTTACTTAAGGACTGCGGTTATAACTCCATATACTTCATTTCGGGAGGTTGATCCATGAAAGCTCGCCGGCTACTCTTGGGAGCAGTGTTTGCTCTGCTGACGGTGTGGCAGTCTTCGGGGTTCGCCAACTCCGGGGATGTTACCATTAAGATCAACGGTGGTAATGCCGCCTATATCGGTGAAGTCAACAGACTGGAAATCTGGGTTACTAATGATGTTCCTCTCGGGGGAATGGTGCTTCCGTTTAGAACCGACTGGCAAGTGACCTACCACTGGACCAAGCCATACGGCAATGTTCCGATGAGCGGCCACCGCGTCCAGGAGTTTGGAGACGCCTTTACAGCCATAGGAAACGGCTTCGATTTCGGGGATAAGAATGATAACGTCTCTCCTGACTCCATGGTCATGGTTGGCGCTGGATTTCGAGCGCCGCTGCCGGCACATCTGACCAGTACCAAGTTGTTCGACCTCGAATTCTACATCGATCCCTGGCAGCCGGAAGTTGCTAATGGTCTCTGCGTCGACAACATTCAGTTCTTCCCCAGTCAGCCGTGGGCGTTTACTGATTCGAGCGGCCTCGGACCGGATTTTGCACCGACGTTTCAAGGCAACGCCAATTCCGACGTTTACACACCTGACGCTCCGGCGGTCTGTTTTGACGTGGTACAGCGTCAGTTCGTCAAGGGCGATGCCGATTTCTCGGGATCTCTTGATATCTCGGACGCAGTCTATCTGGTGTCATTTATCTTTAGTGCTGGCGCCAAGCCGATGCCCTTTGCGGCAGGTGATGTGAACTGCGACCAATCCATTGACATCTCCGATGTGGTCTATCTGATCACATACATTTTCGGGAACGGCCCGGCTCCCTGCTGAAATTCGTTGGAATAATTCCAGGTAATTGTGGAAACGCCGTCGGAAACTGATCCGGCGGCGTTCTTCTTATCGGGAATAGCCGGTCCCGCTTGCGTCGCAAGTTTTTCTGTCGTCGCACTGTCAAACACACGTTATGTTGTCGACGACAGTGCCAGGGGAACAAGACATACAGGAACTGGAGCTGATTCGCAGAGTTGCAGCCGGCGAGCGGGCGGCATTCAAGCTACTCTTCGACATTCACTCTCCGCGTGTACTTAACTTCCTGTTGCGCCTGGTCGGCAACCATGATGACGCGGAAGAGCTTACCCAGGATGTGTTCCTGTCGCTCTGGCGGCACGCCGACACTCTGCGTGGCGAAAGCAAATTGTCCACCTGGCTTTACCGCGTTTCCGTCAACAAAGCCATCAATTTCAAGAAACGGGGGGGCTTATTCTTTCAGGTCAAACAATTGTTTTCGCTGGATGCCGAGGACGAGGCAATTGCCGACAAATTGCCAGCTTCAGAAGCAGATAGCCCCGATCGCAAGATAGAGATAAAGGAAGCCCGGCTGGAGTTAGCCGAATTGATGGCCCTGCTCCCGAAGCGGCAGCGGGACGCCTACTTGCTCCATAAGCTGGAGGGCTTGAGCTACAAGGAGATAGCCGGCGAGTTGCACGTCTCTTTGGGGACGGTGGAATCTCTCATGCACCGCGCCAAGGAAAACCTGCAAAAAGCGATCCTTAAGCATTCCAGAAAGTCCGCAAGAAAGAATAGACCCCAAGTGTCACAATAGCGATGGTTGGAGGAAGCCAGTGATTAAGTGTATTGACATTGAACAGAACCTAATTGACCTACTGGACGGGTCGATCGTGGGTGAGCGCCGGGCAGAACTAGCCGCCCATCTTGACGATTGTCCGGCCTGCCGCCGTCTGGTCGCTGCCTACCAACCGATATTCGATAAACTTGCGGATCGCGCCTCGACTGAACCTCCGCGCGAGCTCTGGTACAGACTACAGGACCAGATTAACCGCATGGAAGAAAACCGGCCGTCTCGACTCCACCTCCCTGTTCACTGGCGGCCGGTTATCTCTTTATCGATCAAATCGGCCGGGTTGGTGATCGCTCTGGCTATCGGTATCCTCCTCGGCAACTCCCCTGTAGATACGCAGAAAGTGGCAGAAGAAGAAATCCTGGACTATTATGCCAGTTCATTAACACAGCCGTCGTACAGTTCGGTTTCTGACGCCATCTATCAATTTGAAGAGACCGGCGTCACTGCAACCAATGGGGGAAATGGAAAGTGAAAGAGCGAACTCTTATATATGTGGTCGTTGTCCTCGTGGTAGTCAACATTGCTGCTTTGGGAACGATTTTGTATCAACGGGTGGCGCATCCATTTTGGGGTGCCCAGCGAATTGGGCAGGGAATGGAAGGAATGCCGGAAGGCATAGGGCGCTTGCAGCTCTCACCAGATCAGCGCCAAATTCTTAAAGCATCGCGCGAACGGACTGACAGTCTGGTGTCGCCAATCCATGATGAGATCAAGAACAAACGGCGGGAATTGGTGGCGGAACTTGGTAGCAGCCAGGCAGACACGGCAAAGGTAAATCAATTGCTTACGGAGATAGGCGATCTGCAGATTTCCGTGCAAAAAATTATGGTTCATAACTTCATGGAAAACAGCAAAGCGTTTTCCCCCGAACAGCGGAAAGTGTTTCTGCGAATGATCGAGTGGCGCGCCGAATGGCAGGAACGTCCGATGTTCGGTCCGGGGAGAGGATTTGGACGCGACAGGCACGACTAAACGGAGAGATTGCTGACCGACGCTCGGCTGTCGAGCTCGACTATCCTGAATTGATATTATAGACATACGAAAGGAACTGAATTATGAAACGAAACCTCTTACTGACCATGGCACTGCTGGGGCTATTGGTACTCGCCTATACACCCGCGTTCGCTCAAGCACCCGATGAAGGTAACTTCGACGATCAAGAGTCAATGATGGGCGCAGGTCCGGGGCATGGAATGGGAATGGGTATGGGTATGGGAATGATGGGAGGTGGCGGTGAACGCGCTCGCAAAATCGCGGATGAGCTGCAACTGACTAAAGACCAGAAGAAGCAGATAGAAGACATCACCGTGAACTATCGCAAGGATGTTATTACCATGCGGGCGCAGGCACGGGTGATGAACATTGATCTGCAACAAATGATTCGCAACGACGGCAAGCGTGCCGACATTGATGCCAAGATCGATCAGATCGGCAAGCTGCGGACCGATATTCAAAAGAAGACCGTCGGAATGCGGCTGGCGCTCCGTGGCGTGCTGACGCCCGATCAACGCGAAAAGTGGGACAATCGGGCTACCTGGATGCCCTCGGGTCCCGGACAACAGATGAAAGATATGATCATTAAACGGTTCAGAGATCGCGGCGGCAGAGGTCAAGGACTGTAATCCCCACGACAAACTTCACGGTTCTCGTTTGACATTGCGGGAGCGCGGCCGAGTCGCGCTTCCGTTTTGTTTTTGAAGCGAGAAAATGAGTTTCGCGCCAAAGCACATGTAACCCGTATAGTATTTAACGGGGCATTCCCGGAAACCTTTTCTGATTTGGACTGTTATGGAGGGTACGTTGACTGATGGACGACGGAATTGTTGTCGTCACGAAGTCTAGCAATCAGGAGGAAATGAAGATGAACAAATTTGCTGCAGGAATTGTCGCGGTTGCGATAACGGCGCCCACATTGCAGGCGACCGTCTGGGATATCGACAAGGCACATACTAACATCGGGTTCAGTGTCAAGCACATGGTGATCACGAAGGTCCAGGGCAAGTTTGATGACTTCAATGGCACCATCAATTTTGACGGCAAAGATCTCGCGACCGGTTCGGTTGAAGTCAACATTAAGACCGCGAGTATCGACACCGATGTTCAACAGCGCGATAATCATTTGCGATCCAACGACTTTTTTGCGGCTGATAGTTTTCCTCAAATGTCCTTCAAGTCGACCAAGATTGCCCCCGCTGACGGCGGGTCGTTCAAGATAATGGGCGATTTGACGATGCGCGGGCAGACGCACCCGGTGACACTGGATGCTACTTTCAACGGTGTCGTCAAGGGGCCAATGGGCGATGTCCGGGCGGGGTTCTCGGCCACGACCAGAATCAATCGTCAGGATTGGGGAATTACGTGGAGCCACACGCTCGACTCGGGCGGCCTGGTGGCAGGTAACGATGTCGATATCAATCTGGACGTCGAAGCCGTTCAGCGGAAGGAATAATTTTAGGGACGTACCCTAAGCGATCTATAAACACCTGTATCTGTAGAATCAACGAATAGAGACGCCGCCCGGAAGGATTCCGGACGGCGTTTCTATTGCTGCTCCATTCCCGTTGCTTCGCAGCCGAAACGGCATTATACTGGCTGGAGTGTATCGAATTATCGGAATTCTATTCTGCACATAAGGAGTACTCCATATGCCCAAGAAACCTGAAGAGGCATTAAAAGAACTGACACAGATAATGAATGAGGCATCGCTACTGAGCGCGGCCGGCGCGCTGCTCGGATGGGATGAGCGCACCTACATGCCGCATAAGGGCGGCGCACACCGCGCCAACCAACTCGCGCTGTTGGCTGGCATGGTGCATGACAAGGCGACGTCGCCGCGAGTCGGCGAATTGCTCGCCCAGGTCGAAGGCACACCGCTGGTCAAGGATCCGCTTTCTGCCACTGCCGTCAACATCCGCGAGATCAGACGATTCTACGACAAGCAAACCAAGGTTCCCAAGAAGCTTGTGGAAGAAATCGCCCACGCCGAGACCACCGGTCAGGGTATCTGGGTTGAGGCACGGAAGAAGTCCGATTTCAAGATGTTCCAACCCTCGCTGGAAAAGATGATTGATCTTAAGAAGCAGTATGCCGAGGCCGTCGGTTACGAAGATGTTGCCTACGATGCACTGCTCGACGACTACGAGCCTTATGCTTCGACCAAGTCGGTGACCAAGGTGCTCGGCAAGTTCCGTGAGGAACTGGTACCATTAGTCGCAAAGATCACCGGTTCAGACAAGAAACCGAATGTCTCGATCCTCGAACGCGAGTATCCGGTCGAACGGCAGCGTCTGTTCGGGGAAATGGCGGCGGCTCTGATCGGATTTGAATTCGATGCCGGACGTCTCGACACCACCGCGCATCCGTTCTGCACCGGAATCGGGCCGGGTGATACGCGCATCACCACGCGCTTCAATCCGAACCACTTCGGACAGGCGCTTGTTTGGAATCCTGCACGAAGCCGGCCACGGAATTTACGATCAGGGTTTACCGAACGAACACTGGGGTATGCCGATGGCCGAATCCGTCAGTCTTGGGGATCCATGAATCGCAATCGCGCATGTGGGAGAATCTGGTCGGTCGTTCGAAACCGTTCTGGGAGTTCTTCTTCCCACTGGCGCAGCAGACATTCTCACGAATCACTGGTCGGGTGTCACGTTCGACGACTTCTACTTTGCCATCAATGATGTGCGCCCGTCCTTCATTCGTGTCGAGGCCGATGAAGTGACTTACAATCTGCATATTCTGCTGCGCTTCGAGATCGAGCAGGCAGATCTTCAACGGCGAGATCAAGACGAAGGACATTCCCAAGGTCTGGAACGAAAAGTTCAAGAGCTATTTCGGGCATTGACTCCGCGCAACGACGCCGAGGGTTGTCTGCAGGACATTCACTGGGCGGCCGGTCTCTTCGGTTATTTCGCGACCTATTCTCTCGGCAATCTCTACTCTGCGCAGTTCTTCGCCAAAGCCAAGCAGGACATAGGCTGATCTCGACGAACAGTTTGCCGCCGGCAAGTTCCATCCATTGCGTGACTGGTTGCGCAAGAACATCCACAGTCACAGGGCCAACGTTATCGCGCCGAGGAACTGGTCAAGGTCGTTACCGGCAAACCGCTTGATCACAAACCGCTGATGAAGTACCTCACCGGCAAGTTCGCGCCGCTGTATGGCGTGAAGTAGACCGACTTTCAAGCATCTGGATTCCATGGCATTTGGATTCCGTAGGGGCGACTCGGCGAGTCGCCCTTTCCATTTGACATGCGACTAGCAATCAGACTTCTTCTTTCAGAGCCATTCACTTCCAATGACGAAATGAAGTAGCTTGTAGCCCACCCAAAGCCTTGCGTCGAATGGGTTTCTGCTCCAAACCGCAAGTCGCGCATGTCTCGCCTTCGACTGCATTTTGCGGCAGTAACGAATTCGACTTCACAGGCATCGAGAAAGAACCCACCCGTCGGAAGCCTTTGGGCGGGCTATAAGTCTGAGTGCGGAAATTGCGAGACGGAAATTAAAGAAAAACCCCCGAACTTACGTCCGGGGGCTTTTCAATTCGAGTTATCGGGTGAGAAGATTACTTCAGCAGAGTCATCTTCTTGGTGTCGGTGTAATCACCGGCCGTCAACTTGTAGAAGTAGACGCCCGAGGCAACCGAAGTACCGCCATCGGTATCGGCTCTGCCACTTAACCGAGTAACTACCCGCAGCCTGATAGCCGCTCACCAACGTCTTGATCTTGTCACCAAGAATGTTGTAGATCGACAATTCAACGTGACCACTCTGAGCGACTACGTAGTCGATCGTGGTCTCAGGGTTGAACGGGTTCGGGTAGTTCTGATTCAGCGTGAAGGACGTCGGCAGATTGCCGTTGTTCTTGTTCGCTGTCGTCAGCTCGCTGATGCGAATGCGGTCACCGTTTTCGGTCCAGGTGACCGTCTGCTCGGCAACTTCGCCATTGACCTTCAGCGTAATGACACTGCCGGCAGACTTGCCAACCGCATCACCGTTCAAGGTCTCGGCGCCGTAGACCGGCATGAATCCGAACTTACCGGCAGTTGCGAACCACATTCTCACCAACCAGCGCACCGGAGGCATCGTAGGCCTCGATCACCGTACCAACCGGAAGAGTCTCGCCGTTCAGCTTGACATTGAAGCCGTACAGGTTGACCCAGGTGTTGGACTGCGCACGTACGCGGCGTGAAGTCTCGACTTGTGAGCAGCAGGAACGTCCTTCGCAAGAACGGGCCGGACTCCGGATAAATCAGCGTCGCGGCGCCGGTGGTCTTGATCCAGTAACCGAAGTCACGCTTCATCTCGTCGAGAGTTGTTAAACTGCGGATAGGCCGGATCATAGGTCAAAGCGCCCTGATCGTAACCTAGCACAACCACAACCTTATCAAAGATCGAAGCCAGAGCCACCGGGACCGTGAACGGAACTATCGGCAGATAGCTGACCAGATTCCAGTTCTGTTCCAGATCGATCGGAGTGGAAGCAGCCACCATCGGCCCCTCGACGACACAGCGTGTCTTCGGCGTTCATGCGGAACCAGAAGCCGTGAAAATGATCGGCAAACAGCAGCGTCGAGAACTCCGGCAGCTTCGGATCGTAGGTCTGCGCACCCTGCTCGAAGCTCAGGATCACGTCGACGTTGTCCATCACGTCCTTCGCCAGGATCATGATGCTGTCATTCGGCGTGTCGATGTTCCACGAAACCAGATTCCAACCCTGCTTGAGGATCAGGCAGTGAGTCGGCGGAACCGGCGTGCACGTCGAAGCAAGCTTCGTAGCGGTCGCCGTTCTGTGCCCCAGTGAATCGGGCCGTTTGCCATCGTAGCAACGATAACCATCCACCTTGACCGTGATCAGGTCATCCGGCTCGCAGCCTTCATCGACAGCTCGGCGTGTACGGATCATCGCGGTACACCGGCATAAAGCCGTAGGTACCGGCCTGGAACCATCGTCCACTGACCACAGAGAACACCTTCGGGATCGTAGGCTTCAATTACGCTACCCGGGAGCACCGGCAGGCCTTCAAACAATGCGACATTGTTGCAGTAGAGATTGACCCATTCATAAGTCGGAGTAACCGTGCCGCCATTGGATCTCAGACGGAAGTTGAGATCGCTGGCAGGAAGTCCGGTCTCTTCGTAATCGGCATAATAGCCCGGCTTGAACACGCGAACTGAATATGCAACCGGCTTGCCCGGAGGCGGACAGATTTCATAGAAACCGTCACCGGACCGGAGGTTGTCGTAGCAATCGGATTGCCCTGCGGCGGGAAGGTGTTGAACAACTCAACCGTCGCACCGACAATCGCATCCTGCGCGTTATCCAGAATGAAACCGTTCATGCAGAATGACGGGATGCAGTCGACCTGAATCGAACCAGGAGCGAACTGCGGATAGATCGAATTCGCCAGCGAGTCGTTGAACATCAGTTCAACACCCGGAGCGATAAACTGGCTGTCAATCGCTACCAGCACCGGACAGTTTTGACCGGCGGTGAACCACAGGGTCGCCCACAGGCCTTCACCCGGCAATACCAACGGCTCGGGCGGGATTCTCAGCGCGCCCAGTTTTACCGTCCGGTTGGTGTTGTTTACCGTACCGAACTTGGCGCTGATGTATGCGATGCGTGAACCAACGAAGGATACCGAATCGATTGTCACGTCAGCGGAACTCCAGTGCAGACCGGCGGACATTCCGGCAATCTGTTCGAAGTTCTTGAAGTTCACGGCCACGCCTACCGAGTTACCGGCATAGACCGAAACATTCTGCACCATCACCGAATCGATTGACGGCGGTTTCGGATTCACGGTCAGGTTGATCGTGATCATGGCAGAGCCGACTTTGGCGCCCTTAGCTAGAGCATCGACACTGACATGAGCTACATAGGACCCAACAGTCAGTGAAGCAGTGTTGTATTCGAGTTTCAGCATCGTACCCGGGATGGCACCTGCAACAACCGAACCCGTATCGGGAACAGCGGTGACCCACGCCTGATCTGACGAAGCCAGGAAGTGCAGAGTTCCGCACAGGGCGTCGTTGGTTACGAACACTGAGTCGCTGCCGAAGGCCTGGCCTTCTTCAATCTGGTGATCGAAGACCGACTGACTTACCATCGGCACCGGTACTTCTGTGCACGGATTGACGACGAAATAAACGGTCGTCGCGTGCGGACCGGCCTTCTTCACAACCTCGGTGGCGGTAAGTGTGATCGGATAAGTGCCGACCGCAGTGTTACCATCCCACGCGATGTGGACAATGGCGTCCGAGTCGGTGGGGTGGACGTCGGCGGGCGCAGCGCCGACGAGGCCCGCGACGTGATCCAGAACAAGGTCGTCGCGCCCCTGAAGCGACCCGTCTACGTCACCTACGGCGACCAGCGCTTCAAGCTCAACTCCAGGCAGTTCCACCAGAGCGCCGACCTCGACGGCATGGTCGCCGAGGCGGTCGAAGCGAGCCGCGACGCGAGCCTGCCGACCCGCGTCTGGCGCGAGGTGACCGGGGGCGAGGTGGACGCGAACCTCGCCCCCAGGGTCAGCTACGACGAGGACTCGATCCACAGGTTCGTCAAGCAGGTAGCCGAACAGGTCAATCGCGACCCGCAGGACGCCAGCATCATTCCCAGTGGCGACGACTCCTCACGCCGACGCCGGGGGAGGACGGCATCTCCCTTCGGGCGGACGACCTCGACCGCCTGGTCGCCCAAGAGGTCGAGGACCCGATCGGCGCCCGCTCGGTCCAGGCGAGGGTGGAGCGGACCAAGCCCGAGGTGACCCGGGCGGAGCTGGCCAAGGCATATCCGACCTACATCACCATCGATCGGGCCGCATTCACCCTGCGGCTGTTCAAGAACCTGAAGTTGGTCAAGAGCTATCCGATTGCGGTCGGCCAAGTCGGGCTGGAGACCCCCGCCGGCCTGTACCACATCCAGGACAAGCAGGTAAACCCCTACTGGCACGTGCCCAACTCCTCCTGGGCGGGCTCCCTCGCCGGCACGACCGTCCCGCCAGGGCCCAGCAACCCGCTGCAGGCACGCTGGATGGGCATCTTCAACGGCGCGGGCATCCACGGCACCACCGACATAGGCAGCCTCGGCAGCGCCGCCTCTCACGGTTGCGTGCGCATGTCCATTCCCGACGTGATCGATCTCTACGACCGAGTCGAGGTCGGCACGCCGATTTACGTTCAGTAGCTCGGGATTGGCCGCTCCCTCATCAGGTCGGGGAGGCACAGGACGCCCTGCGGCGAAGTCTCGCCTGGCTATGTCAACCGCCACCGCGCAGAAGCGCGATTCCGCCTGGGGGGAAGCGCTGGAGGGGTTCGAGCGTGACCTCACCGCCCGCGGCGCCGCGCCTTTGACCAAGCGGGCCTATGGCGCCGACCTCGCTCGGTTCGCCGACTGGGCCGATGACCGCGAGCTGGAGCCCGCGGCCGTGCGCTACCGGGACCTTCGTCGCTACGCCGCCCACCTCAGCGAGGGCGGCGCCTCGGGGGCAACGGTCGCTCGCAAGCTGGCGGCCCTGCGCAGCTTCTTCGACTCCATGCTGCGAGCCGGAGGGGTGAGCCAGAATCCGGCGGACCTGATCGCCAGCCCGAAGAAGGAGTCGAAGCTGCCCAGGGTGCTGGGTCAGGACGAGATCGCCGGGCTGCTGGAGCGGATCCCCGCGCGGACGCCCTTGGAGGTGCGCGACCGGGCGATGCTGGAGCTGACCTACTCATGCGGCCTGCGCGCCGAGGAAGTGGTCAAATTGGATCTCGACTCGCCCGACTTCGAGGGCGAGCGCCTGAGGATCGAGGGCAAGGGCTCCAAGACCAGGATCGTGCCGATGGGAGAGCCCGCCCAGCGTGCGCTCCGCCGCTACCTGGAGCGCGCGAGACCCACTCTCGCCGGCCGCTCGGAGGAGCGGGCCCTGTTCGTCTCCAAGACCGGCAGGCGTTTGTCGACCTCCGACATCCGGCGCCGGCTGGAGCGCTGGGTGCGCGAGGCGGCCCTGGCCGGCGGCGTATCGCCGCACGCGCTGCGCCATTCGTTCGCGACGCACCTGCTCGAGGGAGGGGCGGGGCTGCGTGCGATTCAGGAGCTGCTCGGCCACTCCAGCATCTCGACAACCCAGATCTATACGCGGGTGGAGGCGTCTCGGTTGCGCTCCCAGTACGCTCGCAGTCACCCGAGAGCCTGAGAAAATGCCTGCACGATTGCGTGAGGGGAGGAGATGGAGACCGACGTAAAGGCTTTCGAGATACGGGAGCTTTGGCGGCGCTACAAGGAGCAGGGCGATCCAAGAGCCCGTGAGCGGCTCGTCGTCGCCTACTCCCCGCTGGTCAAGTTCGTCGCGGGGCGGACCGGCGCCAGGCTGCCCTCGCACGTCGACCAGGCCGACCTGATCTCCTACGGCATGATCGGCCTGATCGAGGCGATGGAGCGCTTCGAGCTGAAGCGCCAGATCCGCTTCGAGACCTTCGCCATGCAACGCATCCGCGGGGCGATCATCGACGAGCTCCGCTCGCTCGACTGGGTGCCGCGCTCGGTGCGCTCGCGCGCGCGGGACATCGAGCAGGCGAACTCCAGGCTCGAGCACGAGCTGGGGCGGGTGCCCACCGACGCCGAGCTTGCCGAGCGCCTCAACTGCGACGAGGAGGAGCTGCAGGAGTCGCTGCTGCAGATCTCGAACTCCTCGATCCTGGCTCTCGAGGAGCTCTGGATGGTGCCTGACGCGTCCGGGGACAAGGTCTCCCTGCTGGACACGATCGAGGACGAGAGCGCCCCCGACCCGCAGCTCGCCCTCGACTCAAGCGAGGTCCGCGACCGCCTGCAGGAGGCGGTCGAGCATCTGCCCGAGCGGGAGACGCTGGTTATCGCGCTCTACTACTTCGAGAATCTCACCCTGCGGGAGATCGGCGAGGTCCTGGGGGTGACCGAGTCGCGGGTCTCGCAGCTTCACTCCAAGGCAGTGCTGCGCCTCAGGTCCCGCTTGAAGAGCGGTCACTGATCAAACCGGCTTCTCTGGAGCTTTGCTTCCGGGGATGGCGGGTGAGGGTGCGGGCGCCTTGGCAACCCTGGGCGATCCTCAGATAGGGTGCGCTGTGAATGGCTCACCAGGCCGCCGACCGGATCCGCAACGTCGCCCTGATCGGCCACCGCGGCAGCGGCAAGACCTCGCTGCACGAGGCGATGCTGTTCGAGGCCGGAGTGATCAACCGCCTGGGGCGGGTCGACGAGGGCGGCACGGTCTCCGACTCGGAGCCGGACGAGCAGGAGCGGGAGATGTCGATCGGCGCCTCCGTCGCCTCGTTCGAGCACGATGGGCGCAAGATCAACCTGATCGACACCCCGGGGGATCCCAGCTTCGTCGCCGACACGGTCGCCAGCCTGCGTGTGGTTGACGCCGCGGTGGTCGTCGTCAACGCCGTGATGGGCGTCGAGGTCCACACCGAGCGCCTCTGGCAGCGAGCCGACGACGAGGGGCTCGCCCGGCTGGTCTTCGTCAACATGCTCGACCGCGAGCGGGCCGACTTCTTCCGCAGCCTCGAATCGCTGCAGAGTGCCTTCGGCTCGCACGTGGTCGCCACCGAGATCCCGATCGGCACCGAGCATGAGGTGCGCGGCGTCATCGACCTGATCGACATGAAGGCCTTCATCGCCCAGGGCGAGGGACGCGGCGCCGCGGCCGAGGAGGAGATACCCGTGGAGCTCCAGGCGGAGGCCACCGAGTACCGCGAGAAGCTGATGGACGAGGTCGCCGAGAACTCCGACGAGCTGATGGAGCGCTACCTCGAAGGCGAGGAGATCGACCACGAGGAGATCGTCACCGTGCTCAAGCAGGGCGTCACGGCGGGCAAGATCTTCCCGGTGACCTGTGGCGTCGCCACCAAGAACCTCGGCACCAGCCGCCTGCTGGAAGCCCTGGTCGAGGATCTGCCCTCGCCGGCGATGCGGGGCGGCGTCACCGCTCTCGACGGGGAGGGCGAGGAAGTCGAGATCGCGCCCGACGAGGACGGCGAGCTGGTCGTCTACGTGTTCAAGACGCTCGCCGACCCCTACGCGGGGCGCCTCAATCTCTTCCGGGTGGACTCGGGCGTGATCAAGGGGGACTCCCAGGTCACCAACGTGACCCGGCGGGCGAAGGAGCGGATCGGCCAGCTGCTGATTCCGCGCGGCAAGGAGCACGAGCAGGTGGACGAGCTCGGCGCGGGCGACATCGGCGCGGTGGCGAAGCTCAAGGAAACCCGCGCGGGAGACGTGCTCGCCGCCAAGGACGCGAAGGTTTCCTTCCCTGCGCTTGACCTGCCGGCGCCGGTGATGGCCTTCGCCTTCGAGCCGAAGACCAAGGGCGACGAGGAGAAGGCGGTCAACGCGATTCGCCGCCTCGAGGAGGAGGACCCGACCCTCGACGTCCACCGCGACTCGCAGACGGGCGAGCAGATCATCGCCGGGCTGACCCAGGTCCACGTCGAGGTGATCGTCGATCGCATGAAGAGCCGCTTCGGTGCCGAGATCGAGCTGCACCCCCCGCGCGTGCCCTACCTGGAGGCGATCCGCAAGCCCGCCAAGGCGCACGGCCGCTACAAGAAGCAGACGGGGGGCCGGGGGCAGTTCGGCGACTGCCACATCGAGATCTCACCGGCCGAGGCGGGGACCGGCTTCGAGTTCATCGACGGGATCAAGGGCGGCGTCATCCCCAAGGGCTTCATCCCAGCGGTCGAGAAGGGCATCGCCGAGGCGATGCACCACGGCATCCTCGCCGGCTACCCGGTCAAGGACCTGCAGGTCCGCCTCTACGACGGCCAGTACCACCGCGTCGACTCCTCCGAGAACGCCTTCAAGATGGCCGGCTCGATGGCCTTCAAGCAGGCGATGGAGCAGGCCGACCCCGTGCTGCTGGAGCCGATCATGCTGCTCACCGTGAGCGTGCCCGAGGACGTCGTCGGCGACGTCATCGGCGACCTCAACTCGCGCCGCGGCAAGCCCCTCGGCATGGAGCCGAAGGGCTCGGCGACGGAGGTCAAGGCCGAGGTGCCGATGGCAGAGATCCTCGACTACGCGCCTGATCTGCGCGCGATTACCGGCGGACGCGGCGACTACACGATGGAGTTCGCCCGCCACGAGGAGATTCCGTCCCATCTCGCCCAGCGGGTCATCGCCGAGGCCAAGGAGTCCGGCGAAGAGGTCCGCGCTTAGATCTCGCCCCGGCTTCGCTACCTTGCGTGGCCGTGGTCGGCTTCAGGCACGACTTCGAGAGCTGCGAGGCCTGCGGGCGCACCCTGCTCCAGGGCGAGAGCGGCAGTGTCTACGTCTCCGCGCGCGGCGAGAGCGCCTACGCCTGCGACCTCTGCGCACCGCGGCTCCGCCGGGAGGGCTGGGTGCACGAGGCGGCCGCCAGCGAGCTGCTGCTGGACCCGGTCCGGCCGCCGCGACCGAAGGCCTCCCCGTGGCGACGAGCCCTTGGGTTGGAGCCGCCCGAGCCGCGAGCGGAGACGACCGAGGACCCGATCGAAGACGCCCCCGCGGAGCGGCGCCAGGAGGGAGGCGAGCGGCGGCCCGAAATTGCCCCCGCGGCCGAGCAGGTGACCGCGGCGCCCGAGCGCGCCGAGCCGCGTGCGCCGGCGCCCCCTGCGCGGATCGAGCCAGCCCCACTACCCGAGGACCCGGTGCTGTTAGCGGCGATCGAGCGCTTCAACGACAGCGACGCCTCCCGCAAGGTGGCCGGGCTCAACCGCTCGCTGGGGGAGCCCAGCGTCTCGGTCGTGCCCGATGACGACGACATCTCCGAGGTGCGGATCACGGTCGCCTGGGAGATCTCCTGGTATCAGTGGGTGGTGGACCTCGATCGCGCGGCCCGCCCGCCGCGCCAGGTCGGGCGGGGCGAGGAGATGTCGGAGCTGTCGATGGACTGGAGGCGGTGGAACGCCCACGCGCGCCGGGACGGGCACCTGCGCCTCGGCGCGGCTTCGGCGGCCACTAGCGGGTGAGCCGGCCGAGCCACGTCGTCGTCCACGTCGACGGTGGCGCCAGGGGCAACCCCGGCCCGGCGGCGGCGGCCGCGGTGGCCAGCGACCCCAAGGGGCGGCCCCTGACCGAGCGAGCGAAGACGATCGGGGAGGCGACCAACAACGTCGCCGAGTACGAGGGAGTGCTGCTCGGCATCGAGCTGGCGCGCGATCTCGGGGCGAAGGAGCTCGACCTGGTCGGGGACTCCGAGCTGATCGCGCGGCAGATCCGAGGCGAGTGGAAGGTGAAGCAGGTTCACCTGAGGCCCTACCGCGAGCGCGTGGTCGCGGCCTTGCAGGACTTCCAGCGCTGGTCGATCCGAAACGTCCCGCGCGAGCAGAACGCCGAGGCCGACGAGCTCCTCAACCAGGCGCTGGACGAGGCGGCTGCCGGCGGCTAGTTCCTGCCTTAGACCGCGGCTCCCAGGTCCTGTTTGATCGCCTCGTGGTCCAAGTCGGCCAGCCTATACTGGAGCGCTCGCGCGGCTGTAGCTCAGTTGGCTAGAGCGTCTGCTTGCCATGCAGAAGGTCGTGGGTTCGAATCCCATCA
>CAVSCK010000003.1:0-822165 GCA_963726455.1 uncultured bacterium
AAACGGACAACGCCTTGAAGCACGTCGTATCGGAGGAATTCGTGTTGTCCCTCGTTGTCCCTGATTGTCCCTTCTTGACCTCGAATTGTCCCCCAAGGACAATTCTGACCGAAAAACACAGAATGCGTCTAACTGTGCCAGAATCGCTGAGTTACAGCGAAAAATGTGCCTCGTTTCAGAGCTAAATTACCTCTTATTACCCCTTTTCAGAGTATTTCAATTTTGGTACAAATGGGGACAATTCGGGACAATGTGGTTAAATGGGTCGAAGTACCAGCTATGGTTCGGATACGGAGCTTCTTTTTTCGGCTTCGAACTTCCCTATCTGAGAATCCTATCCCTCTTCCCTCTCTTAAAGATCGGGACCGCAGTAATCCGCGCGTTTGGCGAGCGGAGCGGGGCGAATCAGGGCTGCATTGTCCTTCGCAGCTAACCGAAAACCATCCGCCACGCATTGGCTGAAATTGATCTGAAATGGGGGAATGATCTGGGAATTGGTGAGTAAGATAAAGGAGCTTTCGACTCACAGTGTGCCCCGATCATATTCACAACCTGCGACCGGCAAAATCGATCAGAGAGCAAGTGAGTAGTGACAATCGGTATGCGTCGTACCCTGTCTGGGCGCCCAAGATCCAATCCCTGACGAACGTCCGGGTCACCCGTCGGAAAAACGATTGCCACGGCTCAAACCGTATCTTAACTTTCAGCACCAAAGTCCAGATTGGTTTGACGACACAGACTCGTATTTCTTGCTAAACGAGTTGACAAGTCGGTGCTTGACCGAGTAATACAGAGCTTTCTGGCTGGAGTCGAGCGAAGGAAGTGAGGGAACTCTATTTGAGATTTATGTTGCAGCCATCGTGTGCGTTCCGACACATAGGTAACAGAATAGACCGATCACATAGGTAACACTTTGGGTTGTTGGTGTCAATGTCCCTCGATCTCTTCGATGGCTACCCATTCGTCCGCCGGTGCTTCACAAAACTGAAAGGGATTACACAAAATACTTCCAGATACGGGTTGACTTTATAACGGTCTCCTAATATAGTTCGATATATGTCGAAGTATAAAACAAAAAGTATCGCCGATTATTCGCAGAAATTCGCAGCACTATCGAATCCAAACCGGGCGGAGATATTTCTGCGGTTGGCGGCCGGTTGTTGCGGCGTCGAGCAGGGCTGCAATCGGGAAGAGCTGCGTACATGCGTGGGGGAACTGGGAAAGCACTTGCATATTGCCGCGTCCACGATGTCTCATCATCTCAAGGAATTGCATTATGCCGGCCTGATCAAGATGGAAAGACATGGCCGCACGGTGAGGTGTTGGGTTGATCCCGAGACCGTGACTGAGTTGGCTGAGTTTTTCCGGGGCGCCATTGACAGAAATCAGAAAATGCTTATTCGAACTTGATACAGAGATTGTTGAGGACACAACTGTGACTGACAAAATGAATGACGGGCAGAAACCCTGTTGCGACGGCGATTGCTGCCAGGGTAGTGAAGGAAGTAGCAGTAAGAAGCGTGGTGGGTGGAAGACCCTGACCTTTGCGGCGGTATTGCTGCTGGCAGGCGGTGTTGCAGCGTACTCACTGTTTTGGAAAGGCGGAACCGCCGCAAGTTCATCATGCTGTCCGGCGGGCTCCGCGGGCTGCAGCACACCCTGTCCGACGACGACCGCGATTGCGGGTTATGACGAGTACCTGGATGGCGCCGATCTGGGACTGGCCGTCTTTCTGACTGATGGAGGGGCACTCACAGCCACAGCGGCCCAAGCGATAGACGAAGTCAGAAGCGAACTGGAGAAGAGGGGCTCGCATGTGCAAATGGTATACCTGACTCCGACGGATTCGGCGTTTAGCAAGGCGGCCGATCGCTATAAGATCGCGAGTTTCCCGGCGTTGGTAGTCATCGCCAATGGATCCAGCCAAGTGCTGGCCCAGCAAGATATCAGCAGAAACTCAATCGTAGATATCTACGACAAGGCCCAGGGCTGGGGCGGTGCTCGGTCCGTGTCCTTTGGCGAACAGACGAAATAGGCAAGTCCGAATGAATTGGATAGAGCAGGTTTTCAAATCGACGGAGTTCAGTCTGGTTTCGCTGCCGGCTTCGCTGTTGCTGGGATTTCTGACTGCGATCACATCCTGCTGCAACATTGGCATAATCGCCGCCGTGGCAGGGTTTGCCGGGACACAGGTGGAGGCCGCGCGCCGCAGGGATGCAGTTCTGACCGCCGTATTTTTCACGGTTGGCACAGTGATATCGCTGTCAATTCTTGGATTACTCGCCGGTAAGATCGGCGGCATGGCGGTTGGTACGAATTTGCGCCGATACAGCATAGCGTTCCTTGGATTTGCCGTGATCATCGCCGGGCTGGCGGCGCTCAAGCTGATGCCGTTCAAGATACCGTCAGTTAATCTGGCGAAGATCCAACGGCCGACTGGATTTCTCGGCCCGACAATTTTCGGTCTGGCGGTAGGCGCCGCAAGCATCACCTGCACGCTTGCATGTTGCGGGCCACTATTGCCGGTAGTGTTCGGCATGGCAGCGGCGCGTGGAAATGGTTTATGGGGCGCAGCAATACTGGGACTTTTTGCGATTGGATTCAGTCTGCCACTGGCGGCACTGATGTTGGGAATTGGCATGGGACGAGTGACATCATTCGCACAAAAGGCGATGGCGCCCATACGCGTGGCATCGGGTATCATAATGACCGGGGTCGGTTTCTGGCTACTGGCAACAATGTGAGGAGTGAATAGATTGACTGACTCGGAAAAGTGTGGTTGTGGTACCGACAACTCCGATTGCTGCGGCGCGCATACCAAGTCGCAGTCGATGGCGATCGATCTGGATGACAATGTCCGAGGGACGTATCAGCCGCCGCCATGGGTGACAGGTTCGGTTGCGACGCCTGCCGGTGTGGTTAGCATTGCGGCAACGAAGTTGAGCCGCGCTGACACCTTCGGTTCCTGGAGAGCACGTTGGGGCTTCGGAAGGATGCATTACCGGGTCGAGCCGGGGCTGTATGGTGTTGGCAAGCCGACTGCAGAATCGCCGGTATTTGTGTCAGCGAACTACAAGATGAGTTTCGACCGCCTGCGATCGAGTCTCGACGGAATCGATGGCTGGATTCTGGTTCTCGATACGAAGGGCATCAATGTCTGGTGCGCAGCCGGCAAAGGGACATTCGGCACGGAGGAACTGGTCAGGCGAATAGAGATTACCGGATTGAATACGGTGGTAAGTCATCGGCGGTTGATCGTTCCGCAATTGGGCGCGACCGGAGTAAGTGCGCATTTAGTGCGGGAACGCTGCGGATTTCATGTGTTTTTCGGTCCCGTGCGTGCCAGAGACATCGCGGCGTACCTGCAGGCCGGCATGAAAGCGACCCCGGCAATGCGGCGCGTAACCTTCACGATGAAAGAGCGAGCCGTGTTAGTGCCGGTGGATTTGATGCACAATTTGAAGTATGCGATTTTCGTGTCTGCGTGTCTGCTGTTGCTTTCGGGATTGGGTCCGAGCTGGTATTCGATGAATCGAATTGCAGATTTTGGAATCGCCAATGCTGTGATGCCGTTGATGGCCGCCCTGATCGGCGCGACATTGCCGGCGATACTGTTGCCCTGGCTGCCGGGGCGCGCGTTTTCGATCAAGGGAGCGGTTGTGGGGATATTGCCGTTGATGGCCGTGTACGCGCTGCAGGCGCAACACCAAGACCTCTTTCGCAACTGGGTCAGCACGGCCGGCTGGATGCTGTTCTTTCCGGCAGTTACCAGTTTCATCGCCATGAATTTCACCGGCAGTTCGACGTATACGTCGTTGTCGGGAGTCAGAAAAGAAATGAAGATTGCCATACCGGCGCAGATTTCGGTGACTGTTATCGCGCTGGGATTGTGGGTGGCAGGACTGTTTGTATGAGAATGCTATATCTGCCGAGCGTGACCACTCTTGAGTATGACGACACCAAGTGCAACGGCTGCGCGAAATGCGTGGAGGTCTGCCCGCATGCGGTGTTTGCGATGGAGAAGAAGCGGGCGGTGTTGGCGGACCGCGATGCCTGTATGGAATGTGGGGCCTGCGCGCTGAATTGCCCGGAAGGAGCGATCACGGTCCGGCCTGGTGTCGGGTGTGCTGCGGGGATTATCACAGGCGCTTTGCGTGGGACGGAGCCGACGTGCGATTGTGGTGATGGGGCGTCGTGTTGTTGAGGGACCTGACGCAACGGCAATTTGTAACCCATCTTATGAGTCTGTACCCATCGAACGAAAAACCCACCCGTCGGAAGCCTCTGGGTGGGGTACAAATCAAGACGATCACGAAGTACGCGGGGTCACCGGCCACGCTTCTGCCAAGAATAGTCTTTTCGAAATAGATGTTGCGGCCGGCGAATGAAAAACCCACCCGTCGGAAGCCTTTGGGCGGGGTACAAATCAATGTGCGTTCCGACACATAGGTAACAGAATAGACCGATCACATAGGTAACACTTTAAGTTATCGGTGTCAATGTTCCTCTCTTGTTGCGGCCAACAGCCGACCAACTTAGCTTTTTTCTCATCGTAAGTGGTCAACAGCACCGGCCCGTAATAGATTTGAAACAGGTGGTCACTGATCTGTTCCAAGGCGACGGGTTCACCGATGAGTGCCTCGCTGATAAACAATTCACTTCCTTGCCAACGGATACTCCCCCTGGGGCGAACTCGCCGCACCTGCAGGTGCTCGGGATAGGTCATCTCCGGCAGCCGTGCTGGATAAGGTCGCAGCGAGGGCCGATACAAGGTGGCGGGCGTTTGTCCCGCCAAAGCTTCATGGGGACGATCCCAGTTATACTGTTCGCGAAAACAATCAAACGCGACCTGCTGCTCGACCAGCGAGCCTTTGGGAGGCGTGACCGTCTCTTCCTTCAAGGTGCGATGGAAGCGTTCGTGGCGGCCATTTTGTTCGGGGTGTCCTGGCGCGATTCGTTCGGGAACAATACCGAGTCTGATCCACCACACCGCCAACCGCGATAGGCCGGCAACTGCCGTGGTGGCAAAGGGAGCACCGTTATCAGTGCGGATCGCCCGGGCAGGCCATACTCGCGAAACAGATGTTCGAAAAGCGGTCGCACATAAGTATGGGTAACACGCGGTAAGGACTGACAGCGCAGCAAGTAGCGGCTGTAGGCATCGGTAACCGTGAGCGGTTCACAGCGACTGCCGTCGGCGGTGTGAAACCAACCCTTCAGATCCGCACACCACACCGCATTAGGTCGGTCACAAGCTTGGAAAGGCTCCGTGTACGGCGGGCTGTGCCGCGAACGACGGCGCGGTACTATCAGTCCCTGACGCACCAGTATCCGACCAATCGTACTCGCCACCGGCCGCTCGGTCCGCGGTTCTTCCCGCTCCAGCCAGGCCAGAAGCTTGCGCGGTCCCCAGTGCGGATGCTGCCGTCGCGCTCCCACAATCGCACCAAATACCTCGTCGCTAACGACGTTGGCCTGCTGGTGCGGCGCTCGCGAACGGTTAAATAACCCCTGCAAACCCTCGTCCGCATAACGGCTGATCGTCTTGTATCCGGTCTTCCGACTAATCCCAAACGTTCGACACAATGCCGTCACCGATCGATCTCCCCGCAAATACTCCGCGACAAATTTCAGTCGCTCATCCATCACACAAGTCTCCTTCCAGCACACTGCGTCACCTCCTTATTCGCGACGCAGTATAACTGTTACCTATGTGATGAGTCTAATCTGTCACCCATCTGATGAGTCTGTACCTTCGTCAACTTGTACCCCACCCAAAGGCTTCCGTCGGGTGGGTTCTTTCGTTGCTGTCTGAAACCCGTGTCCCTAGTATACCCATCGAATGAAGCTCAAGCACTATGATCATGACGGTCTCGCCAGTTTCGTCAACTTGTACCCCACCCAAAGGCTTCCGACGGGTGGGATTCGATCGTCACAACAATCTCGTCCGGCGGGGACTGGTGCGGCTGGCGGCTGACGGGCAATGGTCGAGAATTGGCTATTACACGTCTGGCAAGAACGCTCTTCTCGAAATAGACGCTGCGGCAGTCGAATGAAAAACCCACCCGACGGAAGCCTCTGGGTGGGCTACAAATCAAGACGATCATGAAGACACCTGTGCCTGATCCCCGTTACATCACGCACCTCGCGCGACAAAATCGGTCACAACAAAACAGGGGCGACCCGTTGGGTCGCCCCTGTTACATCAACAATGATCCTTACGGACCGCTATTTACATGTCGCGCACGGCACCGGACCGCCTGAGAAAATATAGGCGATCAAATACACCGCGTCGCTGATATCAACGTTTCCGTCGCAACTGGCGTCACCCGCTTCTAAAGGCGATGGCGGCGGGCCACCGCTGAAAATGTAAGCAATCAGTGCCACCGCATCCGATATGTCTACCACGTCATCGCCCGATGCATCACCACACGTCCACGGCGGTCCGACCTTCATCTGCACCGGTAATGTCAACACCTGGTCGATCGAATCGGGATCGTTGGAGTAGATTTTGAGATTGGCTTTATACGTGCCGGTGTCAAGATCGACTCCCGAGAAGATCAGATCGATCGTCCCCGTCTGGCTCCCCGGAATTTCACCCGATACCGGATCGGTGAACAACCACACCTTCGGCTTCTCGATCTGTATCGCGAGATTCTGGTGCAGGTAGCCGGTGTTGATCGCCGCGGTCAGGCCCATTGTCCCCTGTCTGTTTTGGAAACCAACCGTATTGCCGAGAATATCGAAGCCCGCCGCAATCGTCAGGTACTGCAACTTGATATTACCGTTCGGCGACAGTATGATCTCCGCCGTGATAATATCACCGGGATTTGTCAGCGCGTCGTATTCCGGATAGCGTGCAAACTCGATCACCAAATCACTGCCGACCATCTGATACAACACCTTGCCGCCCGGGCTGTCCGGATCGGTTATGTTCAGGTCATCCCAGCACCAGGCAATGATGTTCTTCGGCACCGTACTGACGTTACTCGGCAGCGCCACATTTCCGAGCGATGAGTAGTTGGCATTCGGCCCGAATCCGATCAAGCCGTTCGATCCGACGTAAAATTCCGCGTACGTGGAATCATAGTACGGGAATGCAAATCCGATCGGGAACGGTCCGATCACGTTGTCATCTGCCAGTCCCGTTGTTATATCAGTGCCGGTTCCTTCAATCTCTACCCAACTGAATGTCGGGCCGCCCGGTTCATCGGAGTCAATCCACATGTACCCGAATCCATCCGGACCACCGGCGTTGTAAACCGCTTCCGGTCCGAGGCGCACCGTTTCATCGCCCTTGACTTGCTGATAATCATTCCAGCCGTCCGGGAAACTGTAATGATTGACCCGGCCCTGCTGCACCAACTGATCGAACAACCGCATCGCGGGCGACAGATCCGGTACCACGGACAGCGAATACGTTAATCCGCCGAGCCCGACATTGTTGATGATCAGATGATCGTATGCCGAGTCTCCCTGCGGTACGTTCTTGCTGAATCCCGTTTGCGTCACGGAGATATTCGGGCCGTAGTCGATGCGAATGTTATCCACGAACCAGTCATCGTACGCGCCCACCGTGGCGGTATTGCGCAGCCGCAGCCGGAACGCCGCATGATAGGCATCCGCCGGCAGGCCCATTGACACCATGGCGAAGTTGGCCATGTCAGGATCAGCTCCGAGATGCTGATTCAGCAATTTCCACTGTCCTTGATCGTTGAGATACTCTATGAACAGATCGTCACCGGCATCGGGCGCCTCACCGCCGCCGGTCTGTTCGTAGTAATAACTGAGATTCACACCCTGGGCGACATTCAAGTTGATCGCCTGCGACATAATCGTATCCGCGCCGGTTGGACTTCCGTTGAGCCGCAGCGCATATGGCGGGGTTGGCGGATTCAGCGCCAGGGCGTCGATTGTGACACCGTTATTGTAAACCCACAAACCAATATCCACCGTCTGCGTCAGAAAATTATCAGCGAACGGCAGCGTTATCGGCTGGCCTGCCGATGTCGTCCGCACCGATGCCGACACCTGAACCGCGCCGTTGGCCTGTGATTTGGCAAACACGGATGCCGTATCAACATCGCCATACATGCTCGGTCCCACAATCACCCGCACTTTGAACGGGTAACTCGCCCCCGCAGCCAAAATCGATGTTGCCGTTATCTCCGCGGTCTCCGCATTGTCCCAGATCGTCGTTGGCCATTGCGACGGGCCGACGGTCAGATTGAACGCGTCGTCGTATAGTCCATCGTTCTGGCAATTCAATCCATACCAGACCGTGTCACCGACCGCACCGGAACCTGTCGATATCGGCGGCGTCAAAATCGCCGCGTAATCAATCACCCGGAACGAAAAGATTTCCGTCGTGTCGGCTTTGCCGTTGTATGCATGCGCCCGCATGTAATACTGAATCACCGTTCCCGGCGACTGCGCGGGAATGTAGCTATGATACTTCTGTGGTTGTCCTGTTGAAGTCAGCGTGTCCTCATGCCAGCCGCTTCCCAGATCGTAAAACAGCAGCAGCGAATCAGGAATCAGCGTGGTGTCGGAGGCAATTGTCGCCAGAACTTCGTACGGATTCGTCGTGTCCTTGGTGTCCGGCAGCGGCGTATGCTGTATCGCCACCCCACATGGATATGTCTGCAATTGTTGTATGGCGTGGAATACATTCAGACGCCCGCCTGAAACCGTTATCCCCGCCAAAGCTGGCAGCGGATCGGTTCCCGCCAGCATATAATTCTTGATCAACAACGCCATCGCTCCCGGCTGAGTCTTGCAGGCGGCGATAAACGTCGGACAGGCAGCCGCATACATCAGCGCTACGGCGCCCGCTACATGCGGAGTCGCCATTGACGTTCCGGTCAAGTTGCCGTAAGTGTTCCCCGGCAACGACGAATAGACATCCGTGCCCGGTGCTCCTAGATCAATTGTCGTTGCACCATAACCGGCTCCACTATTCTTGGTGTCGGTGCGAGTCGTGTTCGTGACCGCGATCAGGTAATCGCTTGGGCAGGCCGTGGGAATGTCGCCCTGAGCATCAATGTCGATATTCAGATTCGCCGTCGCCGCCGCGCTCAGAATTCCCTGCACACCCATCGAATCATACATGGCGCACCAGAGCGGATAGCTGGACGGCTGGCCATAATCCACGCCGAACGACGAGTTGGTCGATACCACGAACGCGCCATGCAGACCATTGCTTTCGTTGTAACGCGCGCGCTGTTCCAGCACGTAACCGTAACCCTCTACGGCAATCGCTTCCGTACCGGTCGACGCCGCCACTTCCATCAGCTTTACGCCCCAGTTGACACCCACCACACCTACCGAGTTGTTACCCTTGGCTCCGGCTATACCCGACACGTGCGTGCCATGTGAGTTGCTCGGAACACTGCCGTCATGCGAGTAGGCGTCCCATCCGTCGTAATCATCTATATATCCGTTGCCGTCGTCGTCAATTCCGTTTCCCGGAATTTCCTCGAGGTTCTTCCACAAATTCAAGTCTTGATGCGCCAGGTCAACGCCACCGTCAACAATCGCCACCACGATCTGGTCACCCATCGAGGTCAGGCCGCCGGTGGTGATATCCCATGCCTCCGGCCCGTCAATGTCGGCGTCCGGCGTGCCGCCTGATTGTCCGGTATTATTCATATTCCATTGCTGGCTGAAACCCGGGTCATTGGGAATGGTCGAGCGCTGCGACATAAAGTGGTTGAATTGCGCCAGCGCTACCGCCGAATGCTGCCGGATGCTGTTGAGAATCGCCTGATGATCCCCCGACTTAAGTGTCGCTCCGGCGTACTCAAACAGCCAGATGTTCATCCGCTTGGACAGCAACCTGACCGGCTTGAGGTCAACGTATGAAAATGCGCTCGTTAGACTGCTTGGCTGTACCCCGCCATTGAGTTGGACCAATACTTGTCCGGGTTCATAGGAACCGACATCCTCCACCGCCGCTGCGCTCTTTTGCGCTACCAGCAAAGCCGGAAAAACGAAAATTGCGCACAATAAAAGACATACTGTCACTCGCAAGGGTGTCATGCTTGACCTCCAATTCCCATTTGACTGGTTGACGCCGAAATGCTGTTGTGATGCGTAAAAACAACCTCACCGGCAGCCGGTTACCGGGCAGATCGAATACGGCTGCTCAGTTCGAAGAAAAAATACGCTGTACAGACCAAAATACCAATTCAGGCGCCAAAGTCAATGACATTTCGGACTACGGCATGCGTTCCATGACCTTCTTAAGCTGTTCCGTGAGATCGTCAACCTTGCGGTTGAGCTCGTCCAGGTCTTTCTTCTTCACAACCTTCATCTTCTCGAAGGCATTCTCGATGTCGGACGTTATCCGGTCCTTCATTTCCTTGCCTGACTGTTCTGCTTTTGCCAGAAGCTCCAGAACCGCTTCCGCGCGCTTGGATTTGGCAATTTCCCCCTGCTTGATCAGCGTGTCGACGATTTCTTCTGCCTTGGCGCGGGTGATTTCAAATACGCCAATCGAGGCCAGAATTGTTTTCTTCAGGATTTCCATGTTAAATTCTCCTCCGAGGGCGATAAACCCTCGCAACGTCTCTTGTACAGACTGTCTGTTTCTATATCGACCAATCTCATCTAGAAATACTTGCCCCAGTACCGCCACAGTCATATCGCGGCCCGACCTGCTGTCCACGATCCGGAACTCTATACCGTCGCGGACATACTCCCGCAATTGCTCTGACGCCACGAATCTGCTGACATCGGAATCGTACAGCAGCCGGTTAGGGTAGCGCTTGATGACCTTCATCGTTCTCTCTCGTTAGTTATACTCCGAACATAGTGCACCGCACAATCTTTTCAAGCAAAAAAATTGGGAATGACCGCCACCATACGATCATCCCCACAGCAACCTAGGTATATGGAGTTATACCTTAGTAAAACTAAGGAGCACGATGTTGACAATTTCCAGAAGTCGCTCGCAGACAAAGGGTTTCTTGATAAACATGTCGCCACCCGACTTGAACCCACGCCCCTGGTCATCCGCCGTGTCTTTGCCTGTCAGGAAAATGACCGGAATGTTTTCGGTCATCGGTTCCTTCTTGAGCTCATTGCAAATCTCGTAGCCATCCATCTGCGGCATCATGATATCGAGGAAAATCATGTCGGGCCGGAATGACTTGGCCCGCTCCAGCCCCATTATGGCTGAGTTTTCCGCGACTACCGTGTGCCCGGCGTTCGACAGAAACGCTTCGAGTATATCGGTGATCTCCTTTTCGTCGTCGACCACCAGTATTTTTGCTTTCTTTTGTGCCATACTTGAATGCTCTGAAATAGAGTTCAGCTATTCAATCAAAGTATCGGCAGCCCCGTTTTGTCACTTTAGCCGCGTTATCCCTTTACCGACTATTTTCCCCCGATTTGTTCGGATTTATTCGACGGTTTTCAAGAATTACCGAGAATAAAGGTCCCCGCGGCGATCGGTCAACAGATTATTGAGGGGGGTTATCGTCTTGTTTCGAGCTAGAACAGGGTCAATATCGACTAAACAGAATTCTTCAGTTGCTGCACCCCCTCGCTTAATGACCTGCCCCAGCGGCGCTACGATCTGGCTTCCGCCGGTAAATTGCAGTGTTTCGCTTCCCTTCCGTTCCTGTCCGGTCCGGTTACAGGTTATGGCATATACTCGATTCTCCAGGCAGCGCGTTACCATCGCGTCCTGACAATAAGGCAACACCAGATTTGAGGGATGGCAGACAACGTCCGCGCCCTTGAGCATCAAAGTCCGCATCGCCTCAGGAAACAGCCAGTCGAAACAGATCATAATTCCAATGGCTGCCCCGCGAAATGGAAACACTCGAAAACCGGTGTCTCCTGCATCAAACCAGACCTTCTCCTGATTGAACAGATGCGTCTTGCGGTACAGCATCGCTGTGCCATCCGGACATATCAACGCGGCCGAGTTGAAGACCTTGCCTCCGTCTCTTTCGGCAAAGCCAAAAACTATCGCCCCGTCATGTGCTCTCGCCTGATTCCTGACAAATTCGAAACTCTCACCCTTTGCGAATACCTCCGCGAGTTCCACCACCTTCTCCCGTGACGGCATGAAATAACCCGTCAGCGCCAACTCGGGCAGCACCAGCAGGTCAAAGCGTGCGTCACCAAGTAAAGTAACAATCTTCTGCTGATTTGCGCGTTTGTCGCCGAAGGCAACGTCGTACTGTAGGAATCCAACTCGCATTTTAACCATGCTTTTTCATTATCGAAGCTATATCATTTGGCATGACACTGCAACCGGAAACGGAAGGTTGGCGGGCATGATTCGCAGGCGTTCGGTCTACGCGCTGGTCATTCTTTTCGGCGCCGTGATTCTCGTCCTCGCTTACGGTGGCATCGAGTCCAGCCGCAAGAACATGCTGAAGCTGCTCCAGCAGGAGGGCGCCTCAATCATGCAGGCGCTGATGACCTCGGCCCGCAACAATCTTGCCGCCTCCACGATTTTCGAGGAAGCTGCCACTGATCGCCTGGTCGATATTTCCTCCCTGCTCGGCGACCTTCTCAACCAGGGCGACCGCAGCATCGACTCGCTGGCTTCCTGGCAACGCCGCTTCCAACTGGAGCGAATTGATTTGGTCGTCGACTCCAACAAAATCGTCGCCTCGTCCGACATCAAGATCGTTGGCACTCCGGTTACCGGCGATTCCGATCTTATCTCCGTGCTCGATTCAGTGGCGACTGACAATCGGCGTATGGCTGTCGCGCCGCCAATGCCCTCCGCACTGCCGCAGGACGATTACACTTTTCTGGCGCTGCGCACCCGTCACGGTGTGATGCTGATCACCGCGAAAGCTCGCAAACTCACCGATTATCAACAATCGCTCGGCATCGGTTTCGTCGTACGCCAGCTTGGTGGCCAACCCGGCATCGACTATGTTGTTCTGCAGTCTTCGAGCGGTATCGTCCTTGCCTCCCGCGATGTCCAGCGGCTCATGGCAATCGAGGCCGACACGTTCCTGACCAACGCTCTTGAAAGTGAAGACATCGCCACCCGCATTTACGAATTTCAGGGCAAACGCGACCTCGAAGTGGTTCGTTCGTTCAAATCCGATCTCTTGCCGTCAGGCATCCTGCGGATCGGAATGTCACTCGATGTTTACGACCAGCTATACTCCAGCTCGCTCAAGCAACTCGGGATCATTTCGATTGTGCTGTTTGTGTTGGGAATCGTCGGCAGTTATGCCGCCACCTCGATCAAAAAGCTTCAGGTTGTCGAAGGAAGTCTCGAACAACTCCAATCGATCACCGATGAAATCGTCCAGTCGCTTGAGGCAGGCGTCGTGGCCATAGACCGCGGCGGGCTGCTCACCCTCTTTAACCCGCGAGCGGAGCGGCTTTTCGGCAAGACGTCGAAGGCCATCATCGGCAAACATTACTCCACTGTCTTTCCCGACGATCTTCTCTCGCTGCAGAAGATCGAGCAGCAACCGGACCAGGTCCGGCGCGGCGAAATCCGCTTCTCACCCACGCCGGGAGATCTTCGGCATCTGCTGATTTCCACCGTGCCGATTTATGGCCGCCAGGAAACCTATTCCGGCGCCGTCGCACTGGTTTACGATCTTACTGAAATCAGAAAACTGGAGGAAAACGCCCGCGCCGCTGAGCGCTTGTCCGAATTGGGCAGTCTTGCCGCCGGGGTCGCGCACGAAATCCGCAATCCGCTTAATGCAATTTCCATCGCCACTCAGCGGCTTGCTTCCGAATTCACGCCGGCAGACGATGTCGACGAGTACCGTTCCTTCCTCAAGACCATCTCGGAGGAAATCGCCCGGCTCAACACCATTATCAAGGACTTCCTCTCCCTGGCGCGCGCCGGACACGTCGCGAAAGTTTTAGTTGATCTCCGGGAATATCTTGACGATATATTATCGCTCGCCCGGTTGGAGACGGAAAAACAGGGTATAACGATTGAAATGGACATTGATCCAGGGATGACTGTCAACCTTGACAAGCTGGAAATGAAGAAAGTATTTCTTAATCTCATAAAGAACGCCGAGCAGGCAATCAGCGATTCCGGAAAAATCTCGTTCCGCGCCGCCAAACTCGCCTCCGGCCTCACGGCCATTGATATCAGCAATAGCGGCGCTTCCATTCCGCCCGACGTCTCCTCCAAAATGTGGCAACCTTATTTCACGACGCGCAAGGATGGCACCGGACTGGGTCTGGCAATTTGCCGTCGCATTGTCGCCGATCACGGCGGAACCATTGAACTGCTTGAGGGCTCACCAACTACATTCAGGATTGTAGTCTGACGAGGGAAACATGATTACCAAGTTGTGGCAATTGAAGGGTGTATTCGTCGTTGTTGCGTTAATCGTCGCTTTCGCCGCGTGTGTGAAGGAAAAGGACCCCAATCTCGAACGCGACCAGATCAAAGATACGCTTACCAAAATCACTCAGGCGATCAACGACAAAGACCTCCAGGGGCTGAATACAATGTACCTCCAGCCGGTGCCACCGGGTAAGGGACCCAACGCCTTGCTGGCTTCCGTCGAATCCAAGGGCGACTCGACTTTCGTCATGCACGGCCGCAAATTCTCGATCGACGGCAAAAACGCAACCGTACGATTTGCCTTCACTGCCGACCCCGATGATACGGTGTACTCTTACCTGTATCTGGTTAATAAGAGCGGCTGGAAGATCAACAACTTCGAGATCAAATAGCAGCCGTTAGAACGCCTCGGCCTTTTTCAGCGCCCTACCCTTTTTGGCCACCATCTCCAACAAAAATCTGCGAAACGGAGCAAAATGGCATTCCCGGTCGCAGTCGCTCAAGTCGTCAATGCTGGCGCAATGCCCGCCACAGCCCGGTTGGGCCCTCATGATCTTTTCGGGTATCGGCTCCTTGATGAACTTTAGGAAGCATTCCACGTCAATTACGAAACTTGTGCCGCAACCCGGTGTCTCGTGCTGAAAAAAGTAGTAGTGTTTGGTATCCGGTCCGTCTTCAAAGAATGTCGTTCCAATCGGCCGGACATCCGGATCATCCACCATCTGTTGTGGCGTCAACATCGCTTTGCAGACATTGCATTTCTTTACGAACTCGTCAGTCATAACTGATCCCTTGCATAAGTCTCACGGCCAGTCTGAAGTTTGCCTGTTGCTGTCCTGAACGCACCGACGCCAAGCGCAATTCGCTAACCCCCTCGATGCTTCTCACCGCTGGCATCATACTTTCATTTTCGGCGGGAAACCGTCACTCCTGAAGACCAATTTCGCGTTTTCGAGCACTACAAGCTATTGGCTGCACCCTGCCTGCGCCACCCCACCCTGGCTAAGGCAAAACACCGATCGCACAATATCTGCCAGATTCGTCGAGCCGTCCCGATTGCTGTCACCGCAGGTTTCGCCCGCCGGTGGCGGCCCCTCCGCCAGCACGAAATTCAGCAGAAAGACCACATCCTTCAGGTCAACCACGCGGTCGTTGTTGGCATCTCCCGGCACATAGATTCCCACATCGCCGATATCCATAAGTTGCATCATCTCCCGCGTCCTGGGTCTGCCGCCTTCGGATGGAAACACAACCTCCCCCCAGAGGAACCCGACCAACCCATAATTATTGACCGCAACCGGAGTCGAAACGAAGAACACGTTCTTGTAGCCGTCATTTATTTGAAACTCCTCGCCCACGACTCTGCCGGCTAGATCGAATCTCTTTGCCTTGACATTCGCCAGCGATTTGCCATCCCCCTCGTCGTCCTGCCAGACGACAATCAAATTGCCCGCCCTGTCGGTCACACAGTACGGCGTGGACTCGGTGCGGCAGATGCTGGAATCAACAATCATAATCGGACTCAAGGCTAACCCGTCGGCACTGAAGCGACGCATCATGATCTTTACTCCGCAATCGTACCGATACTGCTGCCAGACCATCATGAATCCCCCATCGGGTAGCATGGCAACGTCTGGATGCGTTCCTCCCAGATTCCAAAAATTCGTGCTGTCACCGTCGCAACTGGCACAAAAAATCGGCGACAGTTCTGCGCCTTTCATGTCGATGACCCGCCCGAATACCTGCGGCGACCAGAGAGTCGGCGGGCACGAATCACAACCAGCTTCCCATACGACTACCGACTTGCCATCCGGCCTCGTCGTCATCCTGACATTCCGGTGACCTCTCAATTCATGTTTGCCATCGCCACCGGTATCGGAAATGCGGATCGTATCGGTAATGGAATTGGTGACGGCATCGAAAGTCCTGCACCAGACTGCGGAACCGTCCGGCTCGCGGTTGTTTGCCCAGCAGATCGCATACCCGCCTGCCGAGTCCACACCGGCGCAAGCCCAGTGATTGTAAATCATCGGCTGAACGGCGTCCGCCGGCACGTATTCGCTGTCCACCAATACCCCGTCGGGACTGGAAACCCATACCGTCAAGCCGGTATCCACCGGCGTCCGTTCAGTGGCCACATTGATCACGTGATTTACCAGCACCCACTTGCCGACCGCGTTAGCACCCACTTGCATCCAATCAGTCGCCGAGTATGTCTGGCTTGATGCGATCAGCGCGGCCCTGCCCAAAGCACGGCCATCCGCGTTGAAACGCTGAAAGAACTGGCGATGAATTCTGATGCTGTCCGCAATGTCCGCGCCTGCCATGAAGAACGTTGTCACGATTCCACTGTCGCTAATGATGATATCTCTGAACTTACCCTTGGCAAGACTGTCGGTCTGGCAGACCTCGAAATCATTGACAAAGCGCTGTGCCCCCGCTGTTGATTGCCACAATAGCCCCCAGAAAAGGATCAGAATTATGGTAAGCCGGCAGGCATCCTGTCCGACCGTCTTGGAGACAGTAGTTTTCGCCATCTTCAATAAGTGTCCTGAGACTGGTTGTGCGCTATTCTTGATCCAATCAAAGCCGTCGATGCGTCCGGGGCAAGGAAAATCACTCTTTTGCTATAATTTTCCGAAAAAGGAGTTGCGCGATTGCGGATAGAAAGGTATATTCAATTGAGAAATCGCATTCTCGGTAATTTAAGTACATTCTTAACAACCATTTTGCTTGATCAGGGCAGATCCATGTTGCAGCGTGCACCGCCGTACATCGGTCTAGAAGAGCCGCGATGAAGGGGCTAGATTCCGAACGCGTAGAGCTACATCCGGTAATTTCTTAACGAAAGGACTTGTTATGAACAACGTGAAAGCTCGAAGAGTTCTAGCGCGACTAAGCTCCTTGATGCTTCTTATCGCACTCATTCTGCTACCCGCTTCCGGAGTTCTGGCTTCCGGAGGTGGTGGTCAGCGGACTATCCTTACCGACGCCGACACCGCCAACCAGTCATATAACCTGGCGCAGGTAACTGCTCAGACGTTCTTGTACGGCTATCAGGCAGACGTCGACCTCACCTATCTGTCCACTACGCAATTTGTCACCGAAATTCAAATTGCCTTCCAGTACAATTCCACTGCTTTCGACGCCCCCACGATCGACAGCAACACGACCGACTACTTCTATGGTCGAGCGGGTTCTACTGTATCGTGCGATCTATCGGTCGCCGGCTGGGTCTATATCCATATCTTTCCGGACACAGCTACCCAATTCACCGGGTCCAAGCCACTTCTGGGACTGCACTTTGAATCGTACTGTGCTGGCGATGGTGCCCAATACAATTTCGCTTTCGGTGACTACTACGATCCCGGCAATAATAAGGATTTTCGCAATGAAGCGACTTCGTCCTACTCTGGTGGTTCGACTCACAACTGGCGAATCGTTCACTTCACTCAGGGCGGCATAGCGGTCCCCAACGCAGTTGCCTGCGTCTATCCGGAATTACCCGGCAGAACTGATACTGTCTATGTCGGGGAAAAGGATGTACGCTCAACCTATTTGATTGAAACCGACAATTGCCCTGTCAACCAGTACTGGGTCAAGATCGTATTCCCCCGGCTCATCTGGGATTACGATAGCGTCTCCTTCATCGGTTCTTGGAGCGGAAATTACCCGGAGCTGTACACCATTGAGCACATCGTTGCTCAAACCGGTGACTTTGACACTATCAGGGTCGAATTTCCACTCGGCGGCGGGTTCCTGGAGACGGGATCCACCGACACGCTCTTTACAATCTACTATCATGTCAAGAGCCAGTTGAACAGTGTTCAAACCGCACCACTCACCGGCACCACCGGCGCTGTTAAGTACAACTTCGCGTTTGGCTGGTTGGGAGAACAGTGCAGCGGCGCCACCGAGAACTCATGCTGGCAATTCCTGCGTAACATCGTTATACCGGAATATCTCGCCGAGTTCAAAGCCCCATACGTGGCGGTACCGGCCAATAGCGATGTCAATCGTCGGAATTACATTCCGATCATGATGCAGAACGTGTTCCCAGTTGCCTACGGCTATGCATTTGTCGGCGGCTCGCACTATGACACGAGTCTAATTTCCTATTCGATTGTCAATCCGGACTACACCTGGAGCAATCCCTGTTTCAAGGCTCTGGCCAGCATGCAAAAGAACGTGACCTATTATGGCGCCGGCAGTACGCTACCAATGTACTGGACGACCAGCGATCATTTTACCAACGGTTACGTCGATCGCATTGTTCGCAAGGAGAGCGACACCCAGAACGAGAATTTCCCGTTCCATCCCCCCTACTACGCCATGGGCGTCTTTGATACCGTGGTCGTCGATCCGGCTCAAACGACCTATTGCGAGAGAACAATCCAATTCTACGGCGATCAAAACGTCTGCTATGTTAAACCGGCGTTCACCAATTTCACGCTGCGTTATGGAGATGCTAACAACTCAATCACGCTGACCAGCGGTACCTTCAAAGTCGGCAACCCACCGCAGCAGTCAAGCTGCCCCTATGTATTTGCCTGGGACGGTGAACGCTTTGTCGAGCAAAACACCATCCTCAAGTCAGCGGAGAACCCCGCTTTCGCCAAACCGGCGCCTGATTATTATCGCCTGAAGACTGCGTTGCAGCCGAAAGACGGACAGTATGTGCTGCAGGTACGTGAGTGGGAAGTTGAACAGTCCGTGTTTGACGCTTTCGAGTTGAGTGTGGTTGACCACCCGGAGGGCACCCTGCTCAACGTGGGACACCAGGGAGCCATCACTGTCTATCGCGATGAGTTGCTTCCCGTTTCCGCCATAGATGATTTTGGCGTTGACCATGCCGCCGAATTGCTCAGCGAAGATGGCAATTTCTTCACCAGCAATGTTCCGGGTACGCTCACGCTGACCTACTTACCCGGCAAAAACTTCAATTGGGATCTCGCTGCCCTTGGTGAGGATCCGGGTGGTCCACCGGTCTGCAAAGTAATGGATAAGCCGGTTGCCGGTGGTAATCCCGATTCTCAATCAAGCACTGTGATTACGGAAATCCTATCTGCCAACGGTGAATGGATTCCCTTGCCCGACCTGGCCGTGCGCGCTCAGGAAACCAACGAAATGCGGACTTTCAGCGTTGCCGGATTCTCTCATGATGGCAAGATCATCATCCGCGTCCGTTGGGATAACAGCATCTACGTCAACAAACTCTCACTGTATATCCCGAGCACCGAAACCTGGAACAAGACCGAGTTCAGTCTGATCGGCGCCCGGCACGCTTCTGATGGCGACGTCCTTTCGCTATTGACTGAAAGCGACGAACAGACCGTCTCGCTTGAACCCGGACAGTCGATCGAACTTGCTTTCGACGCCGCCAATACCGTTCCACTTCGTCCCGGCTACGTGCGGGAATTCGTTCTGCGCGCTTCCGGCTATTACACGACCTATAAGGGCTCCTCTACTCTGCCGCAGATCTATGATTTGGCGCAGAATTACCCGAACCCGTTCAACCCGTCGACGGTGATCTACTATACTCTGCCCGCCTCCGCCGACGTCAACCTGGTCGTGTACAACACACTCGGCCAGCACGTCAAGACACTGGTCGGCGCCCCGCAGACTGCCGGCAAACATTCAGTCGAGTGGGATGGCACCGATGTAGGCGGTACGCCCGTCTCCAGTGGTATCTATTTCTACAAGCTGACTACCTCTGACTACAGCGCTACCAGAAAGATGCTGCTAATCAAGTAGCCCGCTTCTACGATCCTGCGATTTCTCTCATCCCAGCCGGATGGTCACTCGACCATCCGGCTCTTTTCTTGCAGCCCTCGAATCGCGGCATGCTCTT
Source organism: uncultured bacterium (assembly GCA_963726455.1). Taxonomy (GTDB): domain Bacteria; phylum Zixibacteria; class MSB-5A5; order CAIYYT01; family CAIYYT01; genus CAIYYT01. Next base: position 20,154 of record CAVSCK010000003.1, read on the forward strand.
CATGCAAATACATCGGCGCTCACAATATCCCTTTGCTTCACCCCGCCCTCTCTCTTTATTGCCCTCAATGGCATTCTATGGCGACGAAATAATCGAACGCGTGCGCGACTCTTCTGACATTGTCGAGGTGATCGCCTCCTATCTCCCGCTCAAACGCAAGGGCCGCAACTGGTGGGGCAAGTGCCCTTTCCATCAGGAAAAGACGCCGTCATTTTCCGTCTCGCCCGACAAGCAGATTTACCACTGCTTCGGCTGCCACAAGGGCGGCAATGTATTTTCGTTCATCATGGAATATGAAAAAGTGGCGTTTCCTGACGCCCTGAAACTTCTCGCTGCACGCGCTCACATCGCACTCCCAGAACGTTCCTTCAAACGCGAATCCAAGGAACTCGACCAGCTCTATTACGCCCACGAACTGGCGGCTGGCTTCTTTGCCGAACATCTTCGTGATTCGCGCAAGACACTCGAGTATCTGAAAACCCGCAAACTCACCGACGAAACCATCGAAAAATTCCAGCTCGGTTATGCCCCCGATAGCTGGGACGCTTTCATGACCTATGCGAAATCCAAATCGCTCACCGAGTCCGATCTTGAAAAAGCCGGCCTGATCGTCAAAAGCGAGCGCGGCACTTTCTATGATCGCTTCCGCGACCGCCTGGCATTTCCGATCTTCAATATCTCTCTCAAACCAATCGCGTTTGGCGCCCGCACCTTTATCGCCGAGGATCAGGCCAAGTACATCAATTCGCCGGAGACGCCACTCTATCACAAGGCGTCCGTCCTCTACGGCCTTTCCCATTCGCGCGGAGAGATTCGCCGCCACGAACAGGCCATCGTTGTCGAGGGATACTTCGACTATCTCTCCCTCTATCAGGCCGGCATCCAAAACGTCGTCGCCAGTTCGGGGACCGCCTTCACTCCAGAGCAAGCACAGCTACTGGCGCGCTGTACGCCGACCGTCATCCTCATGTTCGATTCCGATTCCGCCGGTCAACAAGCGGCTATCCGTTCCGTCGACTATCTCTTCGAGTCTGGTATTGAGGTCAAGGTCGTCTCGCTCCCGAAAGGGGACGACCCCGACTCCATCGCCCGCAAGGGCGGCAAGCAGGCCGTGCTTGACCAGTTGGCCAAAGCGCGTTCCTATGTCGACTTCTCGCTATCGTTGTTGCCTGATCGCTGGGAAAAGCTGTCGCTGGGTGACAAAGACAAATCGATCAAGCGGCTGACTACGCTGGCAGCCAAGATCGAAGACCCGGTGCGACGTGAATTATTCCTGCAGGAAGTCTCACGCGGCTGCGAAATTGATCTCAAGATACTTAAACGCGGCTCGCATCCGGTCCCCACCAATCAACGTGAAAAACCGCAGCCGGTCAAAATCTCGCCACTCGAAGAAGAACTAATCACCTTGCTCCTCACCAGTCCTGACCTGATCGACGCCGCGATCGACAGAATCGCCCCGACCGATTTCGACGACAACCAGCTTGCCGATATCTACAGTCTGATGTCGCTCTTGCGCGAGGAACAACTTCCGGTCACGGCATCGTCTTTGATCGACAAAATCGAGAACGTCACTGTCCGCGAACGTCTCGCTTCTCTGGCAGCCCGCGATTTCGCCGACTCCGATCTCACCGCCATGTTCAACGATCTATTGCGCGCCTTTGACAAGCGTATCAAGGACAAACAAATCGGCCTCTTCAAGAAACTCCTGCAGGAAGCCGAAACCGAAAAAGATTCCGACCGCATGAGCTTCTACCTCAGCGAAATCCAGCGCCTCAAATCCGAGTAATCACCCTATGACGATAGTCTTGTTTGAACTGACTGGCTCATAGGTCACTCTTCCCTCTCCCCGGGGACAGGGACCGAGGGTGAGGGCTCTATCTGCGACACACTACTCCGAACGTAGTCACGTAGGTCGGCGTTCCGAGTCCCACCCTTGCATGACCGTTCCACTGAAAACATTTAACCCCGACTATCGTGCGACACACCTCTCCGATACCACGGGACGAGAAACCCGACATACACTATGCGTTGATTTCGCTTCCTTCCCTCTCCCCTTGGGAGAGGGACCGAGGGTGAGGGCTTTCACCATTGGCGAGAACTTTGCCCGTGATAATCTATTTCAACTTCACCACTGTCACACCCCAACTCCCTTCATTCCACTCCCCGAGCTGAAACGATTCCACCATCTTATTTTTCGAAAGATACTCCCGCACCATCCGGCGCAGCGCCCCGGTTCCTTTGCCATGCACAATCCTCACGTATGGCACATTCGACAGCGTAATTTCGTCAAAGTATTTGTCCAACGCATCCCGCGCTTCTTCAACCGTCATACCGCGCAAGGAAATCTCCATCTGCGGATCCTGCCTGTATGGCTGGTAATCGACATCGCGCGGCAACGACGGCGCCGCCTTCTCACCCTTCATTTTGCGCAAGTCAGCGATATCAACCGTCGACAGCACCTTCCCGATTCGCACCCGCGCCCTTTTGCCGTCCGTGAATTTCTCGACAAATTCCCCGTCCGTTTGCAGGCGTTCGATCCATACCCGGTCGCCCACTTGCGGCACTTCGCCCTTCTCCACAGGAGGCGTCAACGCCGCCGTCTTTTCCGACAGTTCGCGGCGCAAGTCATCCAACGTCTTTCGACCTTGCTTGACCGTCTCTTTGGAAACCTTTTCGGACTGCAACTCACGCAGCAGCGACTCGATCTTTTGCCGCGTCTCCTCCACCAGCATGGTGGCTTCTGCGAAACCTTGCTTGAGCAGCAGCTTTTCTCTTGCCTGAACCTTCTCAGCTCGCTCCCGATGTTGATTTTCCAGCTCGGTCGCCTGCTTCAATTTTTCTTTGAGTTCCTGCCTCTCGGCGTCCGCAGAAATCAGTTCCGTCTCCAGCCGCGCAATCAGATCAGCCAATGATCGTTCCTGCGTTCCGACCAGTTCCCCGGCACGCGCCAATATCTCTTTTGGCATTCCCAGCCGTGCCGCCATCTCTAACCCGTAGCTTGATCCCGGCAAACCCGTCCGCAACCTGTAGGTCGGCTGCAACGTTTGCCGGTTAAATTCCAGGGATGCGTTCTCAACTTTCTTATTTGTCTCGGCAATCGCCTTTAACGCCGAATAGTGCGTGGTGACAATGCACCTCGCTCCGGTCTCGGACAGATAGTCTATCACCGCCTCCGCCAGCGCTGCGCCTTCTTTCGGATCAGTCCCCACTCCGATTTCGTCGAACAACACCAGGCTCTTACGGTCGCAAGCGGCTATCGCCGATGTTATTCGCGACACGTGCGAGGAAAACGTCGACAGCGACAGCTCGATTGACTGCTCATCGCCGATGTCCGCAAACACCTTGTCGAACACGCCCAGTTCCGACTTGGCATCGGCGCTTACCAAAAGCCCCGCCTGCGCCATCAAGGTCAGCAGGCCGACTGTCTTCAGCGCCACCGTCTTGCCGCCGGTGTTCGGTCCCGTAACGATTATGATATTATGATCGTTGCCCAATTCCAGCGACAGCGGCACCACATCTTGTTTCTGTTTTGCCGACAGCAATAGCAGCGGATGATATGCTGCCTGCAAACTGATCACCGGCTCCTGTTTTAGCACCGGCATAACACCGTCGATACGCATCGCGAACGCTGCCTTGGCATGCACAAAGTCCAACCGGCCATATAATTCCAGATTGCGATTGATCTGCGTCGAATGCGCCCTGGCCAGGTCACTCAACTCCAGCAGTATCCGCTCGATCTCCTGGACCTCCTCCAGCAGCAATTGCTTGAGCTTATTGTTCAGCTCAATCGCTTCAGTCGGCTCGACATAAAGTGTCGCTCCAGACTTCGACCGATCATGCACCACTGCTTCTCTGGGATTGTATTCGCTGTCGGCAATCGGAATTACATAACGCCCGTCGCGCATCGTGATAACGTCGTCCAGTCGGTCGGCGCGGTGCGACTTTCCGCCGATAATTCGCTGCAGCCGGTCAATTATCACTGCCCGCGCATGTACCTTTTCAATCCGTATTTTCCTCAGCCGTGGCGAGGCCGAATCCTTGACTTCTCCTCCGCGATCGATCGCTTCATCGATCCGCAGGATCAAATCCTGCAGTGGGCTCAATTGCTTCAGATAACTGACGATCCGTGGATACTTCGACTCCTTGTTCGTGCGGTACTGATACAGCGCTACGATTATCTTCAGGAAATCCGCCAGCCGCTTTAGCTGCTCTGGATCGAGGATCGACCCCTCGACTTGAATCTTGGCCACCAGCGCTTCGACATTCTCAACCAACTCCAGCGGAAATGATTCCTCGAACTCGATAATCTCCCGCATTTCCCATGTCTCTGAAAGCGCATCCTCGATCGTTGTCGGATCGGTCACCGGATGCATCCTCTCCACCAGACGTCTCCCTCCCTCACAATAGCAGAGCTTGGCGACCTCCGTCTTGATCCGGGTAAACTCCAGCGAATTCAGCGTATGTTGATCGAAACTCGTCATCACCTCAAAAATAGCAATTCCGGCAGACGTAGCAAACGAAATGAACGGAGACATTGTTGCATTACCGGCTACGGCGATGAATCAAATCAACTTGACTTCAAACGGCGCGTACGTTACCATCATTTTGATCTCAGGGATGAGTCGGCAGCTAGCTCGTGTCATGACATCTTTGCATTATGAAACATCAGCCGAATTCTCCGGGTACCGTTGGTGGCTGTCGGCTTTAGTTTGCCGCTGATCTGAAGATTTATGACGGAAGGTCGATAAACTGAACTAATAGAGCTAAAGGGACTTATGAAAAAATCCACACTCGCCTCAACACTGCTGCTCGCCTGTCTGGCACTTTTTGTCGCCTGTTCGGCCTACCAGCCGGACGCAAAGCGCTATCAGGTCGAGAAAGCTTTTTTTGCCGCCGAGAAAGCGGTCACTAATTACAGCGTTAAGCCCGAATTACGATCCTCCCAGGATTACTTGAACCTTGTTAGTGGCTACCGGAAAGTTTACGCCATCTTTGAAGAGGAATTCCCCGGTCTCGACAGCAAGGACTCACTGACGCAGACCGAAAAGGAAGCCGCAATGATTGCCGGCCGAGCCCAGTTAACTGCAGCCGACCTGCTCTTGAGCGCCGGCGAAGTCGACTCTGCCATGGTTATCCTTCACCGCGTCGTCAATACCAAATACCTGTCGCCGCAAAATCGCAGCCAGGCATTACTCTCGATCGGCCGCAACTACGAGCGCCTTGGCGACTGGGAAGACGCTGAAAAGAGCTACACCCAACTCATCGAAATGTATTATCCGCCTGTGGTCAATGGTTTCTTCCCCGCCATGGACGTGATTGCTCTCCCGCGCCAGATCGTCGAATACTACGCGACCATTGGAGACTCTCTGACAGCCGACAAGAAAGCAGATTGGGCTGAGCAGTATTATCAGAAGATTATCAGCAGCTTCCCTCATTCACCGCTGACCGTGGCCTCTACCCGGCTGCTCGCCGAAACGTACAATTTCAAAGGCCAATATCAACGTTCCGTCGACCTGCTTATGACTGTCAAAGATTCAACTGGAAACGTCGTCGACGCCGCCAAAGGTATGATGGCCGACCTTTACTTCATGCGCCTCGACCGCAAGGATGATGCCCACCGGATCTATGAGGATCTTGTCGCCAATGCCAAGGATTCTCTGGTGATTGCCTCGTCGCTTCTGAAGCTTGCCACCATCGAGATTAGTAACAAACGTTTCGATTCCGGCCGAGAGTATCTGCGCAAGCTTTCTTCCGCCTTCCCGAACTCCCAGCATATACAGATTCAATCCCAGCAACTGCTGGCACAGAGCTTCGAGGAACAGGGCCAATATGACCGCGCTCAGCAGGAATATCTCAGTTTGATCAATGGCTATCCCAACACTCAACAGTCGATCGAAGCCATGATGTATATGCCTGATTTCTTCAAGAAAATTGGGCAACCGATACTGGCTCAACAGTGGGTGGGCAAAACCGAGGACAAGCTTAAAGAAGTCATAACTACGAGTTCCGATAAACGGGCGTCCTTGATGGCGTCTTCTTACCTGGCCTCCTTCTACGCCCACAACGCGCTGTTCGATCAGGCCATTAAACAGTTCACCGATCTCCGTCAGCAGTTTCCAAAATCTGCACAGGCCGCCGATGCCCTGCTTAAAGTTGGTGGCATCTATGAGTTTAACAAAAAGGATCGCGCGAAGGCCATCGAGACCTACCGGGAATTCGTGAAACAATACCCTAATTCGGTTGTAAGACAAAGAGTTGAAGAAGAGATTATGAAATTGCAGAAAGGATAAACCGCCACAGGGAGGAAATTAATGAAAAAAGTATCCTATCTGATCCTTGCATCAGTTCTCATCGTCTTTTTTGCCGTCACCCTTCTCGGTCAGGGAAAAGCCAACGATCCTTTCGGAAAGCCAGATAAGGCCGAAATCATACTAAAGCCGGCCAAGGCCAATCAGTTTACTTGCGAATTCGCCTGGGAAAATGACGAGAAGCTCGGCGCCATGGAGATCCCGCTGATTGTCAGGGGCAAAGACTTCAAAATGCATTACGATTCCGTCAGTTGGAAAGGCCGTATCGATTACTTCGCGGTAAAATCGGTGCGCCCGATTGACTCGCTTCAGCAAGTGCTTATCGGACTCCTGGCTGACATGACCGGCAAGACCTTGCCGCTTAACGAGGGTAAAGGCACCCTGGCTACGCTGTATTTCACGGCAGTGCCCAATGCTAAGCGTACTGTCGACGTCTGCGAGATTATGGTCGACACGACCTTCATCCCGCCCTCGAACACGCTCTCCGGCGTTATCCCGGACGGAACCGGCTCGCTATTCCCGGTCTTCACGGTTGCTCGAATGACAGCAGCCGGACAGCCCGCCACCTGTAAGTAGCTGTCATACATACAGTAACAGATTTAAGGGCCTCTAGTTCGAGAGGCCCTTTTTTGTAAGTTAATTCGACAACCCGAAAAATTCCTAATCGACTATGCAATAATGCCTTACAAAAATCACCGCGACTTTTGTGATATTTCCATGTCGATATCTTGGACATGTCGGTACCGCCGTAGAATCCATCCAATAAACGTCCTGCCAGCATGTATCGTAACTTATTGCTAATCAACACACTAAAAAGTTGATAACACTTTTCATAACGGCACATCCTTTGCTTTATCAATCCCTCGTGGGATATCGAAAACACTAACTTTTGGAGGAATAGATAATGAAGAAAGCACTCTTAACGATTCTTCTGGCCGTCGGCCTGGCGCTGTTAGCAACGCCTGCGTACGGCGTCTCGTGGACGTACCACAATTTCGGTACCTCGGTATTTGACGGCAACGATAACTGGTCGCCGATCTTCTATCCGAACGGTATCGGCAATCTGCCTTCCCCGGGCCACATGAGTGAGGGCGGCGAGAAGTATGACCTTGAAGGTCTCAACTTCGCCTATGATAACGCCTATCTTTATGTGTCCGTCACTTCCTCGTTTGGAACCGGCGTTAACTCGACCGCTTTCAACCGGATTTTCCCGGAAGGCGATCTGTTCTTCGGGTTTGATGGTGCCAAGTACACCTACGCCATCGACGTCTCCGCTGCACAGCTCTTCCAGGTTCGTTCCTGGAATTTCATCCCGGTAGTCCCGGGTGGTTACGGCAGCAACGCCATCATTCGTAACGCCGCTGGCGCCTACGACATTAATTCCGGATTGGACATGGGTGGCATTGACGAAACCTACTCTTTCTACGCTGGTCTTGAAACGACTCCCTTGGTGCCGGGTAACGGCGATACCTACATCAAGGAGTACCGGATAGCCCGTTCGACTCTGGGCGTTGATCTCGCGACCAAGTCGACGATTACGTTCCACACCACGATGGAATGCGGAAACGACCTGCTTGAGAAGACTTATGGAATCGTCCCCGAACCGGGCACGATGATTCTTCTCGGTATGGGCTTGTTGGGTGTTGGCGCTACGCTGCGCCGTCGCAAATAACGTCGTTCAGTAGTACAACAGAACGATAAAGACCGCGTCCGAACATACGGACGCGGTTTCTTTTTGTCCCTGTCGTCAACGTCATCTCGCTACGACTGTACAAGCATAGCACCATCAACCCTGTCCGAACCAGCGGACCGCTGTCGCTTTCGATCGTTTGGATGTCCAGACTTTCGACATTTTGCCGGATCTCACAAGACCATAACTGTGAATCACTTATTCAATGAAAACATGGATTAAATAGCTAGATGATGTCGAATTTCGTTACGGTTAAGCTCGGTTGCAAAAATGCGCTTAAGATTGAGTGATTTCCCACCGCACATCTGAACTCGTTGCGTGGCATTTGCTAACGACCTCGCACCGCAAACTGGCATGGCGTTTGCTTATAGCACTACCTCGAAGGGATTTTAAAACGGAGGAATACATGGGAAAAAAACTCTTCGTAATTCTGACGGCGACATTGATCGCAGCGTCAGTTCCGCAAGTTTACGGCGTGACCTGGACGTACCACAACTTCGGTACTTCTTACTTCGATAACAACAACAACTGGTCACCCGTCTTTTATCCTAACGGCATTGGCAATTTGCCGTCACCGGGGCACGGAGCCGAAGGTGGCGAATTGTACGATCTCGAGGGTCTGAATTTCGCGTACGACAACACTTACCTGTACGTGTCGCTCACGTCCTCATTCGGGACCGGCGTCGTCTCATCGGAGTTCTCCCGCACATTCTCCGAGGGCGACCTGTTCTTCGGCTTCAACGGCAATAAGTACACCTATGCCATCGACGTGTCGTCGGCCCAACTGTTCGCGGTATCTACCTGGAATTTCATTCCGGTTGAAAACGGCAGTTACGGCGGCAACGCCATCATCAAGAATGCCGTCGGCGCCTACGACATCAACTCCGGTACCGACCTCGGAGCTATCAACGAAACTTACACCTTCTACCCCGGACTCGAGACCACCTTCCTGACACCCGGAAACGGCGACACCTGGATCAAGGAATATCGCATCGCCCGTTCAACTCTGGGAGTCGATCTGGCATCGCAATCGTCGATCACGTTCCACAACACGATGGAATGCGGCAACGATTTACTCGAAAAGACCTATGGGCTGGTGCCAGAGCCCGGAACGCTCCTCTTACTGGGGCTTGGATTGATAGGTGTTGGCGCCAGAACTCGGCGTCGCAAATAGAACCCTCCATTAGGGCAGCTCACACAACCAGAGGACCGCATGACTACCCGTGCGGTCCTTACCCCTTAGAATGTCTTTGAACCTGAATCGCGAACGCTCGGCTGTTCCCTCCCTCTCCCCTTGGGAGAGGGACTGAGGGTGAGGGTCTTCTCAGAATCTTTCCGCACGTGCCATCCGCCGGCTCGCCCTAATCTCGGCTAGTCATCAATTAGTCTCGCACTGCTGTTCCCTCCCTCTCCCCTTGGGAGAGGGACTGAGGGTGAGGGTCTTCTCAGAATCTTTCCGCACGTGCATCGGGCTCGCGGGTCTTCTCAGAATCTTTCCGCACGTGCCATCCGCCGGCTCGCCCTAATCTCGGCTAGTCATCAATTAGTCTCGCACTGCTATTCCTCCCTCTCCCCTTGGGAGAGGGACCGAGGGTGAGGGTCTTATCAGAATCTTTCCGCACGTGCCATCCGCCGACTCGCCCTAATCTCGGCCAGTCATCAATTAGTTTCGCACTGCTTTTCTTCCCTCTCCCCTTGGGAGAGGGATTGTTGGTGAGGGTTGTAAAGGGTCGGCGCCGGGTGGAAGTTCCCGACGCCGTGTCACGGATAGGCGTCAAGAATGTGGGAGTGTCTTGACGCAGTTGGTTCGTCAGGTTGGGTACCCAACGAATTCTTTCTGTTCAAACCGTTAGGTTAACCGGTTATTGTGGCGAAACGTGCTCCTTCTTTGACGTTCCAAATATCAATTGTACGGTCGGTCCCGCGATGCCTTTCAATCGCGATCTCTTCAGTACAACCTCCTTTTGATCCACGCGATTCGAGTGTCTTTACCTCGATGGTCTTCGGTTTGCGATTAGATCCCGATTGGAGCGCCCTGCTCCGCCGGCGGCACGCCACAGCGGGACCGTCCCAAAAACCATACGCAACTTGTCGCGGACTTATTGCACCACGTCCTCAAAAACAATTTTTGCCGCAAAATCACACATCCGCACTCTCTGCCAAGGCACTCCGTCGGGAGCAGCGGCCGCAACCTGCCGCGACATTAGAGGTTGACAGAAATAGACAAGTATTGTATTTTTCACCCACACCAAGGAGAGCAGGATGAATCCAAGAATCACCACCATTTTCGTGCTTTTATCTTTGTTCGTAATTGGCTCCGTTTTTGCCGAAGACAAAGAAGAAAAATGGGGCAAAGTTACCGACGAAGAATGGAATCTCACCGCGCCTGAGAACCTCCCTGACGCAGCCGCCATCGTTCTATTCGACATTGGCTCGTTGGAGGTCCCACCACCTTATGAAGGTGCGGCGATTAAACTCAGACGCCACGTGCGAATCAAGATTCTTAACAAGGCTGGAGCCCAGGACGCTGCCAATGTTGAAATCGTCGGCTCCGATCTTTCGGGATTCAAGGCGCACACGATTCTAAGAGATGGCAAGAAGATCGAAGTCTCCGGTAAAGACAGGTTCGTCAAAAAGGTTGGTGAGGAGGGAGAGGTGACGACCTTCACGTTTCCGGCCCTCGAAGACGGTTGCATCATCGAATATCAGTACGGATACTTGCAGCATAGCTACACGTTCTTGCAGCCCTGGTATTTTCAGGGCGATCTCTATGTACGCAAGTCGCAGTTCTCAATCATCCTTTGGGGCGGCCTCAATTACAATGCCTATGCTTCGAACGTGCCGGAGTCGTTGCGCACTCCGACCCGCGAGGAATTGTCCATCGAGAAAAATGGGCCGGTCAAGTTTACCTGGGTGCTGCGCGATCTCTTCCCTATCGAAGACGAACCGTACATGGCGGCCGCGCGAAACTACTGCGCCACACTCACCTGCCAGCTGGTATCGTTCAAGGACGGAATGAACAGTCTTAAGTTCATTAAGGACTGGAAAACACTGGGTGAGACTCTGCTTGAGTATTACGACGAATTCACTAATAGCAAAGGCAAGTTGGCAGATACGGCGCTGGCACTCACCAGGGACATCACCTCTCCTCAAGACAAGATCAAGAGATTGTACCAGTACGTCCGAGACGAGGTTCTGACTCAGGGCAATGAAGTGACATTCCTCTACTCGCAGAACAAACTTCAGAAGGTACTCGAACAGAAGGTCGGCAACGGCGCCGAGAAAAATCTGCTACTGATGGAAATGCTGCGCGCAGTCGGGGTGGACGCCGTGCCCTTGTTGATCGGCACCCGGGACTTTGCGGCCTTTAATCCGGAGGTGTTTCAACTCCAGCAATTCAACCACCTCATCTGTCTGGTAACTGCCACCAATGGCAATTATCTGTTGGACACCGGAGTTAGGGGAGTGCCCTTTCCCTACTTGCCGCCCGATGATATCACGTCCGGCGGACTTCTCCTGAGAAAAGATGCTTCGCAGACGTTTCGCCTCGAATTTCCCAAACGAGACAGCAGATTCGAGACCGCCAGCAGAATGCGAATTCATGCTGACGGCAGTGCCACTTGTTCCACGCACGTCTCGTTGAGCGGGTATCAGATCTACGCCAAACGCGATCTGTTGCGCGATAAGCCGGAGGATGACAAGCTGCGCCAGATACTGCTGCAGGGCAACGACGCCCAATTCACCCTTGATTCCTATTCCTTCACCCGCGACATCGACAACGATACGGCCGGCATTGACCTGGTTCTGACGCTCCCAACCCTCTGTCTGGTCGCGGACAAGCAATTGGTTTGCGCACCGCTGATTATGGCTTTCAAGGACAATCCGTTTGACAAACCCCGGCGCTTCTTCCCTGTCGACTTTGCCTACCCTCGAACCTACATGGATGTAGTCGACATCGTCTGCGATGATGGCTTGACTCTGGCGGCGCTTCCTCAGAATGTCAGGGAAACGTTCGACGGCATCACCTTCACGCGAAATTCATTATCGGCCGGCGGTAGCGCTCGTATCATGACTCAGTTGATTATCGGCAAGTCCATCTATCCACCGGCATCCTATGCGAATGTCCGCGGCGTGTTCACCAAGATCGCCGACGCCGCACTCGAACAGACTACGATTACTTACTGACGGCGGAACCATGAGTAATCATAGCTTCGGAACAAACGTGTCGTCACGCAGCTTGCCGGTCTTCCTGTTGGTGGCGTCGCTACTCCTGTTTGCCGCACCCGCAACAGCGGCACCGGCAGGCGCTGCCTCCGACTCCGTAGACGCGCGAGTGCTGGCGGAATCAACTACGATGAAGATTCATGACGACGGTACTGCCGAATTCTCTTTCAGGCGCCGCGTCCAGATCTGGAACGAGAACGGACAGAAATATGGTACCATGATCTTTGAGGATTCTCGTTTCGTAAAGACGACCGAGGCAAATGCCCAGGTTTACAACTCCTCCGGCAATTTGATCCAGAAGAAGTCCAAGAAAGACGCGGTCAAAGTCTGCGGTTATGGAGAGTATGCGCTTTACACCGACGACTGCGAATATGTTTTGCAGCTCGGAGCCGGCAACTTTCCTTTCATCGTCGACTATGAATATCAGCAGAAAATCTCAACGCTCTTTTCCTGGCCATTTTGGCATCCTCAGCGGACGATCCCTGTCGACACCTCTTCCTATGTTCTCACGGTTCCGGCTGCATTTGCCTTCAGAACCAAAGTCTTCGGCAACGTCGCTGACCCTCAAGTCGAACAAGTCGGCGACAATAAGATCTTCACCTGGAAAGCCGTTGATCTCCCGGCATACGAATCGGAATCGTATATGCCGCCGGCACAATTGTTCCTTCCCGGCCTGATTTTCAACGCCGACAATTTCAAATTCGGCAAATTCCAAATCTCCGGAGCCGACTGGTCGTCGATATCGCGCAGCATCGACGACATAAATCAGGATGCCTACGAAATGAGCAAAGAGCAGCAGCAAACGCTCGACGAGATGTTTCCCGGCAAGAGTGCTGATCAAGCGGGACTTGATAGATTACACCGATTCCTGAGTTCACGGTCGCGTTACGTAGCCGTGAAAGTGGGACTGGGCGGCTGGCAAGCGCATCCCTCCCAGTTGACCTATAGCCATAGCTACGGTGACTGCAAGGATTTGTCGGCCATGTACGCCTCGATGTTCCGTTATATCGGCGCCCCGACTCGGCTCGCGCTGGCGATGACCAGGGATGATGGCCGGGTTGACCCGCGGTTTCCGATGATGAATTTCAACCATGTGTTCGTCTTCTACCTGAACGGCGCCGACACAGTCTGGGCGGATCCGACGTGCTTTACCTGCGCCCTGGGCGATCTGCCCTGGACGGACGAGAACATTTTCGTACTGGCTGTGTCCTCCGATGGCGGCGCCTTGCTGCGAACACCGGCGTCTACGCCAGAGGAAAACGTCATTGAGCGTACTGCAACTTTGACGTTGGGTGCTGATCTCGGGCTGTCGATTGTCGGGAAAATTCATGCCCGGGGCAATCCGGGAGCCGGCCTGAAGCAGTTGTCCAAAGAGGCGACGACCGGCTCACAGACCGAAATACTGAAATATTTCCCGCAAATTGTCAGCGACAATCTGCAAATCACTGAGTGCAAGGCCGATCCTGCCGTGGATAGGTTGTCGGAAGTCGTACTGAATTTCAAGGGAACGACCGCACGTTACCAGAGGCGCGTCAACGGCAAACTCTATCTCGATCTGTCTGCGCTTCCTATCATGAGCGGCCCGGAAGAGGTTGATCTTGTCGACCGAAAGTTTCCAGTCAACTGCCGCTATCCGCTGGGATTGGTCGACTCAATCACCGTTGTTGCACCGGCCGGATATTATTTCAGCGACGTGCCCGTTGACACGTCCGTCACCGACGACTTTGGGATTTTCCGCTACGCCAGCAATATCAGTTCCGACACACTTGTCGTAACAAGATACAAGACCTTCAATCTCTATGAGATTGACACTGCATCAATCCAGCCATTTATAGAACATCGTTACAAACTACGCACTCTGTCCAGACGCAGTCTGGTACTCGACAAACGCTGACTCCGCCTTTGCTTGCGCCGTCAGGAACCCCGAGGTTGTCCCTACAAGTCAGCAGTTCAAGTTGTTACGCCGGTTCCTGATTTCCGCGGAGGTCTCCTTCGCGCTAGCCATCTTATACAACTGATCTCCCAGACGCGAAATTGTGCAACCGGCGGCATCTCAAAACTGAATGTAACGAGTTTTGGGACAACCGCTCGCGTTTTCCGACGGACCGAAACCTCCTCCTCCCCGTTGTGGCAGGTACTGATCCCGCGCGGCACCGTTATTTCCTTGACTCATGTCCAACCGCCGGCGCGGGATTGTGACCTGCCACCCAAACCCATTTTTGTAGTGCCGAACACCAAAAATCTCAGTCAGCCCTATAAGTAGAGGGCGTTGTCGCCGACTTAGGCGCCGGCACGGTTTCCACCCGCGCCGACGACGGAGTCCGACAGTGGCCAACTTGGTACCAAGAGTTGCCGTGCCCGTGGTGTGTCTACAACGCATCGCGTGGTGGCCTCCCGAGCTATCCCCAATCCGGGGCACGGCAATAGTAAATGGCTTCGGGTCTGTTAGGGCTGCGTTCGCTTGTGCAGCGCATCCGGGAAGCATACATCTAGTGGTGTCTGCGACCATGATGCGCCAGGGTTTCCGCACCGGCGTTCGGCGACATCAATAGCGTAGCGCTACGCGCCCATTTATAAAAAGATTCCGCCAAGCCGCGAAAAGCGACCTGGCGGAAAAGAAAGGAGAAATTTATGATCGACTAATTAGCTAGGAGGCGCAGTGCGGAGTCGCTCCGCCGGCGAAAATATACTGAATCAGGAATACGGCATCGGAAATATCAACGGCGCTGTCGCCATTGGCGTCGCCGGCTCCGTTACCCGTGCCGCTGCAACTACATGCTCCCGGCTGCGCGCCGCCGGCAAATATGTATTGAATCAGGAATACGGCATCCGAGATGTCCACGGCGCCGTCATAGTTGGCATCTCCGCAGTGGCAAATTCCGACGTGGACTACCAGCGGACTCGACCAACCGGCCGACTGTTGCCATTTGTCCCTGGTTAGTACCTTGACATTATATGTTCCGTCGTTCAACCAGCGATGCCCTATCATGCAGGTATCACCGGAAGTGTACGGGCCGCGCCAGGCAGAAGAATCGCCTTCGCCGAATACCCATCTGTAGTATACCTGGTCGAGGTCAGGATCAGTTGCCGACGTCGACATTTGGTAAAGTTGATTTGGAGTAAACATCACGCAGGATGACGACGGCTGCGCTGCCGCACCTGGAAGCGCATTGGTCAATTCGTTGTTGCTTACCACAAATTCCATCTTCAATTGCGTGGAACTGAGATAGGTCAGCGACACTTGCAGGAATACATCTTGCGTTGGACGAACCTTGCAGGAATCGATCTTGGGTGTGTAATAGGACAGTGCCGAATAACCGCCCTGTTGAACCTGATACCCGCCATCAAAGAGTGCCGTCGGCGTGCCCCAGTAGTTGTATGTCGCCGCCGCGTAGTCGTGTGCTTCCTGAAGCTCGTCGACGACTCAAGGCCGCGTAACGAAATTGGTATGTACCCATTGACCAGATTTGATGCAATGCAGACCGCATTGCCGGACAGGACGTTCAGGTATGGTCGGTAACTTCTTCGAGAAAGACAGTATGTGTGTACCCTCCCGAAGCAGTGTCCGTGGCAACCTGACCCGGATTCGCCGACAGCTACGGCATCCACCCAGTGAGCCATAAACGGATTCCACGGCCCCGGCGGGTACGCGTAGGCCGGGTGGTCATCCGAGTTGAACAACACCGCAATCACCTGAATATTTCCCTGCGCCAAGCCGGTTCCACTCCAGGAAACCGTTTCGTGAATCGTGTCCCGGTAGTTCAGAGTGATCATCTGATTGTACGCGAAACCGAGAAATCCAAAATCGTAGTTGGCACCGTCGGCATCCGTGTACCGGGACGTCGGTTCGACAACATACAATCGCAGGTATCCCTTGTATTGATGTGTCTGCGCGTCACGCAGATTGCCTTCCTGTGTATTGGCAGGCGAAACCGGCAACTGAATTGTTCCCCCGCTATCGCCTGCTGTGGCAGACCCCACCATTGCGACAAGCAAGCACAACAGGATGCTCGTATACCTGAACAGTGCTTTAACCTTGGTCATTGACCGGAATTCCTTTCTTCAGAGGACACAACGTTTGTATCGACACCTGGTATTATCTCATGAACTTACTAGCTAGTCAACCTCGTTCTATATCAGAACTTTGTAGACCGCATATTCCATATCCGTGCGACAACCACAAACAGAAGGGCATCCGCATACACGGATGCCCTTCGTTATCGAATCGACTTACATTCCAGAGCAGTGTGGGCTGGCGCCGCCCGCAAAGATGTATTGAATGAGGAAGACAGCGTCGGAGATGTCAACCACGCCATCACCGTTGGCGTCGCCTGCGCCATTGCCGAAGCCCGAACAGTTGCAACTGCCCGGCGTAGCTCCACCGGCGAAGATGTATTGAATCAGGAACACGGCATCGGAAATATCAATTGTGATATCGCTATTGGCGTCACCGCATTGACAATTGGACACAGTCACCTGCACCGGAGCCGACCAGCCATTGGACGTCTGGTAGGTGTCCTTCACCAGTGCCTTGACATCGTAAGTTCCCGGATCAGTCCAGCGGTATGTAATCATTGCCGTATCACCTGCGGGATACGGACCGATCCAGTCAGTCGTGTCACCGTTACCGAAAGTCCATTTGTACATAAGCGGATCGTTCTCAACGTCCGTCGCGCTGGTGACGAAATTGCGGAACTGATTGGTCTGGAACATAACGCAATCAGTCGTCGGTTGCGTTAACACCGGCCTCTTGTTGAGGTCGCGGTCGTACACTTTCACGGTAATGTTCAACT
The DNA here is from genome assembly GCA_963726455.1 of uncultured bacterium. Classification (GTDB taxonomy): domain Bacteria; phylum Zixibacteria; class MSB-5A5; order CAIYYT01; family CAIYYT01; genus CAIYYT01. Next base: position 37,169 of record CAVSCK010000003.1, read on the forward strand.
GGGTCGCACTGACGAACTCCACGGAAGTCCAAAGATAGAAATCGTCGACCGTTCTTGCTCCCGCCGCCAAAATGCTGGGCGTGTAAGCGCTGATGGCCGAATATCCCCCTACGACGTTGGCAAAGCCGCCATCGAAGAATGCCGTTGGATATCCCGCGATATTGTAGTCGCCGACAATGCGGTTGTAAGCATCCGGAATCAGTGTTCCGTAGCTATAGTTCTGGGTGATCATTGCCGCAAAACGGAATTGATAGGTTCCCATTTGCCAGATCTGTTCTAGCGCCGAACTCATGGCCGGGCAATACTGGCACCATTGTGCGGTACCCTCTTCCAAGAATACCGTATGCGTGTAGGCGCCACTCGCCGTGTCCTCGCCCGGAACGCCGGGAATTGCCGATGCCGTCGCATCACAGTAGTACGCCGTGAAGGGATTGCCGCCGGTGTTCGCCGAATGGGGTGTTCCGTTAAACACAGTGGCAATAACCATGATGTTGCTTGAGGACATCGCCGTGCTGTTGAACGTGACGTTCTTTGTCAATGTGTCGCCGATGTTCAGAGAGAGCGCCTGATTAACGGCAAAACCCAGAAAGCCGAAATGGTACGGGACGTTGCTAAAGTCCCGGAAACGGGATGTCGGCTCGACGACGTACACTTTCAATGTGCCATTGTAAGCATTAGCATCCCGGGTGTCGGCAACCGGCTGGACGCTTTGGGATACAATTTGATGATCGACCTTGCAGACGTTCTCCGCATTGGCGCCGACGGCTGTAAGCATCAACAGACACAACAGAGCGCCGGAAAATCTGAGAATTCCTCTGGCAGTGATCATTGACTGGGGTCTCCTTTCTACAAAGGTGCACTAAATTTGTTTGAGAGGCATTTACTGTTCAAAATTGAAAACTGGTTCCTAACTCCACAGAAAATCCGGAATACTTGAAAAGGCCATTAGTCGATTTGTTATGAAAATAATCAATCTGCAGCTTCGGCTGCAGCACCCGATCGCGGGCAACGGTTACCGATCTTGTGATCTGAATGTAGGCGCGCGACAAATCATCGCTGCGGGTGATCTTGTTTCTGAAACTGACGAAGAATGGGAACTGGTAAGACCGCGGATCATTGGTGTTGAGAAACGTCTTGTTCCAGTAACCCGCGCCGGAAGTAATCGTAAAATTCGTCAACAGGTACGTCTTAATCGTCACGGTCACTGACGATGCCCTCCCACACAGATGTCCAGGGAGATAACAGCCCATTGGCGCTGGTAGCGGAAGCGAAAACCATAGTCGACTGCGTATTGCCAAAATGCCGGTAAAGAAACGTTGCGTTAATGCCGGTTTTTGATCCTAGTGGCCGAGACCAGCGCGGCGAAATGTAGAACGATGGAATCGTGCCACTCTTGAGAAGACTGTCAACCGGGAGCTGGGGTAACTCCATCAATCGATCGATTACGAAGCCGTCGCTCTTGACCTTGGAAAGATCGATGCTCCTATAATCCGCCCAGCCGAAACCCCACTCGACGTCAAGACTATTGCTTCCAAACGGAGTCGAGTTGAATCCTGCAAACACTTCAGTTGCCTGCTTGTCACCGCTCTCGGTAGCCAGGTAGGAAGTTGTCTGGAAAGTGCCGCCCAATCTCAGTGAGAGTCTGGGCATCAGTCGGTATCCGACGGCAACTCGACTGTTGAAATCATCACTGTCATACTTTGAAAAAGCCCGGCGGTAGCGGCGACCGTCGAATGAACCTGAGAGCGAAAGTGAGAAGCGGGAATTCTGCCCGATCGGAACTGCGGTAATTCCGACGCGGCCAAGACGGCTGGACAGATTCGGAACTTCCCCGTAGGTCGAAATATCGCCGGAGAGACTTGCCTCCAGCCAGGACAGCGGATAGTACTTTACCGCCCCGGTGCTGATGACATGGCGGTCGAGAGCGTCGGTAGAATCCAGAAATGAATTGCTGGTGTAACCGCTGCTGAATCCCATATCGAATTTCAGGTTGGCGTCGGCGCGCGACGCAAACAACAGCGCCAGTGTGGCAGCGGAGATCAGACTGACGAGGGAACGCGTTAGCAAATTAGTTCTCAGCGGCAGATCCCTCCCACACAGCAGCCCCCAACCATAGACCCCGCGGCAACATCGGTCGTTGATCCGCCGAAATCATTTCCTGAACCAAATCCGCCGCGGCTTGCCATACCGCAAAACATGCGCTGTTTAATGGCAAGAAACGCGCTGCTGTTGTTCAGAAAGAGTTCCTTCTGCGGAACCAAACTTTTGTCAAAGTCGAAGAAACCGCCGCTGATGGTAGTGCCTACTGCCGCGCTATCCGTGCCGGCTTCGGTACTATTCAGCTTTGGGCTGATCGAGAGGGGCACTGGTTGACTGGGAGGTGAGATCATCAAAGCCGTCACCATCCAAGTCAACAAAGACTGGCTTATTCGGCTGTTCCTTGGTTTTGTCCGCCGCGTAAGAAGATTGGTGCGCCAGGACAACGCCCAGGAAGATAGCCAAGATGCCAATCACCGTGAAAAATTTCTTCATTGGCAGACTCCGGCGTTTATGCTGCTAAGAACGCAATATATCGTATGCAAGATATGCGTATTTTGTCAAAATCGCAACACAAATTTCGCCCTAAGGCAAAGAACGGCATACAAATCTACCTCATCGGGGCGATTGTCATTATTCCGCGTGACAAGTGTGATTATTGGGGCCGCGACTTTCTCGGTATTCCTGCGCCCCAAAAAGGAGAGGCGCCGGGTCAGCCCGGCGCCTAGAGTAGAATGTGAATGTGATTCTATGACTTATGTAGTATGTCTTACTTCATCAACACCATCTTGCGAGTCTCGCTCAGCCCGGCAGCATCCAGACGGTAGAAATAGACGCCCGTCGCCACGGCCTGGCCGCTCTGGTCGGTTGCATCCCAGGTTACGGTCATTGTGCCTGCGCCGAAACCGGTGTAATGCTTCACGACCTGGCCGCTCACGTTAATGACGCTTAGCGTCCACTCCGTCGGGGTCGGAAGCGCAAAGCTAATGTTCGTTGTCGGATTAAACGGATTCGGGAAGTTCTGTCCGAGGACAAAATCAGTCGGCAATCCAACCTTGTTGACGCGCGTATCGAGCATGTTACCGTAGTAGTCGCTGGCTTCCAAATGGGTTACTTCGCAGTTACCCGGAACACTGAACAGCTCAACGCTGCCGGCCGGAATGACCGCGCCCTTGGAAATGGAACTGATAAGGATGCTCATCCGGTCGCCGTCAATTGACGTCTTGACGTCCATGTCGGCCAGACTCAAGCCCTTGAGTAATTCGGTGGCCGCCATGCCGTTTGTCTTCAGTTGCAGGTACAGACCGCCGATTTGCGTTGGAGATTCAGCAGTAATCCTGGTCATGCCATCGGTCTCCTGCACCCGGAAACTCGCTTGATCTCCAAACGGGGACAGCTTGGGAATCGGCAACGCGTCGCCGGTGATAATGCGCAGCATGTAGACCAAATCGCCTACTGTCAGGGTGCGGCCGTCATTGTTGATGTCGGACGCCGCGGTCTGCGCCGGGATCGAAAGCGTGAAAACGGAAATACCTTTCAAGAAGTAGTTGGTGTATAGCACCGCATCGGAAATCTCGTTGGCGACGCCGTTTAGGTTCATATCTCCGCGGGCATCGATAGAGTCATTGGCGATGATACAGATGAACCCGTTATGATAGTCGACGCAGCGAATCGGCACTTCCTTGCCGCCGATCAAGCATTCGTCGGGGGCGCCTACGCCCGGATAACGGCCCGTCTCCGGGTAGTTGATTTCATCAAACTCATCCCAGAGTACGTGTTCAGGATTGTAAATCACCTTGTCGATCAGAAGCGTGTCACCGGTGACGGTCGAGACGGCGTTATCGCCGCAGTCGAGCCAGTAGAATTCCACCGGATAGGTCAGACCGGCAAAACTCGAATTCTGCGTGACGCGGAACGTCAACACGGCCACGGTACCTGTCGGACGGAACTGCGAGGCCGGAGGATGCGCGGCGCCGTTGTTCATGTCAGCGAGGGCAACGATTCGCACCATTCCGGACGGACAACCTCCGCCGCAATTGCCAAACGGTCCCAGGCGATATGTGAAATATTCCCAGCCATTGATCGCAGAGCCGAGACTGGCCTGGATAAATGTGAAGGCCGTGACATCGTAGCCGATCAACATATCAAAGCCACCGATAGCAACCTTGCCCTGCTCGACGTTGATGTCGACTTGCACCTGAGAACCGAGCGTGATACAAGGAGTCTGCTCGATGCTAACCACCATGCAGGCCGAATCGCAGCGGTCATATGTGACGTCGTAACTGTAAACACTGGTTGCGGTGTCATTGCATTGATTCACGCGATAGAAAGTAAAGTCATATTTCCGGCTTACATCAACGCGCGGCGAGAAGCAAAGCTGTCCGGTGCCACCGTTGTAGCCGAATGACCAGGATATTCCGGCGTCGCTCGGGACGACCGTGATCGTCGTGTTCAACTGAGGATCGGAGTAAGTAACATCCTTGCAGATGTTGCCGATGGTATCACCGAAACAGACCACCGTATCCCCTGCCGGTGGCAGCACCACCGCAGGCGGTTCACTGATAAAATTCACCTGCCAGTTAACGGTGCCTGTGTCGGCTTTGCCGCAACTGTCGGAGACAATGATGTTCCAGGTGAAAGTACCGCCCGATTGCGGAGTAAAGCAGAGCTGGCCGGTCGCCGGATTGAGAACGCCGGGGCCGCTTTGCAGCGCATAAGTCAACCGGGCCATGATCGAATCTATGGCGGTTACGGTAAAGCAGAGTTGAGTCGGTCCGCAGACGTTTTGTGGAGTCAGCGTCGGCATCTGGATGATCGGAGTTTGATTGACAAGGACGTTGATAAGGTAGAGCGCCGTGTCTTTCGCTCCGCACGGATCGGCGGCTATGACGTTCACCGCCCATTGACGGCGTCCTTCGCCACCCGACCAAACGCACAGGGTTCTTCCGACAATTTTGCCCATCGTAGAAGTGAACGTCAGATTGTCGTTATCCGGATCGCTGACGTTAATCGGAACGCAAACCGTTTCGGGCGCGCAAAGCGTGAAGTTGCCGCCACCGGTTGTGATATCCGGAGGATGGTTCACGGTGACGACGGCTGTGCCGGTATCATAAGCGACCGCGCCGCAGGCGTCGGTTGCTTTGAGCACGAATTGATAGGTTCCCGAAGCGGGAGGCGTGAAGCAGATGCTAGTGCCATTATAGGTACCCGGGCCGGAAACCAAGATGCATGAACTTAAATCGCCGTCAGGATCGCTGCAAGATGCAGGCAGACAAATCTGAGAGGTTGTGCAGCCGCTAACAACGGTATCGCGAACCTGCGCCACCGGCGGGCGATTCAGATGAACGTTGATGAATGCCGTGTCGTAGGCGCTGACGCCGCAAAGGTCGGTTGCTTTCATAACAAATTGGAAGTTTCCGGTGGCCGTGGGCGTGAAGCAAATCTGGGTGCCGTTGAAGGTGCCCAGGCCGGATATCAACTGGCAGGACTCCAGATCGTTATCCGGATCGGCGCAACCCGCAGGCCAGCAGATCTGAGTCGGCGCGCACAAGGTTAACGATGAATCGCGGCCGGCATAGGCAATCGGCGGTCGATTCAACACGATATTCACTACGACCGTGTCGCGCACGACACCGCCGCAATCATTGTTGGCATAGAAACAGAATATGTACTGACCGGCTCCCGTCGGTGTGAAACAAAGTTTGTTGGCGGCGATGGAGCCCGGACCGCAATCCTGATAAACAGGAACGGGGCCGGAAGGCGTGCTCGCCGTCACCGGGAAACAAACCGGTTCAAGTTGGCAAATTTTGATCGTGGTGTCGGGAATCGTAACGATTGTCGGCGCGACATGCCAACGCACACGGTAGATGATGGTGTCGCGCGGGCAAGGCAGTTGCTCTCGCGGCAGCGGCAGCGAGTAACAGCACGAGTCGGACGCCATCACGATGAATCGGTACTCGGCGGAATCGACGGCATTAGGCAGGAAACAAATCCGGCCGGTCGCGGAATCGATTATGCCGGGGCCGCTCAAGAGAGTGTACTTGACGGCATCGCCATCGGGATCGGTGGCATTGACGACATCAAAGCAGAGCGTGTCGATGGTGCAGAGTAACGTATCGAGAAAGTCGGGATTGACTGTAAGAGTCGGAAGATTCTGGAAGACCAGATGCACATCAAACGTGTCGACCAGCGAATTGCCACCCTGATCGGTCAGACTGAATATGAAACGATAGTCGGTGATAGCATAAGAAGTCGGCAGGAAACAATAGCGATAAGACAACGGAGACGGACCGGAGGTCAGAGTGCTCGGCGTGCCGCTGATGATCTCGGCCAGAGTGAGATTTCCCACCCCGCCGGCTGCATGAATTTGGAAACAGATCGAATCGGGATTGCAGACGCTGACATTGCTGGAGCCGTCGAAGCTGAGGAACAACTGGTTGGGATCCTGGAAGCGGACTTCCGCAATGTAGTCCTGGTAATCCTGATCACCGCCGTTCGGCAAGTCTTCCCACGCTAGCAAGTACTTGCCGGGAGTTCCGGTAGAGAACACCTTGACGTGATTGAACAGGTCCCAGTTGAGCGCTGCCTGGCTGAGCCAGGTGTCGTCGTACAGAGTTGGTCCCTCGTAGAAACCGATCGAATCGCCCAGCGGAGTAGTGAAGGTGGTCATCGAGCCGATGAGCGCACTTCCCCCGAACAGTTGATTCTTGATATTCGGCGTCGCTTTGGAATACCAACCGAAAGCCGGGCTGGATGCCGAACTCCGGTATTTTAGCGTCACTTCTCCCGATGCTCCCCCTACCGTGGGGGCGAGCACCTGTAAAGGTACCTCGTCGGTGGCGACATTGATTGTGTAGCCAAGACTGTCTAACGCATTTTGCAGGGTGGGGCCACCGTTAAGTGCGGTCGCTTTCAGCGAATCGCTCCAGGGCGTCGCACCACCTGCGGCAAAAGCACTAGCGGTGGACAGCGCCAAGATCAGGGTTAGACTGGCGAGGGTCGATAAAACTTTCACATTCACTCTCCGGAAAGCGTGGGGTTCTTCTTTGCTCGCGCCATGCTCCAAAGCGTGCGCAGTTATAGCGTACTCAGGTAAGAGTTGGGCCTCGTTCGAGTAAAAGTTCACTTTAACTTCAGCCGCAAAAGCACAGCGAGAAGTACACTTACGCAGACGTGGCTAATATATGTATGGGGTGCTACAAAGTCAAGGTCTTTCGGGTGTTCGGGAATGTACTAAAACTATACATAACTTAAGGTTATGGATTGCAAGGGGTTCTCGTTCGGATAAATGCGCAGGCCCAGTGCGAATTGGGAGGGAGCGTGAAGGAGGTGCTGTCAAGAATGGAGGCGCACCCTCACCCCCTGCCCCTCTCCCAAAGGGCGAGGGGAGAACCTAGATGCGTGTGAGCCGTCAGGAAAGGATTCCCGACGGCGCAATGTGATAGATATTCAGACGGCGCGGCATGATAGATTTTCTGACGGGTCGATGCGAATTGTTTTCTGGCGGCGCGAAGTGAATTGTTTTCTGAAGGTGCAATTCGAAAGATTTTCTGACGGCGTGACTTTGAAGGTGTTGGATGCAAAAGACTGAAGCGTCAGCCCTCGAAGTTTTCGTCGTAGTCGTCTTTACGTTTCGAAGGGTAGATGCGGCGATCGGTTTTGGGAGAAAGGAAGCGTTCGATCTGAGTGCGGACGAATTGAGGCAGCTCGCCGCTTTCAAATAATTTAACCAGACGCGCGCCGTTGAGTTGCGACACCTGCTCCCAGAAGTTCGCGCGCTTGAGCAGGAGTTCAAGTTGATCGCGCATTTCCTGTTCGGCCTTGTTGGTTGATGACGGCGGGCGCAGCGTGTCGCGGATGACCACTTTGAGCTGACGGTCAGAACCGATCAAGCGTTCGGCGCCGAATTGTTTGGCGAATTGGAAGATCAGTTCCTCCAGTTCGGTGAGTTGCTCATCGAGATTCTTCAGTTCGAGATTAATGCGGCTCCTTTCATCGAGCAACTTCGCGTAGCCGTCGACAAGCTGCACTCCCTCATCCTGCTTGAATTCGCGCGGCTCCAGCTTGCGCACCTGTGCCAGATGCTTTTTGGCCGGACAGATGTCGAAGTAATCGCACCAGTCGCACAGCCGCGATTCGCGGTACGGGAAGTTATTTTCATCGATGGCCTTCTCAACTTCCTGAATCAGGTGAATGATTTCGATCTTGAGTCGTTCGAGGTCGCTCTTCTCGCGGGTGGATTTGATTTCTTCATCGAACAAGAGATAGTGCCAGATCAGTTCGACCTTCTCCGTGCCGTCCCACATGTTTTGCAGGCCGATCTGATACAGCGCAAGCTGGCGGTCGAGGTGCGCCTCCTGCAAGGTCGGCAGCGAGCGTTTGGTTTTGTAGTCGCGAATCTGCCAGACACCGTCCTCGGTTTTGGAGATGCGATCGATGTAACCCTGCAGTTTGTATTGTTTGGCATCGTCGAGATAGAGTTCGATGCGCTGTTCGAGGGCGATGGTCTTCTCGGTGTCGAACGGATGGAAATGATTCCAATAATCATCGAGGGCTTTCACACCTTGCCGATAGTAGTCATCCAGGGAGTATTGCTTGTTGACGATGAAGATGTCATCCGTCTTTTCCTTCGCCCAGGCATTGGCGAAGTACTTTAGGAATTTTTCCTTAGTCCACATCTTCCCCATGAGTTTGTTATGATACAATTCCTCGAGAGTCTCGTGGACGATCACGCCAAGCAAGGCCTCAACCGAAGTGCGGCGTTCGATGTCCACCTTGTCGATGTACTGGAATTTGAATTTGAGCGCGCAGTTTTCAAAGGTTTCCAGCCGCGAATGCGAAAAGGTCATACGTGATTTGGCCATGTCAGAGCTTTCCGGAGCGGAGAATAGCGATCACCAGCCAGATGCCGAGCACACCCGCGGTGACAAAGCCAACCAGCCCCAACACTGGTACGCCGTAGACGCTCCAGCCGAAGGGACGGGTCATGATCAGTGAAGACGCCACAATCAGCGCGGCGATAATGAGTGCGAAGGCCAATCGATTCGAGGCCTTTTCCAATTCGAGGATGAACTGTTCGAGCCCTTTGTGATGGAAGGCAATCGACAATTCACCTTTGCGCAGATTACGCGCGATGCGGCGCGCCTCAAAGGGAAGGTTGATCAGCACATCGCGCAGATCGACCATATAGCTGGAAATATCCGAGACAATGCTGCCGGGCTGGAATTTGCGCGTCGAGAGCTTCTTGATTGAAGGGAGCAGCTCGGTCACGAAATCATATTCGGGATACAGGAGACGCGCAACTTCTTCATAGGTCATCAGCGCTTTGCCGAGCATCATGAGTTCGGGAGGAAACTTAATTTGATGCGTGGTCATGATATCGAAAGCATCCCCCATCAACGCGCGGACATTCAATTTAGAAAGCGGGACGCCGTGATAGCGATTCAAGAAGAGCGCCAGATCACCCTCGAGCGCAGCCGGACGGACCTCATCGCCGAAGAGTTCATGGTTTTGCAGTACGCGCACCAGACGGCGAGTGTCGTCGGAGGTCGCAGCAACCAGCAGGTCGGCAACCAATTCCAGCGAGCCGTGCGAAAGTTTGCCCATCATGCCGAAGTCGACCGGCGCAATGCGATTGCCGGGGAGCACGAAGAGATTGCCCGGATGCGGGTCGGCATGGAAGAAACCAAATTCGAAAATCTGGCGGGCAAGCAGTTGACCACCCGCGCGAGTTACCGCGACAGGATCAATGCCGGCTGCGCGCAGCTTGTCAACCTCGGATATCTTTATGCCATCGATAAAATTCATCGTCAAAACGCGCGAGGTGGAAAGATCCCAACGTACCTTCGGGAGATAGATGCGGGGATCATCGGCGAAGTTGCGGGCGAAGACCTCGAGATTGCGCGCTTCGTACATGAAGTCAACTTCCTGCTTGGCGGATTTCGCGACCTCATCGATAATTCCGACCGGATCAAACGGACGCGTTTCCACGACATAGCGGTCAAGCAGAACGGCGAGGTCGCGCAAGATCGACAGATCCTTTTCCATGATCTGTTTGACATTGGGGCGCTGAATCTTGACGGCGACATCTTCGCCGGCGAGTGTGGTGGCGCGATGCACTTGCGACAGCGACGCCGAGGCGACCGGTTCGGCGGAGAACGTTTGGAACAGCTCGTCAACCGGTTTGCCGAGTTCCTTTTCGATGATGCGGTCAACCTCATCACGCGCGAATGGAGCGACTTGATCCTGCAATTTCGATAGTTCGATGACAAGTTCGGCGGGAATCAGGAATGGGCGCGTTGACATGATCTGCCCCATCTTGACGAATGTCGGGACCGAGTTCCTCGAGCGCGAGACGGATACGCTCCGCATAACTGAGAGCGGCGATTTCCTGCTGGCGCGCGAAAAGCTTCCGGCTACCGATCTTGAGGTAAGACGCCATGTTCATGCGATCGAGGATTTCGCCGAATCCATACTTGATCAGGACGGCGATGACCTGACGATAGCGTCCGATGTTGCGGTAGGTTTTTTGAATTTCCAGGTACGGCATAATTCCACAATGGCGCACCCGCGCCGGTTGACCTTTTATCCGGTAAAGCTACGCAGATTGACGCGAGGGCACAATGGAAAAGTGCATGTTCACCCCCGGCCGTTCTCTCAAAAGGCGAGGGCACAATGGAAAAGTGCACCCTCACCCCCTGCCCCTCTCCCAAAGGGCGAGGGGAGATTGTAGGCGCGGAAAGAAAGAGGGCGGATGTTTGGCATCCGCCCGGATGAAATCGTCTGGTCGATTAGGCAGCTACGGCAGGTTGAAGATTACGCCGCCGCAGAGAATCGTGTACTTGGTGGCATCGCCGGAGGAATTGACGCGGCCGATTTTGCCTTCGACAAAGAGATCGAACGGGAAAGCCGGGATCGCGGTCTTGGCGCCGACGACGACATGATATCCAAAGTAGGTTTTGTCATCCGGAATCTTGATTTCGACGTTATTGAAGCCGCCGAGACTGCCGGTGTAGGAATAAGTGAATTTGTGCGCACCAACGCCGGCGCCGACGAACGGCTGTATGATTGGGAATTTGAAATAGAACTTACCGGTAGCGGTCAGAGCCATATCGCGGGCTTTGACGTCAACATCGTTACCAAGCAGATTGAAGGTCTTCTTGTTCCAAAAGGTCTCGACACCGGCTTCGAGAGTCATCCCCTGCCCGCCGAATTTGACAAAGCCGCCATAATACTTGAGGTCGTCCATCTTGTAGGTGGACAGTTTGAGATTCGGGTTGTCGTAGTTGGTGACGACGCCGGCCTTGAGGCCAAGTCCCAGCCCGGTGATAGCGCCGGCGGAAGTTGTAAGCGCCAGCAATGCCACGAGCGTGAACAGACTGATTGTGGTTATCCTATTCATTGCGTCCTCCATCTTCTATTGTTGGACTAATATCCCTGAGCGTCTGCGAAGGCAGACTACAAGAACCCGTTCGAGGACGCGGCATGTCGTCCTCGAACGGGTGGTACGTTTCGGAAAGCTATCTAATTGAAATTATCTGACAACGATGAATTTGTCAGAGTAGGTTTTGTCGGAAAACCGGACATAGTACAGGTAGACGCCGGAGCCGAGCTTCTCCCCGTTCTCATTGAGCCCGTTCCAGTTATAGTCACCTTCGATATTCCTGATTTCAATTACCCTGTCGCCGGACGAAGTAAATACCTCAAACCGCGCGTCAGGAGGGAGATTATGAATAGTGATCTGTCCGTCAAGATACGAGAACGGATTGGGCGACACGAATACGGGCGCAGAGACGGTAAAGCTCGAGCCGGCGGAGTAACCGCCACCCTCACGCTTGGCTCGCCAGTGATAGGTGACTCCGTTTTCAAGTGGACGCGTCGGAGTCCAGGTAGCCGTGCCGTTCTCCCCTACCACGGTGCCGCCATCGATGATCGTGACAAAACCGCTGTCAGTCGCGAGCTCGAACTGGCAGTTTGAAGTTCCGGAACCGGACCAGGCGATCGTGAGCGCCGGCTGAAGATCATACTGCGTCGACAACCGCGGAGGATCAATGGCTATCGGCGATTCCAAGACATCGAGCAAGGACTCGAAGTGGGTAAATTTCAGCGGGTCGCTCCAATTGCACCAATCACCGCCATCAAAGGCGCGCACCCGCCACCAGTAAGGCTGGTTATTGGCGTACGTCGCGGTGGAAGTATAGAGTGTGTAACTCGCTCCTTGCGGGACATCGCGGGCGGCTCCAACCACTTTGGTCAGAAGGGAGTCTGAAAAGACTACGAAATCATAGGTCAACATGTCATTGTCGGGATCAGTGGTATTGTTTGTGACCAGCACCACGAATGAGCCGGAAATAGTATCGTTAGGCAATGGCGTCCTGGGCGCCGGTGTCAGCGGCGGGCGATTGGTGCGGAAGGACGCACGTGACATCCAATTCGAGTATGCCTTGGAATCATAAGCACGCGCGCGCCAGGTGTAATAAGTCTTGACCGAAAGATTGAACGGTACGCGCCAACTGGTGTGGCCGCCGGCGCCCTCGGTAATCATCGGGGATTGCGCCAAGAGAGTCGAAAAAGTGCCGTTGTACAATTCAAACTGATATGTCAGGGGATCGCCGTTGGTATCGGCTGAATTGTTGACCGTCAGGTCAGGAGTCATGTTGGAGACCTTGGCATTGTTTAATGGATTGTCGACTAACGGTATGCTGGGCGGCGAATTGGTAATGGTTTGATTTACGTAAATCGATCTGTAGGCGCTCCAGCCGGAATAGGCAGTGCCATCATAGGCGCGGACGCGCCAGTAGTAAGTTGTCAGATTGGTCAGCGCCGGCGTTACTTGCCAGACCGTGGTGCCGCCGACACCCTGAGCGACGGACAAATTCTCCACTGCGATTGAAGAGAAGGTTGAGGACGTGGACAACTGGAAGTGATAGGATGGTGTCGCTCCCTCGGGATCGGTGGAATTGTTTGTCGTCAAGCTAGGTTGCATCGAATTGACAATGGTGCCGTTGGCCGGAAGGGAAAGTATCGGCACCGACGGCGGCTGGTTGGCGCCGGGTTGATTGACATAGAATGATCGCGATGAACTCCAGTTGGAGTATGCCTGGCCGTCGAAAGCGCGTACTCGCCAATAGTAAGTCGTCAAATTTGCGAGGGCCGGGGTAACATTCCAAGTCGTGGTAGTACCCACGCCCTGCACAACCGAGGTATTTTCAACGGTGATTGTCGTGAAGGCCGAAGAAGTCGAGACCTGGAAATGATATGTCGGAGTCACGCCTTCGGGATCGGCGGAATTGTTGGTGGTGAGCGCCGGCTGCAAGGTTGTGAGCGTCGCGGCGTTTGCAGGTGATGACAGCACCGGCACCGACGGCGGTTGATTTGAGGCCGGCTGATTCACATAAAGGGAACGAGAGGCGCTCCAGCCGGAATAGGCGATGCCGTCATAAGCACGCACACGCCAGTAGTAGGTCGTGAGATTGGCCAGCGCCGGTGTAACAGTCCAGGTGGTGCCGCCGGTTCCCTGTGGTACCGAAGTATTTTCCACGGCAATTGTCGTAAAGGCGGATGTCGTGGAGAGCTGGAAATGATAGGTCGGGGTGGTACCGTCGGAATCGGTGGAATTGGTAATTGCCAGTGCTGGCTGCAGAATCGTAACCGTGGCGCCGTTTGCCGGCGAAGATAGCGCCGGAACAGTCGGTACCGAATTCGGTGTCATGAAACGGCGCGTGGCAGACCAGGCAGACATGGCGGTGCCGTTCGTCGCGCGGACGCGCCAGTAATAGAGCACTCCCGGATTGAGATTGGAGGGCACTGTCCAGCAGGTCGTGCCGGTTCCCTGAGTAACTGCCGCGTTCTCGGCGGCGATGGTGCTGAAGCTGGCGCTCAAAGAAACCTGAAAATCGTAGACGATCGCTTGCGTACAGGTCGGATCCTGAGTCGAATTGGCCAGACACAAAGTCGGAGTGCGCGATGCTACGGAAGCGCTGTCAGCCGGGCTGGAAAGAGTCGGGACAGTCGGCGGCGTGCTGCAGGCGCCGGAAGTAGCCGGAACTACGATCGCACCCTCAGCTGAATGAAGTGAAAGCGAGGTTATGACCGGACCGAAAGTGCCGTCGGTATTGAGTTGCTTGTAGGAGCCGCCAAGATTGACCGTGACCGGAGTTGAGGTCGAGCCCCAGACCGATGCATCGAGGTCATCCTTCGGTCGTGTAAAGACGCGGCCGCCCTGATAGTCCCGCACCCAGACTTTGTATAGTGCGCCCACCCGATCCGGTGATGGTCCGCTTGTTGCGAGCTGATAGTGCCCGACTGGAGCGCCCAGATCAAAGCCCATGGCTGGTATCCAAGAAAGAGTATCAAAGCCTGGGCCATAAAAAGCACCATACGCGGTCCCGGTTCGGGGCGCATATAGATCCATGTTGAGTCAGTGCGCGCGGCGTAGTAGAAGGAGAGATTATTGTAGATCGCTTGCTGCTTCGTGAACAATCCGTTGTCGGCGCGTGGGCGGGAACACCAGAAGAACGTGGCGCCGTTAAGTGTGGCTATTGAATCGCGCGTGTAGAGATTTTCCAATCGGTAGAAACTGTTGTTGGCGCAGGCCACCGGATCGAATGCAAATTCGTAGTTGAGGGCGTCGGCTCCCGTAGAGTCAGGATACATATATTCGTTCCGGAAACTTATGCCGACGTTATAAGCAAGCACCTTCTTCTTGCCGTCGGCAGACCATTGTGCCGAGGTGCGCAATGTGTCACGCACTTCGCGGCCGAAAATTTTCATCCAGCCCCAGCCCCAGGCGCCATAAGCGGCGGTGCCAAAAGTAAGCAGATTCGTGGGACTGGTGCCTGACTCGACAACGAGACCTCCTGAGGCAAGGTGACTTCCCTGCAGGGCCAATGGACTATAGTTGTCAAAGTACATACCATCCCAGTAGCCCGTCATCGTCGGCCAGTGCGTCAGCCGTTGCGCATTGAAGGCCTGGGTGATGAATTCCTTATACGCCAGCCGGAGCTTGGAATTTGTGAAGTTCGGCGCAAGTCGCGTCGCGCCCGAGTAGGTATTCTTGGAAATGAAGAGAGCGCTAACATATGAATTGGGCACGCGGCTCACGGAATCCTTGGCTGTAATCATCATTGAGTTGGTACCGTGTATCAGTACTGTATCCCACGCAGTCCCGGTCCAGTTGACCAATTTCGTGTCATTGTAGAAGTGAAGGTAAGCATTTTCCTCGATTTCGCCCAATTGCGCCATGCGATCACGGATGTAGGTTGGCTTTTGCCCAGATCCGTACGAATTCGAACTGTAAAGCTTGTAAGGGGGTAAGTCGGAACCGCTCGTATACAGAACGATACGACAGCCGGGGGATTTGGCCCGCCATTCAGCGATACTATTAGCGCAGTCGGCATATCCCATGAGATAAGAGAACCGCCCGAACACCCAATCGGGGTCGCCTGGCTTGTACCAAAGGCAGGTGCCGTCAGTACCGCAGAAGTAAGCTCCCGACCGGAGCGACTGAGTCGGCGCTCCCTGCACTTCAGTTAGAGTGGCGATTAGCAGTAACGTTGCGGCAGCAGCCGCAAGCTTTATGCTCAAGTTCCTTGACATGCAATCCTCCAGGGTCGCCTTGGCAACCGTGCACACTTAACTATATTAGTTTAATAACGACACAATAACCCTAAGGGGCTCTGCAAACTTTGTGCCCTTTTCGGATCCAACGAAAAACGGCGTAACCTGTTGGAAAGCCAGGAATCCTCAACGCAAATAATCGTCCTCAATCCTCCTAAATGAATGGCAATTGAACAGGCGACCGGGCAGACCTTTCAAAGACTCAGCGCGCAATTGACTTGCGACGATTGTTCATACCTCACACAATCTCTTCAAATTAGACAGGTTCAATTCCTGTTGACAAGTAAACTCTCGGTCTGAAAAGCCACTCACCCACATGGCCTACTTAAAAGGATGTCGGCAACGGTCCTACTTTTGTTTAAAAATTGACTTGTTCAGGTAATCAATCCAACATTAAATATAGGAGTAGAATACATCGGAATTAGCGGAGTTCCGATTGATTGTGTCGAGTAGAGAGTAAATTCGGGCGGCAAATCTAGCTGGCGGAGCACTGTTTAGCTAGCTGCAAAACACGAACGAGGCAGGTTAATCCAGTCTTTCCTCGAAATCGCAGCGCCTGGTCACATCGGGAGGCATGCAGTGGAGCACAGTAGGCTTAGTCCTCGGGAGAGCAGGCTTGTATCGCCGACTTGTAGGTCTACAGAGAGGAAACGTAGGCGCACAGGGGGCAATTGTAAGCCTACATTGAGCGATCGCAAGCTTACAAGGAGGAATTGTAAGCCTGTGTCGAGCAATTGCAAGCTTACGAGTAGGAAGTGGAAGCCTACATCGAGGCGATGTAAGTGTGAAACTACACATTGTAAACGATAGGAGAGGGGGTTTAAGTCATTTAACCACATGGAGGTAACCCTATGGCAAGGTTCCCGAGAACCGAATCGGAAATTCTGGCGTTGGTGCAGACGGTGTCTGCCGGTCTGGCCGCCAACGACGCAGTTTATCCGACCCCACCAGTGGCGGCCCTGGCGTTGGCGCCACTGATCGCAGCTTATGTAACAGCCAGAAGCAACTCCGTTGCTGCCCAAGCGGCATCGGAACTGGCAATCGCGACCAAGGACGAAGCGCTTCAGGCGATGGTTGACGCTGTCAAGAGCGACATCCGTTACGCCGAGACAACCGTTAATTTCAACGATGACCAGCTGAAGTTGATTGGTTGGGGGGGACACGCTGCGAAAACGTCGCTGCAGATGCCAGGCCAGCCACGCTCTCTTGAGGCTCCAAAGGAGGGCGAGGGTTGGATATTCTTGGACTGGAAAGAGCCTGTAGATGGTGGCGCAGTTGCGGCTTACAAAATCCAACGGCGCCCGCGTCCGGACGGTCCGTGGTCGGATGTCGGTCTGGCCATCGAAAGCGAAATCACTCTGACCGCTCAGGAACGCGGTAAGGAATGGGAATACCGTGTCCTTGCCGTCAATAGGACCGGCGAGAGTGAGCCCAGCAACACCGTCATGGCGGTGCTGTAGAGATAGGTCGGTGAGTCGGAACCCAAAAGGTTCCGACTTCTGTTCACCATACGGTCCGAGCCGTAGCGAATGGGCCCGCCATCCCGTGGAATATGCGGTTTAGAATTGCGAATTATGTGTTGCTTGCGTAGCGAGGTCTCAAGAACCACAGAGTCTCGATCATCATTCCAGCTACAAGGCCAAAGGGCTGCGAGTTTTTTGACGTTGACTTTTGGCATTTCTTGTCGCATTGATTTCCCGTTCGGGGTAAGATATGAATTGCGTTGCCGATACAGTAATTGTGGTATTGACCGTAGTTGCTGATGACTGAATGGAGCAGTGGGAACGGTGATTTCATCTAGACTGAAGCATATGCGTGAGAGATACCGTGTTGAGGGTGTCGACTGCTTGCTCTATTCGATATCGTGGCGCATGCCCCGATGGCTTTTCCAATACTCTCATGCATATTTGGTCACGGCACACGATCTCGAAGTGACCGCGCCCCCAACGGAGATCTTCAAATTCAGACTTGCGGGACCATGCGATGCGGAGAAGTTTGCAAGCTTGGGACTGAGTGTTCTAGCAGTCAATGAACGTTTTGCCAGCGGCGATATTTGCGGCATAGCTGAGCGCAAAGACGGGTCCATGTGTTCAATGGTTTGGGTTTCTACGGGTCGCCTTTACTTGGACACCGCAGGAGCAGTATTGGACGTCGATCCGGAAGGAGTCTATTTTTACAACGCATTCACCCTTGCGCAAGATCGCGGACTCGGTCTTTATCGGGGATGCTGCAGTGTGTATTGCGACTGGTTCCGGAGACAGGGCCGTAGCGCTCGATATGGGCTAATAGATAAGCTCAACTACACTTCGATAGTTGCACATGGTCGCATGAATCTAAAACCTACAGGAGAAGCGCGCCACTTTCACATTCTCTTCTTCTGGATCACTCAACTGGCCAACTGGCCAAAGTCAAGAAGGAGACTCATAGTCTCTATCGGGAAACATACTCATGGGGCACGTGTTGTCTGAAGAACGCTCCTCTAAGTATGGGTGCAGTGGAGGAGTGGAAGCGACCTTCGACGTGAAGATTATCTGCGATTATCAAGAGTTCCAACTACTGAAAGGTCCATGGGACAGCCTGCTTCAGGGCGACAATGCCAAGGCAGTCTGGCTTCGCCACGAGTGGTATGATTGCTGGTGGCAGGCGTTCGGGACGGATGCGAAAATGTTCGTGGTCGCTTCCTACGAGTGCGGCTGCTTGATTGGTGTAATTCCGCTGATGATTGTGCCGATGAGGATCAAGCGAATTCGTCAACGCGTCTTGCGGTTTATCGAAAATGGTATCACTCCTAGATCGAGCCTGCTATTCCCTGGAGTCTCCGTCGATAGGCTGAAGGTCGTTTGGGACAAGGTTTTCCAGCACTCTTTTCTCTGGGACCTAGCGATTCTTGCTAATCTCGAACAGGGCAACCGTGTCTACGACTACTGGCGAACGTATCTGCAAGAGAACAAGATCCGGTATATCGAATTGCCAGAACGCATCTCACCCTATGTTGAGCTGACTGATGGTTGGGAGGAGGTTAAGAAATCATTTGGCCGGAATCTGCGCCGCAATATTAACCGCGCTAAGTCGCGGCTAGAGAAAGAGGCACCGTTCGAATTGGTGGAGTGCGTATCTGCAAGCGACGTTACCGCCGCTCTTACGCATTGCTTCCGGATCAGTAAGTTGAGTTGGAAGGGCAAGGAGGGAGCGAACATGGGCGGAAATGAGCAGCGGTCAATATTCTATGATCTCCTGACAAAGGTAGCAATCAATAACGGCTGGATCAATATCTGGTTACTGAAATTTCGCGATCAATACATAGCTTTCGAATACGTGCTCCAATTGAACGGTTACGCAATCCCAATTGCTGCTGACTATGACCAGGAGTTTAAGGAGTATTCGCCCGGAGTGGTGCTTCGATCGCTTGTGCTCGAACGACTTATTGGACGCGGCACGACCACTTACGACTTTGCCGGAACAGTTTACGATTACAAGCTTTATTGGACCAAGACGCTGCGGCCACATTCACAGTTTTGGTTATTCCATGACGGCATGAAATCGAGAGTGCTCTACTTGGTGAAAGCCAGAGTGCTCCCCGCTATCGAACGGCTAAAGTCGAAACCTACTTCATCAAAAGAAACACAGGTCGATAGTGAAGATTCATTCCATTCCATCCTCTGATTCGGACACTGGTGTCCCCCGTCGGCAAGCATGACGAAGAAACCTGCCTCTTTCATTTCTCAAATTCTTATATATGGTTCCGGTTTGGCGCTGAATTACGGCATCGGATTTATTCTGCTACCGATATACAGCCGCCTAATGCCGACCGCTCAATACGGAATCCTTGAAATTCTCAACCGCACTATCGAAATCGTCTCATTGCTGCTGCTTACTCAGTATGGAATTACCTATATCAGATTCTTTCGCGATAAGGCCGACGAGGAATATCGCCGACGCGTGACTTCGACATCAATCTATGTTGTAACTCTGATTGCAGGCGCGACCGCAATAGGAATGATACTTCTAAGGACACCCTTGTCGCAATTGCTATTTACCACACCCGAACATGGTGACTATGTAGTGCTTGTGGCGGTCCGGTATGTCTTTGATATGAGCTTCATCGTACCCCTGCTGTATTATCAAGCCTCGGAGCAACCAGCCAAGTATATAATCATTTCAACTGCTCGATTTGCCACCACTCTTGTTCTCAACATCGCGCTCCTGACTGTCATGGACGACAAAGTAGCTGCTGTTCTATGGGCGCAAATAGTCAGCGTGGCGATTTTTGCACTTACCGTTGGCGTCTGGGTGTTTTTCCGCTCGGCTCGTGCATTTGACGCTTTGCTTACCAAGCAGATACTAAAGTTTACCTGGTCCTTTTCGTTTCTCGGACTGTATGGGTTTGTCATCTCGTCAGGGGACCGATTTGTTCTCAACAGATACTGCGGGGAGTCCGCGGTGGGAGTGTACTCGGCAGGATATCGCGTCGCCCAGATGCTAAGCGTGGTTGTGTTCAGTCCAATCGTTCGCGCTTGGAGTCCGCGCCTAGTCGAACAACTGCGCAGTGCGGACGGTCCACGGCAACTGGCAAGGCTAACGACCAGTTCTATGCTGCTTTACTGCGGACTGGGTCTGGCACTTAGTATATACGCTCGCGAACTAGTGTCCCTCTTTCTCGGGCCGAATTACTACCCATGCTATAGCATGGTGCCGATAATTGTGCTTGCGTATTTCTTCCAGGGGTTCTCTGTCTTTGTGGACGGCGGCATCTTTTACAGCAAAAAGACACACCTCAAGATTTGGCATTGGGTAACTACGGCGGTATGCATCGGCCTATACTTTCTGCTCATTCCCCGCTATTGCAGCATCGGCGCGGCCTGGGCTGTAGTGGGCGCCAACGTTGTACTGGCTGGCATCAACTGGTATATCGCGGTACGCGTTTACCCTATGAGATACGAATTTGGCAAGCTTTCCAAGATGCTAGTTGCGGCCGCCGCGTTGTACATGGCCAATTACGTGTTGGAGATATTACAGTTGAAGTACCTTGCGGACGTGACAGTTGTCCTTGAATTGTGCTCCTCCTGGTGGTATCTCATAGTGGTCTGTTTCTTTAAGTTACCCTTGCTGGTCGCGTTCGTCGGCATTATTCATTGGCTTGGTTTGATCGAGCCGGAGGACCGCAACCGACTCAAGGACTTCATCCGGCACATTGCTAGAAAATTCGCCTCTGGAACGAGGAATTGGCTCAGATTGAAAATGGACAGCGACAATGCGTAAAGCTCTAAGAACCGCGATCGGATTCCTGAACTATTACCTTGGGCTTACTTCTGTGTTCCTATTTCTCACGGAGCTTCTCAGAAGAGAGAAGACTCTCGTTGCGTTTAAATATCATCGGATCACCGACAGGAGCAAGGGCGACCTTGGGTATCTGATATACGACGTGGGTGATGATTATCGATCATTTGAAGTGCATGTGGCCGCAATCAAGGGTCACTTTCGGATTGTAGGACTACCAGAGTATATGGATTTCATTAGCGGCAGAAGAAAGCCGAATAGACGCTCAGCGCTGTTAACGTTCGATGATGCTGATTCAGAGTTTGTCGAACACGCGCTACCAGTCTTGATTAAGTACGGTTGCCGATCGGTTGTGTTTGCTCCCACGGCCTTCATTTCCACTGATCGGCGCTTCTGGCATCTTCGAGTGACCAGCCTAGTATCTTCTGTCGGCCCCGAAGAGTGGTCGAGTCTTCAGAAACAGTCGGGTCAATTTCCCATCGAGGTTGGACAAGCGATTCGCCAATCGTTTGTTTCTACGGAGAGCCGCAGAGCCAATTCTTGTCGCGTGCTAGTACAAGTTCTCGACCGCCTAAAAGCTGATAAGACGGAGGCGATTGTGGCTAGAATGGAGCAAATCACTCATACGTCGTATTCCCTTGGAGTGCACTGTATGACATGGGAGGAGTTGGAAACAATTGCCCGCCAAGGTGCGTCAATCGAATCCCACACAGTCACGCATCGCAAGTTAGCTTTCCTCGACGAGCAGACAGTCCGTAGTGAATTGGTCGAATCCAAGCACCTGCTGGAGGAGAAGCTGCGAAATACCGTCACGGCAGTCTGCTATCCCGCTGGCTCCTTCAACGACAAGGTTGTTGCCGCGGCTATGCAGGCAGGCTATCAAGCGGCTTTCACCACGAAGGCCGGCCTAGGGTCATTCGGGTTACCTCGCGAAGAACGGTTCCGACTGCGCCGTGCAAGCATGCATGGCGACTCCAAATATGAGGCTGACTTACATATTGCGAAGATGATGTTGAAATCGATATTGTTCGGCAACAACTGGGATCGAGACTAGCCCTTCCCTCTCCAATTGATCAAGTGTAACAGTTTGGGCGACTCAATGGACTGCCCCTCGCGTACGATCATTTACGAACCACGCTTGACAAACACAATACGCTTTATCATCGAGAGTGTTTTGTATTGGAACCGGCTCTCGTTATCACCTGACGCATCGGAGTGATCAGGAGGAACCAACTGCATAAAGGCAATAGATACCTCTACGCGACACGAGGTGATATCCTACTCCAGCCGCAACAACGGTTGCGGAACCATTCGGAGCATCGAAGATCTGTTTGTCGGGGCGCGGGAAGTCCGTCCTAACCATAAATGGAGGATGAGTCAAACTGACGAAACTCAAGAGTGAGTCGGTTGAAGTCCAGAAATAGTCGATTTGATCTCGGTAGTCATATAGATCGAGATAGAGCAGGCGATGGTTGTAGTTTCGCGTATCGAGCAGCAAGCGGTCGCCGCCCGCGAGCGTCCTCCGACAGTCGTTCACGAAGTCGAAATAGTAAGTTGGCGGATTGGTCACCGGACTGATTGCGCGCAGCTTCTCGGCGATAGCATTCTCGCTAGGTCGGGAAAAGAACCCGAGACCTACCGGAACCAGTATCATCATCAGCGTCAGCGCCGGAATCACCCGGCGTCTCCATGAATTAGGGATATGATCTAGCACAAACGCGACACCAACGCCAGAGAAACAGACGAAGAGGATCGTCGGTATCGTCGTGAATCGCGCCAAAGGGTAGCGCGACAGGGTAATCACGAAGGTCAGCAGGTAATAGAAGATCATGACCGCAAACAGCCAGAACAAGACGTTAAATCTGCGCGATCTAACAACGAGATAGAAACCTAACAGTGCAAAGACAAACGCTATCGGCGCGCTCAGAAACATGATGCCTGGCAGGAAAGCGAAATGGTAAACATACACCATAAGCCCTCCGTATTGTTCGACGTTCTTGGCGATCTGCGGCGCATCGAGGTCATTGGCCATCATATACATGGGATTGCCGAACTTGATCCATTGTGCCCCCAGCCAGATAAAGACGAATTGGTGGCTGACGAAACCGAAAAGGACAGCCTTGAGGCTGGCTGAGAGACGAACTCGCGGGACAGCCCCGCCGGTATCGCTGACCGCGAAAATCAACGCCAGTAGCGCCAACATGGAGACGAACGGCCAGCTGTCAAAACGCATCATATCTGCCCCCAATGCTGCAAAGGCGGAAAGCAACATATCTCTCCAACGGGACGACGCGCGATAGCGCAGGAAGAAATAGAGGGATGTAAAGAGGAAGAACAAGTTGATCCCCTCACTCGCTCCAATGGCGGAGGGATGGACAAAAAGTGTGCAGAAGCAAACCAGAAACGATGAATAAAATGCTGCACGCTTTTCGAAGAGGAGTCTCACTGACCAATAGAAAGGCAATATGGTCAAGCTCGTCAGGATCAGTGAGAGCACCCGAGTGGTTAGTGTCGGGTCGTTCCAGATGGTGAGAGCGATTGCATTCAGATAGCAGTGCATTGGGCCAAAGACCCAGGTCACGTCATTGGGGAGATAGATGAAGAACGGATGTTTCAACCACAGCAGCGCATGAAACGCACGGGAATGCGTGTCCCCGTCAAGGTAATTATGCGACAATGCCAGTGCGACGCCGTTGATCAGGAAGGCCAAGAGGACAATCACATATGGCTTATCATGCCATCTTCGCTCCACCGCAGTGATTGCATCGATCATGGTGTTAGTTTAATCCAAGTCAGAGTTTCTGTCAATAGATGTGTCGACGGTCTTCTGCAACTGCGAGATCAATGCAACTGAAAAACAATATTCCCATCGTATTCGCAGATCTTGATGTACTCGCGCAAATAGGCATCCAGTCTGATGGGATTGGCGCTCAAGAAATCCTTATGGACCACTATATATTTTACCTGACTCGCCACGAGTTGCCGGTTCTGAATTTCTAGATTCGTGACGTTGAGCGTGTCGATCAATGAGCGTCCGATCTTGCGAGTTATCGCGCCGTTGACGATGGGAATTCCATGCAGCGTCTGGTACATCATGTAACGGCAAGATTCGTCGTAACCTTCGGGCAGTTCGAGAATGCCGAAGTTTGTAGTGTCGGCTTTGATCGAATCATAACACTTCGGTAGCGAAACCTCGGTCGTATTCGTGCAGACGATGGAATAATCGACGACCAGCAGAGCGGGCAAGATGATCATTAGAGCCATGCGGTTTCTTGCCGAAGCTCCGGATCTCACGAGACGCTGAACGGCCAGGACCACGATGATACTCCAGAACAGGTAAACGTACGACATGAAGCGCACCGGACAGCGCAGGTTGGCCAGGAACGGAAGCTGTGAGAGTACCTGATCGGGGAGTCGCGCCGGTATGATGACGCCGGCAAAGTGAGGATTGATTCCCATTGCCATCAAGAGAAATGCGAAACCGCCGAGAAGATATGGCGCGACCGGCCGAATAGAATGTCGGAAGGCGATTATGACGACAACAATCGCCGCGAGTCCGAGGTAGGATACGGTCTCCCAGGGATTGCCGGTGAACATGCCGTTAAGACGGTTGACCAAAGGAATACCGCCGAGCCAATGCAGACTATTGGGAACGAACAACCCGAGCAGGTCGGTGACAAAACTGTTGTGGCCGGGGAGATTCACATCGGCGCCGGCCATGCCAATCCGCATCATCGGTACCAACCAGGGAGACAGGATTAGCAGAGGTACGCCAATGATGACGGCCGATTTCTTTATGACATTACGAGTAGCAGCCAGCGGCGACGCCTGATTGCGAGATAGATGTAGCTAAAGAGTATGAAGTAACTAGCGAAGAAGAGATAGTTCCAGTCGCTCAGCGCGTTGAGAAGGAAGAAAAGAGTCGCCAGAACAAGATTTCGCGCGGTGCCTTCGCGAATGGCACGGATATAGTAAAGCACGAAGAAGGGCACAAATTGCAGCGTGTTGATGTGAAAATGGTGTTGAGCGCGCGCAAAATGGAATGGCGAAAAGGCGAACAGAAATCCGCCCAGTAGCGCCAGCCACGAGTTACGCGTGAGGTACTTGATCAGCAGGAATGCGCCGATGCCTGCCAGCGGAAAGCTATGGAGGATGATGAGATTGTAGGCGGCGACATTGCCCATTAGCAGTCGCAGCGGGAAAGTCAGCAGCAGATTGTAGAATGACCAGGCCACGTAGTACAGCGAGCTGCCATTCGGAAAGAAAAGAAAATTCGTGAAAGTCAGCGATTGTCCGCCCTGAAGCACTTTGTCGTTAGCCCACCAGATGTCCCAGTAGCCGACGATGTTGTCCTCGGGCGGGCCGATCAGGTGAGTGTTCAGCGTCGACAATGTGGGATAAAAATAGATCACGGTCAGTAAGCAGTAAATGCCGAGCGCCAGCCAGAGATCGTGTTTGATAAGCACTGGCGGATCGTTGGCAGGGCTTACGGAAGAATCGATTTTGAGAAAGAGGTAGCGCAGCAGCCAGAAGACCAAGATTGCCATGATGAGAGTCAGCGGGAAGCCGACGATGCGAAGCCAGAAGGTTTCGGCAAAGGCGACCGGATATTGGTCTCCGAAGACCAGATAGAGCGGGATGGCGATGGCGACGAAGATGCAGAGGGAGAGGAAGACGATGAGGAGGAGTTTATTTTTCATCAACGACCCTCACCCTCGGTCCCTCTCCCAAAGGGAGAGGGAGGGAACAAAACTTTGCGAAACAAGGAGCGACGCGGCGCACGAGGAAAATCTGCCGGACTGGAATATCCCTCACCCTCGGTCCCTCTCCCAAAGGGAGAGGGAGGGAACAAGACTTTGCGCAACGAGGAGCGACGCGGCGCACGAGGAAGATCTGCCGGACTGGAATATCCCTCACCCTCGGTCCCTCTCCCAAAGGGAGAGGGAGGAAACAAGACTTTGCGAAACAAGGAGCGACGCGGCGCACGGGGAAATTTCCGGACTGGAATATCCCTCACTCTCGGTCCCTCTCCCAAAGGGAGAGGGAGGGAACAAGACTTTGCGATACAAGGAGCGACGCGGCGCACGGGTTCGGGAGTGAGAGTGCGGGGATGACAAAGTAGCGGATGGCATTGCATGGGAGTGGTTAGAGATTAGAGGCAAGGTAGGGTTTGACGATGAAATTGCGATAGTCTTCGGGGTTGCCGGTCTTCCCTGCCTCGGCGGCCTTGATGATGTTGTACGCCTCGCGCACGGTGGCATAGTGGAGCACGAATTTGGCGCCATCGTTGTACTGCGTTTCCAGGGCGGTCAAAGTCTGATCAAACGTAGTCCCGGTGAGCGCATCCAGATCGGAACCGCGACAACCGTGCGCATGAAGTTTGACGAACACCCAGTTGGGTTGACCGATAACGTGAACGTTCGCCTTGAGCCAGAGAGGAATACGTTTGGGCGACAGCGGATAGCCCTTCCAGATATCGCCATTTTCGACCGTGGGATGCGTCAGGTGCCGCCAATCAGTCCAATCGAACAGCAACGGACCTTGCAGCAGCATGAGGTCGCCACTGGGTGCTTTGCCAACCTGAACCGGTATGCCGTCATCGTACGATTTGGGCACGGCGGGATCATCGGTGACATAGTAGATCGAGTTGATGCGATGCGGCTGTGATGGCGTCAGCACGGCGGAAAAGGTGACGTCAACAAAACAGCCGAGCGACGCCAGAATTTTGATTTCGTCGTTTACGCCACAGGGATTTGGAGATTGGCTACGATGCGGAATTGTCGAGCGCCCAGTTGCCATGAACGAAGGCAAAGCGCGTTTGCGGCGGGTCGTCGGTGGTGCGGCAGATTCCGAAGCGGGCGAAGTCAGCGAGGCCCTGCTGATACTTGGCGAGAACGGATTGTGAGGTGTCGTCAAAGTGGTGCAGTTGCATTTCGATTTCGACTAGCTTCTCGCGGCAGAGCGGCAGGAGCATTTCGATCTGGCTGTAGTGAAACTGCTCAATGGGATAATGCATGGTGCGGCGCACGGAATTGCCGAAACTGTCATGGTGGCCGTTGATCACAGTTCGATAGCGCGTAATCCAATCGGCGAGAAAGCGGGTGGAACTGCCCGGCTCGAAATGATCGGCGATCACGAGGACAATGTGCAAGGGACCGCTGCGCAGGTTTCGGTCGGGAGCGTGACGATAGTCACCCTTGATATATGACGGGATCCAGAGGGCGTAGTAGCCCTTGCGGTAGATATACGCGAGGCGAATGATCAGTGCGAGGATCAGTGCGGCGATGGCCAGTATGATTACCAGAACGACGGTCACAGAGTCAGCGCTCCGTTCTTCATTAAGTGCATACTGCGGCAATTATATTGTCGTCCGATTTAATGTACAAGGGTAATGTCGCTCGACGAGTTGGTGAGTTTTAGTTGATTCAGTCAGGGGAAAAAGATAGCGTGAAATTGTCGAAAGCCCTCACCCTCAGTCCCTCTCCCGGGGGGAGAGGGAGGAAACAGAGTCGTAGCGAGGATGGAAGCGGTTCGCGAAATGAAAGACCCTCACCCTCAGTACCTCTCCCAGAGGGAGAGGGAAGAAACAGAGTCGTAGCGAGGATGGAAGCGGTTCGCGAAATGAACGACCCTCACCCTCAGTCCCTCTCCCACAGGGAGAGGGAAGAAACAGAGTCGCAGCGAGGATGGAAGCGGTACACGAAATGAATGACCCTCACCCTCAATCCCTCTCCCACAGGGAGAGGGAAGAAACAGAGTCGCAGCGAGGATGGAAGCGGTTCACGAAATGAATGACCCTCACCCTCAATCCCTCTCCCACAGGGAGAGGGAAGAGAGCCCGGACCCCAGTCGGATAAGCGAATTCAGGATGGGTGACAGGAGAAGCCGGAGACCAAGAGACTATCATTTCTTAACCAGATTCTGATTTACGGACTCGGGATGGGGCTCAACTATGGAATAGGATATATCCTCCTCCCCGTCTACACGCGGCTTATGCCGGAGGCGGACTATGGGCGTCTGGAAGTGCTCGGCCGGACGATGGAGATTATCTCGCTGTTGTTCCTGACGCAATACGGAATCACCTACATTCGATTTTACAGGGACAAGACCGACGAAGAGCATCGGCGGCTGGTAACGTCGACGTGCATCTTCGTGGTAATTGCAGTCGCTGGCCTGATGGCGGCGGTAATCAGCGCGATGAGCGTGAATCTGTCGAAGGTGATGTTTGAGTCGCCCGTGTATTCGCACTATTTCGTGTTGTGTGCGGTGCGGTATCTGTTTCAGATGGCGTTCGTAGTACCGTTCCTGTATTTCCAGGCGACGGAGCAGCCGACCAAGTACATCATCATTTCCTCCGCCAGTTTCGCGACGACTTTGGGGCTGAATATTCTGCTGTTGTACACGATGAAGGATCCGGTCGCGGCAGTGCTCTGGGCGGGAGTGATCGGCAGCGGGCTGTTTGCGCTGGCGGTCGGAATACCCGTGTTCTGGCGGTCGGCAAGGAAACTGGATTTGGGAATCAGTTGGCAGATCGTAAAGTTCTCGTGGTCATTCACGTTTCTGGGATTCATGAGTTTCGTGATGAATAGCGGAGATCGGTTCGTGATCAATCGTTACTGCGGTGCAGCAGAAGTCGGGTTGTATTCGGCGGGATACAAAATCGCGCAGGTGCTGAATACATTCGTGTTCAGCCCGACGATCCGCGCCTGGACTGCGAAGATGGTGGATGTACTGCGCAAGCCGGAAGGCGTGAAGATGCTGGCGCGACTGACGACCTATGCGCTGTTGCAGTACACAACATTGGGATTGATTGTGTCGGTTTACAGCCGGGAAATCGTGTCGGTGATGATGGATCCGCGCTACCTGGCTTGCTACACGATCATACCGATCATCATTCTGGCCTACGGCGCGGACGGCGTGCAGATGTTTATGGATAGCGCGTTTTACTATACGAAGAAGACGTATCTGAAGATGTGGCATGTTATCAGCACGACGGTCTGCCTGGTGTTGTATTTTCTTTTGATCCCGAAGTATTGCATGTCCGGGGCGGCCTGGGCAACGGCGGGCGCCTACGCCTGTTTTGTAATGGTGACGTGGTATCTGAGTAACCGGGCATTACCGGCGCCGTATGAGATCGGCAAGATGTTCAAGATCGTCGCGGCGGCAGTGGCCGTTTATCTCATCAACTATGGATTGGAAAGCTACGAGACGAATCACTATCTGTATATTCGAGTCGCTGGGGAACTGGCATATCCGTGGACATATTTGTTCATCGTGGCAGCGTTCAAGGCGCCGCTAATATGGCTGTATGCGGTTCTGATACACGTAATGAGGATTCTGGAGCCGGACGACAAGGCGAAATTGCGGGAATTTGTCGATAGTTTGCGGAGTCGATTGCCATGGGGCGCTGCTCCGCCAGTGGTGCCAAGGAGGATGGAGTAAGCGAACGAACACACCCCTTTAGTTCCCCTCTCAAGAGGGGAATGAACACCTAAATGTTAAGAGTGCCGTGTTGTATGGCGCGCGACTTGACACACCCCTTGTGTTCCCCTCTCACGAGGCGGATGAGTTAACATAGGCATCAAACCCACCGCAAGCGGATGGGGTACCCGTGAGGTTGAGAGTACTGCCGTGAGGAAAGGGTTTCGGACGACACGAAAAACCAAGGATGGACACGGACACAGGCGCACCCTCACCCCCGGCCCCTCTCCCAAAGGGAGAGGGGGAGAACTAGGAATATCAATCGAGAATCGAGCGCAGTTGCGAGTCGGATCAGGATTGCGCAATGAGATCTGCGTAGTAGGATTCGTGGTTGCGGATCATGGTTTCAAGTGAGAAGTCGCGTTCGACGCGGGCGCGGCCGACAGCGCCGAGGCGGCGGGACAACTCGGGATTTCTTCAGCAAGTCGATGAGCTTGGCGGCGAGTGCGGATGGATCGGACGGTGGAATCAAATAGCCGGTGGCGTCGGTGACGGATTCGCGGTTGCCACCGACATTGGTGGCGATGACAGGGAGTCCAGCGCACATGTATTCGAGGATGGCGTTGGAAAAGCCCTCGGAGGTCGAGGTCAATACGCCGATTCCGGCAGTGGCCAGAAGTGCGTGAACGTCCTGTGTGCTGCCGACGAATTTAATGTGATCGGTTAAGGAAAGATCAGAGGTCAGTTTCAGAAGCGGGTCGCGCAACGGGCCATCGCCGACGATGACAAATCTGGCATCGGGAATGTCCCGGACGACTATTGCGGCGGCGCGAATCAGGGTGTCAACGGATTTGACAGGACGGAGGTTTGCGACCATGATGATCGTCTTGTTGCTATTCTCTTCAACCTCTCCCCTATCGTGATCGTGTAGACGGAATCGGAACTCCGTTGTAGATAACGTCAAAGCGCGCGCGATCAACTCCCTCCAATTTTGAGACGACATCGGCGACGGCTTGCGAATTCGCCAGAAACCTGTCGGGATAGCGATTGGCAATTCTGAGCAGCAGTTTCTCTTTGAGGGAGTAACTGTATCCCAGATTGCGGCGCGAGGAAATGATCGCGTTCACTCCGGCCATGCGCGCGGCTTTGGCGGCAACAATATGGGCTTCGATAAAGAATGTCTGGACGATATCAATTTTGAGCTCCCTCATTCGCTGAGCAAGCAGGCGGCGCTGTTGGAACATCGCGGGAGTGTAAAGACGATAGAGGTTGAGACAGGTGGTGTCGCAGACGAATTTGCCGCGCTGGATATATTCGCAATCTTGCAGACTGACGAGAAAGGGTTCGAAGCGTGAGCGGTCGAGATGTTCGGCGATGGTCAACAGATTTCGCTCGGTGCCGGCGCGGCCGTGTCCGAGCGAGCCGATGACGAACATGATCTTGATTTTCGATTTGGCGGAGTTCAAGATCATGCGCCCCTATCGCTGTGAGCGCAGTGCGGCGACGATAAATCCCAATCCGTAGGCGACATGGACCGTCACGTAAATAAATGGCATGACTAACACCAGGGGTTTGCTATTCTTGCCAGCCAGAACAATCGAGGCGGCTGTTATCGCAATCAAGTAGATGGCGTAAGGTACGGAGACGATCATACCGGCTTTCCTGGACATCAGCCAAAGAAACGGAAGTGCACCCAACCCGAGAACGAAGAAGACTGGAATCAGTGTGCCGACACCGAGAGTTGACGGGTGCTTCCGGAAAAGCTTCCAACGGCCGTACCCGTAGCGATGGAGTTGTCGAAAGAGACCCGCAAGATTTTCTCGCGGAGCGCTCTTGATTGTCAGCCTGGGCGAAATCACCGATTTGAGCCCGGCTTTGTCGATTCGTGTATTAAATTCAACGTCTTCACAAGCATCAAAACTTTCGTCAAAGTCTCCGACCTTATCGAATACCCGCCGCCGGTATGCGGCCCCCGATGAGGAGGCTGGGACTACGCAATCACGGTCGAAATAGATGGTGGAGTCGAGCGCATGCCCCAAATTCGAGGAACGCACGAGCGAGACGGCTCGTTGAAAGTAAGTTTGTGGTTCGGCGGTCTGCGGCCCTGGACGACATAGGGCATCGGCGTTGTATCGTCGAAAGAGATCAACGGTATCCGCAATTAGCCGTCTTGAAGGGATGCTACAGTGGCCATCTATGAAGAAAATGAACTCCCCACTTGATGCCCTCAATCCAATGTTACGTGCGGCAGAGGACAATAACCTCGGATTCTCCAAGATCATGAGCCGCTCGAATTTGTTGCTAAACTCAGAAGCGATGGCCCTCGTGTCATCAGTAGATTGCCCATCTACCACGACGACCTCAAAATCCTCGCGCGGAAAGTCCTGATCGGCTAAATCCTGTAACACCTGACCGATGTATTTGCTCTCGTTCCGAACGGGAAGAACGATCGATATAACGGGTGCGGTCTTACCAGCAGATTCCATGGTAATTGTCTCCTAATTGCGCCGGATGATCGCCGAAGCGCACGAAGTCGACGATTTCGCGATCCTTGACGCCCTTTAACGCGGAGAGATATTCCGGATCGTGATTGCCGATGATGATAACCTCGGAATTATAGACGACGTCCTCCACCGATGTGGCAAACAGCTTTTCGATGTGCGGAATCTCGCGCTCGATATAGGCCTTGTTGGAGCCGAAGATGCGCGCGATGTTGACGTTGCGATCATAAATCAGGAGTTCGAAACCCTTGCCCAGCAGCCGTTCCGCCAGCATTACCAGCGGCGATTCGCGCAAGTCATCGGTGCCGCCCTTGAAAGCCAGGCCGAGGAAGCCGATTTTCTTGTGCTTAAACGATGTGACGATTTTGTAACCCTCTTCGAGTTGGCGCTCGTTGGAACCGGGTATGGCCGACAATAGCGGAGCATCGTAATCGACGCGTTTGGCCTGATACAGCAGACCGCGCACATCTTTCGGAAGGCACGAGCCACCATAGGCAAAACCGGGTTTGAGGTACATGCCGGAGAGGTTCTGTTTCGTATCGAGCATAAAGAGGCGCATAACTTCGTAGCCGTCGATGCCGAAACGCCGCGACAGAGTGCCGATTTCATTGCCGAAACAGACTTTCAGGGCGTGCCAGGTGTTGCAGACGTACTTGACCATCTCGGCGGTGCGAATCGTAGTGGTTTCAAACGGCGCCTGCAGAAATGAGAAGATGCGACGGACGACCTCGGCTGCACCCTCGGATTGGGTGCCGACGACAGTAAATGGCGGATTGTAGAAATCGTCAACCGAGGAACCTTCGCGCAGAAATTCGGGATTGAAGCAAACGTCAAAGTCGATGTAGACTTTCTTGACGGAGGATTCCTCCAGCATGGGAATGACTTTTTCCTCAGTGGTACCTGGAGGAATTGTCGAACGGTATATCAGAGTGTGAAATCCGGACTTGTTCTTGAGTATCTGACCGATCTTCTCAGTGACGCGCAGGACATAGGTCAGGTCGATGTCGCCGTTGTCGCGCGACGGCGTGCCGACACAAATGATGGAGGCCTCGGTTTCATTGATCGCGGCTTTGGCATCAAGGGTAGCGCGAAGGGCGCCACTGCCGACGGTATCGGCAATGATTTCGGCAATCTTCTCTTCGACGATAGGGCTCTTCCCGGCGCCGAGCTGCTCAATCTTCTCGCGATTGATGTCGACTCCGATGACTTGATGTCCCTGTTTTGCCAGGCAAGCGGCAGTCACCGCACCGACATAGCCAAGTCCGAATATAGAAATCTTCATCGTAACCTCAGTTTCTAACCTTCACGTCATTGCCTGCGCCGGCGACAGCCGACAGCGCCTGATACATTTTATCGGCAGCCTTGCTCCAACTATACTTTTCCGTCACCAGCCGGTATCCGGCTTCGGCAATGGTATTGCGTTTATAATCGTCGCGCAACAGTTCCTTTATTTTTTTTGCGAAATCGGCCTCGGTGTCGGCGAGAACAATATTGACGCCATCAGCGAGAGGCAGCCCTTCGGCGCCGATGGTCGTGGAGACGACGCATTTACGCATGGCCAGGGCTTCGTAGATCTTGATGCGCGTGCCGCCACCGACGCGCAGAGGAACGATGTAAAGTTGCGCAGAGGCAACATCGGGTCGAACATCGGCGACGGTGCCGGTGATGGTAACGGATTTGTCAGAACGGCCGACCGCGACAATATCCTCGGCGGGGCGACGACCAACAACGGTGAAACTGATGTCGGGAATATCCTGCCGCAAGAGCGGGAGGATCGAACGATAGAACCACCAGAAGCCGTCGATGTTTGGCATCCAGTCCATCGAACCGCTGAAAACCAATCGACCGCGGACTTCCCTGCCGAGTGGATGAAAATAGGATGTATCGACGCCGGTGGGAATCGTGACGAATCGCTTCAGACCGAATTCTGAGCATAGAAGTTTGCCGTCGTTGTCGGAGACGGTCAGGACTTGCTGGAAGCGGGAGCAAGCGTCCTGTTCGAAGCGATGCATGCGTTCCTTTTCGCGAGCGAAGTAGAGCTGCTTCAGTGGATTCTTCTCGACCTCGTGATAGCGGCGCCAGATCAGGGTTTCGACGTTGTGTTCAAACAGGACGCGCGGAATATTGGCGCAATAATCGGCGCACCAGGCCATTTCGAGGAAGTCGCAGAGAACGACATCAATTTGGGAATTGGCAATAATCTGTTTGATGCGGTCGATCATGGCAGTGGTCATGTACTTGTTGACGATGTAGGGCCGCGATGAAAACAGCTTCGAGATCACGCGGAATTTGAAGCCAAGCCCGGATTTGTTTTCTTCGGGTAGCGGCACTGATTCGACTTTGATGCCGTAGCCACGCATTTCATTGATCCATTTGCCGTCCAGATCAGGCGGAATGTAGGACAGGAATGTGACCTCGCAACGTTTCGCCAGTTCCGAAAGCAGATGACGCGTGCGAATCTTGCCGCCGGTATCGGCCGGCAACGGGAAGTCGGATTTTATCCAAAGGACTCTCATTGCGGCACCAGCTTGATGTTGTCGATCGGTTCGCGACGAATAAAGATACGGTGCCAGAGTTCGAGATTCAGGAGCGTCCAGATGCGGTCGGAATGATTGTATTTGCCGGCGCGGTGCAGATCGAAGTAATCTTCGATTTGTTTGCGATTCAGGATTTCGCCACAGAAGGAATCTTTGCCGAGAACCAGGTTGCGGGCGAGATCGTGATATTCACCCGCGAACCAGCGACGGATCGGTACCGGAAAGCCCGCCTTGGGACGGGTCAGAATCTCGCGCGGGATATCGGCACCGAAGGCGAGACGAAGCGCGCGCTTGGTGTGGAAGCCCTTGATTTTGAGTTTGTCCGGCAGAGAGAAGGCGAATTCTACCAGTTTATGATCGAGGAATGGCACGCGCGATTCGATAGAGGCCGCCATTGACATCTGATCCTGCTTCATGAGCAACTCGACGAGATACGTTTTCACGTCGGCGTAAAGAAGTTTCCCCAACAACGAATCGGATTGCGAACGATTGAAGTGATCCATGAAACCGGAATAGACGCGGCACGGATCGTAACCGTTCCAACAAGAGCCGGTAAGTAAATCGCCCAGCATGGCGCGTGAGAACGTTGAATAATTATCGAGGAAGATTGTTTCGATGGCGTTGTCAAGATAGACGGTCGTGCGGACGGCCTTGTTGCGGTATGGAAATTTGTACGGCAAGGCATCGATCAATGGCCGGAACACGTTTCGCCGCAGAGCGCGCGGCAGAATGCCGAACAAGATGCGGTCGGCTTTGAGGTTGTACAGCGTTTGATAGTAGCGTTCGTAGCCGCCGAAAAGCTCGTCGGAACCCTCGCCGGTGAGGACAACTTTGACATGTTGCGATGCCAGATGCGATACATAATAGAGCGCCACTGACGACGGATGCGCGATCGGTTCGTCCTCGTGATAGATCATGCGTGGCAACGATGAGAAGAAATCCTCGGTGGACATGGTGATTTCGTGCTGGTCGGCGCCGGAATGTTTGGCAGCAAGACGGGCGTAATACAATTCGTTGGCCTCACGCTCGGAAAAGGCAACGGAGAAGGTGGCGATGGCGCGGTCAACCATTTTGGACATGCGCTCGGCGATGATCGTGGAGTCGACGCCACCGGACAAGAACATGCCCAGAGGCACGTCAGCCATAAGCCGGAGATTGACGGACTCATCGAGCAGTTCGCGCAGTCGGGTGACGGCATCGGATTCGGAAATCTGTGAATCGGTCGTGATGGTGTTGCAATCCCAGTAGCGGGTTACGCTGAGGACGCCGTGCTCCAGTTCAAGATAGTGGCCGGGTTCGAGTTTTTGAATGCCCACGAACATGGTCGAGTCGTCGTTGGTGTATTTGAGCGCGAGAATCTGGAGCAGCGCGTGATAGTTGACCTCGCGCGAAATCTGCTCGAGTTGCAGCAGGGATTTGATTTCGGAAGCGAAGGCAAAGAACTCGGGCGTGTCGATATAATAGAGCGGTTTGATGCCGAGACGGTCGCGGGCGATGAATAAGCTATCGGCACTTCTCATTGTACAGGGCGAAGGCGAACATGCCGCGCAGGCGATGCAAACCGGCCGCACCGTACTGCTCGATGCAATGGATGATTGATTCGGTATCGGAATTGGTTCTGTAACGATGGCCCTTCGCCACGAGGTCGCGCCTGAGGTCTTGATGATTGTAGATCTCGCCGTTGTATGAGATCCACAGCGTGTCATCTTCGTTGGCGATCGGCTGATGTCCCCTGCTGAGATCGACAATCGAGAGGCGGCGGTGACCCAGGCCGACGTTGCCGTGAAGATAGTAACCGGAATCGTCGGGGCCGCGATGCGTGAGCGTATCGGTCATCTTGACCAGCAGGCCGCGATCGACAACGCGATTTTTGTCTTTATAAACTATTCCGCAAATACCGCACATGGTTTCGATAGTCCTCAGTTTCTCTCAGTTGGCGACGGCGTCATAAGATCACATTTTCCTACGCAGTTGACGTGAACGCCGCCGCGGTCATTAATGATGTCGGCGAAAACGACGGGTTTCTTCGCGCGGAAGATTTCGGTTGATTCGTGGCTAACGACGCTGCCGCCGACGATTACCGCTCGATGGAGTCGGCCTTTATCCTGTTGCAGGAACGTGAAATCGGCGTCGCTAGTGATGGAGCCGTGCTTCACGGAACCGGATGCGATGAATGTCTCCAGGCCGTTCAGCGTCAGCTTTGCCGTAGCGTTGCCGCAAGATTCGATCACATCAATCTTGTCAGGCAGCGACCTGTCAGCGTGACACGGCACAGCCATATAAATTCGCATACTGATTTCAGCAGGTGGTGGGGAAATCGTGATGCGGCGGCCGGGATAAGATGAAAGATAGTCATTGGAAATTCCGAAGGGTTGAACCCGAATGTCGGCGGGTGTCACGCCGGAGACGCAAGGGATCAGCGCCAGTCGGCCTAACTTTCCATTCAACAAGAGACTATTGCCGGAGCGCGAGACGTCACAGGGAGTGACGAAATTCCATTCGGGCTGCACCGGCGTGGTCGCGGACACTGTGTCGCGAATAATCCAGAGCATATCATGAAGAAACAGCACTGCTCGCGAGATTGTCACTATGCGCCGATCTATTTTGATCTTGTAGAATGCTTCGTAGAATCCGGACGATGAAGTCCGGTGACAGACTTGCATTTGGCAGTCGGGTTTCTGTGACCAGCCAAAGGGGTCGCACGGCTTTTCCAGAGACAGACCGGCAATTGTCGGTCCATTGTGCGCGGCGGCGGATCGATAGAGATTGCGCTTCTGCGGATCGGAGGTGTACGCGAACGTTCCGGGATCGACAAGGAAATTGTCGACGCCGACGGATATGTCGAGGTGGAGCATGTCGGCATGCGAATGCGGTGAATCGAGATATCCGAATTTGCCGCACTGGAATACCGAGTACATGCCATTTTCCGAGCGCGAAATGATCAGTCCGGAATCGCAGAGGCCGATTGACTGGGCTATGGCGACCGGTCGCCGATTTGCTTTCCGATCGCCGCAGAACCAGAATGCATCAGTGTAACCGTCGGTCGCACCGTCTTGGGTCTGCCCAAGGAATTTCCCACAAGCCTCCAATAGCGGGCGAAAGTCGCAAGCAGGGACACGGCTGAGAAAGAACAGTCGACCGCCGTCCTCATCTCCGATATGTGGCCAGGTTCCATCGGGTCGCTGCAGCGAGGCCAGTATTTCAGTTGCCTGACGCAATCGTTCCCCGAATGATGCTTCGAGCGTTATCTGCCGTTGACGACATACTGTCAGCAACGACAGCAGAAACTCGACAGCATAGCCGTGATAGGCGGTTGAAAGTTCAGCATGCATGCCGTCAGCAGTATATTGACGACCAAGTTCCATTAACAGGACATCGTGGCCAGTTTGCACCCACACGTCGGCATCATCGAACTCCGGAAAGAGCAGTCCGACCATAAAGAGCGAATAGGCCTCTCCCAGTAAGTGAGTATTGGGAGAGAAATAATATGACAAGTGGCTTCTCACGAAATCTGCGCCTGAATAAACAAGATCATACAGACCCCTGGCACATTCTTCTGTCAACAGCCGGGAGTCCTTGAAAAACCAGGCACCCCAAAGAAGGGAGTGAAGCCGAAAAGCGGACTCCAATGCCGAACAAAAGTTAATGCCGTGATAGTCACGATTGGCCGTTCTCCAATCTAGCAGCAACTCGAAAAACTTTCGAGAGTACTTTTCATCTTTCGTGAGGAGATAGGCTTGCCCCAAGTCGTACACAAACTGAAGTCGAGATAGCTCCCAAATGACCTTTGAGTCGCCAACTACCTCTGGATCCAGGTATTCGATGTCGGCATAGAAACAGTCAGGCGCGACCACACCGAGAATTGGATCATAGTCCCACCTTGGCGGATCACCGTAGGACACAAAACCTACATTGAAAACGGGAAAAAGATTGTTGCATACTTGATCGGCTGCAGCCACGATCCGATTCCGCTCTGTGGTTGAATTTGCCCCGACAAATTCTCCGAATTTATCCCGCGCGAAAAAGCCAGGCATGAACTCAGAATCAGTGTGTGATTTCAAAGCAGTCACAAAATCCAACTTCCGATTGCTCGTAACAAATCGACGATAATACTCATCACTGAACGTCGATTCTCTCCTGCAGTGAATGCGTCGCTCCTGAAGTCGGCGCCATTCTTCGAACAGGCGATACGAAAGCTCCTTGAACTCGCCTCTTCCGACCTTCTTGAAAATCTTCAACAGCTTGTCAGCGCGCATCGGCCAACTCCCGATAGGTATGCGCCCACTGCCATTTGACGACCGGCCAACGGCATTTTTGGGCGAAATCTTTGCCGCCGGCAATAATTGTCTGGCGCAATTCAGTATTCTCAATGACTTCAGTCAGGGCGAGAGCGAGCGCGTTGGCATCTTTCATTGGAACCAGCAGGCCGCTGACGCGATTCTGAACGATATACGGTATGCCGCCGGCATCGGTAGTAACGACAGGCAGGCCGGCATAGAAGGCCTCGATAATGGCGACAGGCATGTTGTCAATGATGGAACTATTGAGAAAGATGTCGGCAGCGTGAAACAGTTTCGGCATTTGGGAACGCTCCACTCGGCCGGTAAACGTGATGTTGGGAACGCCGAGTTGCTGCGCAATAATCTTGAGGCGTCGCTCGTCGGAACCATCACCGGCAATCGTGAGAGTGGCGGCATGGAAATTTGGGTTTGACCAGGGCAAACGCGCGCAATGAGGTTTCGATGTCATACAGAGGTTCGAGATTGCGGGCGATCAGGATATGCGGCGTCACCTGCGAACGGTCGCGGCACTGGAAGGCGGCGAAGTCGGAGATATTGTAAATCGATTCGGCGCGAAATCCGAATTTGGCGAAAACATCAACGAGATAGCCCGAGGGCACAACGATCTTATTCGCCAGACGAATGATCCAGAAGATGCGATTGCCCGAGCGGGTGAAATGATCGTCGGCCTCGCCGGAACGATAATTGAGAATCTTCTTTTTGCCGTAGAGAGTTGCGACCAGAAGTGCCGGGGTCGGCGCGAGAATAAATGAGAAGTAGCTGGCGGAGAAAATGTGAATTACATCGTAGCGCCAGACTTTGAAGAAGAGCGATGCAACATAGAATAGCGAGACAATCAGGGTACGCACATATTTGATGCGGGTCAGATATTTCAGTGGTCCCCAAGGTTCCGGATTGATCGGAAGCAGGTCGGCACGGACACCTTCGGCGCGCAGGTTGCTGAGCAACAGGTCGGCTTGCACGGCCTGGCCGCCCATAATCGCCAGGGACGGCGCGACTAGCAGGACGCGTGTGCCTTTAAGTATGTCAGCGACGGATCGGTTTTCGGTCTCGGTCGCACTCGCAGATGACATAGCGATATTTTCCCGACTGTTCATAATGAAGGTGTTCAACCGGTTCATAGGTTACATCAATCGGCGCACCGAGCGCCTCACTGATCTTCTGCTTAAATTCGCGCTGCTGATCGTCCGGGACGGGCTGTCCGATAAGGTGCCTGACCACCAGCGACGACGGCGAGGTCTGCACGACCTGCACCTGTACGCGGATGCCGGATGTCCGCAAGTTGGTGATGATTACCAGGCCTTCGACTTTGGAACCGTCGGGTCGGATGATCATGTCGATGACGCGGCCGCCGATAGCGATGATTCGACGCCAGGTGCAACCACAGGGACATGGCGCATCAGCCAAAGTGACCATATCACCCGTGCGATAGCGGATAAGCGGCATGCCGTAGTTGTAAAGATCGGTCACGACCAGCTCGCCCATCTTTCCCAGCGGAAGTGGGTTGCCATCCCTGTCAATTACTTCAAGATAATAAGACGGCTCGAAAATGTGCATGCCGTTGTGACTCTGACATTCGGAGGCGACAGTGCCGATTTCGCGGGCGCCATAACGCTCGAAAGTTTCGGCATGGAATACCTGCTCGAACAATTTGCGCTGCCAGTCATATAGTGGTTCGGCAGTAACAATAATTCTGGGGATCGGAGTCATGGCGATACGTTGCGCCTGGGCGCGCTGCGCCATCGCCGAAAGCATATTCGGATAGGCAATAATGGCGCGCGGATGATAGTCGTTCAACTGCCGCAGGAAATCGTCGATGCTGTCTGGCGTGGCGTCGAAGGCATAGAAATATATCGCACGTTCGGTGAGAAAATTCGCCAGACGGGCTTTGATCGACCTCATGCTGAAGGCATCGATATGCGAACCCCAGACCCAGGCGCGTTTGGTGCCGGGGAAGATGCCAAGCCGCGCATTGAACAGGTAGTCCTGGGCACGGCGGACGTTTTGTGCGCCCCGGTCACGAAAGAAAGTGAGCGACAACCCCGACGAACCGCCGGTGGATGAAGTGATCAGATCTGACTTGGCGAAAGCCGATGACAGGAAAGCATCGATGTCGCGATTGAGTTCTTCCTTGATCAGAAACGGGAGTCTCGACAAGTCCGCGAATGAAGTCACCTTGCGCGGATCGAGGCCGTGCCGGCGAAACAATTCGGCATAGTGAGTGGTGGTGGCGTCCGCATGTGTCAGGATCGCGACCAGCGATTTTAGGCGATGCTGCTCCAGAGCTTGGCTGTCTGCCGTTACCAGAGGAGTAAATCGGCGTTGCCGGGAGAGAATTCCATACTCCCCTTTATATGTGAGCCAGACGCGATGGCCGAAGTGGCGGACGAAGAATTCGGCGAGA
The DNA here is from genome assembly GCA_963726455.1 of uncultured bacterium. Lineage (GTDB taxonomy): Bacteria > Zixibacteria > MSB-5A5 > CAIYYT01 > CAIYYT01 > CAIYYT01. Next base: position 78,264 of record CAVSCK010000003.1, read on the forward strand.
CTCAATTGGGCGTCCTTTCCGACTGTAATTCGCAGATGGAGAAACGGTACTTACCGGACGCTTCTTTAGGAATGCCGTCGACATAATTGAGTTCAAATTTCATGGTCGGCCCAAAGAAGTGCGCGACCTTCTCACGGATCAATGCCTGTGACGATTCGGTGAACTTGTCATCCACGGCGAGATTGAAGATCAACCGCGACTTTTCACGCTGAACGATCTGCGCCTGTCGGACACCGGGGATTTTCGCGGCGAGATAGATTGTGAGTGCGGCGCCGGAAACCTTGCGGCCATCCGGTGCAAGCAGGAAATCGGTCGTGCGGCCGGCAACCATCTGCATGCGGGGAAGCGACCTGCCGCAACTGCAAGTGCCCACTTCGGGCGCGCCCATATCCCCTATTTGGTAGCGGATGAACGGGAAGGCGAGGTTGCCGAGATCGGTGACAAAAATCTCGCCGACGGTTCCGGACACTACATCCTTGCCCTGATCGAGAAATTCGAGATGCAGGTTTTCGGCATTGAGATGCAGGCCACTATGCGATTCGCATTCGGAGGCGATTACGGACGTCTCACGCGAACCGTAGCGGTCGAATATTTCGCTGCGAAAATAGGTTTCGATCTTGAGGCGGTTGTCAGCGGTCAGAACTTCGGCAGAGGTTATGATCCCGCGCGGTGGATGCAGTTTGATACGATTGCCTTTGCAGTAGTCAACCACAAGAGCCAGTGAATTGGCATAGGCCAGAATAATTTCGGGACGGAAGCGACGATAGCGTTTGGTGAAAGCCCGTAGCGTTTCGTCGCTGAAAGTGCTGCTGTCACAGATCAATTGGCGGTCGATGAGCAGATTGCGTACGCGCGCTTTGAACGAGCGATAGAGATCGAGATCGGTCTGGTGTCCCCACAACAGGGCGACTTTGCAGCCGATATGGTAGCTGGCCCAGCGATTATGCCGCAAGGTCGCCGCCTGCCTGGAATCAAGGCGATCGGCGGCATGATAGAAGACCAGCGGTGATCCGGTAGAACCGCCGGTGCGGTTTTCGACAAGGTCTTCGCGATGGTAAAAGGTGGAAATCAGGTCCTCACGATGCGCCTGAATGTCGGCCTTTGTCAGAACGGGAATTCTCTTAAGGTCGCCGAAATCCTTGACGGTTTTGGGATCAAAGCCGGCTTCGGCAAATCGTCTTTGATAGAACGGCACGTAACGCGCGGCATGGTCGAGCAAAGTCAGGAGCAAACCGAGACGAAAATCATGCAAGCGCTCCGGGCTCCAATATTGGCTCTCCTCGAGCATGGCGAGAATTCGCAATTCGCGTCCGCCACGGCGGCTGACATCGAGGGGATAAAGCGCACGCTCGACGAATTTCTGATATAGACCGCTCATGTAACCCTTTACATTTCTGTACGATAGCTGGGAGGCAACAGGCCGAAGTCCTCCATTCTTATACTATCGGCTGAAACGATATAACAGCTTATTTACGCGACGAACAATAGGTTTTTGGGCTCGAAACGGCCTAGCTGGTGAAGCCGAATTTGATGGCTTTGCGGTTACAGGTGCTGATGCACTCACCACAAGAGGTGCAATCGGGAAGAGTCAGGTTTTTGCCCTCGACCAGCGGTTTTATTGTGGGACACGGACTCTTGATGACGCAGACCTGACAATCGTTGCAGAGCTTGCGGTCAATGCGGACGCGTCCCGGAGCGATCTTTTCAAGCAGCCAAGTGAAGGCGCCGATTGGACACATGGTATAGCAGAAGGGCCGGAATAGGACCAGACTCGCGAGCACCAATGCCGACGCCAGAACCCACCAGAGAATGTTGATATTGTAATGGAGCAACTCGAAGAAGTTGACCGGGTCATAAATGCTGTAAGCCGAGTAGGCGGTCAGCAGATCAGGCGGGATTTGGGGAGCTTCCTGGCCGAGGTATGAAATTGCCACTTGACCTGGAAGATCGTGAAAAAGAACATAATCAATAGTGCGAAGCGGATGCTGTTGAAGACCGGAAAATTGATCTGTTTCCAGCGCCACTTAAAAGGAATCTTGTTGATAAGCTCCTGTATGGCTCCCAGCGGGCAGACCCAGCCGCAGAACAGCTTGCGGCCGATAATGCTTGGAATCATCATCGCCAGAAAGATCGCGAAGAAGATCGGGACGATTGATCCCTGCGTAAAGCCGAAAGTGAACAGCTTGGTGGCGCCGCACATCGGACTGGGATGAACGAAAAAGATCAAATCCGATCCAAACAGCCCGAACGCCACGACGAGTGCCCCGAGGCGCACCCAGCGATTGGTGAATTTCAGGAATAGCAGGACAATGCCGGCGACCATCAGGCCGTACCAGACCAAATGCTTGGTCATGAACAGATAGTCGATGGTAGTCGGGGCGGGCCTTCTTCCTCGGCGACGGGTTCGCTTTCGTGGCGGCCGCCCATAGTAGCCGACGATGCGGACGAATCTGCCGATTGATCCTGAGCAAATTCGTGCGTGTGTCCGGTTATTGCGGTGGAATCGGCAGCGGGTTCGGCGGCGATTACGAGACGGAAAACAGCGAAAACAGGCCAAATGCGGCCACGACAAGGTGCTGCGAAGAGACGCAGAGAAAACGTGCTATGCAAAGAATTTCTAATCACTGCGGAAACACTATATGATCGAATGGAATTGATGTCAAGCTGATTATGGAAATTGGGAGAGTCTAAGCGGTCGTCCCGTGGCGACTTATTTTACCAGCCGGATGACGATATGACGGCAGATATATTTCATAAATGGCAGAACTTTGAGCATGGCTACGTCAATCGGGCGCAGGATTTTCGTGAGTCCCCTATTCTTCGGGAATATGCTGAAGAAGTCATAACTCTCAAAAGTGGCGGACGTGAAATAGGGTTTGAACTGTTCGAGATTGCGATAGATCATCGGGGTTTCGTAACGCGTGTGCTTGTCGGTGGTGATTTGGCGATAGAGCCACATCGCCGGATGATGACGCAGATCGTCGATAAAGGCGGCCTTGCCACCCGGCTTTAAGACGCGGGCGATTTCCGCAGGCGACTTGTCAAGGTCAGTGTGATGCAGGGCGGCATTGCCAAAAACGAAATCGAAGGTGTTGTCGGGGTAATCCATTTTCTCGGCGGCAGTAACTTTGAACTGACAGCGCGAGCCGACACCGTTGGCATTGGCCATTCGAGTGGCGATTTCAACGGATTTCGGCGAGATGTCGAATCCGTAGCACTCGGCGCCGGAGCGGGCCAGGTAGATGGAGATCCAGCCAGAGCCGCAGGCGAAGTCGAGAATCTTCTTGTCCTTGACAGAGCCGAAGAAATCCATAACGGCGGAATAGGTCGTAAACAGCCCGAAGTAGTCTTCGTAAGTCAACTGATTGCTGAATTTCAGGCCGCGGCCGTCCTTGAACATTTCTTCGACTTCCTGGTCGAAGAATTCAGCCTCGTTTTGGTAGCGCTCTTGGTAATCTGACAATGTCTTTTCCATCCGTATGTGATTCTCCAGTATTCTGTTTATCGACCAGCGCCCAGAGAACTACAGTGAGTCCCGAACACCAATACCAGTGCAGGCGGAACAGCGAGTGGCCGAAAATGCTGGTGAAGAAGAGTGCCGCTAGCGAACAGGTGATAGCGTAGGAAAGCCACTTGACGAGGTCATCTTGAGGATTTCCTTCTCGCATTCGTTTTCGCAGCTTGAAATTCCGGCGCATCATGTAGAAGACCAGCGAGCCAGAACGCCAGCACACCAACCATTCCTAGCTCGGCAATGAGCTGGACGTAAAGACTGTGGGCCTTGAGCCAGAGTGCCACGCGAGAATAGTCGCCGCTTGCATAGGCGACCGCGAAATTGCCGACGCCGATGCCGGTCACGGGACGCGACAGAAACATGTTGAAGCCGGCTTTCCAGGCATCAAACCGCCCCTGCGTTGAGGGATCGACCTCGCTGTTGAAGATAGATGAGTAGCGCTGTCTTGTATTGCGCTGGCAAGACAACCCAGCCGACAGCCAGCAACCAGCAGAAATATGGAGGCGGTAACCACTCCGTTTCGGCGATAGTAGCCAGATAAAGAACAGCACCAGCAGAAGGCCGATCACACCGGAACGCGAACCAGTGATGTGCGACAGTGAAGACGGAGGCCAGCGCCAACGACCAACGGTTAGAAGTCGAGGAAATTATTCTTCGTCCAGATAAACGCAAACAGCCATGAAGGGAATCGCAAGACAAGACTGACGGCAAGCGTGTTGGGATCGGCGCCGGACAGTGACTCGGCGCGGTCAATTCCCTGCGCGAACATCAGAGAGCCGCGGAAGTAGGCGATCGCCGAACTGATAGCATCATAACCGTTAGCAAGAATGAAGATCCAAATAAATCCTTTCAGCTTCTTCTCGTCCGTAACAATGTTGACGATCAGCAGGTAATACATGACCGTGCGGACAAAGTCGATCAGAGTACGAAACGAATTGGACGGCCAGACGGAGAGAGGGACTGACAAGGCCAGCGCCATCGTCATCAACAGCATGTGCCAGGTCATGCGCTCTCCGAGGAACACGAATTTCTCGCCCTTTACCTTTTTGTGGATGGCCAGTGAGAACAGCAGGAATCCGGCAAGTAACGTGTCGGAATGTAAGGCCGCCAATTGCGGCCAGACCACGCCGGGATTGACGACCAAGACCATATAGTAGACCAGCAGGCCGAAATAGGGATAGAGCATTATCAGGAGCGAAAACAGTGCGGCGATCAGTGCGCCAAAGATGATAATCGGCTCGACCAACAGAGCCACAACACCGACGCCGATTGCCAGCAGCACGAACAGGCCGATACCAATGCGGCGCGGCGTAAGCACCATGGTCGGAGCCGCGGCGCCGTAAGAATAAGAATGAGTGATTCTTGGCTCAGTATCCATCGATCTTCCCTATCATACGTTTGATCGGCAGATACGCAACACAATATTCGTGAGCGGGCACGAAGAGTCAAGATTGAATGGATGATTGACTAGTAGCCAGTCGGTGAACTTGCGCAGCGCGGCGCCGCGATGGGAAACGGAATTTTTTTCGGCGGGAGTCATTTCGGCGAAAGTCTTGCCCAGCGGCGGATACAAGAACACGGGATCATAGCCGAACCCGTTTGCGCCACGACGTTCGGTGAGAATAATTCCCCGCACTTCCCCTTCGAGGCAGACATCGCCACCGGCATAGGTGACGGCGATCACGGTTATGAAACGGGCGCTGCGACGATCCGGGGGCACGCCTTCAAGTTCGCGCAGGAGCTTGCGATTGTTGTCATCGAAACTGCAGCCGGGGCCGGCATAACGCGCCGAGAATACGCCGGGAGCGCCGCCAAGATACTCGACCTCAAGGCCGGTGTCGTCGGCGACTGCCGGGATGCCGTATTTGCGAAAAATGGCGCGGGATTTTTCGAGGGCATTTTCGGCGAGAGTCACAGCGGTTTCCTCGATCTCGGGGAAATCGGGGAAGTCATTCCTGGTCAGAATCGTAATGCCACTGCCTGCAAGCATGGCGGAGAGCTCGGAAATCTTATACGGATTGTTGGTCGCGAGAATGAGTCTGGTGAATTTCATGCTCGCTGCCCTGGAACGGTGCAAGGGTTCCGATCAGTCAACTGACAAAGGCGAAAAGATTGCATCGTCGCTTTCCCTTCACTGCCCCTTCTCCCTTCGCTCTTCGCAATGGTGGTGTCACGCGACGGAGAATCATGGCGAGGCGACACCGACATGGCAATGCTCCCCCTTCGACGCTCCAGTTGTCGGTTTGTCATATCAATCAGTACTTGGTAATGTCGACGCGCATAACACCGCGGACGGTATCGCCGAGAAAATTGCGGGCGATTTGCGCAAATTGTTCCGGCAGGTCGGAGACATAGAATTTGCGTTCGCCTTCAGTGCGTTTCGGGTTGAGCGAGTCGTTCTTGAGCAAATGCTGATAGACGACACGGGCGGTTTCATCGGCGGAATCGATCAGGCAAACTTTGTCGCCAAGGACTTTCTTGATTACTGGCTTGAGCAACGGATAGTGCGTACAGCCAAGGATGAGCGTGTCGACGCCGTTGTTCTTGAAGGGGCTGAGGTAGTCCTCGGCAACAAGATACGTAGCGTCCTTATCGAGGTAGCCCTCCTCAACCAGCGGCACGAACAGCGGACAGGCCATGCTGAAGACCTTGATGCCGGAATCGATGGCTTCAATGGCCTTGGCGTAGGCATTGGAATGAATCGTGCCGGTCGTGCCGATGACACCGATCTTGCCGTTACGGGTGGCTTGGACGGCACTGACGGCGCCCGGCTCGATGACGCCCAGGATAGTCAGGGAATATTCTTTCTTCAGCGACTCCAGGGCGATCGAAGACGCAGTGTTACAGGCGGCGACTACGATCTTGACATCCTGTTCGATCAGGAAATTCGTATCCTGCCGGGAGAATTGAATGATGATTTCCTTGGAACGCGGACCGTAAGGATAGCGGCCGACATCTCCAAAATAGACGACATCCTCCGAAGGCAGCAGCCGGAAGATTTCGCGCGCGACGGTCAGCCCGCCGAGTCCTGAATCGAAAACTCCAATAGGTCTATTGCGATCCGTCATTCCCTTTTTTCTCCTTGTCGTAGCGGTCGGCGAACTTAACGATGCCGTTGTAAATGGCCTCGGCGGCGGCCTGACGGAAATCCTCCTGCGCGAGCAGGCGGCTTTCAATCTTGTTGGAAATGAATGCCACTTCAACAAGCGCGGAAGGCATTTGCACCTTGTTCAGAACGGCGAACCCGGCCTGATCGATACCGCGTGATTTGACATTAAGATCGGCAGCCAGTTCCTGCTGGATACTTTCCGCCAGTTGCCGTGACTGGGTCAGGTATTCGGTTTGCAGGACATCCATGATAATGAAATCGAGATCTTTCTTATTGCGGTCGGTGGCGTCCGGCGCCTCGACCTTGAAGTCTTTGTTCTCCAGAAGTTCGGTGATGCGGGCATCATCGTTTTTGGCGGGAGACAGGAAGAAGGTCTGCGAACCGGTAGCGTTTTTCAGTTCGGACGAGTTCGCATGGATCGAAACGAGCAGATCGCCGCGGGCAACATTGGCGGCCTGGGCACGCTCATCGAGCGATACGGTCTTGTCCTCGCGGCGTGTCAGCACGGGAGTAAAGCGCTTGCTCTTTTCGAGCAGAGCTTCCAGACGCAGAGCGATGTCGAGTACGACGTCTTTTTCTTTGAGGTTATTCTTGCCGACGGCGCCGTCGAAGTCACCTCCGTGGCCTGGGTCAACAACGATGATACTAATGGGCCGGGATTCGTCATGGCGTAACAGAGCCGCTGAATCGCCGGGCTGCGGGACATACTGCGTGTTTTCGATGGAAATCTGAATTCGGTTTGGCGACGGGGCGTAGTTGTCGTGAAATTCGATGATGTTCTCGCGCACTTGGACCGACACCTGCGCCGAGTTTTCGAACTGGAAGGCGCGGATATTGATGATCTTTTCGTTGGGGTTCTTGCGGGTCAGACGCGGAACATCAACGCGCCCGCCGTGGATGGTGACATTGACCCAGTTGCCCTCACTGACGAAGACCTCATATTCCAGCTTCTTGGTGAGCATGATCTCCAACAGATCGCCGTTGACCTTGGTCTGGAAGTTGACGCCGGAGACGTTGAAGCCCTCTTTGACGGCAGAGATGATTTTGTCGCCTTCATCATAGACAAGCACGCGCTGGAACACGTCGGACAACAGGAAAAGAGTCTGCTGCAAAGGCACAAACATCTCGCCCTCACGCATGGTCGGGGGATTTACGAGATTGTAGGCGTTCCCATTGATCTGACAGAATTGTTCGCCGGATTTGAAGGTCAAGTCTTTGTGGTTGATGTCAACGTCAAGCTGGCGATTGCCCTGTTTCCAGTTGACCTTGGCTTCCATGGCCGAGAACAGGTCGGAGGCAGAGACAAAGTCGATCTTGTCAATTGTGACATGGCGGATTGGCAGGCCCTTTCCGATGCCTTTGAGCGTGATGGTGTCAGCGGACAGCCCCGCGGACATCATTATAATGAGGAGAGGAAATATCAACAACCGTCGCATCATGCAGTTATACCCTATGTTACTTACGGCGTTCCTTGAGCCGGCGATCAAGTTCGCGACGAACGTCGCGTTCGATGATCGCTTCGCGTTTGTCATAGCTTTTCTTTCCGCGCACCAGGCCCAGTTCAAGTTTGGCGACTTTGCCCTTGAAGTAAATCTTCAAAGGCACGAGTGTCAGGCCGCGTTCGACGGCGCGGGCGTAAAGCTTGCGCAGTTCGCGCTTGTGCATCAAGAGTTTGCGGACACGGTTGGGTTCGTGGTTGTGGACATTGCCCAGATCGTAAGGCGAGATATGGAAGTTGTGCAGAAAGAGCTCGCCATGGTCGATCACGGCGTAGCTGTCCTGCATTTGCGCCTTGCCCAGCCGCAGTGATTTGACCTCGGTGCCGACGAGCACGATACCGACCTCGTAGGTATCAAGCACTTCGTATTCATGCCGCGCTTTGCGGTTCTGAGCGATGATTTTGAACTCAGGTGTGTCCATGGCTCGATGATACAATACGTAGTGACAATCTGCAATTGCTTTTGGTAAACGTGTCAACTGCGCGTGAGTTGTTAGGGTTCATAAGTTTAGCTTGACGCAGCGTGGTCAGGAGGTTATCGTTCGGCGATTTGATATCCGCGCCTCGGGCGCGTCTTTATTTACAGAATGAAAAAAACAGCTATCGCACTCTTCATTGGCATGCTCCTCGTGTCGGCGGTCGCGGCCCGGGGCGGATCGATTAACGGCTACGCCTACGACAAATTTACGGATCAGCCGCTGAACAACGCCAAGGTCGTCGTTACCGGTACCAAGCTCCAAACGACCACGGATTCGACAGGCAATTTTCGGTTTCCGGAAATAGATGGTGGAATTTACGATCTGGAAATTTCGCTGGATAATTATCACGAAGGTTTTCTCAAGCGCATCAGGGTGGGCACGCGACAGGATTTATCGGTTGAAGTCCGTTTGAAACCGATCACGGTCGAGGATCGCGCCAAGGGTCCGAAGGCGTTATTCCGCTATGGGAAGGTGACTGGAACGATTACCAACAAGACGACCGGTGCGGAACTTCCCGGGGCTTCAATCAAGATAGTTGAGTTGGCCACTGGCACCGTGTCACGAGTGGACGGTGGTTACAGCTTGCTGCAGATCAAGCCGGGCAGATATACTCTCGAGATATCATTGATCGGATACATTCAAGTGAAGAATTATGGCGTTGAAGTGTATGCCGGCGATGAGTTGAAAATGGATTTCAAGCTTGAGGAAACAGTGCTTCCGCTCGGAAGCAAAGTGATAGTTTACGGGGAAAGACCACTGATGGATCCGATGACACCGGCGGCGGTACGCTCGATCGAGCCACAGGACATCAAGCTGGGCGGTACGCGGGATTTAGGCGAAATCCTTAAGGAATTGCCGGGTGTCGTGGAGATTGACAAGGAACTGCATATTCGCGGTGGACGGACGTACGAGACGCAATACATGGTCGACGGCGTACCGATCACTGATCCATTGATCAGGCGCGGCTATGGGTTGTCGCTTAAACGCCAATTCGATTCAGGAACTGAATCTGTACACCGGCGGCGCGGATGCTGAATTTGCGCAGGCAACCAGCGGCGTGGTTGAAATCGCGACGAAAGAAGGACAGGAAAAATACGCAGGCGCGCTCAACTATAAGCAGGATCACTTCATGGGCGGGTCGGGTTTCAATACCGATCTGGTGGAAGCAACGTTGTCCGGGCCGGAGAAATTCACCACGGGACTCGCAAGGAAACTGGGACTGCCCGGCGAAACGTATTTCTTCTGGGCGGGAAATTTCTCACTGAGCGACACCTACCTCCCCTATTCGCGCGATTTGTATTCATCGACATTCGGTGGGAGATCATGGTCGCCAAGATCTGACAACCAGTATTCGACTATCCTGAAGCTATCATGGAAGCTGTCGCCACTGGTCAAAATTTCACTGTCGCATTCAGCGGCGGCCAATGTGAATCAGGATCGCAGCATTCTGGACACGCGCGTGCGGACGATTGATTATTCCTATGGATATCCGTTCGAGTACAGCAAGATCCTGAACAGCTACAACACTTTCACGCAGCAATCAAACCAGCAGACAATGATTGTGGATTACAAGTTGTCGCCGGAGAAGCAACTGCATCTGACGGCATCGCGGTTCTTCACGACGTTACATTCCGACGTCAACGGCAAGAACTGGAAGAATTACGTCCAGCCACAGGACAACTATCCTGACACCACCATTATGGCTCCTGATAGCTCGTATTTCACGATTGTCAAAGGCGACGGGTTTTTCGACAGTGGGGACGGTGACAGTTGGTACGATCACTACATCGAGAACTACAGCGTCAAGACCACCTACGAAACCCAGGTCGAGCAAAACTATTCGGTTAAGGTTGGCGCGGAATCGGAATTCCAGACCGTGCAGGTGCTCGATATTTATAAGCCGTGGCTCGGAGCATCGGGTTTTGGGCTGAATTATGATGCCTACCAAGCCAAGCCGTCGACGCACGGCGTATTCGTGCAAAATCATCTGAACCTCCAGGGAATGGTCTTTGATTTCGGACTGCGCTATGACTTATGGTTTGCGGGCAAGTACGCCGAGGATGCGCTGAACAATGACAGCATCTCGCCGTTAAGTGCAGCATTGCGGAGCAAGTACAACGGCGAAACGACGCAATTGTTTGGTCGACGGGCACGGGGAATTATCTCGCCGCGTTTCGGTGTGGCCAATATGATCAGCCGCGAGTTAACGTTGTTTGCATCGTATTCAAGATTCGCCCACGAACCATCGCCACAGTATGTCTATGCGAAACTGTACACGCCCTCAAGCGCGGCCTACCAGTTGTTCGGCAATCCGGCATTGGACTTCGAAAAAGTGACTAATATGGAAGCGGGTGTGAAGTGGATGCCGCGTCCGCAAACGGCATTGGGAATATCGGGATATATCAAATACATTCAGGATTACATCGCCGCGACGGCGGTATCTCCTGATCCGCGCTTTCCGAGCGAAACCTATTTCATGTATTTCAACTTGGATTACGCCACCAGCCAGGGCGTGGAATTGGAATTTATCCGCAAGGCGAGCGATATCCTGACGTTGTCGGCCAACGCGTCATTCAGTAAGGCGCGCGGTGAGAGGTCATTGCCGGCGGACATTTTGCGAGGACTAAAGACGCGGTCGGAAGGCCAGATCTATAGCGACGTCGCGTTCGATTGGGACAAGCCGTGGCAGTTCGTGGTAAAGACTAATTTCACGATCCCGGCGGACAAGAATCCGAAGTTTTTGGGCGTGCCGCTGCCGCGAGACTGCAATTTCAATTTCAAGTTCTGGGGACAGGCGGGCAAACGCTACACTCCGTACAAGCAGACGACCGACAATCTGGGGTTTACAGTATTCGTGCCGACCGGTTCGACGAATTCGAAGCTGGGGCCATGGTGGAATTCGCTGGATATGTCCTTCCAGAAATATTTCCATCTTGGGAAGAATACGCTGACAGTATTCTTCGAGGGCACGAACCTGCTCGATCATAAGAATGTCACGCTGATCAATCCTCTGACAGGTAAAGCATATATGCAGGGCGACGTGATTCCGACGGGCGGCAATTTGTTCGAACTGCTGCCGTTGTCGTACAACCTGCCGCTGTGGGACAATCCGACGAAGTACCTGGCGCCGCGTCAATTGAAGCTGGGACTGGGGGTAAGTTTCTGATGCGAGTGGTTGCAGCAATCTTCGGCGCAGTGGTGGTAATCGGCATTCTGATGGCAGTCGGTTGCGGCGACAAAGTGACCTTGCCGAACGATCTGCCCAAGCCGAACTATCACGGCGGTGGAATTGATACATCCTACGTGCAGGTGAATCCGGTCTGGACCGAAGCGGGCGGAATTGCATTCAACAAGCCATACGACGTGTATATCGGATACGACCAGTTGATATATATATGCGACACCAAGAACAACCGGGTTGTGAAAATGTCGCCTGACGGGACATTTCTGGGATCGGATTCAGCGACAAATCCGGTGGCGATAACGCAGGATCGCGGGCTGGATTTGCTGGTAGTTGCCGGGGATTTCCAGACTTTCACGCGCATCGACAGCACGCACGTCGATACGACGACTTATGGCAATGCGGTCTATCGCAAACGCTATTTCGGCGGCCAGGGATTTCAGAAAGTGTTTCAAGCAGACTCCCCCTATTTTCGTTGGTATGACCAGGTGCAGCATATCTATCGGTTTGAGGAAGCCGCCTTCTACGGCATCGCCGCCTCAACCGGAATTGACAAAGAATACTTTGTGGCTGACTTCTGGAAAGGACGCATTGTCAGGTTCAACAGCGAGGATCGGGCGATACCGCCGGATCTGATCACCGAGGGGATTGAAGTAGGCAAGACAAAGTATCCGATGGATTTGTTCTATTACCAAATCGCCGGACAGGGATATCTGGCCTTTGCGCAGGGAGCGCCGAACCTGGGCGTACAGGTGATCAGTCCGGTGAACGGAGCACCATACTTTACCAACACCGGGGAGGGGTTGCCACCGTTGGTGCGAATATCATCCGACGATGCAAAACAGGTTGTGGTTGATGAGCTATCGAATTTCTACGTGTTGCTGTCGGCGCCCAATCCGAATCTGGGAGCACATCATTTCTTCCTCAAATTCGACCGCTACGGCCAACCACTGCTGGAGTTCGGGACGTTGGGAAGCGGTGAGCGGCAGTTCCGCAATCCGCGTGGCATGGCCTATCACAAGGGAATCATTTACATTGCCGACACGGGCAATAATCGGATCATTCGCTATCAGTTGGCAACAGATGTCCAGCAATAGCTGGAAGACGGTTATTTTCTGCTTGCGTTGGCGACAGCCACAAATATCTTAAGAAGCCGAGTGACAGCGGAATCGTTAGATAGCCGAGGTCACTGATTGCTGCCGAAGTGGTGGAACTGGTAGACGCGCTGCGTTCAGGGCGCAGTGTCCGTACGGACGTGGGGGTTCAAATCCCCCCTTCGGCACTTTAATTTACTCCCTCGATTGACGAAAATTTCCCAGCAAGCGCCCATCTACGATTCGGCGTCACCGTGATTACGATTGTTGCGGCGCAGCGGCGTGAACATGGCAGCCCACGAACCAAGCCCGTAACAGAAGTGCAAGGACGGAAACCAGAATATCATCGGAAGTATTTGCCAGTACATCCGGCGTCTGAGACCGGCGACAACTGAGGCGATTACGTCCGTTAGGAGATAGAGTCCAGCTACGGCGATCAGAGCAATCAACGCGGGTGGAATGAATAGTGAAATTACGGCCAAAGAGACCAACAGCAGAACGAATAGCAGCGGTGTGAAGTGGCGGAGATTGAGGCCGCGCCGTCCCATCTTGGTCAGCATCACGTTCCAGAATCCGTTTGTCCATGCCTGTTTGAGCAGCCCGGTGAATGTTTCGCGGCACAGATAGACGGGCTGTATGCTTGCGTCCATGTATGATCGCAGACCCTGTTGGTTCATGCGTTCATGAAGGTCATTATCCTGATTCCGGGGCAAGGATTCATCGAAACCACCCGCGGCGAGAATCGCATCTTTACGGTACAGAGCCATGGTGACAGCGGGCACCCAGCCAGACTCACCGCCGATTCGATGGCGGGCATTGCCGACACCAAAGGGGCTGGAAAGAATCGTGGCGTTGATCTTGCCGACGCTTGAGTATGCCGCAGTCTCCAGCACGCCACCGACAGCCGCAGCATTGGTTTCGCGCATGACCGCAACACACTTGCGCAGGTGATCGGGTTTAAGAAGCGTGTGTCCTGAAGTCCAGAGAATCAACTCGAATCTGGCTTGCGACACGCCCAGATTCATTCCTGATGACACCAGGACGCCCGGATTCTGCAGGCAGCGTATCCGCGCATCACTTTTTGACAGACTGTGAATGATCGTGGGCGTCTCGTCCGTTGACATACCGTCGACGAGGATGATCTCAGTTCTGTCATGCGGGTAGTCGAGATTGATGATCGCATCCAAGGTACGCGCAAGCTGTTCGGCTTCGTTGCGAACGGCTAAGATTATGGAGATGCCGGGAAGTTCGCTATCTGGGATTGACATCGGCACGGCTGTTATTTGTAGAATCTGGCAACGTAGTCCATGCCAGAACCCTTAATCTTGACGATTTCGCATCTGGCGAATCCAGCTTCCGTGGCAAGAGTCTGGAGCCGGCGTTCGTCATAGAAATAGACGGGACAGTTCTTGAGAAGATACCGAAATTTCCGAATCGGGGTGCGATACCACGAACGGCTCGGAAATGAGGCAATACACGAATGTTTACTGAGACGATGGAACTTGCGCAAGCAGGCAGCAGGGTCAGGCGTGTAGTCAAAGAAGCCCATCGCGACCACAACGTCGAAAGTTTCCGAGGTGTCGTACTCGTTGATGTCGGACTGTACAAATTCGAATGTGGTGCCACCGCCGGAGATTTGTGCTACATGCTGACGCGCCAGATCAAGCATCGTACTGCTGATGTCGAGGCCGAGCACGCGCTTTACGGCAGCATCAATGTACCCCTGCGCATAGCGTGCGCCGCCGATGCCGATATCCAGCACGCTGGAAGCGGATGACTCGCGCAGGTGATTCATGGTCAGGCGATACCTTTCGTAAATGTCGCGGCGGAAATGCTGGTTGAGAAAGTGCTGCCACGAGCTGACGTTTTCGGTGGAATAGAGGGAATCGAATATTTCGCCGGATCTATCAAAATAGGCGGCAGCGCGCTGGTGGTCGGCCGAAGGATTCCTGTTCATTTCAGGCGCCACTCCCCTGCCCTTGCAGTATGGATGCGGCCGTCGTGAATTTGAAACCACGCGCGAAGTGCTTCAGGCGATTGTCGCCATGAGAAATGTGGTAGTAGTGGCGGAAACGCCTCGCAGCAGTCATTCCGCCGATCCGGGGAGCCAGTGGTCCGATTTCGTAGGGATGCATGTAGAGCATGCAGGATTGCCTTCGTCGGCCCGCCCGTTTCAGGAGATAACGCGTGAGCCAGATTGGATAAAGCCGCATATAACCACCACCGCCAAAAGGTATGCGTTTGCCAAGGCAACGGAAAGTGGAAATCGGAAATTCGTAAAGACCATTGGGAAGCCGGTGAATCGCCGGGGAAATCCCGCTGATTCCGTAAACGTCATGGATGTCGGTCGGAACCAGCGAGGAATCGTACGTGAACCCGGCTTCGAGGAGAGTGTCAAGCGCCCAACGATTGTCTTCGCGAATGGAAAAATCAGGGGCGCGGAAACCGATTACTCGCTGTCCGGAGATGTCTTCGAGCAGCTTCTTGGAGCGCAAAACATCCTGCCTGAACTCAGCGGCGGACTGATTGAATATGCGCTTGTGCTGGAAACTGTGCGATGCGAGTTCGTGGCCGTGGTCGGCTATTTGTCTAATGACGTTGGGTAGATGCTCAGCAATGCGCCCGAGAACGAAGAAAGTTGCCTTGACGCCCAACGAGTCGAACAGAGCGAGCGTCGTTTCCATATTGCCGGTTATTTCGCGATCCTCTGCGTCCGAATCGAAGTACTTTGGCGGAATCGGGAAGCTTTCTACCATGCTTTCGACAAACCCCTCGACGTCGATCGACAGACAGTGAGCAACAGTTTGACTTGCGCCAGGTAATGACACTGAATGGTTATCCACGCAAATTGCCCACGGTGCAACGGAGCGTCCAGACACGGAGACTGCGACACATCTAGGTATTGATGAACCACTCGTTCGCCAGCCGTTCGGTGGCCTGGATGATTTCGCGGTCGCGTTCGTTGAAGGCGCCGCGCTCGATCAGCCCCTGAATGGCTTTGTGCAGGAGGATCATCTTGTCGCGAACGGGAATCAGCACCGGGTAGTATTCGCAGTTGAAGAAGATCTGGAAGCGACGGCGAAGTTTCTCGTCCTGCAGCATATTCGCGATACATTTTTCAAGTTCGCCCTCACAAAGCAGTTCGAGCTCTTCCTTCGGAGAGATCATCAACCGCGTGGTGTTTTCGATGCTTTCGCTGCATTTGAAGGCCATTTGCCAGCACTCGACCAAACCGAGCGAATTGACAACCAGTACGCTGACGCTGATGGTGTTGGTGGCAGCGTCGCTGCGCACACCGTACATAATCGGAACGAAGTAGTTGTCCGTGATTGCGCCAAAGGCACTGATGCCGCCGGCGAAGGGGTCATCGATGATGTCGTAAATGGTGAAGTAGGGTTTGCGCTCAAAACGAGCGTCCTGAATCATCATCAATTCCTCTTCCGAGAAATGGAACCGCTCGTTCCAGAGATCTTCCGGACTGAGATCTTTGCGAGTCAACGAAGACTGGCTGGTCAACATGCCAATGGCCTGGCCGCCACGCCAGACAAGAGGCAGAACACCGACAGCCCATTCGGCGGAACCGCCGATTTCGCCGATCATCGAATGCAGGCCGCGGCCATCCGGGAAGGCGAGGCCTTCGAGGCCGAGAATCACGGCGGGCAACAGGTCGCCGTCTTTGTCGAATGGCGTAAAGATGCCTGCCTTGTTAAGAGCATCCATTGCTGGATAGTGGCGCGCACGATCGAGAAAGTAGGTGCTGAGCTTGTCGACGCTCGGCAAGCCGTAGGCATACGAGATAATTTCGGCAGCTTCGGTGACACTAGTTTCGCCGGGATTGAATTCGTCGAAAGCGACGCCGGATAGCCAGCGCTGGACGTAAATATCGGGCAGATGGCGTTTGACATTGGCTTCGGTCAGGAAGAGCGCGGTCAGACTGGAATGGGTGCCTTTGATGGACTTGCCGGTTCCGTCGATTACATCGTTACCCATCGATAGCAAAGTCACGTTCTTGGGCGTACGGAGGCCGTAGAGCGCGAGGTGTTCCTCTTTGCCAAATGCGGCGCCGACGCCGATCGTGGGATTACCACCCGCCTCGAGCCCCGGCTTAATGCGGACGCCTTCGGTGATGCGGGATTCGATCAGTACCTCTTCCCCAATCAACAGGGATTCGGCGGTAGTCTGCAGGACTTCGGCCATAACCTGCGCGGCGGTGCGATCGTTGGCGCGTTTGAGATTGTTCTGAATTTCGGTTGTGACTTTATCCTTGGGGACGTCGTTGAGACTTCCGCGGCCGTGGAGCCCGACGGCGATGGCTGACAGCGCCGCCGACAGGACGACCGACTGCCGAACCTTACGATTGCGCAGTGCGCCCAGGTTGGATTTGGCGTTGATGCGGTCTGACAAGGTAACGATTCTGCAGGATTCGAGCAGGATGTCGTAATTTCTGAGCACTGCGTGGTGTCTATGATTAAACTCGAGAATACGGTCTTTGTCGAAAGTAAGTTCCTTTTGCTTCCCGTGATAGGAGAGCCGTTGATCCGCCACGTTGGCTCGCAAGTTATTCGGCATCGCGCACCTTCCTATTTCAGCCTGATTTCCACAACCATTAACAATGATCCAGAGTCATCTCAGGCCGCATTATAAACTTATCGAGGAAATTCTCAAGTAATAAGTTGAGTTGGGAATTCCGGCGGGATTGCTTCGTCGCTCCCTCTCTTCTCTCTCCGACCCCTGCGGCAAGGCACAAATGCAAACCGGGAGCTGCTTGGTAACAGCTCCCGGTATCCGCGTTAGGTTGCAAAGGACGCGGAGTTGGGGGTATTCTCTACTTACAGGTTCCGCACGGTGCGAGTCCGCCGCCGAAGATATACGTGATCAAGTAGACGGCATCGGAGATGTCAATATTGCCCGAACAATCGGCATCGCCGGCAAGGAGCGGCACTGGAGCTGGCCCACCTGCAAAGATGTAACCAATCACGTAGACCGCATCTGATATGTCTATCGAGTAGCCGCCATCGGCGTCGCCACAGACATAGACGTGAATTGAGAATAGTTTCTCACCCGCACTGCCGGTAGCGTCCACCACGCGAGCAGTGAAGTTTATTGCACCGAGAGTCGGCGGTGTACCTGAAATGAGACCGCTAGAGCTAAGTGTCAGGCCGGTACCGGCAAGATTATTGTTCTTGTCGGACCAGGTCTTTGCACCCGTGCCACCGTCACACGCAAGCTGTGCATAATAGATTCGGTTCTGTTTGCTGTCAGGAATGCTGGCTGTGGAAACGGTTATAGCCGGATTGAGCATGAAGGAGAAGACTCGGGTTTTGACATCTCCAACCTGATCGCTGACCTGGGCGGTAAACGATATCTGACCGGAGACTGACGGTGTGCCCGACAGTGATCCGGCGGTCGAGAGTGTCAGACCGGTGCCGACGAGATTGCCGTTTAGGTCAGTCCAGACGCGGGTTCCGGTGCCACCGGTCGCCAGCAACTGCTGGCTATATGGACGGCCAACGGTCCAATCGGGAACGCTAGAGGACGTAATCGAGACGGCAGGGTTAATATGGAAAGTAAGTGGTTTCTGGGAGGAACCACTGGCCTCATCTATAACCTTTGCGGTGAAAGTGATCGTACCGGTGCCAGAGGGAGTACCGGAAAGCAGACCGGTGGACGAAAGCGAGAGACCGGTTCCGACCAGTGTGCCGGAAAAGTCTGACCAGGTCAGAATGCCGGTGCCGCCCGACGCCACCAACTGCTGCGAATATGGCACTCCGATCGTCCAATCGGGCAGAGAGTTGGTCGTGATCTGTAAGGAAGAACCGCATTGGTAGGCGGTCACCGTGAAGGCATCTATAGCGGCTTCAACCACGGAGCCGGCGCCGAGATCGTCAGCCAGGAAACGCATCTTGATCTGACTGGTGGGGGTGACAAAATCGTTCACCCAGAAGGTGTGAACATTCCAGCCGCCGGAAGCTTGATCGGTCGGACCGACAGTTTCCACCAAAACCCAGCTGGCGCCACCATCATTGGAAATGTAGATCTTGAATGTGTCCTCGTATGGCGCCGCGCCGAAACTGTTGGAATACCAGCGCGCGTAGGAGATCTTCGCCAACCCGGCTGCGGACAGATCAAGCACGGGCGAATAGAGAGTCGTGGCGCCGCCATCGACGTCGGAGTCGCCTCCGGCATTGCCGGTCAGGTAACACTGGCCGGAAGCATCGTAGTCACTTGTCGGGTCACCTCGAGATCCGCCCCCTGCCGGTATGCCGCGTTCCCAGATACCATTTGTTGCGGTGCTGGATACGGTCCAACCGGTAGCTTCCTCGAAATTATCAGAGAAGGCAGTGACGCTGGACGCGGCTGAGATTGCCGAGAACGGCTGCAACGGATCGGGGTCGTATTTAATACCCGAAGTCACCTCGTTGGCGCTGAAATAAAAGTTGATTCTGCTGTTGCAGCTAAGCGCGGGCAGCGTGGCAGTGTAGTGGCCGGGGAGGCCTTCGGTCATAACGTCGTTGACGTACGCATCGCCGTCAATCGAATAATGGATTCGACCACTGCCGGCAACCGGGACACCGCCCAGTGTGCCGGTAACCAGGACAGAAACTGGCGTGGTTTGGTTCGGGGTCACGATTGAAGGAACGCCACTGGGATAGCTGAAAGCAAGTGACGGTCCGGGGGTCGAAACACCAACGGCATTCCAGGCGTTGGCGACACTGTTTGTCCACGCACCGCCGGGATTAAGGTCGTTAGCGGCGGAAAGAGTTCCCAGTGCGGCCTGGTGGTAGTCTGTGGATGAAGTCCAGTAGAAGGCGTTGGCCCGGTAGGCAATTAGAATCGCATTGGCGGGACCAATTCCGCTGACTGAGACGCCGTGGAAGAGACCGCCATCGGAAAGGAGGTAGTACCATTTGTTGCCTACGCCGCTATTGTTGTGAACGCCGCAGTAGTCATTCCAGGGGCTGGGAGAGCAATTGACAACGTCGGTCCAATAAGGATCGGACGGTCCGTAGTAGTCAGGGTTGCTGTAGAGATGGGGATCTGACATCGAACGGAACGGCACACCTGTAGTTCTACCATTTTCGCCCATGCCCCAATCAGGGACATCCATCGTGTCATGCGCCCACTCAAAGGCGGCGCCCATCATGTCGGAGAAGGATTCGTTGAGAGCACCCGGCTCTTTTTCGTAAACGAGACCTGATTCATGCTCGGTGATTGCATGGCCCCACTCGTGGGCAATAACGTCAGGACAACCGGCAAGTGAGCGCCAACCGGAGGAGAAACTCCAGATAACGATACGCTGGCCGTCCCAGTAGGCGTTGTTGTCGCCTTCGGCGGAGTAGTTGACGACGGTCAACATTGATGCGCCAAGACCATCGTAGCCGTTGCGATTAAATACCTGCAGCCACCAGTCATAGCAGAGAGCAGAGTAAACCTGGCCGTCGACGGCGGGGGCTTGCGTGCTGGCGTTCCAAACGTTATCGGGGTCAACAGCTATGGAACCGGGAAGCGATGTTGTGGCAGTGTTGCATTGCAGATAGTTTCCTGCCGGCATCTGGCCGTTGTGGCCGTGAACATTATTGGTAGTCTGGCGAGTGTTATCTTTCATCTGATAACTGGCGCCGTTGAGATCGGTGTCGATATGATTGCGGGCGGCTCCCATGACGCCGACACCGGTGCCAACCGCGGCGGAGTTCATGATGCGATTGGCTTTGTAAATTGATAGCGCCGTCGGTGGCGTTGACAAAGTATTCCCAACGTCCATCGGGTGTGTCGGACGTGAGAAACATGCGCCAGGCGAGATAGTTCTTGCCCTCCCAGGGGAAGATGACCAACTCTGGTTCGTTAGGGTTGCCCTTGCCAAAGAAGGACACCAGATCGGCACTGGCCGCAGCGATTGCACCCTGCGAAGTCACCTGCGGTGTGGTTCCCAAATTGATCTCGGATTCAAAATGGCCGTTGACAGTCTTGAGAATGCCGTCGGCAGTGAAGTGAGCAATCAGTTCGCCACCGATTACCTTCAGGCCTTTGTAGCGCTGATCGAGGCGGACGTGTCTCATACCAAGATCATCCTGCTTGACGCTGCGAACATTGAGTTCTTCGGAAGCGTTGACTATGCGGAAGGCAGCGCGATTGGTCTGCAGGAAAGAGATGGCGGCTTGTGCCTCCTGACCAGCGGGAACCCGTGCCGAGAGTGTTCCCTCGACATACTGGGCGACGGCTTTTGAATCTTCGTTGTATACTTTGACCGCGGGATTGCCACGGAGTAGATTGGGGCCCCACACTTGCTCCTCGTTTTGAGCGGACAAAAGCTGGCCGGCCAAAAGGATGAGCATTCCAAGGATTAAAAATAACCCTCGCAGTGACTTCATTATTCCTCCTAAGACGATAGAATTGGGCACTGTGGTACCTGTTGCAGTATGACCCGTTAGGGTGCGGAAATTATTTGCTCGGTAACAAGTTATGCGGAAAAACGCTTCTGTCAACGGCTTTTTGGCGGATTGTGAGGAGAATGGCTTGAAAGGGACAATTCTGGAGGAAATTCTTAGAATTTCAGACTCGCGACGTAGGCCGGCATATCCGCCGCCTTGAACAGCGAACTGCCTGACACGAGGATATCAACCCCAGCCGACTTCGCGACAGGTGCGGATTCAAGATTAACGCCGCCGTCTATCGAGATCTCGTACTTGTTGCCGAGCTGTTCACGCCAACTGACGGCCGTAGCGACCTTGCCCAGCACGGAGGGAATGAATTTCTGGCCGCCGAAACCCGCGAAGACCGACATGACAAGGAACAAGTCGAGATGGCTGAATAGCGGACGGTAGTTCTCGATCAGCGCATCGGGATTAAGCGACATACCGGCCTTGACACCGCGCGCGCGAATCCTGTCTAACAGCGTCGGATCGGTCTTGATGACTTCGCCGTGCACGGTGAGGAAGTCGGCACCGGCGTCAATGTAGGTGTCGATGTATTTTTCAGGGTTGGATATCATCAGGTGGACATCCAGAGGCAGTTCCGAGATGCGGTTGATCTGTTCGACGATAAACGGGCCGATCGTGAGATTGGGAACGAAGTGGCCGTCCATGACATCGATGTGGAGACGGTCGACACCGGCCGCTTCGACCAGGCGAATTTGATCGGCCAGATGCAGGAAATCCGCGGACAAGAGCGAGGCGGCAACCAGGGTCATGATCAGTCAGTCTCCGAAATTACGAGCCGCACCGAATCACCGCGCGCCAGCGGCGCGTTGCGGGCGGGCAGTTGATCGAGCACAGTGTTGGGCAGATACAGAGTATCCTTAACTTTCGAGATTTCAGAGATGCCGAGACTGAGGCCGTCCAGGAGGGCGCGAGCCCGGTCCAAAGGCATGCCGATCAATTGCGGCATGTAAACTGTGGCGCCTTCACCGCTTTGATTGACTGCCAGCGAGACTTTGCTTCCCAGCGGGAGCGGCGTGCCGCGCGTGGGGATGGATTCGATGACGGCATTCGCGGGCAAGGTGTCGGCGCGGCTGTAATAGGTTTCGCCCACAGCGAAACCGGCTTTCTGGAGAGTAAGAATCGCATCCTGCAGGGGCAGTCCGCTGACATCGGGAACCTCGGCGACACGCACACCCGCGGAAATAACGACTTTTACGCTGCGGCCAGATTTCACGGGCATACCTGCCTCGGGGAGCTGGCTGAGAACTATGCCTTCGGGCCTGGATGCCGAGAATTCCCGGCCGGCAACTTGCAGGGTCAAGTCACGCTGCTGCAGTATTTGCTGTGCCTCAGACTCTGATTTCCCCACGATTTCAGGCAACGGAAATTCGCGGTTGTGGCGCGTGAAGACCGGCATGGCAATCAGGTCGAAGAGCAGGAACAGCAGCCACAGGGCAAGAACTGGAACAATAAAGTAAGTGAGAACCGGTTTCCAATATCTCTCAACTAGAGGCGACATCTGTCAGGCAGCGACTGTTATTGTTTCCGTCTTAGGCAGGCGGCAAAAAGATTGTCGAAATACTTGAGTCCCGGATAAGTGCGCAGCAGAAGATCCTCGCCGATAACATCCTTGTGCTTGAACCATTCGGGA
This sequence comes from uncultured bacterium, assembly GCA_963726455.1. Classification (GTDB taxonomy): domain Bacteria; phylum Zixibacteria; class MSB-5A5; order CAIYYT01; family CAIYYT01; genus CAIYYT01. The sequence continues at coordinate 101,207 of CAVSCK010000003.1, forward strand.
GCGACTAATTCAAAATCAGGATGTTCGTTGAGGAAGCGTTCGATGACGTAATCATTCTCGGCGCGCAACACAGAGCAGGTGGAATAGACGAGGACGCCGTCCGGCGCCAAAAGGCGCGCGGCATTAGCGAGCAAGCTGCACTGAAGCACGGCGAAGCGGCCCACATCTTCCGGCGTGGTTATCCAACGGCCTTCAGGAAATTTGCGGAAAACACCACTTCCCGAACAAGGCGCGTCAACGAGAATCTTGTTATACTGGCCTGAGCCGAATTTTATGCCATCACTCTGGACTGTCAGAACATTTTCAATTACCAGCCGCCGGAGATTATCGCGGAGCAGATTCAGCCGCGTTTCGGATACGTCGACGGCAGTGACTTTGCCTTCCGGACCGACGCGTGCGGCGATATCGGTAGTTTTTCCACCGGGCGCGGCGCAAAGGTCAAGGACAGTATCGTTGGGCTGTGGATTGAGCAATTCGACAACCAAACCGCAGGCCTCGTTCTGGATGATGAACTTGCCGGAGTCGAAGCCGGGCAGTTGCGTCGGATTGGAGTCAGAAATGATATGGATGAAGTTCTTCAGGAACTTCCCCTGCTTGAAACGAATATTCATCTTCTGGAGCTTGGCAAGATACTGCTTGATGAATTCGGCGTCGTCCACAAGTCGAATCTGCAGCGGCTGCGGCTCATTGCCGTTGCGCAGGTATTTCTCGACCACCGGCTCGGGGAAGTAGTTCATAAGTTCCTTTACGAACCAGATCGGATAAGAATAGTACTGCGTCAGGTAGTTGAGCATGTCAACACGCAGTTCTTCGAAGGTCAGCGTGGCAATATTCTGCGCAATGTTCTTGAGCACCGCGTTGACCATCGCCTCGGCGCCGGGGGTAAACTTTTTGGCCAAATTGACAGTCTCGTTCACGGCGGCGTAATGCGGTATGTTGCACTCCGGCAAGAGCTGGAAGCAGCCGAGCCGCAGAATTGTGATCAGCGAATCGGAATGTGAGGTTAGTTTCTTGCGCAGATACTTGGACAGAATAAGGTCAAGCCGCTTCTGCATTTTGATCGTGCCGGAGACCAGATAGATAGCCAGATTGAGATCGAAGCGACCTCGGAAATTCGTCTGTTTGAGATTGGCGAACTCATTCTGGAAAGTGTCGGGGTCGCGTCGGGCCAGCATCAGGACGCGATAGGCCTCTTCACGCGGGGTTACCGGCTGCTGCTGCGGTTGAGTATCGGGCATCAGTCTACCTCAAAAGGTGTCAGGCGTCTGCCGGCAACATCGACGAGGAGTTGCGTACGGCAAACCCGCATGGGCAACAATGTCTGCGGCGACAGGTGAAAGCATTGCCCCAAAATCTCTTCGGGTTTAACGAACCCGAGATTGCCCATTGCCAATTCCATATATATGATATTTATGCCTTCGGACAAGCGAAGTTCGATTTTCATAACAGATTTTCTGATATCGGTTTCCACGGTATTTTCGGCCTTCGTTCTGCTTATCAGAATCGTATCTTGAGCCAGAAGTTCCTCCACCATCTCAGATGTAATAATCGCTGGGTCGGCCAACGTCACTTCATAACAGGCGACATTAACCAGACTTGATAGCGAGCTTGCTTTGCCGAGGATTGTTTTCCCCTTGCTGATCTTGAATCCGGGCGGCAACGCTTGATTCAATTTTGGAAGCATCTCCTGTTGAAAAGGTGTTTCCAATTGCACGTCAAGATACTCTGCCTGAGATGTATATCCAAGCGTCAAAGGGGGCCCGAAAGCAAGTTTTTGCCGGGGATGAACTCCCTGGGTATAGCCAACCGGCAGGTCAGCACGGCGGATAGCCCTCTCAAAAACGCGCATAGTAGCCAGATGCCCGACGAAACGGGCCGGTTCCTCTTTTGACCAATTTAATCTCAAACGACTGCGCGGCACCACCATGCTGATGGCCTCGGCTTTGCGCTTCGGCTTACGGCCGAAAGAGCCCGCGGACGAAAGCACCGGAGCCAGAATTTGATCGGCAAGTTCGGGCTTCAGCATAATCAAGTCGCCGAGTTTGAAGCCGCCGGAAGTTCTCGCCGGCGCTTCGATGCGCAAGGATTCCTGCATCTCCCGCGCCAGTTGGGCGCGACCTGCGCTCTTCTCGATGTGATCCCAGGGGAGGAGTTGGTTGAGTTCGCGGCGACAGGTGGCCGCGCCCATCTGCAATCCGACTTCCGCAAAAGCCGACTGCCAGCGCACAAAATCAAAGTGCTCGGCAGACTTGTCGAACCGACAGCCAAGTTCAAACGCTCTCTGGATGGCGCGGCCTGTGCGGCGGTCGCCTCTGGCAATAGCACCCTCAAGATAGGCCGGTTCGGCGGTGACGTGGCTCACCTGGATGTTTCGGCCACGCAGGCGGCGGCGCAAATAGTCGACGCGACTCAAATAGTCGTCGATGGTTAGCTGCGGCTCCCATTGCCAGTGAGTGTGGGCCTTAGGAATAAAGGGAGACAAAGCAACCTGAAACGATGCCTTACCACCATATTCGTTTGAAATTTCGAGGCAGTTGCGTACCACAGCGACTATTTCGTCAATGTCTGCCTGAGATTCGGCCGGCAGACCTACGGTAAAATATAGCTTCAACGTCTGCCAACCGGCTCCGATGGCGTTGGCGACGACCTGATAGAATTCGTCGATAGAGAGAAACCTCCCCATGACTTCGCGCAGGCGGTCGCTGCCGCTTTCCAACAGGAACGAGAGGTTGGGTTTGCCACAGGCCGCCGAGAGTTTTCTGACCGCTTCGAGAGTACGCAAACTGGGTTTCAAGGGCGGCAAATTGACCCGCACCTGTTTGTCGCGGAGTCGTTCCGAGAGCGCCTCGACGAGTTGGTCAAAGTGCCGGTAGTCCGACGAACAGTTGGCCAAGAGACTAAGTTCGCTGAATCCGGTGAGACTCAAGACGCGCTGGATGTCATTTGCCAATTCAACGGCGTTCTTTCCCGTCGAGCCAGTGATTGCCGGACAGAACCTACAGTTGTGGCCTGCGCCCGGCACCAGTGGTACTGCCAGATGGTCGTGGCTGATTTCCTCAAACGGGACGATCGGCATTTCCAGGTCCGACTTGGAGCTTGGCTGAGTCACTGCGCCGGCAACATGAGCGGGTGGAGCATCATCCGTCTTCACCACTTCCGTCAACTTGTCGCCTTCGTAATGCGCTTCATAGAAACGCGGGACATAGATGCCTTTGATCTGTGACAGCTTGCGGAGCAGTTCCGCACGGGAAGCAGCGGCGAGCTTATTTATGGTCTCAATCATCATTGTTGAGACGGCATCGAAATCGGCGAGAATTACGAAGTCGACAAAATCGGCAATCGGTTCGGGGTTGAAACAGGGCGGCACGAGAGCGCCGACCAGCGGCGCAGAATCATTCCGGTCTCTGCCGCAGAGTTCGAGGTGAGCCAAGTCAAGAATGTTCAGGAAATTTGTCAGGCAGAGTTCGCCGGGAATCAGGGCCAGGATCAAATCAAAGTCGGCGACAGGACTGAATGATTCCATCGAGAACAAGGGCAGGCGTTTGTCGCGCAAGATCTGCTCGGCGTCGGAGTCGGGCGCAAATACGCGCTCACAAGCGGCTGATTCGGCAGCGTTCATTCCCCGGTAGGCAGCATGCAATGCCGTGCTGCTCATGCCCTGATCGTAAGAGTCGCAATACGCGAGAGCGATGTGGATGCTAACTTGGCCAGATTTGTGGACAGAGCCCAACTCGCTACCGACGTAGCGTGCCGGTCGGTTGATAAAGGGGAAGAAACCTGTTTCCAGCAGGGACTTAAGACTCATGCCAGACACACCAACCCCAAAGTCGGGGGATTGAACCCCGATTGAACGTACTTGATCAAATCCCGTTGTAAGGGACCTATCCCAAAATAGCTTTTTCGTTACACTTACAGATTTCGACGATCTTATCCTTGAACTTCCAGGATTTCTTGTCACTGGAATAAGCAGGATCAACCATCCGCACGGCGTCGATGGCGGAATTGCAGATCGGACAAATCTTTACGTGTGCCTTCTTGCTGGCTTTATCGGCGAATGACTGCCTTTTTGCCATGTTATGGTCCTCCTAGAAAAATACCAGCCTTAAGTATACGAAAGTTACCGGCCAAGTCAAGCAAGTATGTATCGGTACCGGGGAAAATATGTGTTGAAATTCAGGTTCTCAAGCCCAAGCGGCACAGTCTATTCAGAGATTCCGAGCTTCTTTTTCAGATCCTCGACGTCCGCTTGCAGCTTCTTGACCAACTCCATTCGCTGTGGCAAACGGTGAACGGCGGCCTCGATTCGCTTGAAATCCATGAATTCGCGCGCCGGCGAACCCGCGTAAATCTTTCCGCCGTCAAGCGATTTGGGCACACCTGCCTGAGCGATTACTACGGCGTGGTCGCCAATCTCGATGTGACCGATCAGACCGACTTGTCCCGCCAGGGTCACATACTCGCCGAGTTTCGTGGAGCCAGAGATGCCAACTTGCGAGATGATAATGCAGCGACGGCCAATTATGACGTTATGGGCGACCTGAACGAGGTTGTCAATTTTGGTGCCCTCCCCTATCACGGTCTCGGACAGGGCAGCACGATCGACCGAACAGTTCGAACCGATTTCGACATTGTCCTCAATACGCACGATACCGACCTGATAGATTTTGTGATGCACTCCGTCGTGCAACGCATAGCCAAAACCGTCGGAGCCGATGACAGTACCGGCATGAATTGCCACGTTGTTACCGAGGATACAGCGGTCGTAGATTGTGACGTTGGGATAGAGCAGGCAATCGGAACCGACAGTAACACCCGCACCGATGGTCACGCCCTTCATGATTTTGGTGTTGTCGCCGATGACGGCGCCATCTCCCACCTCGACGAAGTTGCCGATGTGAACATTCGCGCCGATCTTGGCAGAGGGTGAGATGACAGCGGTTTCGGCGATACCGGGTTTGAGGTGGCTGCCCGGTTTTGGGAAAAAGAGTGTCAGCGCCTGGGAAAAGGCGAAATAGGGATCAGGATGGATCAGCAGATTTACGCGCGGCGACTCCGGAGCTTTGCCGATGATAACGGCGCCCGCCTTGGTAGTATTGAGATAATGGGCATAGTGCGGGTTGGCGACAAATGCCATTTCGGTGGAATCGGCATTTTCGATCGTATTGAGACGGCGAATATCGACATCGCCATCTCCGATAAGGTTAGCCCCGAGCCGTTCGGCTATTTCCTTTAGTTTCATCCCCTACTGCGTTTTTTCGAGTTCTTCCAGTACCTTGTCGGTGATTTCCAGATCCTTCTTTCCGTAGGCGATATTGCCGTTGACAGTGTCGAGAATGAGCGCGTAACCTTCGGCAATGGCAATCTTCTCCAGCACGGCGTTAATCTTATCCAGAAGCGGTTTGGTCAATTCGGCATTGCGTTTTTCGGCACGGCCATCGGGGCCAAAGATGTCGTTAGCCATCTTCTGCCAGACGTCCTTCTTCTGTTCAATTTCAGATTCCTTTTCTTTCTTCTTGGTGTCGGAAAGAATCAGCGCCTGCTTATTCAAGTCGGCTTCCAGAGAGTCGATTTCTTTCTTGCCCTTTTCAACCTCCGCATTCCACTGGTCGACTTCCTTGTTGAATTGGGCCTGAGCGTCCTGGAATTCCTTGTAGTCGAGGCGAATACGGTACGAGTCTATGTAGACTATCTTCTCCTGCGCCTGCGCGGTGTATGGCAGCGCGAACAACGCCAGGACCAATATAGGCAGGGCTCTCACGAAAATGTTCTTCATCATAATCCTCCGTTATTATCCCAAACTAGAAACTGGCTCCAAATTGAAAGTGCGGTTTCCAGCCCGCATTACCCGGGCGATTGTAACCATATCCAAAGTCGAAACCGACGGTGCCTACTCCCGGAATATTTATCCGAAATCCGGCGCCGACCGATTTCTTCAAACCATCAGTCTTGTCCAAGTCGAAAGGTTTGATTGCCCTGCCTGACAGCCAGGCGTTACCGGCATCAGCGAAGATCAAACCGTAAATTGTTTGCGGCACGATAGGCGCCTGCAATTCGACGTTGTAAATCAATTCCGAGCGACCGCGAAGATATGCGCCTGAGGGCGTAACCGGGCCGACGGTATAATCGTCGTAGCCACGGATAGTGCCGTCCGGAGCGATGCCGCCGGGTGCGAATCTTTCGGTAAACGGAATCTTTGAATCTCCTTTGGGAGAGTCGACCACGCCCACCCGGACTTTGGTGGCGAGTACGAGCTTCCACCAAATCCGCTGATACTTGGCGGCATCGAAGACATGCTTGTGGTATTGCCAGTTGCCGCCCAGGGGACCGCCGGAATATTCCGAATTGAGAGTGATAAGAGAGCCGGCCGTTGCGAATTGCGACAAGTCGCGGGAATCACGCGTAATCGTGATGCCAGCTACCGACGTCGTCTGCCAGACATTGTCGATTGTCAGGAGACTGAAAGGATCGGTGGCGTAACGCAGGCGATAGACATCGTTGAAGTCAAAATACTTGGTCTCTTCGAGAGTATAGCGCAAGGAGACACGGAAGTAGTCGTCCGGCCATCTGAGCCGTCTGCCCAGACTGAGGCCCATACCGCGGCTCTCCTCGGAGAACTGCTCGTCGGCATAAGCTTGCACTCGGGTGACGTCAAAAACGTCAACGCCGAACGAAGTCGGCCGGTCGAACATCCAGGGTTCGGTGAATGATAATGAAATCGAATTCGTACTCGCTCCGAACGCCCAGTCGATGCTCACGTTTTGTCCATTGCCGCGGAAATTGGGAATACCAAGTCCGAGAGTGCCTACCAGTTTATCCTGCCCCGAGTATCCCGCGCCGGCCTGGATTTGACCGGTGGGTTTTTCCTCGACCTTGACGACGAGGTCAATATCGCCGTTGGGAAGATACTTCAGGTCAGGAACGGTCTTTTCCGGATTGAAGTAATTCAGCACCATGATATTGCGCATCGAGCGCATCAAGAGGGAGCGTCGGAAGATATCGCCCGGCCGGGAGAACAATTCGCGGCGAATGACTTTTTCTTTGGTTTTGGTGTTACCCTCGACCAGAACCTTGTCGATGTGGGCCGGCATGCCTTCGGAAATATCGAATGCGATCTGCTTGGTGGAATCGACGGTCTGCTGGTTATCGACGATGCGAGCGTGAATGTAGCCCTCGTCCTGATAAGCGGTATATAGATTGGTCATGGACTCTTCGAACTTCTCGGAGTTGAAGACGTCGCCCTTCCTGAACTTGAGTTGTTTGCGCAGAAAGTCGGCTTTGAATTTGTCGTTGCCGGTGAAACTGACATCGCCGAAGTAGTACAAGCTGCCCTCGGCGACACGAAGCAAGAGTTCGAGTCCCTTATTATCGGGCAGGACAATGATGGAATCGCTGACTACGGACGCGTCGACGTAACCATTCTTGTGATAGAAGGCGGCAATCTTCTCTTTGTCTTCTTCAAATTCGTCCTGCTTGAACGTGCCGGAGCGCAGGAGACCGCCCGGTTTGCTTTTCATCTGGCCGCGCAACTTGTCGGCGCTGAAAACCTGGTTTCCCTCGAAACGGACGTCGTGGACTTTGATCTTGGAATTTTCGTCGACTTTCAAAGTTAAGTCGATTGTACCGTCGGCAAGGGTGTCCGTTATCGGCTTCACGCTGGCGAGAAAGTAACCTTCTTTACGATACAGATCTTTAATGGCCTCGATACTGCTTTGAATGCGATTGGGGCCTGCGGGCTGGTTCTCGAAGACGGATAGCTTGGATTTGATATCATCATACTTGATGTGCTTGTTACCTTCGACCTTGAGCGTCTTAACTCTGGGGAATTCCTTGACGATGATTTTGAGTCGCATCCCGCCACCGGCGTACTCTCCGTCGATGGCGACGTCGGAGAAAAGGCCGAGCGCGTAGATTTGGCGGATGGCCTGGGGGATTGTAGTCGACGAGAGTGTGATGCCGGGCTGCAGGCCGGACACTGACAGGATCAGAGAGGTTTCGGCACCCTTGTTGCCTTCGACCTCGACCGTGGTGACCTGATAAGCTTGTCCCAGGGCACGAGAGCCGCCGGCAAGCAAAAGCAGCGAGAGTAAAATTAACTGCGCTGCTTTGATTCTATACATTCGATAGTATCTTTCAGACGACGATCTTCTCGATCTTGAGCTCAGTAAAGTCCTGGCGATGCCCGCGCTTGAGATAATAGTCAGTGCGCTTCTTCTTCTTGAAAATGATTGCCTTCTCGCTTTTGCCCTGGCTGACGACGATTGTTTGAACCTTGGCGCCTTCAACGACCGGCTTTCCGACGCGGGTCTCTTCCCCACACACCATGAGCACACGCTCCAGTTCATAGCTTCCGCCCGGTTGACCGACTAGCATCGGGACTTTGATCTTGTCGCCCTCTTCCACTCGGAATTGAAGGCCGCCGGTTTCGACAATTGCATACATACGACTGTTACTCCTTTGGAAAAACAACAAATTAGCTTGATATGATAGCTCAGAAGGCGGTGATGTCAAGCACTATTTGCCGCTCATGCGCTCTTAACAGCCTATGACTCTTAAACATACACTGCTCAAGAAGTTCCAAAAAAGGTTTTCGAGGGCGATTGACGGCTGAGGCATTAATGTTACATTGCGGCATGGCGGAATTCAACCTGGTGTCAAAGTACGAACCGAGGGGCGATCAACCGGCGGCTATTGCCAAGCTGACCGATGGCGTGATCAAAGGGGACAAATACCAGACGCTTTTGGGTGTGACCGGTTCGGGCAAGACGTTTACGATGGCGAATGTTATTCGGAATATCGGTAGACCAACGTTGATCATCTCGCATAACAAGACCCTGGCGGCGCAACTTTACGGCGAGTTCAAGGCGTACTTCCCGGACAATGCGGTCGAATTCTTTATCAGCTACTACGACTACTACCAGCCGGAGGCCTATATGCCGTCAACGGATACTTATATCGAGAAGGATACGTCGATCAATGAGAACATCGATCGCTTGCGACTGCGGGCGACAAGTTCGCTCCTGGAACGCGACGACGTCGTAATCGTGGCGTCAGTGTCGTGTATCTACGGCATCGGTTCACCGTCGGAATACAAGAGCATGTTGGTTACGTTAGGATCGGCGACGAGTTCGAGCGCAACAAGATTCTGCGGAGACTGATAGAAATACAATACACGCGCAATGACATCGATTTCTCACGGGGTCATTTCCGGGTACGCGGGGATACGATCGAAGTGTTCCCTGCCTATGAAGTGAACGGCGTTAGAATCGAGATGTTCGGAGATACCATCGAGCGTATCCGGACTTTCGATCCGTTGACGGGTGAAGTGCAAAAGGAAATTGAACGCATTGCGATCTATCCGGCGCGCCATTTCGTTACGGCGAATGCGACGGTGAAGCGCGCGGTTGTCGGTATCGAGGAAGAGCTGCGTGAGCGACTGGCATGGTTTCGGGAGAATAACAAACTGCTGGAGGCGCAGCGGCTGGAATCGCGCACCCATTACGACCTCGAGATGCTGAAGGAAATCGGCTATTGCTCCGGGATCGAGAATTATTCGCGCTATTTCTCCGGACGGGCGCCCGGCGAGCGACCATATACGCTGATCGACTTCTTCCCACCGGACTTCCTGCTGATCATCGATGAGTCCCACCAGTCGATTCCGCAGATTAAAGGAATGTATGCGGGAGATCGGTCGCGCAAGGAAGTGTTGGTGGAGCATGGTTTCCGGCTGCCGTCGGCGATGGATAACCGCCCGTTGGTCTACGATGAATTCATACAGTTGATCCCGCAAACAATTTACGCCTCGGCTACGCCGGGTGATCTGGAACTGCAGAATTCGGAGGGTGTGGTGGTGGAACAGATTATCCGTCCGACTGGCCTGATCGATCCGCACATAACATTGAGGCCTGTTGAAGGGCAGATTGATGATTTAATCAAAGAGATTCGCCTGCGAGCATCCGCGCACGAGAGAGTCCTGGTGACAACCCTGACGAAGAGAATGGCGGAGGATCTGGCAGACTACCTGGGACGACTGAATGTGCGAGTGCGATATCTGCATTCCGAAATCGACACGATCGAACGAACAGAGATTTTGCGCGACTTGCGGCTGGCGGAATTCGATGTGCTGGTCGGTATCAACCTATTGCGGGAAGGATTGGACTTGCCCGAAGTGTCGCTCGTGGCGATACTGGATGCCGACAAGGAAGGATTCCTGCGATCGGAGCGATCGCTGATGCAGACTGCCGGACGGGCGGCGCGCAATGTCGAAGGCGAAGTAATCATGTACGCCGAGACGAGTCACGGAATCCATGCGGAAAATGATTGCCGAAACCAATCGCCGTCGCCAGATTCAGATGGAATACAATCAGCAGCATGGAATCGTGCCGGAGACCGTGTTTAAGACGCGCGAGGAGATCCTGCAAGCCACCCAGTTTGCGGACAGCAAGGCCGCGGAAGAGGTTGAGTCGTTGTTGCCCGACTTCTTCGAGGCCATGACTACCGAAGATAAGGTGGCATTTCTGACGCAGCAGATGGAAGGGGCAGCCAAAGATCTGGAATTTGAACGCGCCGCCGATCTACGCGACCAAATCAAGAAGTTGAAAGACGACGCAAAACGCAAAAAGGTGAGACGCTAGGCGGCTGAACAATTCGGCGCGGCGGCCGTCTAAACATTGAGTGATAGAGGTGTATTCATGACGTATAAGAAGATTCTGATTTTACCTGCCATCGCGTTGATCGCCGCGGTCGCGGTGATGAGTTGCAACAAAAAGGTAAATGATTTCGAACGCACTGATCTCTACCAGATATCACAGTTGCTTAATAATGATCAGGTGGCCACGTCGATCTATCCGGCGGTGTGGCTGGATACGATAAGCCGCGCGCCGCAGGCACCGAAGGTGGCTTCGGGCGCAGGCACGATTACTCCTGACGATTACTGGGTGGATGTCATCGCCCATAGCCGATCGATTCCAACAGCGAATGATTCGTGCCGTCCGGATGATCTTAATCAGGACAATCCCTGCGCTGAGATTCAGATTGAGGGCAACGGCAGGGCGCACGTGCGTACGGCGAAGATGCGCGACTCACTGGTTTGCCGGTATAATATCATCAATGCGCTCGATCACTCGGTCACTACGAAGAATGTGACTTTCGTCGGCAACTACTGGGCGATGATGGCCAAATTAAACAGCGATAATTCCGCCTATCGCGGCTGGTCGCTTTACGCCGTCGGCGCTCAGTGGCAACATGTTTCGATGAACACGCAAGCTCCGATCATTGACTCAGTGGTGCTAAAGTGGGCAGACCAGCGATTCGTGACTTACGGTAATCCATCACGTCATCGCTACTTGCCACTAAAGAACTTTCCTCACATTCCTCCGGGGGAATACATTGATATCGAAGTGTATGCGCCGGGATTAGATCCGGATCTGAGGCCACAGGACGGATACATTCATTACTCCGTCAATGGCGTGATGAGACGCGACGTAATGGACACCTATGGGGACGGTGTGTTCACGTATGACGCGCTGGTCGAAAGATCGGGGGCGACGGTCGGCACCTGCAGCCAGATTGTGATCGAGGTTTTTGATCCGCAGTCATTGCGGGATACGAATGCCGGTTTGTTTGGAGACGCAATAATAGCGGTTTCGTACCGAATCGCCGAGTGATACGGGCGAACACAGTTCTACATCAAGGCCAGCTTGGGCAGCTCCTGTAGTTTCTCAAGTCCGATCAACTGCACGCCGTTTTGCGGCTTAAGACCACGCAGGTTCTTGCGGGGCAGGATAATCCTCTGAAAACCCAGTTTTATTGCCTCGGCAACGCGCCGTTCGGCATAAGGAACGGCTCTAACTTCGCCGGAGAGGCCGATCTCACCAATCATGACGGTCTGTGGCTGCACAGGGATATCCTCGACCGACGAGATAAGAGCGGCGATTAGCCCAAGATCAAGAGCGGGGTCATCGATCTTGAGTCCACCGGCGAGATTGACGAAAACGTCACGTTGGCCGAAGGGAATTCGTTGGCGCTTTTCTAAGATCGCCAGCATAAGGGCGAGTCGTTTCGAATCGTAGCCGGACGACACTCGCTGGGGAAATCCGAAATTGGTCTGGGTCGCCAGCGCCTGGATTTCGAGCAGCAGAGGTCGCTGGCCTTCGACGGCCGTGACAACCGCGCGGCCGGGAATGTCATCGGGATATTCATTCAGGAAGAGCTCCGAAGGATTGCCCACCGCAAAGAGGCCTTCCTCGCCGATTTGGAAGATGCCTATTTCAGAGGCAGGCCCGAAGCGATTCTTTTTCACGCGCAGCAGGCGGAACCAGTTGTGGCTTTCGCCCTCGAAATAAAGAACCACGTCCACGAGATGTTCGAGGATTTTGGGACCGGCAATGGCGCCATCTTTGGTGATATGACCGATCAGGATGAGCAGCATTTCGCTGCGTTTGCAGAATTCAACTAATTCGGCGGAAGTGGAACGAATCTGGCTGACGGTGCCGGGAGCGGATTCCAGATCGGGATCGTAGAGGGTCTGGACGGAATCGATGACTACCGCAGAGGGTTTGACTTTGTCGATCAGCGAATAAATCTGCGGCAATTCGCGGACGGCGGCAACCTGCAGGAGTTCGTTTTTGATGCCGATGCGCTTGCCACGCATACCGACCTGCTGGGCCGACTCCTCGCCGGTCAGATAGAGCGCCGATAAATTTTGTTGAGCTAGACCGCCGGCGACCTGCAACATGAGCGTTGACTTTCCTATGCCGGGTTCGCCGCCGATCAGGATTGACGAATCGGGCACGATGCCACCGCCGAGCAACTGATCGAATTCCTCCAGACCGCAACGGATCATCGGCTGTGGCTGTGAATGGCAGTAGTTGATCGGGGTCGCTTCAATGTCTGTGGCAACTCCCCTGCTCTTGGGTTTGGGGATGCTGATCTTCTCTTCGACGATCGTGTTCCATTCGCCGCAATCGGGGCATTTGCCTATCCAACGCGAGAAACTACGTCCGCAGGCAGAGCAGACATAAATGGTTTTGTCGCCGGATTTGGTGGTCATGGATAAGCGCCCTAGAACGGAACGTTGGGATAAGCGGTGTCGCTACGAACCGATTCGCGGTTTTCGAAACGAATGTATTCGTCAATAAAGGTCAATTTGATGGTGCCGGTGGGGCCGTTACGCTGCTTGGCGACGATGATTTCCGCCAGCTTTTCCTCATCGGTGCCTTTTATCTCTTCACGTTCTTCCTCGCTGAGTTTGTATGCCGAGGGACGGTACACGAACATGACGACGTCGGCATCCTGTTCGATGGCGCCCGATTCACGCAGGTCGGCAAGGATCGGACGTTTTTCGCCGCCACGGGTTTCGACCTGGCGAGACAACTGGCTGCAGGCGATGACGGGGATATTCAGTTCCTTGGAGAGACCTTTGAGCGATCGACTGATCAAGGAGATTTCCTGCTGGCGGTTTTCGATGCGCTCGCCGGCATTCATGAGCTGCAAGTAATCTACCACTACGAGACCAATATCGAATTGGCTCTTAAGAAGCCGCGCCTTGGTACGCAAATCCCAGACAGTCATGGTTGCCGAGTCATCGAGATAGATCGGCGATTCAGCCAATGGGCCGGCGGCGATATTAAGATTCGTCCATTCATGGTCGCGCAGACGCCCGGTGCGCAGGCGATGCGAATCAACCCGCGCGCGCGAGGCGAGCAAACGCTGAACAATTTGTTCCGAGGACATTTCCAACGAGAAGATAACCACTGGTTTTGCCTGCTCGACGGCGACATTTTCGACAATGCGCAGTGCAAAAGCGGTCTTACCCATACCGGGACGGCCGGCAACGACGATGAATTCGCCACCGTGCATGCCGGCGGTCAGAACATCAAGGTCAGTCAGTCCGGTAGCCAGACCAGTCACCTGGCCTTTGAGTTTTTCGAGCTCCTCCATCTTGCTGAAGGTTGCCGGCAGCAAATCCTTGATCTGCTCGTAGCCCTTGTCGGAGCGGCGCGTGGAGATCTCGAATACTTTGCTTTCGACTTCGTCGAGCAACTCCTTGACCTCTCCCTCCTGCCGCTGGGCTTTGCTGTATATGTTCGAAGCCAGATTCATCAGGCGACGGAGGATCGCCTTTTCCTTGATGATTTCGGCGTAACGCTCGCAATTGGCGGCGGAATAGACATTTTCCGTAAGCTCGACCAGGTAAGCCCGGCCACCGATGTTGTCGAGTTGGGTTAACGTAATCAGTTTGTCCGTAACGGTGACAAGATCGGCGGGCGTGTTTTGCTCGAAGAGGGCGACAATGGCCTCGAAGACGGCGCCGTGGCGGCGCTCGTAGAAATCCTCGCTGGAGATCAGCGTGCAGACATTGGGAATGTACGAGTTGTCGATGAGCAGCGCCCCCAGGAGGGACACTTCCGCCTGGCGATCTTGCGGCGGTACCCTATCGTTAAATGATTCGTCCATTCCCTCGACTCTCGCAGCCCCGGTAGCCCATTGATGCTATTCCAGATTACTTACAAGATAAGCCAGGAATAGCGTCTCAGCCAATGATTTCTACGGAGGATGTTAACAATCTCGGTGTGGAAATCCCCAGGTGCGGCGCGGCAATTCGCAGTGGGATTCTCAGAGAGTCTTTGGGTTACAGAATGTCACACGGGTGAATTGCGGGTTGTCCACATTGTGGATAATCAGGATTACTGCGACATCAGGTCGTCATATTCCTTGCGCAGCATCTGGACGTCCGCCCAAGTATCGTGTTTGTACTGCGGAAAACGCAGCAACGCCGCAGGATGGTAAGTCACCATCACTTTGCGGCCATCAACCTCGAAAAAGCGCCCGCGCATTTTACCCAGTGGAGTGGTGACGCCCAGCAGGGCCTGAGCAGCGATCCGACCGAGGCAACAGATCAATTTGGGATTGATGATCTCGATTTGCTTCCTGAGATACGGCAGACAAGTAGCCATCTCATCCGGCTGGGGATCGCGATTATTCGGCGGACGGCATTTGACGATGTTGGCGATATAGACCTGTTTGCGGTCGAACTTGATGGCGGCCAGAATTCGGTCCAGCAGTTGTCCGGCGCGCCCGACAAAGGGTTCACCCTTCAAGTCTTCGTCATGTCCGGGACCTTCGCCAACGAACATAACCTCAGCCGCCGGATTGCCGACGCCAAAGACGAACTTGTTGCGGCCTTCATGGAGGCGACACTTGGTGCAGTCCTTGATCTGGTCGCAGAAAGTAGCCAATGCCTTGCCAGTGGCGGTGCCGTCGCGCTGAGGTCTGGCGGATTGTTTCTGCGGCATTAATGCGGTAAGAGTCTCGTTGTCGACTCGCAGTTCGCCAAGTCCCAGTTCGCGCTGTTGCTCAATGACCTGGGCGAAGATGTCAGATACGGTTTTGCGTGGGGGCATTATTACTTTCGTAAGAGTTTAGCTTCGACCAGATCGAGAATGACTTGCGCCAATTGCTGCTTGGTCATCTTGTCGAGCCGACGCGGTTTGCCGGTGCGTGAAAAGATCGTGGCTCTGTTGTAGTCGCTACCGAACTCGGCGCCCGGCTGCGTGGGATCATTCATTACTATCATATCGAGATTCTTGTCTTTGAGTTTCCGCAAGGCATTCTTGCTGTCGCCACCAACTTCAAGGGCAAACCCAATCACCATTTTCGGACGATTTTTCGAGCGCCCCACTTCCGCCAGAATATCGGGATTGGATTTCAGTTCCAATTGCGGGAGTGTGCCGTGCGGAATCTTCGTCTTCGCGACTTTCGCCGGTTTGTAATCGGCAACTGCCGCGGCCATAATCAGGACATCTTTCTTGCCCGCCGTTTGCGTCAACTGCTGACGTAATTCCTCGGCGGATTCGATATCCACGCGCGTGATGCCGCTCGGAGTCGGCAGCGAAGTCGGACCGGAAATTAGCACGACCTCCGCTCCGCGCGCAGCCGCTTCGGTCGCAATGGCGTAACCCATCTTGCCGGACGAAAAATTGGAGATGTATCTGACCGGATCGATACGCTCTCTGGTCGGTCCGGCAGTCACGATCACGCGCTGGCCGGTCAACTTCTGATTCGCGCGAAAATGCGCCAGCACGCGCTGCAGGATATTCTCGGGTTCTTCCAATCTGCCGACTGCCAACGGTCTCACACGCGAGATCACCAGAGCCGGGAGAAATGAAGATGTATCCAAGTTTCGCAAGCTTGGTGATGTTCTGCTGCACGATTGGATTGACATACATCTCGGTATTCATGGCAGGAGCAATCATCACCGGGGACTGGCGAGCCAGTACAATTGTGGTCAGAAGGTCATCGGCTATGCCGCCGGCGATCTTGCCGATGAGATTTCCGGTCGCAGGCGCAAGCAGGATCAAGTCGGCCCACTCGGCGTACGAAATATGGTGCGTAGAGACAAAACGATCCTCGGGAAACATTTCCAGCGCGACGGGATTGTTCGACAGGGTCTCCAACGTTGACTTGGTGACAAACTCCGTAGCGGATTTGGTCAATACGACTTTGACATCGGCGCCTTCTTTTTTGAGCAGGCGGATGAGAAAGCAGGCCTTGTACGCGGCGATGCAGCCGCTGATCCCCAATAGAATTTTCTTATTTTGAAGACGCATGATCTATTCAACGATCAATTGATCGTCTCGTTACCGTCGACATTAAACCAGTTGAGGTCGACAGTATTTCCCGACGAGAATACGTATCGCGAGGCAATAACTTTCATGACCGGAAGGTCGATAACTTCGCTGCCGAGCATCAAGGACTTGTCAACGATACGCTCGAATTGCGCCGGCGTGATCAGGCGAAAATGCAGAAGCTGAAGCAGCAAGCCGGCAGCTTCGGGCGTGAAGTGCTGCATCTCCTGCTGGCTGAGTACGCGGACAGAGACGGGCGATTTATCCATCGACTGGATACGGCCGCCCTCTTTTTGCAGTTCTTCCAGAAACCAGCCATAGGCAGAGGAAATCTCGGAGTCGGTGAAACCACGGCTCTTGAGATCCTTGGAGATTGCCCGGTATGGGCCGATCTGACCGTTGTGACTGCGGACGTGTTCTACCAGGTAAAAGACTATTTCCAAAATACGTTCTTCCATTGCCATTCTCCGTATCTAAGTGCCTACTGATAGCGCCGTATTCTGCGCACGCGTTGCCATCCGTGGCCTAGATCCGCACCACCTCACTACCGCACAATTCCTGCATGAAATAAAGCTCGCGCGACGGCTTTATGCAAGAATAAAACTCTCGCGATTGGTCACTTACTATAGACTACGAAATTCACCGAGAGAGTTGCAAACAAAAGCGCTTGACATCCGAGGGAAAATCAGCGAGTATATTCTTCCCCTGAAATTACGAATGTCTGGAGCTATCGTCCGACTAGTGTTTGAAATGTCGGACGCCCGTAAGTACCATGGCAATACCCGCTTTGTCGGCGGCAGCAATAGCGTCCTCATCACGTTTTGAACCACCGGGCTGTATGATAGCTTTGACACCTGCGGCGGCAGCGGCTTCGACGCCATCGGCCATTGGGAAAAAGGCGTCGGATGCCAGCACGGCTCCCTGCGCCCGGGTGCCGGCTTTCTTGACGGCCTGCTCGACGGCATCGACTCGCGATGTCTGACCGCAACCAAAGCCAACCAACTTGGAACCGTCGATGATGATGATCGCGTTTGATTTGACGTGCTTGACCAACTGGAAGCCGAAGAGGAGCGACGCGACCTGAGCGGGAGACGGCTTGGCTTTCGTCACTACGTTGAGATCAGATTCGTGAATGATCTTCTTGTCGGCAGACTGATAGAGAAATCCGCCATGAATCGATCGAAATATTCTGTCAGTTGTGGAGACGTTGCCAATCTGAGGCAGGCGCAACAGCCGACGTTGCTTCTTCTTCATTAAAAGCGCTAATACGTCCGGTTCAAAGTCGGGAGCGAGAATACATTCGACAAATTCGGTGTCGTGCAACAACCGTGCGGTATCCATATCAACCGTGCGGTTGAGGCCGATAATCGAGCCGTAAGCGGACATCGGGTCGGAAGCAAGCGCATCGCGGTAGGCATCGGCAAGGTTGTCCGCACAGGCAGCGCCGCAGGGATTGGTGTGTTTGACAATGCAGGCGAAAGGTTTCTCGAAATCGACAATCATGCTGAGCACCGAGTCGAGATCGACATAGTTATTGTATGAAAGTTCTTTGCCCGCCAATTGCTCGGCATCAACCAGCGAAAGAGATTTGTTGGCAATATTGCGATAGAGCGCGGCAGACTGATGGGGATTTTCGCCGTAACGCAGTCCGGCGACCCTGGCGAGATTGAGAGTAATTGCAGACGGGAAATCGTCGGCCACGTCGGGAGTCTGGCTGCCTTCAAAATACTCGTCGATAGCCCGGTCATATTCATGGGTCAGCTTGTAGGCGCAAGCAGCATATCCGCGACGGATTGCCACAGACAACGTGCCATCGGTGTTTTTGAAGTCGTTCATAAACTGAGCGTACTGCGACGGCTGTACGAGCACGGCGACGGCAGCGAAATTTTTGGCGGCAGCACGAATCATCGTCGGTCCGCCGATGTCGATGTTCTCGATTATCTCTTCTTCTGCCACACCTTTGGCAACGGTCTGGGCAAAAGGATACAGATTGACGACGACGAGGTCGATGGCTTTGTAGTCCTGAGCGTCAAGTTCTGTTCTATGTTCAGGAATATCGCGCCGAAAGAGAATGCCGGCGGCAATTTTCGGATGGAGAGTCTTGACCCTGCCGTCCAGAATCTCCGGTGCGCCGGTGAAAGATGACACCGGCACCACGCGGATACCGGCATCCTTGAGGGCTTGTTTTGTGCCGCCGGTGGATATTATCTCAACGCCTTCGCCTTCGAGAAAGCGGGCAAGATCGACGATGCCGGTCTTGTCGGAGACACTAATCAGCGCGCGTTTGATACGATGTGTTTTGATATCTTTGGCTACCATGAAATCCTCGTTATTTGACAATAAGCTTTTCGGCCAGTTCATAGCGTTGACGAGTGCCGTCAATCACGTTTTGCGGCAGGCGCGGCGGTGTTGAGTTTTTGTCCCAACCGGACTGCGACAGAAAATCGCGCACGAATTGCTTGTCGAAGGATTCCTGCGCAGCGCCGGGGCGATATTTGTCGGCAGGCCAGAACCGCGAAGAATCGGGCGACAGTACCTCGTCAATAAGAATGATGCCGCCGTCGTGGATCCCGAATTCGAATTTGGTGTCGGCCAGAATAATGCTGCGTTTTTCACAGTAATCCGCCGCCTTCTTATACAGCGCTTTGGAAATCGCGCGCAACTTCGCGGCAAGTTCGAGTTCGACGATCTGTGCCATTTCCTCGAAAGAGATGTTCATGTCGTGACCGCTGTCTTCCTTGGTCGCCGGAGTAAAGATCGGTTCATCCAGTTTCTGTGATTCTTTCAGATTATCCGGAAACGTAAAACCGAGCAGCCGGGTGTTGCCTGACTTGAGGCCTTTGACATAGTCGCTCCAAAGCGAGCCGGAAATGTAGCCGCGCACGACACATTCGATGTCGATGCGTTCGGCTTTCTTGACCAGCATTGACCTGCCCTCCAGTTGATCGCGATACTTGTGCAGGACTTCCGGATAGGCCGAAATGTCGGCGGTGATAAAGTGGTTCGGTACGACGTCCTTCAAGTACTCAAACCAGAAGAGCGACATGCGCGTCAGGACCTTGCCTTTTTCCGGAATGGGATCGGGCAGCACGTGGTCGAAGGCAGAGAGCCGGTCGGTGGCAACGATCAACAACTTGTCGTCGAGATCGTACACATCGCGCACTTTGCCGCGCGCAAACAGTTTTATGTCCGGCATATTCGTTTGCCACAGACTATCCATGTCCTACTCCAATCGCAGTTCTCCCGAGGCGATCCGCGCGACCGTCTCAGGGTACAGTTGATGTTCTATTTCAAGCACCCGGCATTGCAGCGATTCGGGGGTGTCGTCGTCAAGCACGGATACCCGTCGCTGAGCCAGAATTCGGCCGTTGTCATAGACTTCGTTGACCAGATGAATCGTGACGCCGGTTTCTTTCTCGCCGGCAGCCAGCACCGCTTCGTGTACGTGCAAGCCGTACATTCCCTTACCGCCGAATTTGGGCAGCAAGGCCGGATGTATGTTGAGGATGCGGTCGTGGTAAGTGCGGATGACTTCGGTGGGGATTCTCTTCATGTAACCGGCAAGGCAGATCAGCTCGACGCCACGGTCGGCTAGTTGTTTCAGAAGTTCCCTGGTGTAAGTTTCCTCCGAATCGAAGTCACGGTCGGTGAGAACCAGCGTTTCAATATTGTCGTTTTGAGCGCGCTCCAGGGCATAGGCCTTACGGTTGTTGGAGAACACAACCACGATCTCGCCTTTAATCTGGCCGGAATTGCAGCCATCAATCAGCGCTTGCAGGTTGGAACCACCGTGCGAAGCGAAAACAGCGATGCGAAGCTTCTTAGACAATCTACTTCTGCCTTGCCTCCCCGCTGTCGAATTTCGCGGGTTTGCCTCCGTTATCCGGCAGATGCCGGTTACAGCGCGGTAAGGTAGCGTCCGACGCGCCCTGAGTCAACAGTGATTAGACACTGGCTGGGCGCAGGAATCTTGGGATTGCTTCGTCGCTTCCCACGCCCGCCATCCCTTCCCCTCGCTCCTCGCAATGACAGTACGGAGACCGGCAATTACGGTCGGGGAACGCAAGACCGGTGGAAATGACAAGGCCGTCGGCGACAAATCGCAGACGGCCTTTCAGAGAATCATGTCAGAAACAGAATTACGGCTGCTTCTTCTCCGCCTCGCCGACTTCGAGCTGCATCTTCTTCATGAAGGGTGTCAGCAGGTCGATGGGAACAGGGAAGATAAGAGTCGAGTTCTTCTCGGCGGCGACTTCCGTGAGAGTCTGCAGGAATCGCAACTGCAGGGTATACTGCGACGATTCCATAACTTTTGCTGCTTCGGACAGCTTCGTAGCAGCCTGATATTCGCCAGTAGCATGAATGACTTTGGCGCGGCGTTCGCGCTCGGCTTCGGCCTGCTTGGAGATAGCGCGGATCATTTCCTGTGGCAGATCGACGTTCTTGACCTCGACCACAGACACCTTGATGCCCCAGGGTTCGGTTTGATCGTCAATGATCTTCTGCAGCCGCTGATTAATCTCTTCACGGTTGGACAACAGGTCATCCAGGTCGACCTGTCCCAGAACCGATCGCAGAGTTGTCTGGGCAATCATCGAAGTCGCGTAGAAATAATCCTCGACGGCTACGATTGCCCGCTGAGGTTCGACGACCATGAAATAGATCACGGCATTGACTTTGACCGTGACGTTGTCTCGCGTAATGACGTCCTGCGGCGGGACGTCCATCGTGAAAGTACGCAATGAGACCTTCACCATGCGGTCGACAAGCGGAATTAGCAATATCAGACCGGGTCCCTTGACGCCGATCACGCGGCCGAGACGGAAGATCACACCGCGTTCATATTCCTGCAAAATGCGGATTGCATTTAACAGGATGAACAGGGCAAAGAATGCAATAACAATTAACGGAACTGCACCTGCGGCCATTTATCCCTCCTTGTTGGAAGTAGATTTCGTTACTCTCAGTGTCGTATGTTCGCCCGACAGGACGCGGACTTTCTCGCCTTTCTCGATCTTTTCATCGGCGACGGCGCGCCAGAGTGCGCCGGCGACAAAGACCATGCCTTCGCCGTCGATCGTCTCCCGGACTTTGCCGATTTGACCGACCATGCCTTCAAAGCCGGTGGTAACCTGCCGTCGGTAAGATTTCACGACAAATCCCAGAGCAAACACAATGAAGGCGGCGACGCAAAACGCCACCGTAAAGATAATGCTCTTACTGATTTGCAGGGTTGGTTCGGGACTATCGATTAACATCAAGCCTCCTAGTATCAGAGAGATGACTCCGCCGATAGTAAGCATGCCGTAACTGGTGACTTTGATCTCCAGCAGAAACATAATGATGGCCAGGATGATCAAAGCCAGTCCGGCGTAATTGATCGGTAACGCCTGCATACCAAGCAAGGCGACGATGATACAGATACCGCCAACGATGCCCGGCAGAATGGCGCCGGGGTTATAGAGTTCGATAGCCAAGCCAAGTGTACCGAGGGAAAATAGAATGAATATGATATTCGGGTTAGTGATGACATCCAGGATGGCCTCGGAAAAGGTCTTCTCCACTTTTTCTGTAGTCGCATCTTTGGTGTGAACGGTGTCCTCGCCGTCAACCATCTTAACGATCTTGCCGTCGGCCTTCTCCAGAACGTCGCCCAGATTGTTGGCGATGAAGTCGACCACGTTGGAATCGACGGCCTCGGTAGCGGTAATACTGATGCCCTCACGAACGGCGCGCTCAACCCAGTAGCGATTATGCCCACGGCGCTCAGCAGCACCCTCAAGGTTGGCGACGGCGTCATTAATGATCTTCTTGTATAAGGCGCTATCGATCTTCTCGCCGCCCATCGATACCGGCGTAGCCGAGCCAATGTTGGTTGACGGCGCCATAGCCGAAACATGAGCCGAATAGGTTATGTAAACTCCTGCCGAGGCAGCGCGTCCGCCGGAAGGATAGACGTAAACGATCACAGGTACTTTGGCATTCATGATTGCCGTAGTAATCTTCAGCGTTGTCTCCATGACGCCGCCGGGAGTGTTCAGCTCGATCACCAGCGCCGCTGCGCCTTCTTCTTCGGCCAACTTCAAGGCGCGCTCGAAATGCTTGAGTGTAATGGCGCCGATGGGACCGTCGATGGTCATCAATTTGACGGCTCTGGCAGATGCGATCTCCGACGACAAGGCCAGACAAAGAATCAAGAGAATGAGCGCCCTACACAATTTCATCTTAACTACCTCCCCGAGGCGAAAGCCGATATGCTTTCTTTTTCAGTATGCCGTAGTTAATCTCTCAAATACAGTCAAACAGGTCAACCAAAAAGAAAAGACGAGATGAAGGCGGGTTCTGTTAGAATTCGGCGATTCCGTAGAGCTCCGGTCGCGGCGGCCCGGCAACGCCTTCGGAGGGAATCAGGAAGCCGATGGCTTTAGCGAGCTTCGAGTCGCCTGGATTGTCGTAATCGACCAATTCGACCCCCAGCCCGAACCGCTTGGTCTCCTTCGTCAGCCAGCCGCTGAAGGTTGCCAGGGGGAGCTTGAGTTCGAAAGTATAGCCGGCCTCGGTACGAATACTGGCGATTTCGTACGGTGTCTGAATGCCAAGCTGAACGCGGACTTTGGAATTCGCGGCAGTCGGCGCCATGATGTAAAGTGAGAAACAACCGTTGCCAGCCGCAAAGTCACGGGAAAAATAGCTGCCAGAGGTTGGACGGAAGTCGAAGAAGACAGCTACCATGTCGCCGGTGGCGTCGTCAAGGGACACCAGACTATCGTCTTTGATTGACCCGACGACGTAGAGGTCGGTATCAGTACGGGCAAAATATATCTTCCCCGAGAGGTCATCGTCGCCGCGCCACGGAGCTGCGCCGTAACGGAATCCTGAGGCGCCGGAGAACAGCATTGGCTTGTCTTTGGCCCATTCGGCCAGGTCGCCGTCGATCGTGGGCTCGGGTTTCTTCTCCTTGATCCTGTACAAGGCCCTGGGGTCGTTGGTAGCCAATGTCAGGCGGGCGGCCAGGGGTTGATAGGCGGTCGAATCGGCAATTGCGGCCAACTGATTCTCGGACTGGGAGAAACAACGGCCGGCGAGTTTGTTTTCGCCGCCCTGGCGTAAGTCGTAGCCCATTCGGAAGAAGGACTCAGCCAGTTCAGGGCTTTTGGCGCTGAGCTTAAGGTAGCTATCCGCGAGATCCTTCAGGTATTCCTTGTTGAAGTTTTTCGAGAAGAGCGCCAGACGATCTACCGCCGTCAGAATTAAGTTTTCGGATAGGCGGTCAGTGGAAGTACCGCCTTCGAGATAATCGCGATAGGCGTTGAGAGCGTTGAACGCATAATCCGCTGACTGCAGGTAGAGCTGATCATTATAGCAAACGTCGCCCATTTGCAGGCCGGCGCTGACCGCGGCGAAGCTGTTGGGATACTCCCCAATGACCTTCTGATAGGCGGCGACCATATCGTTCTTGCGATTGGCGGTTCTGAATAGATAAGCCAGGTCCAGATAGTAACCCGGAACTTTGCTTGAATCGGTTTCTGACGAAATCTTCGAATTGATCGCTGCGATTGCTTCCCTGGTGTGGATCGTCACTGCCGCCACCTGCAGTGGATGCGGATTCCCCACTGAGGAGTAAGTCGCGACCGCGGTATCGGGCGAAAGATCGACTATCGGAACACCACCCGCGGTGGGGTCGCAGCCGATCCAATAGCGGCCACCGGAAACAACCATGCCACTTTGAGGCGCCTGCCCGAGCGAGAAACCGGCAATGCGGGATACAGTGACCGTATCGTCTGAAACGAAGAGATTAAAGACGCGCACATTCTCGGCACTACCCAGGGAAATCTGATCGAAAGTTACCGCCATTTTGAGGCCGTCAGGCGTGAAAGCGATAGAAGAGCAACCT
The DNA here is from genome assembly GCA_963726455.1 of uncultured bacterium. Classification (GTDB taxonomy): domain Bacteria; phylum Zixibacteria; class MSB-5A5; order CAIYYT01; family CAIYYT01; genus CAIYYT01. The sequence continues at coordinate 125,726 of CAVSCK010000003.1, forward strand.
TGTCCGAGATTAAGCACCCAGAATGGTTTGTCGGTGCGAGTGTCAACGACGGTGATTTGCGAGCCACCACGCTTGCCACCACCCAAACCACGGCAAACGACGAACAGGCGGCCGTTGTCCGGTGTTAACGTCAGGGCTGAGGGTCCAAAGCCGACAGCGATTGTTGTCACGGTCTTGAAACTTGCGATATCGATCTTAGTGACTGTTCCCTGCTGAGCTGAGGCACAGTAGAGTGTCTTGGAATCACTGGTGACGGCACCTGCTGTCGGGCCGACGATTTGGGACAAAGTGGACACGACATTAGAGGATGCGCGGTCGATCACGGACAGATCAGTTTGACCGCCGGGAACTGCGCCGATGATGAAACAATACCTGCCATCGGGCGAGAAGAGCGCGCCGGTTACCTGACGTTGCACGTCAAGGGATTTGACCAATTGATCGGTGACAGTACTGAAAATATCGCAGGAGGTGCCGGATGCGTCGAACAGCCAGACCTGTGACGAGTCGGGAGTGGCAACAGCGACGGCGGCATCATGGGCGGGCTGCAACTGATTGATAAGCTGGCCGGTTTCCACCGCATACACCAGCGTCGCAGCGTGGCCGACTTCTCCGCCGGCTCCGGCAGGAATATAGATCTTTGTAATTGTCTGCGCCGATGTGCTGATAGACAACACAGCGGCGACAAGTATCGTCAACAGTATTCTCAACTCGACAGCTCCCCTGTCATATTAATGAGTAAATCCGTCAATGCAATATTTTAACTGTCCGTCGATGTAAGTCGCCGTCACTTTTGTATCGAGCAGTTGCCGGGGATCAGACCGCATGATGTCGTGGTCGAGAATCACGAAGTCGGCTTTCTTTCCGACGACCAGATTTCCACGGCAATGGGCGTCACCGACCGCTTCGGCGCCGTTGATAGTAAATCCCTTCACGGCCTGTAAGGTCGACAGCGTCTCTCTGGGATTGAAGCCGGTTCTGGCGCCACGTGGACGGCCGGTTACGGCAGCATAAATTCCGTACAACGGATTGAGCGGTTCTATCGGAGCATCCGAGCCGAAACACATGGTCAGGCCCAGGTTGGCGAATGTCCGCATGCGATAGGAGTCTTTCTGGCGGGTTCCGAGATAACGCTTCATAAGGTCAATATCGGCAATCGCATGGCTGGGCTGCATGGAGGCGATAATGCTGAGCTTGGCGAATCGCTTGATGTCCTGCGGATGTACTATCTGGCAATGTTCGATACGATGACGAAACCGAGGCGACACGGGACGGCCGGCTGCCTCAATCGCGTCGAGAACGTTTCGATTCGCTCGGTCGCCGATGGCATGGATGGCACAAGAGATTCCAGCTTTGGTGGCTCTGGCAACGAGCGTTTTCAATTCATCGCGCGAGGTGGCCTCGATGCCGACGTTGTCTTTCGATCCCTTGAAGGGTTTGAACATCAGGGCTGTCTGTGAACCAAGGGCGCCGTCGGCGAACATCTTGACGCCGCCAATTTTGAGAAATTCTGATCCATAGCCGGTCTTGAGTTTCAGATGGATGGCATCATCGAGCCGCACCACGGGCAAGTAATATGTGACCCGCACCGGAAGCTTTCCGGCGATATCAAGCGCCTGCAGCCCTTCAAATCCGTGAATGACATCAAACGAAGTGACGCCGACACATCCCTGTCGGAAGAGTTCCTCGAAGCCATCGGTCATGATTTTGTCGACCTCGCGACCGGACGGCGGCTGGTATAGATCCATTACGAGCTGATTAGCATTATCCCGCAAAATGCCCGTGGGTTCTCCCGAGCTATCGCGAGCAATTTCACCACCGTCGGGATTAGGCGTGTCTTTGTCGATGCCGGCTAGCTTAAGTGCTTTCGAGTTTACCCAGAGGAGATGCTCATCCTTGGAAAAGATGGCCGTTGGCCTGTCCGCAGTGACGCGATCGAGGTCGGATTTGTGAGGCCAGCGAATCTTCGTCCATTGTTCCTTTTTCCAACCTTTACCTATCAGCCAGGATTTGCCTTTCTTCGGGAGTCTGGCTGTGTAATCCTTCACGATTTTCAGGGCATGCTCATAGGAACGAGCGCCGTCGAGATCGATGCGCCGGCGTGACAACGCCCAGAAGACCAGATGCGTGTGCGAATCGATGAATCCGGGGAGAATGATTTGACCATCGAGGTCGATCATCTCGAAGCTGTCGGACGGAACAGACGAAAGTTCCGACGCCGAACCAAGCCAACTGATGCGGTCGCCGTCGACGATCATGGCGTCACAGACGGCAGGTCGATCGGCGATCGTATAGATTCTGCCGCCATAGAACAGTTTCTTGAGACTCTTCATTGCCATAGCGTTCTGTAATCTCCATCCCGTTTGGTTATATGCCGGCGATCAAGGTCTTCGAGCAGGGGCAAAATCACTTTGCGCGAGGTATCGGTGATGTCCCGTGCTTCTGCGACGGTGATTTTGCCGTGGGTCTTGATATGGTTGACAATTTCGGATGCGAAGTTTTCGAAGGTTGCTTTCAGGTAGATAGTTCCTCCCAGGTCGACGATTTCGCCGTTCTGCTTGAGATACGCAAAGATCTTGCGGGCTTCTTTGTCGCTTGCAAGAAGATCGTCGCGGTTGACCGATTGCCTGGGATTTTCGGTTAGCATGGCCAGCAAGCGCGCCATTGCCCGCTTCTGTGCGGAAGACAATTCTGCGGCATGTTGTTTCACCCTGATTCCGGCTTCGTGTCGTTCCAGCTTGCCGTCCGACAGCAACGCGTCCAGAACCTGATCAAACAAGACCTGTGGTATCTTCACGGCCTGGACGAGCGCAGCCAGCGACATCGAAGCAAGATGTGGGTTCAATTTATGGAATTCGTTGACTTCGGCAAGAATGCCGTCGCCCGACGAATTCCAGACTTTCGCAGAAATGAAAAAGCGATCGCGCTTGATAACAGAGCCAGACCGAATCATTTCACTAGTGGCTTCCGCGACTTGAGTTGGTGCAACGAGTGATTGTGCCAGCAGGTCGGATTCCGCAACGATTCCCTTGGCAATCAGTTGATACTCAATGAGGGCTTTCGGTGTCGTCGCCGCGGCGGATTGAAGCGATTTCCAGCGCTCAGTATCGGATCTCTTGAAGAGTTCGAGCACGGGATCGATGATGGTCCCACCGCCCAGGAGCAAGGACGGCGTCGGGAGGCGAAGGATAAATCGGTCGCCAGCTTTGACAATGACCGGTGCATCTAATCGCAGAACCACAATGTACTCGCCGTCTCTCGCGGTCAGCGGGTCATCGGGGAGAAACAATCGGCCCGCAATTTCGGAGGTGCCGTGCAAGAAGATGATGTCGCGATTATGTTTTATCAGATGTAATTGCCTGGGCTCGACCGTGAGCGACACTCCGAGCGTGTCGGATTCCTGAAGTTGACGCGAGGTGTAGAAGAGGTCGCCTCGTTTCACAGCGCCACGTTCAAGGGCCTGGGTGCCCACAGCAAGGCGAACACCGGGCAACGCGCGGTCAAGATGCGAATAGAAACTTTCGAGATTCTTGACTTTAGTCTTCTGGCCGGAAGGATGGTGATACACCTCCTGACCCACCGCGAAAGTGCCGTCGCGAAGTGTGCCGGTGACGACAGTACCGGTGCCGGCAATCGTGAAGACGCGGTCGGCATACAGACGCGCCGACTCACCCGGCAGATCGCGATGCACGGACTTCAACATTCGCTCGACTGAATCTCTCACTGCGTCGAGATTACGGTTGTCGAGCGCCGAGAACTCTATAATGTCGCAGCCGTCGAGGAAAGTATTCTGCGTCTTCTGGCGCAGGTCATTCTTGACCATGTCCTTCCAGTCAGGATCGACCATGTCAACTTTGGTCAGGACGATGATTCCGCGCTGCAGCCCCAGATAACGCAGGATGGCGAGATGTTCCTCCGATTGCGGCATCCAGCCATCATCAGCAGCCACGACGAACATGACCATATCAAGAGCACCAACTCCGGAGATCATGTTCTTGATGAAGCGCTCGTGTCCGGGAACATCGACGATGCCGACTTCCTCACCGGTCGACAGCTTGAAAGAAGCAAAACCAAGTTCGATGGTCATTTCGCGTTCTTTTTCCTCGGGGAGACGATCGGGATCGGTGCCGGTGAGGGCTCTGACCAGGGAGGATTTGCCGTGATCGATGTGCCCGGCTGTGGCTATGGTATACAAGCGGCCGCCTCCGTGAGAATGCGGACGATCTGATCATCCTGGCTATCTGCAACGGTGCGCAGGTCGATGTGGAATTTGTCCTGGTCGATGTAACCGATTAGCGGCGGGATTGAATTAAGCATGCGTTCCGCAAACGCGCCGGCCTTTTCGTGTGGAGTAATAACGAGTGCGATTGAGTCAAGCGTACCGCCAGGCAGGGAACCGCCGCCGGGTGTTGCCTTGGAATCGCGAATTTTCACTTCTAAACGCGTTGCAGCCAAAGCGCTCTTGATCTTCTCGGCGCGTTGTCGTAATTCGGCGACAGGAGTTGTGATGGACTGCCACAACGGAAGTGATGTAGAATCCTGTTTCTTTAGATAGGCAAACGCGGTCTCCTCCAACATCGCAATCGAGATTTTGTCGAGTCGAAGAACGCGATAGATCGGGTTCTTATGCAGCGAGTCGAGAAGCGCGGAACTTCCAAGGACAATGCCCGCCTGCACGCTGCCGAGTAATTTGTCGCCGGAGAAACAGGTGAGGGAAGCGCCGGAGCGAATTGCGGATGTGATATTCGGTTCCGTTTCCATGCCGAAGTTTTCTGTTTGATGATATGCGCCGGAACCGAGATCGTAGACTGAGATTAGCTTGTGTTTAGCGGCGATGGCAGCGATGTCAACAGGAGAGACTTCAGCGACAAATCCCTGCATCTTGAAATTCGAAAGATGGACTTTCAGAAGTACAGCCGTCTTGTCCGTTATGGCTTCCTCGTAGTCTTTTCCGGTAGTTTTGTTCGTGGTACCGACTTCGACCAACCTGGCCCCTGCCCTGCGGATGATGTCGGGAATGCGAAATCCACCACCGATCTGGACAGATTCACCGCGCGAGATTATGACTTCCTTGCGATTGGCGAATGTGTTCAGGATATGGAATAATGCAGCAGCATTGTTGTTGACCGCCAGTGCCGCTTCGGCCTCAGTCATTTGCGCAAGTAAGTACGAAAGGAATGAACCGCGCCGGCCACGTTTGCCGGTATTGAGGTCAAACTCCAGCGTGCAATAGCCGGTGATGCGATCTGCTACTTTGGCGAATAGCTCCGGACTAAGCGGAGCGCGGCCAAGATTCGTGTGAATTAGTACGCCGGTACCGTTGATGACCTGCGTGATGCGGCTGCGTGAGAGAAGATGCAGTCGCTCGACGATCAACCTATCGATCTTTTCCTGATTCGGCGCCCTTCCTGAGGATTGAGCGCCTTCGCGGACAGTCTGCAGAACTTCACGAATGACATTGGTCACCAGTACGCGCGAGAGCTCCTCAATCTGCCGGTCAAAACGACCGGAACTGAGAAGCTGCTCTACCGAGGGAATTGATCTGAATGAATCGGATGAAGTCATAATGTCTCAAATTTGGCGGAAGGGGTAGGAGTCGAACCCACCGCGGATGTCACCCACCCGCCAACGGATTTGAAGTCCGCGAGAGCCACCGGGCCCCATCCTCTTCCGAATGCTGACACTTTCTTTTCGTTAACAAGACACTCACCGCAACCTGGACTGCGAAAGTGGATCGACTTATGCGCGGAAACTGATCCGATATTTATATCGAGACACCGCCAAGTTTGAACGGGTCGTCGACAGGAATCAGTTCTTTCTGGACAAAGCCCTCGGCATAACCGACGCGAATGCGAATTCCGAGGTCGCGGTCCTTGACGCGCATGTATTCGAAAATATCCACGCCGGGAATAAATACCTTGTTGGCGCTGTCGTCAACGTTGAACTGCGAGCGATAGCACTTGACGGCCTCGATCTTGCGCTCAAACTGCGCCGTGATATCGACCGCAAAGGAGGGCTCAAACCCGCGATAATAAGAAGCATAAATGATCTTGCGCGGCCGGTGTGGTTCGCCCGACAGCTCCGCTTTTTTGAGGCCGGCGAAATAACAGGCGTCAAAACCAAGTTGCGAGCTGATACGGTGATCCGGGTGGCGTTGCTCCCAGTGAGGAATGATGACAAGTTGAGGGTGATAATCGCGAATCTTCTGCGCCAGCAAAGAACGTGATGGAAGGTCATTTTGAAGGTGAGCATCCGGCAGATGCAGATTATCTCGGAGCGTTACTCCCAGGACCCGCGCCGCGGCTTCGGCCTCGGCAGCCCGCGTCTGCGCGTCGCCTTTGGTGCCCATTTCGCCCTCGGTGAGATCAAGCATGGCCACTGAGTAACCGGTGTCGACCAGCTTTGCGATCAGGCCCCCGCAAGTGATTTCCGAATCGTCGCGATGTGCGGCAATCACCAGACAATCAACCGCCATTGGCATTTCCCTTCTGAGCTATTATGGACAAGTAGAAATCTTCATATTGTTTTACGAGCCGATCCGCGCCGAATCTGTTGACGGCAGTATCACGCGCGGCGATTTTCATTTGAGAAAGTTTGGCTTCATCCGAGAGCAATTCAGCGGCCGCCTTCCCCATCGAACCGGTGTCTCCTACCTCAAACAGGTAACCGTCGTGACCATGGGTTATCACTTCCGGCAGTCCTCCCGTACGGCTGGCAATTACCGGCACAGCGCAGGACATGGCCTCCAACGCCGCCAGACCGAAGGACTCAGTTTCGGACGGCAGCAGGAACAAGTCTGCGGCGGGAAGAATCGATTCCACCGAATCCTGACTGCCGAGGAAAATGACGTCGTCGTCAATGCCATGTTTCCGGGCGATGTACTCGGCGAGCGGCAAATCGGGACCGTCACCGATCAGAACCAACTTGGATTTGACCTGCTCATGTATCAAGCGGAACACTTCCACGACATCAGCAATACGTTTGACAGGGCGAAAATTCGACAAGTGCATGACAATCTTGTGATCGTCTTGAGTAAAGGGCGTTCGGGTACAACGGTCGGAACTAGGCCTGAATACTTCAGTGTTGACGAAATTGTGAATCACCTCAATTGGCTTATCGATGCCGAAAACCTCGACGGTTTGCTTGCGAATGGCATCCGAAACTGCCGTCAGGCCGTCCGATTCAGCCAGCGAGAACTTGGTGATTTCAAAAAATGATCGTTCCGTACCGACCAGAGTAACGTCGGTGCCATGCAGTGTAGTGATGACTTTGATGCGGCAATCTTTGGCAATCTGTTTTGCCAGAAAAGCTGCCGGAGCATGAGGGATGGCATAATGGACGTGTAACAGATCGAGCTTCCAGCGGCAGACAACGTCCGCCATCTTTGCAGCCAAGGACAGCGTATAAGGCGGATACTTGAAAAGCGGATAACTGGAAATCTCAACCTCGTGGAAGAATACGTTTTCGCGGAATCGATCCAGGCGATATGGAAGTGCGTACGAAATAAAGTGCACCTGGTGTCCGCGCGCAGCGAGCGCCATGCCCAATTCGGTGGCAACAATGCCGGAGCCACCAATGACAGGGTAACAGGTAATTCCGATTCTCATTCGGCGCCGCCTTCCGGTTGATCCAGGTAGATCAAATGATGTACGTCAGTCTTGCAGTCAATTGAATCATAAAGTCGATCAACGATCCACATGCCGTACTTCGCAAGATAGTAGTTGAGAGGGAAGACACGCTCCTGTAATTGGCGTGTCGGATATAGATGAAAAGCCACGCGCTCCAACTGGCCGCGGATGGTCTGGTTCTTTTTGCGGTGTGCCTGAAATACTTTATCCTCCAAGGATTTGATTTCGATGTCGATGCGGCCGTTTACGCGTTTGAAATTCGTAAGCAGCCCCTGATCAGTCTGATCGAGTGAGCTTCCAATTGTATCCATGTGCTTCTTGACGCCTTCACGCAGATCGGCAAACAGGCGGTCGAAATCGCCGGTGAAAGTGCGTCTCATTACCTCGTTCACAAGATTGCCGGCATCGCCCAGAAAATCCTCAAAGCCGAAAGCATATTTATCCATCAGTCGAGAAATGTTACGTTCAATTATCGTCGCCGAATAGCGCGGATAGATGACCGGAGGAATTTCGTCAAACAGGCCAAAAAGCTCGCGCATCTGGGCAAAGTACGCGGCTTCCGCGGGTCCGGCGAAATAGATCAGAGTCGGAAATATGTGACTCTGCACCACCGGACGCAGGAAGACGTTGGGCGCGAACAGAGATGGCGACCGTTCGACGTCGTCAAGTAATGCCTGTTGACTAAGGTATTTTCCCTCAACGGAAAACCCACCGTTGGCATAGTCGATATGTGTACGCTTGCCGTCGCAAAAGAACAGGTTGGAATATCCAGACGGTTTGGCGACCTGCAAGTGATAGCTGCTTGCTTCCAGTGATGAATTTGCTCTGCCGATGGCGCGCTCGGATTCTTCGCGCAGCTGCAACTCCTTTCTGAATACAGGCAGAGATAGACGCCGCAGTTCGTCGTCACTCGGATCGACCAGAATCAGGCCTTTGTCTTTGAACAGGTGGCACATGTACTTGCCGAAGGCCGCAACAATAAATTCACCGGGGCGATAGAATTCGCGTAGATGCGCCATCAGTTCTCCACGAAACTCGGTCTCGGGAAGTGCCTGTTCGTATTCGGCGAGGAGTTGCAGGACGCCGTCGTCCAGCACGACCGATCCCATCGGCTGGCCGTCATGCGGATTGCGTGGGCGATAGGTAAGTTTAGCCAGTTTTTCGTCGCGGCCGGGAACAACAACAGTCGCAACCTCGGCGAAATCGGCATCGTCAGCGGCGAGCCAGAATATGGGGACTACCGGAGTTTGCAGTTTGCGACAATTGCTTTCGGCAAGTTTGACCGCCAGAGCGGCTTTATAGAAGACGTATAGCGGTCCGCCGAAGATCGTCACCTGCTGACCAGTGAAAACGGCGGTGGCCCGCGGATCGAGGAGTTTCTGAATGTTCTCAAAGGTCTTAGCGCTCGCGCCATACTGTTGGTTTTGGCGCGTGAGAACAGCGACGATCTTGTCGCGATCAAACGAACGTCGGCTCAGCTTCTGCTGAACCGACGCGAATGATTCCTGATTTGTGAAAGGAAACGGATAGAAGTCGTCCGCCTGCCCCGACAGATAGTCCAGGAGTAACTTCTTGCTACCTGGAACCCTGTCAAACGGTATTGTTTTCTGCAACGGCCTTCCTATTCTTGCCGAATATCTTCTTCACGACATCGTCCAGCAAGGTATATACGACTGGTACGACCAGCAAAGTCAGCGCGGTTGAAGTCGTCAAACCGCCGATGACGGCGCGGGCGATACCGGCGCGTAATTCGGCGCCGGGACCAAGGCCGAGTGCCAACGGCAACATACCGAAGATCATCGCGAACGTCGTCATCAAGATTGGCCGGAGACGAATTGATCCCGCGCGCACCAGAGCATCCATACGGCTGCTGCCGCGCCTCATATCCTGTTTGGCGAAATCGACCAACAGAATTGCGTTCTTGGTCACCAGACCCATCAACATCACGATACCGATCATCGACATGATTGAGAGCGAACTGCGGAATATCAACAGGCCGAGGAATGCTCCCACCAGAGACATCGGCAACGACAACATGATGGCGAACGGATCGGTGAAACTCTCGAACTGCGAAGCCAGCACAAGGTAGATCAAGATGATCGAGAGCAGCAGTGCCTGCAAGATATATCCAAACGACTCGGCCTGCATTTCGGCCTCGCCGGACGCATAGATTCGATATCCCGGAGGCGTCGGAATCTTCACGGCTTTCGCAAAAGCGTCGGCGCGCACATCACCGGCAAATCTTCCGGCATTGTTGGCCGTAACTTTCACGGTCTGTTGGCGATCATACCGATCAATTTCAGACACGGCACTCGCATCCACGATCGAAGCCACGTAACTCAGCGGGACCTGGTTGCCATGTGCGCCATTGATCTCTTTCGAGGACGGAACGAGAATCCGCGACAAGTCGGACAAGTTCTTTCTGTCTGACTCCTGCAAACGGACTCTTACGTCGGCCTCGTGCTCACCTTCGCGATACTTAATGGGCACTACCCCGTAGACAAGGTAGCGCACGGCCATGGAGGTTTGGGCGACATTGAGACCAAGGTCAGCAATTCTTTCCCGGTCGAGATTCAACCTGAGTTCGGGCTTGCCCTCACCCAGTGAATTGTCGACCTCCACGGCTCCCTTGGTAGCACGGACAGAATCTTCGACAAGCGCCGCGATGGCTCTCAGCTTGTCCGGGTTTTCGCCCGAGATCGAGATTTCAACCGGCATGCCACCGCCACCACCCTGCGACTGTTCTCCTGTGAAGGCAATCTTCAGGCCGGCGTACGAAGCCACTTCCGAACGGATCTGAGTCATCAACTGATTCGCGGTTAGCTTACGTTCTGCCAGATCAATCATCCTGACGTGCATATAGCCCCAATTATTAGGATCACTGCCGGAGCCGATGGCCGTGAATATTGAGGACACTTCCTTATGTGAGGCGGCGATATCTTCGATACCCTTGCTCAACCGCGCGGTTTCCTCAAGTGTAGTTCCCGGTGAGGCCTTGAAATTGATGAAGAATTCACCGCGGTCGTAGTCGGGGAGGAATTCGGTTCCAATCAGACTAACTAACGGGAAACTACCGATGAAAATGAGCACTGCGACAACCATGACCAGCAACCGATGGTTGAGAGCATAATGAATGGTCTTCTGATAAAGGACGTTCAGGCGATCAAACAAATCATTCCATAAGTTGGTTACCTTGTAGATCGGATTCCTGGTGCCTTTGTGGTGAGCATGTTCTTCCTTTAAAAAACGCGATGACAGCATCGGTGTGAGTGTGAACGCCACGAACAGAGAGACTAACACAGCGGCGGCAACAGTCATACCAAAGGAGAAGAAGAACTTTCCGACGATGCCCTTCATGAAGGCAACCGGAACGAAAACGACGACGATTGTAAAGGTGGTCGCCATCACGGCCAGGGCAATCTCGGAGGTACCATCATAGGCCGCAACATTACGAGCTTTGCCTAAGCCGAAGTTGCGGAAGATATTCTCGATCACCACAATGGCGTCATCGATCAGCAAACCTACAGCCAGCGACAGTCCCAACAGAGTCATGAAATTGAGCGTGAAGCCCAGGAAACGCATGAAGATGAAGGTAGCAATGATTGATGTTGGAATCGCCAGAGCGGATATAATAGTCGGCCTGATGTCGGCCAAAAACAGGAAGATGACCAGCACTGCCAGAATACTACCATAAATGATATTGACCATGACATCGTGAACGGCGTCGACCGTGAACACGGAGTTGTCGGCGGCAATAATAATCTTCACGCCGGGAGGCAAGACCTTCCCAACATCATTGACCACGGCCTTGACTGCATTGGCGACATCCACCGTGTTCGCACCAGATTGCTTGACGATATTGAGTGCAACCGCCCGCTGGCCGTTCAGTCGGGAAAATGACTCGAGATCTTTGGTCGAGTCTCTGACTGTAGCAATGTCCTGCAGGCGGACATTCTTTCCATTTTCGTTCTTAACGATCAGGTTGCGGATATCGTCGAGCGAAGTAATTTTACCCATCGTTCTGACGGTGAAGTCGCGACCCTGACTCTTGAGGGTGCCGCCCGGAAGCTCCAGACTTGCAGACGCCAGAAGGTTCTGAATATCGAAGATGGAAAGATTGAGAGCTTCGAGACTCGTCTGGTTAAGTTCGACCTGAATTTCCCGTTCATCACCACCCACCAGTTCAACGTTTCCGACACCCTGAATGGACTCCAGCCGCTTCTTAACGGTTTCCTTGGCAATGATCGTCAACTCGCGCGTAGACTTGTCCCCGGCGATTGCCAGCGACAGGATCGGAGTCGACTGAGGATCGAACTTCTGGATTACGAGATCTTGAATGCCCTCGGGCAGATCCTGTTGGACGCCGGCAACTTTTTCTCGCACGTCCTGAGCAGCGAAGTCTTCATTAACTTCGAGGTTGAATTCGATGAAGGTGGTAGCGTACCCCTCCAGACACTGTGACGTAATATGCCGCACGCCGCTGATGGTACTGACGGCATCTTCTACCTTGGTGACGACCTCGGTTTCCATGTTCTCCGGGGAGGCGCCGGGGTAAATGACCTGAATCACGACAAACGGAAAGTCAACGTTCGGGAAAAGCTCTACGCTCAAGTCGCGATACGCGAAAGCGCCCAGCACGAGCAGGGCGAGAATCATCATGGTCGCGAAGACCGGCCGGTTGATGGATACTTTGGATAATATCATAGTTACTTCGCCGACCTGACAATGGGATATCCGTCAGACAGGAATCCTTGTCCCACAACAACCACTTCATCACCACTTTTGAGCCCGGACGCGATTTCGGCATCGATTCCGTTGTTTATCCCTACAATGACGGTACGAGAATACGCTGTGTCACTCCGAACGACATACAAGGACATTACGCCTTCATTGGATAGCAGCGCCGCCTGAGGCACCGCCAGCACATTGTTCTTGCTTTGTACAACAAAGGTGGCTTTGGCGAACGTTCCCGCCTGCAGGCGACGATCCGTATTGGGCACCGTGGCCTCGATACTAAACGTCCGCGTCTGCGGCTCAGCGGCATCCGAAACTTTGGTGATGGTGCAGGTATAGACGCTGTCGTCGCCACTGACATGAACAGTGCCGGTCATGCCCTTTGCAAATCTATCTACGAGGTCAGTCGACACGCCGAAGGACATTCTGAGCTGATCGGTACGGGCAACACGCGCAGCCAACAAACCCATTTTGGGAATGTCGCCGACTTTCACGTCAAGTTCAACGAGAGTGCCGGTTATGGGCGAAGTGACACTAACCAACTCCTGGGCGGATTCGAAGTTCGCTTTGGCGACCTGAGTTCCGGCCTTGGCTTCATCAAAAGCCGATTCGCTGATGGCTTTCTGCTCGAACAAGTATTGCATCTTCTTGTAGTTCTTGTCAGCATTATCATACATCGCCTTGGCCTGATAGTATTGCGATGACGCCCCTCCCTTATCCAGTTCGATCAGTACCTGTCCCTTTTCGACGTGTTCCCCGACTCTGAACGGCAGCGCGACCACGGCTTCGGAAAGGCGAATGTAGAGGTCTGCCTGCTCGATGCCTTCGAGTCCTCCGGAGTACTCACGCGTAACGTCGATCGTTCCGGGTGAGACGCTCATGGTCTTGACCGGGATGATCGGCAATGGTGTCGTGGTATTGGCGTCATCTTTGGCGCAGGAAAGTGGCAAGAAGGCCACCGTCGCGACGAGAAATGCATATATGATCTTTCGAGACATCTATCGCTCCTTTAATTCCTCGATATTGTTTACACCGGTAACGCGCAAGAGATTGAAGACCGCATCGGCAGCATCGTGTGTTGCCTGAACGTAATTCGTTTTGGCCTGTGTCAGCGCGGCTTCAGCGGAGAGTATTTCCAACTGCGTGCCCACGCCATTTTGATATCGTAATTGCGCTATCTTCAGCCCGTCTTGCGCCTGCTCGATGGTCTTTTGTCCTGCCTTCAGACGCCCGCCCGTTTCCTGGTAGGTGAAAAAGGCCTGTCTGACGTCGAGTGCGACTTGTTCTCTGAATTGGTCGTAGGAAAGCTCAGCACTGCTGGCATCAACCTGCGCCTGCCTGATGGCGGCGGTTGTGGTAAATCCGTCGAAGATCGGGATACTGAAATTCAACGTTGCCGTCCAACTGGGCGTCCAGTCACGGCCGTTAGTCAGCCGGAAGCCAGAATCATTTCCCTGCAACTGCCAGCCATATTGCGACTGGAGAATCAGATTGAAACTTCTGCCGGATTTGGCAATCCCGATGGCACGGCGGGTTATTTCCTTGAAATGCTCCTGCTGCTGCAGCGCCGGGCGATGATCGGTGGCCAGCTTTTGCAGGTAGTCAATGTTCAGTGGCGATCCGACGACGGTAGAATCAAATGCATATTGCAGACTGAGTGAATCAGCCAATTTGACACCGATCAAATTCTTGAGAGCGTCCAGAGAAGTTGCCGCACGATTTTGAGATTGAGTCAATTGCGGCCTGAGGTTTGCGACTTCTACCTGAGCTCGCAACAATTCGTATTCGGAGACGACTCCTTGCGAATACATCTTATTGACCATGTCCAGGTTCAGTTCGGCGGCCGCCAGCGCGTCCTGGAAGACTTTAACAAAATCGTGAGCCAGAATGGCTCCGAGGAAGGCGCTACGGACTCCATAGGTTACCTGCGACTGCGTTTCATTAACCATGTCTTCGGTGTAGGACCTGTATATCTTCGCGATTTTCAGCGCCGTAAAGACTTTTCCGCCCAGCCAGATCGGCTGCGTAAACGTGAGTCCCACATTCAATTGATTGTCGGTTCCGAATTGGTAGGACTGGCCGGCGATCGTGAAGGTCGGGATTTTGAGGTTGCGAGTGTACGAAGATCCAAAACCAAGCGACGGCAATGCTCCTGCCGTAGCCGATTGTATCTGCGCGTCGGCTCTGGTCAACTGCTCACGGGCTATCAGATAGGTCTGGTTGTTCTTGAGGGCCAGAGCGACGGCATTATCGATTGTCAGATCCTCTGCGGCAGCTCGCGGTGTACTGAAAGAGAGAATCAATAGGACAGCACCGAGCAAGAGCCGGCGCAACACTCGAAAAGGTGCGGCCGAACTCCGGCGCACCCGATGAAAAATCATTATATCGGGGTTTATCACTTGTTAATTCCTCTCAGGAAAATATCGACAGCACTACGAATGTCTTTCCGACGAGTATCTCTCTTCCCGTGCAAGCATTTTTCAACAATCAGGGCCGCCATTGCCATGAGACTGTGAGCGGCAAATTGAGGATCAACTTTCTTGAAGAATCCCGCCGAAATCCCGGCTTTGATTCCATCGACCAGGTACTCCTCACAGCATTGATGTCCTCGAAACGTGGCATCACTTACATCCGGACGTTCGTGCGGATGCTCCAACATCAGGAGCCGCCAATATTTGGGGTTTTCGACGAAAAAGTCAACGTGAAGTTTCAACCCAACCGCAACCGTATCGTCGAAAGACCTCTGGAGTGTGCAGAGCTGCTGCATCCTCTCTTGTAGTTGATCGAAACCGCGATCGATGACGGCGACAAACAAATGGCGCTTGGATGGAAACTGACGATAAATTGTCCCCTTTCCAATCCCGGCTTGGCGAGCAATGTCATCGACGTCGGCGATTTCGTAGCCGTGACGCGCGAATATCTCGAGGGCGGCATCCAAAATCATCTCGCGACGTTCTTCGCGCGGGAGGACTTTCCGCTTGTGTAAGTCTTGACGTCTGGTCATATATTATTGCATTAGACGGACTGGTCAGTCCGTTTGTTTCCGATTTTTCGAGACTTCATGGTCTTTTTGTCCCGAATCACGTCTTAAGTGGGACAGCCGGTCCCTTTGGACTCACGGACCGTTTCGTCGCGCAATTTCTTGAATGTTATATGGTTAGTGAATAAGAAGTAAATGCCAAACGCAAAAACCGGGGCAACATCCATGAAGTGAAGAGCGATGCTAAATGCCGCAGCTTCGGCATGGGGAACATTAAACAACGACAGTGCCCAGATCACGGCAAGTTGGAATGAGCCCAGATTGCCAGGTGAAACCGGAATCAACAACAGAAACGAATTAATGATTACGATCACGATTCCCGCCCAGAACGGTACCTTGAGGTCAAATGCTTGAATCAACAGTATCGAAATGGCGATGTGGAAGATCCAGACGAGAATCGAATAGAAGCCGACACTGACAACACCACGGCTGCTACGCATTGAAGCGATACCATGTGACATTGAAGATGTCCACTTCTCAAGGCGTATGTATAGCAGGGGAAATCTGCGGCGAATCGTCTTCTTGCCAAAATATGCCAGCCCGCGCTCATATCGCATGAGCAGTATCAGCACCAGCAAAGATGCGCCGACCACCATCGCGGCGTAGACTTCCGCTTCCCTAACCCAACTGGGAAAGGCAAACATGAAGGAAGCGACGTAAACGAGCAAGACCAGGGTAATACTGTCGAAGAGCACTTCCATGGCGACTGTGGTAAAACAGAAGGTTTTGGACAGCCCTTCCTGCTTTGCCAGCATGACGATGCGTCCGGCCTGCCCGGTCAACACCGGTAGCGACAAGTTGATCATTTGCCCGACATGGAAAAGCGCGAAGACGCGTGTCTTCGAGATGACTTTGACATCGCGAATGAGCGCGCGCCAGCGCATACCTTTGGCCCAATTCATTAGAATCGAGCTGCCGACTGCACCGAGAAAGTAGAGCGGATTGATCCTGGTGAGCGTGCGCCAGAGTTCGTGGACGTCGACTTTGTAGAAGCTGGCAAAGAGCAGGCCGATAGCCACCAGGACGCCGATAAGCTTTTTCCAGTCGAAGATCTTCACTTGCCCAATCTAGTCCGTTTTTTCAAGTGCGGCAAAACATACTAACCGCCACTGTGACTGTCAACGATTTACTATTTTCGTGGCGGAATATGTCGACCGGAGGGCCGCAGATAGAGGCACACTCAGATTTTTTCGACGGCGGAGATCTTAACCCAACCTTTTAGCTTATTTGCGAAAAGACCGAGGTAGTAATCCTGTTTCTGATCGAGGATGTCGAACGTAAGTCCTTCGTGTCCCTCAAACTGAAGTTCAAAATCGCTGCCGGGGCCCGAGAGGATTTCGGTTTGTTCAACGACAATCACGCCTTCGTCCACGAGATAATTGGATTTCAGAACCCAGACCATCACGCCGAACGACAGCAGAGTGACCAGACCGAGTATCACCACCGGTGAATTTCCGATTCGCGCCAGAACTCCGAGGCGCTTGAGAGCGAGAAAAGCGAGCAACAGCAGGAAGGATACAAATGAGATCAGAAAATATTGATTAGGGTGCAGCGTGGCGAGGCCGTTTTCGACCTTCGTAGAGAACGGGTCAACTTGTGTGGCGTCGACTTTATCGACGCAGAATTGTTTGACAAAGGCAAGATTCGTGCGAATATCGCCGTCATCCGGGCTCATCCGTTCGGCACGGCGGAAGTTGGCGATCGCTTTGCCGATATGTCCGGCCTTGTAGTATGCGCATCCGGCATTGTAGTATACCGGCACGGAAGCGAATCCCTGGTCAATGATCTGCTCGAATTTCTGCGATGCTCCGGTGAAATCGCCCTGATCATAAAGATGAACACCCTCCTGAAAATCCTCAGTTGCCCCTGCAAACAAAATTGCAGGCAGAAGTAGAATAACAAACAGCGCCAGCAATTTCTTCATCAACGGGTTTTCTCCAACTCCACGATCAGCTTTTTCGCCTCTTCCCATAACTGCGTCATCTGGCCCTTTTCCTTGCCGCCCGGGGCAAAGCGCCCAAAATCGCACTGCTGCAACAGATCGACAAGCTGGGCAATCAAGGCGTCACTCTGCTTGCCGGCCGCAAATTCCTTGATTTTGTCGAGGGTCAGACCGTACGCGGGGAGATTATATCTATCGGCGAAATAGTCGATCAACGAATGACTTATCTCGGCATAATAGGCGTCAGGGTCGCCGCCTTCGATAAGAGCTTTGGCCTTGGCAAGCCGGGTTTCGGCCATTTTGCGTGCCTGGCGCAGGCGGCGGAAACCGACGTCACTCTGCAAACGCTCTTTGTGGCGCTGACGCGTCAGAACGACGACGTAGCCGATCACCGGTAGCAGGTACATTGCGAGCAAGAACAGCGGACTCGCAGAGATGGGCTCCGCCCGGCGCGAACGCAACTCGCCGATGTCCGATTTCAAGTAGCGAATATCCTTGGCGGCGAGATCGATGCGGTTCGTCTGCAAATTCTGAACCTGGGATGCGAAGCGATCCTTGGATGGCGCCACCTCGATCTGAATCGGATCAGAAGCCAACGTCTTGTATGTCCGCGCTTGCGGATCAAAGAAGGAAAAATTCAAAGCCGGAAGCTGATAGTTGCCGGCGCGTTTCGGAATAAACGCCTGATCGAAGGTCTTGGTGCCGCCGACCTGATAATTCACTTTTTCGATCTTCTCGTTGTCGCCGGCTTGATAGGTGCGGAAATCAGGCAGTTCCGGAACCTTGGGTATATCGACGCTCTTGATGTTACCGATACCGGTGACCTTGATATGCATAGTTACCGGCTCGTTCACTTCGATCTTGTTTTTGTCAACTGTGACGGACATCTGATATTGCCCCACCGCTCCTCCGAAGTCGGCCGGCTTTCCTATCTCCGGCAATGGCAAGGTGATGATTTTGATCGGGTCGGAAGACAGCGTCAGGCGTTTGCCGCCGCCGAAGAAATTAGGCCAATTGCGATCGAATACGGAGAATGGGTCCCTGGAACTTCCGTCGTCGACGACCACTCCCATCTGAGAGGCGCCAATCGTCTGCGTCCCGGGAGATGTAGGAAACATCGCGGTCTTGGATTCCATGATGTTGTAATCTTTGCCGCCATAGGTCTCCTGACCGGTCCGCCACTGTCCAAGGTCTTCCGACCAAAATCCGGTGCGTTGCGGCGCCTGATAGTCGGGGTTGTTGAGCAACTGCACGCGCCAGTACAACTTCATCGAGAGCGTGACCTGCTGATTGACATAGACGGTGTCTTTGTCGACTGTCGCGCGGAGCAGCAAGTCATCTTCGCTAAGCGCTCCCCGCTGGCGACTTGGCTGACGGCTGCGGTTTTGCGGCGCCTGGCGTGACTGCGGTGGCATCGCCACCGGATTGACGGTCACGGAGATTTGCTGCGTCTTGTAATTGACGCCTCCGATTGCCAGCGCAAACGGCGGAATCATGAGACGGCCAGTGCGCGAGGGAACGAGCGTAAAGTTGTATTGCTTTGACTGCGTCGTCTTGCCGTTGATCCAGGCAACACTCGACGACGTTCCAGAAGTGTATACCTGCCAATCGGGAAGCTGACTGATGTCCAGGGCAGGAATCTTCGATGCCTCGCCCTTAATCTCAATCGTGAGTTGGACCGTCTCACCCTCGGAAATTTCATTGCGATCGACATACGCATTGACCGTGGTCTGAGCCAGGGAGGGCAATGACATTCCCAACACCAGGAGCGCCCCCAGAATCATCACAGCCAAATTTTTCATGATCGCGTCTACCAATCCTTGTCAGTCCGCGGTTGAGTGCCAAACTGAACTTTATAGCGCCCCATTTGTTTCTGCAAATTCTTTTCGTCGCCGGAAAGTGAATTCAGAATCCGATCGGCGTCCTGCTTACTCATTTTCTGCTGCTGGCCTTTGGCGCGCTGCTGTTGTTGTTGCTGTTGCTGATCCTGGCCGCCATTTTGTTGATCCTGTTGTTCCTGCTGTTGTTGATCCTCGCCCTGCTGCTCCTGCTGTTGATTCTGCTGGTCTTGCTTATCTTGATTGCCTTGCTGTCCCTGCTGCTGTTGTTCCTGCTGTTGCTGCTGTTGTTGCTGATCTTGTTGCTGCTGCTGAGACTGCTGATCTTGTTGATTCTGCTGCTGTTGTTGCTGCTGCTGTTGCTGATCCTGATTCTGCTGGTCTTGCTGCTGTTGTTCTTGTTTGTCCTGCTGTTGCTGCTGCTTCTGGTCCTGCTGTTGATTCTTTTGTTGCGCCTGTTCTTTCAGCTTAACACGCGCCAGCTCGAGATTGTACTTGGCGTCGGCATCGTCAGCATTGATTTCGAGACACTTCTTGTATGAGTTGATTGCCTCCGCATACTTCTTCGCGCGGAAAAGAGCGTTGCCGGAATTATAATACGCATCGGCTTGAAACTGGGGATCCGTATTGTTCAACGCCCGCAGATAGCGCTGGGCAGCTTCCGGGTATTTGCTCTGATTGAAAAGCACAGAGCCAATGTCGTAATCGAGCACAGGCTGCTGAGGTTTCTCAACTTCAGCATCGCGGTAGGATTTCAACGCATCATCCATCTTGCCGTCGGTGAAGGCCTTGTTTCCTTGCGTAGTCAGTTTGCGATAATCAGCGCGGGCACTCGAAGTCGATATCACCATAAGTGCAGCCGCAAGCACTAATGCGAGGCAGGACGTGAATCTACCCGGTGCGGGTTCGTGACAAGGTTCAGACTGTTTCATCGGAATTCGACTCCTTGCGGCGCGATCTTCTTTCCGAGATCAATACCTCAGCACCCAAAAATATTACGGCAAAAGGAAGCAAGTATTGATAGCGATCTTCATACTGCGTCATCATCATACCCTTCTGTTCCTTCTTATCCATCGAGTTGATGTCTTCGTAGATCTGGTCAAGCGCGATTTCGCCCGCAGACGCGTGATAGTATCGGCCATCCGTTTCCGCGGCAATGTCCTGCAGCGACTGTTCATCCAGACGCGTCAGCACGAGTTCTCCGCGTTCGTCTTTCTTGTAGCCGATCATGTCGCCGCGGTCGTTGCGGAGCGGGATCGGTTCACCCTCCGGCCTGCCGATACCGATGGTATAAATCTTGACTCCCTGAATCTTGGCGTCTCTGACAGCGCTCTTGATGTTGCCGCCGAAGTCCTCGCCGTCCGTAATGATGATCATGACCTTATTCTTGCGTTCCTTCTGATCGAAATTGCCGGTCGCTGTCTGGACAGCCGAACCGATGTTCGTTCCGGGAGCCGGAATCAGATCGACATCCAGCACATCGACAAACATCTGTGCCGCCGAATAATCGAGAGTCAGAGGACACTCGGTGAAAGCGGCTCCGGAGAATGCGACCAGCCCGACGCGATCCCCCTTCATGCGCGAAATCAATCCGCGCACCTCCTGCTTGGCTTTTTCCAACCGGTTGGGTTTCATATCCTCGGCCAACATTGACTTGGAGCAGTCCACGACAATCATGACGTCCTGCCCTTCCCTCTTGAGCATGACCATGTGTGTCCCATACTGCGGCCGTCCCAGCGCCAGTACCAGAAATATCAGCGCGAGAAACAGCAGAACGAATTTATAGCGCCGCTTGATCGGCGAAAAATTGGCGGTCAATCCAGCGATGAGCCGTTTGTCGGCAAACAACTCCAGCAGCCGTCGCTTCTTGCGCGCGCTCCAGAGAAAGAAGAGCCCCACGAGCGCGATTGCCAAAAGCCCGAAATAGAGATTTTCCGGAGTGGCGAATCTCATTATGTCTCCTCAATCATTGTACACCCGAAACATCCCGATTATTCCTTACGGCAAACGCCGCCAAACGGTTTCCCTCAACAGCAATTCCAGCAGCAATCCCAAAGCGCCAATCATCAATAGATAGGGGAAGAATTCGTTGTATTGCAGATACTCTTTTACCTTGATTTTGGTCTTCTCCAAATCGGATATCTGGTCATAGATATTCTTCAGCATGTCCGCTGATTTGGCGCGGAAATATTTGCCGCCGGTGATATCAGCAATCTGCTTAAGTTGGTTTTCATCCAGTTCATTATTAATGAAGATATAGCGCTTGCCAAAGATCGGATCTTCGATGGGATACGGCGCCTGTCCGAGCTTTCCTACGCCTACTGTATAGACGCGTATTCCCAGCGCCTTGGCGATGTCGGCTGCCGTTTGCGGATCGATTTCGCCGGCGTTGTTGATGCCGTCGGTCAGCAGAATGATGATGCGGGATTTTGCCTTGGAATCGCGCAGGCGATTTACAGCATTGGCGATGCCCATACCGATAGCCGTACCGTCTTCAACCATCCCGAAATCGACTTGATCGACGAATGTAAGCAATACACCATAGTCAAGCGTGAGCGGACACTGCGTAAATGCCTGCCGCGCGAAAACGACCAGCCCAATGCGGTCGTTCTGCCTGCCCTTGACGAAGTCCTTGATAACTTCTTTGGCGACGAAAAGGCGATTTTGCGGTTTGAAATCCTCGGACTTCATACTAGTCGAGATATCAAGCGCCAGCATGATGTCGATTCCCTCGGAGGTGACTTCCGTAGTCTTTTTGCCTGACTGTGGCCGCGCCAGTGCCAATATGAAGAATGACAGCGCCAACAACCGCAAGATCGGCAGGATTCGGCGGCGCTTGGCACGCGGAGATGCCTGTGCGCCACGCAGCAACGTGATGTCAGAGAATTTGATCGCAGCTTCCCGCCTTCTGCGAAACGCGAAGAAGCCGAGCACCGGTATCAGCAGCAACAGCCAGAGATAGATCGGACTGGCAAACTGAAACATCTACTCGGTCTCCTTGGTCGTTGCAAACGGCAGTGAACGAGTTTGCATGACAAATTCCTTGGCGGTGATAAAGTCAGTCTCGATGTCGTCGGTTGTCGGGTGATATTTGGCGAACTTGACAATATCGCATTCTTCAAGGAAATCGTGAATAATGTGTTCTTCCTGGCTGTCCAACGATAACTTGCGGAATTCGAGGATAATTTCGAACGTCGTGCGTTCCAGCGCGGAGATGCCGTAGCGGCGCTCCAGATAGCGGCGGAAGATGTCAGACAACTGCAAATAGAATAACTTGTATTCACCGCGAGCGATCAGGTCAGACTCTTTGAGTTTGGCCAATTCCTCCAGCGCGATTTCCCATGGCAGGCGCAGGTCGGCGACCGAAGTAGTCAGGTCAATCGGCTTCCTGGCCCGTCGGTACAGCCAGAAGAACACGGCGCCGCCGATTAATAGCGCCGCTCCCAGGATCACCCACAGGGTCGGAAATTCACGCGGGAAAGTCTTTTGGGGCTTCAGCGGTTTTATATCCGCGCCTTCCTCTCCGGTCAACAGCGAATTGACCTTGATCGGCAGCGGATCGGTGGCGATGGACTTGACCTCGCCCGACGGCGTGCGATAGTGAATGGTGATCGGCGGTATTTGATAATCTCCGGTCGTGAAGGTCGTGATGACAAACCCTTCGGTAGTAGTGCGCACTCCGCTCTTGACGTTGACCTGCCGCGGCTTGTAGTCTTTCACCTCGAACGCGCCCAGGTTCGTGCCTACTGTCAGTGAATCGACTGCCAGCGAAGTATCGGAGGTAATTGTGACGGTATAGAGTATCCTGTCACCAATCGTAATAGTCTGTTTATCGATGTTCGACGACACGCTGATCTTGTCTTGCGCGAACAAAGCGGAACTGAGAAACAGCAACCACAAAATCGTCAGTAATCTAAAGCGGCTCACGGTTCCTCTCATATAACTGCGTATCCCCAATCGTAGACGCGAGATGATAATTACTGTCGAGTGTGCCTTGCCACTCGGGATAGACTTTGTAGTCAACCAATACCAGTTTTGGTCGTTGTTGTTGCAGGGCGCTGACTATGTCGCTGTTCGTTAACAGATGGTTTTCTGAGTAGCACGATTTGTCGATCTTCAACGGAAAGTAGAAACCAACATGCTCGGAACCGCGCAACTGCGGGCGATCTGACAATGCCGGGTAACCGGCCCATTCCGACAACAACGTGTCCTGAATTGATGTTCGAGTTTCGATTTCGCCAACGACATCGCGCAAGTGGGTCAACGTAAAGCGTTCATCTCTGGGACGCGGCGCTACGATGAACAGGTAGACAAACGGCAGCATTCCAACGGCATATAATAACCCCGCCGAACGCCGCAGCGGTTTCAGACCGGGAGTACGCACGATGAACACAAAGACCGGAAGTGCCGCGATAATCAGATACGGAACTGCTTCCTGAAAATATTGAAGCAGTACCGGCGTGGGTATCAGGTATATCAAACTGATGAGTGCCGCGAAGAGAAGTGATCTGCGATAGATCGAGCTAAGCTCCACCAACCGATGCTTCAACAAATACCAACTGCCGAGCAGCGCTCCCAAGAGCAGAATCGTTTGCGGAAGTGCGAGAAATGTGCCAAACACTTTCACCTTGTGAAGGATCAGCGCCGAGAAGGGCGTGATCGGCTGACGGTATAGATGAAATACCAGATTGCTGAACAGAAACTGCGACGGCGCCTGAAGAAACAACACCAGCGATGGGATCGTCGGAATCGCCACACCGGCCGCGATGAACGCCAGCGCCCGCGACAGTGGAACACCTTTCTGATTCGACGCGCGAAGGAGAAAGTAGAGATACACCGGCATAAGCAGGAGAAAGATCGACCGGAAATTGATCGCGGTGGACAAGAACATAGCCGACAAAAACAGGTTTCGGTCAGATCTTGTCATTCGAGTTTTCCACTCGCAATAAGAACATAAACGCAAGCAGCAGGAACAGGTCGACAAACGCATACGGCTTGAACACCGAATGCCAGGCGAGGATCATTCCGTTGGCCGCTATCAGCACCGCTGCAATCAAAGCAGCATTGTCATCCCGCGTACTCTCCCTGACTGTGCGGAATGCAAACAAGGTCAGCAATAAGCCGGCTACGAGAGATAGTATTCGTAACAGAAGCAGTGAAGTGATACCCCAGCCGGAAATCATGGCTGACAGAAGCGGCAGTAACGGCGCCTGCGGATAGAAGAAATCCTTGTAGAGAGTCATGCCGTCGGCGACGCGTTGGGCTGCCGCCAAATAGAAGCCCTCGTCGCCGTCCGCCAACCGGAAAAAGACAAAGACAGACGACAGTGCCGCCTGACTGATCAACACCAGAAACAGCAACTTCTGTGTTCGACCCAGTGTCACCGGCGGTACCTCCGCTCGCGCTGCTTGAAGAAGGCCGACAACGGGAAGATGTAATCCTGGCCGGTGGTAAGCTGGATATAGTCGAGATTCATGCGGCGAAAGGCCCGCTCCAGTTGGTCGTTCAATTCCACGGCGCGATTCGAAAATTCTTTGCGAAATAGCAGATCGGCAGTATCCACGGTGATGATCTCGCCGGTTTCAGCATCTTCAAAGTCGATCATGCCGAAGTTTTCCAGCTTCGATTCGCGCGGATCGGATATTCTAATAGCAATCAGGTCGTGCCGGCGGTTGGCGATCATCAGGTCACTGGCATAGCCGGAACTGAGAAAGTCGCTGATGAGAAAGACAACTGACTTGCGCTTGATGACGCGATTCAAGTATTCGAGCGCCGCACCGATGTTGGTCGATCGGCCGGTGGGCTTGAAATAGAGAATTTCGCGAATCAGCCGCAAGACATGCGCTCTTCCTTTGCGCGGCGCAATGAACTTCTCCACCTCATCGGTGAAGATGATCATGCCCACCTTGTCGTTGTTATTCGTCGCCGAGAAAGCCAGCAGTCCGCAGATTTCGGCGGCCATTTCTTCCTTCAATTGTGTCCTGGTGCCAAATTGTCCCGACGAGGATGCATCAACGAGCAGCATCACGGACAGCTCTCGCTCTTCGCGAAACTTCTTGACGAACGGCATGCCGGTTCGGGCGGTGACGTTCCAGTCAATCAGGCGGACGTCATCCCCCGGCTGGTACTCGCGCACTTCCTCGAATTCCATGCCGCGTCCGCGGAAGCTGGAGTGATATTCGCCGGCGAAAACGTCGTTGACAAGTTTTCGGGTCGTTATTTCGATGCGGCGGATTTTCTTGATGATATCTTTAGGAAGCACCGCTTACGGAACCTCAACCTCGTTGAACACCTTGGTCACAATCGCCTCGCTGTCAACTTCCTCGGCCTCGGCTTCATACGATACGATAACTCGGTGCCGCAATACGTCCATGCCGATGTTCTTGACATCATCCGGCGTGATATAGCCGCGCCCCTTGAGAAACGCATGCGCCTTGGATGCCATGGTCAAATAGATGGTCGCGCGAGGTGATGCGCCGTAATCAATCAAATCCTTGATCTTAAGATTGTAAGCTTCGGGATTGCGCGTGGCCGAGACGACATCAACGATGTATTCCTTCACCTTGTCATCGACATAGATCTTGTTCATGACGTTGCGGGCATTGATGATGTCCTGCGGCGTAATTACCGGTTTGATGTCGAATTTCTGCCCCACCGTCATGCGGTTGAGGATTTCGAGTTCTTCGGCCTTTGAGGGATAAGTGATTCTTAGCTTGAACATGAAGCGGTCAACCTGCGCCTCGGGCAGCGGGTAGGTGCCTTCCTGCTCGATGGGATTCTGCGTCGCCATCACCATGAACGGATCTGGCAGCGGGTACGTGGTATCGGCGATCGTAACCTGCCGCTCCTGCATCGCCTCCAGAAGGGCGGACTGGACTTTCGCAGGGGCGCGGTTGATTTCGTCGGCCAGAATCAGGTTAGCGAAAATCGGCCCTTTTCTAACCGTGAACTTGCCATCGGTCTGGGAATAGATCATGGTGCCGACGAGATCGGCGGGCAGCAAATCGGGTGTGAATTGCAGACGCTGAAAATGCGCCTGAATTGCCTGGCACAGGGTCTTAATGGACAGAGTTTTGGCCAATCCCGGCACACCCTCGACCAGCACATGGCCGTCCGCCAGCAGCGCCATCATCATCCGGTCGATCAGGTATTCCTGGCCAACGATGACCTTGGCAATCTCCGCTTTGAGACGCTGAATAAACTCGTGTTGCTTCTCTACTTCCGCTTGAATTTCCTTAATATCCTGATTCACCTTTTATCTCCCGAAGGTAAGTTACATATGGTCTATGTTTTACGGCATCATTTCAGGAACAGTTCCACGATTCTTTCCGCGCGGCCGGCGGCTTGTGAGCCATCCTGGACATTTACGGTCCCGGATGAAAATTTGACGCTTTCGCAGAAGTCAAACAGGCCTTTACAGGCCGAGAGCCCCTCTTCATCGAGTCCTTTTTCTGTGAGCCAGCGCAGCAAATCTGCTGAAGTGAATCCGGAAAGTCTGGCGTCGTACTTGCGTTCGACCAGGGAAGTTATCAAACGCATGGCCTCAGACGCAAAGGCGCGGTAGTCCTGCCGGTCGGCGAGCTTCTTGACCTCGGCGAAACGCTGCCGGTATTCATCGCGCCAGTCCGAAACGGATTGCTCCGGCTGCGTCCTCACTTTTCTTCGTCTTGCCGCGGCCGCCGCGATAATGATGATAATTGCTGCACTAAAGATGATTATCACGGGCGAGTGCGATTTTCCTGCTTGTTTGGGCTGGGCAATTTCGACGGTGATCGGTTCGGAAGCCAGCGTGTCAAAGACCGAGCCGTTCTGAAACTCAACCTTGAATGACGGAATCGTTATCGACCCACTGCGCCCCGGAACAAGCTCATAAAGATAATTGCGAACAATTATATCCCCCTGCCGTTCGACACTGCTGCCCGAACCGCCGATTTGCAGGCCGATGATATTCGGTGGCGGCAGAGGCGTAGTCTTGACGGCAGGATCAGAGACCTTGACTTCAAGCTGAAGGTGTAACTTGTCTTCAAAAGCGGCGCTGAGTTTGTCTACCGATGCCTTGAATGACATTTCGGCGAAGACAGCGTTCGCCGACAGGAGCATAGCAGCTATAATGAATGTGACAACTTGCATTAACAACTCTATGAATTTTACGCGATTCCCCGTGTTGGTTCCCATCCTAATGTGTTGCACTCTTCCCTTTCGTTTCCTCACGCGCTTGGCGACTGCGACAGTTCAATCGGCTAGGTGACCCCAGCTACAGTCAGCGCCCCTAATGCGGGCAGCATGACGACTTTCAGGGCAATCGACGCCCGCGCCATATTGTCTCGTCCATCCCGGAACACGAACAGGACGAAGATTAGCGACAAAGGCACGTTTACCGCAAGCGAAATCAACAGGAGATAGGCCGTTGACAGATGCAACAGGACATACCCAAGGTACGATACCACAATCAGCAACGCAAACGCTGTCGCCGCAAAGACGCGTGCCGTCTTGTTCCCCCAGACGATCGGAATTGTTCTGCGGCCGGCAATCCTGTCGCCTTCGACATCTTCGATGTCTTTGATGACCTCGCGCCCGAAATGATAAAGGAAGATCAGCGCTCCCCCTCCGATCAACAGCCAGCGATGTTGGGAATCAGGATTCGTCAGGAACCCTCCCAACACGCAGGCCGAACTGCACAGAATCGCCACCCACAGGTTTGCGATGACCAGATAAGACGACAACTTGAAGGAATAGAGAAACAGCGCGGCGGCAAATACTGCGAAGAACAACCAGACAGAGAGTTTCGATCCGTAAAGCGCGACGGCACCCAGGACGATGCACAGCAAGGCCGCGTTTATTCCCTCCCAGGCAGAAAGCTTGCGCGACGGAAAAGGGCGATTCGGTTTGTTGATCTTGTCGGCGCGGAAATCGCAGAGGTCATTGACGATGTAACCATATGAGGCAATGAAGAACGTTGCGATCGCGATTCCGATGGGCAATGCAATGCGTCCCGATCCGAGCGCAATTGCCGGAATCAGAGTCAGTGCGGCAATGGCGCCATTCAGAGGACGCATCATGGTGAGCACCGCCAATAGCTTTGTCAGAGTTTGCCCTCCAAACCCAAATGTACCAGCATGCGTCCCAGCTTCTTTTCCTCGCCCATCGAAATATCAAAACGGAACGAACCGGCAGACGTCATGACAATCATCCCCACGCCAAAACCTGCCAACGGTCCGTCCTTTGACTTGGACTTAATGTAGGCATTATCACTGAACAGATGCAACATCAAGTTGCCGGCGGCATACCATTGCAGTTCGGTCGATCCGATGAAACCCAGTCTGGCGAGATAACTATTTTCGCGATAGCCGCGAACCGTTTCGACACCGCCAACAGGTATCAACTGATCGATGGGAATAGCAGCGAAATCAGACGTGATCTGAAAGTATTGAGCGCGCTGAAAGAGAATCAGATTGTGCCGCAGCGGCAACCAGATTTTGGCATCGGTGTTGAGAT
Organism: uncultured bacterium; assembly: GCA_963726455.1. Taxonomy (GTDB): domain Bacteria; phylum Zixibacteria; class MSB-5A5; order CAIYYT01; family CAIYYT01; genus CAIYYT01. Next base: position 154,400 of record CAVSCK010000003.1, read on the forward strand.
TACTGGAATAACCGTTGTTAGACACACTGCCGCTTTCGAATGACTTGCGATAAGCCGAGGTGACTTGCTGCGTAACAAAAGCGCCGCGCGTCGTGCGATGAATGTCGTTGCGACGATCATATTGAACGTTCAGGTCAACTGCCAGCAGACGCGCCGACGGTGACGTCTGATTTTCCTGTGGCGTAATCTTGTTCCAGCGTATCGCACTACCGAGACTCCAATTCTCACTCAAGTGACAACTGGCTCCGGCCGTGGCGCTGGTGCTGTTGAAGGAAGAATCGCGAGCTTCCTGTGACAATGTGGCGCGCAAGTCGAGCGGATAGTCATCGAAATACGGCAACAGCGCGTTGAGGTTAAGTTTACGCGACAATTGATTCTGGCGCGACCAGATGAAGCCGAATTCTTCCCCGCGGCCAAATGCATTGATCAGATTCACCGACACCTGGCCGGCGATCGTGTTGTCGGGGTTGAGATAGGCAAGTCCGTCGAAGGCGAGGTTGCGTTCATCACGCAAGGGCAGCGCGACATTTACGGTGCGGTTGAGACTTTCATAGGTGAGAGACGCTTTGCCTGATGGTTTGCAGTGGCGGAGATGACCCAGCGTTCGCTCGGACGATTCCAAATCGGTCTCGCGAAATAAGTCGCCGGAATGAAGAGCCAACCGCTTGCGCAATGGCTCTGGTTTCGTGGTCCTGATGCCGGGAAAATCAACATTGCCCACTGTGACAAGCGGCCCCTCAACTACAAGCATGTGTGCAATGATGATCGCATCGGAAATATCAAGATTCTTGATCTCTGCCTGTGCGAACGGGTATCCGTTGTTAGCATACAGGCGAGTCAACTCCTTTGTCAACTGCTCAAGACTCGATTTCGTAAGCGGCGCTGAGTGCGGCAACTCCTGCAGCAATCGCGCCGCGGTGGAGTCGGCAAGTCCTATCAGGCGAAGTTCGGAACAGGTGAAACGTTTGCCTTCGGTTATCGAGAACAGCGTATCGGCGGCGGTGATCTTCGCGGAAACTTGTCCGAGGAAGTAGCCGTCTGCGGCATAGGCAGCACTGATCGACTTGAGATGCTGATCTACGTCACCCGGTTGCGTGCACAATTCCATCAGTACTGCGCTGCGGAAATGATGATTGCCTTCAAAGCGTACAGCCGCGTTCGCGCACGAATACAGTACAAGTACGGCGATCAAGATTCTTCGTGTCATTGGAACCTCGAAATCAATTCCGTGCGCAGGAAATAACGCCCCGGTTCGCCATGGCGAATGTCGCCCTGGCCGGTCAAACGAAACGAGAAGTTCTCGGCGAAACTGAAATCAATCAGGATCGTGCCGCCGAAGTTCGCTCCGGTTGGAAACCCATCCGCCATCTGCAGCAGAATCGGCCGATTTGCGGCTTCGATCACCTGCAGCATGAAGACCGTTGTCTCGATTCGCCCCCTGCCGACAAGGTTATAGTTCACCTTGGGAGTTATCCTAAGAGTCGTGGCGCGCAACGACATGGAATCCGAATTCTCACGACCGATCTCGACGGTGGCGCCCATTTCCCAGAGTCCGCGAAAGTGCGAGCCGGCGGTGATCAGCGACCGCCTGTGAACGGTGAGATTGTAACGGCCGAATTGTTGGTCGGACAAATTCTCGGCCTCACCGGAAATTTCGACAAAGTCGCGTTCACCTAAGCGTTGATTGAAAAGCAGTTTGAACAGCTCGTTGCCGTTGGCCTGGGGGTGCAAGACATCAATCAGGTTATCCTCACTGCGAATTCGATACGAGAATTCACTGCGCAGGCCGATTGCGCGATCATAACGTCGATAACGATATTCGTCACTGCGCTGGCGGAACCGTTGAACTGCGCCGAAATACGCGAGCGAAGGCAGCAGCCAGCGTGTTTGGAAGCTGGTCATGTCATTTCCGATCTCGTGCAAACTTGTCTCATAGCGCAGGGAAGTCCCGGCAATCAGGAAACTCTTTGCCAGTTTGCTCAGGTCGGCGTTGATCTGAACGCGTTTTTCTGCCTCGACCGACGGCGTCAAGGTACCCACTTGTTCGGTGACCAGTATGTAGTCGCCGTTCGATTGCGGCAGATAGACGGAATCAATCAGTACATAATCGCCCTTGCCGCTCTCGACCTTGAGATAAGTCTTGTTGGTCTGGAAACTTCCCAACCGGCTCAACCGCATATTGGCGTTCAGGTCGACAACACGCGCGATCTGTGGTATATCGAGATTTAAGAGCCCGCTGTGATAGGTGGTCTTCTTCCCCGTCGCATCATTGAAGCGGTTGAATGAAGCATTCAGATCGACCTTGCGACTCTTCGCGAAAGTGCGATTGACATTCAATCCCAGCGTCTGTTTGCGATCCACCATATTCCATGAGTTGAGATTCTGCCAGTTCTCTCGCTGCCGAGCGGTCACGGAAATCCCCGCGTATTCCGTTCCAAATTCGATTTCACGTTTGCTGGCGTATGTAAGCGGCTGTCCCACCAACGCAAGCTTGCGATTGTCATAGTCGACTTTGGCTGTGAGCGCGAATGGTTTAATGTCGAGCCGGTAGGTGGGCTTGATCTCGAAAAGACGATTCGACGCCAGTGAGATCCTTCGAGGACGCGTAACTCAGGTCAACCCCGATTTTCGAGTTCGCCACCTGAACCAGTTGCGTCGAGACTCCGGCGCGCCGCGACTCGAAGCCGCTTTTCTCCGAAGTATATCCGCCTTCAATTTTCGACCGATCATGGCTCCCCAGACTGAAAGTCATGTCGCCCAGATAGCGCTGGCGGTCGCTGAGTTCCTGCTTCTGGCGCTGCCAGAGGTAATTTTCGTCTACATAGTCGAGCCGACCCAAACGGGCGAAGCCGGCTGGTAAATACTCCGCCGACAGATTGCCCTTCACTTTCTGAGATGTACTCGCGTACGCCGCACCAAAGAAACCTGCCGCAGTTGTGTTCTTGCTGTTACCGTCAGTGGAAAAGCGGTTGCGGTCGTACGACGAAACGCCCACCTCGGTCGACAACTTCAACGTTCCCGTCGGAGCGTAGTCAGATTTTGCCACCACGACCTGAGATGCTTCCGGCATGGGCAAGGTTCTGACGGGCAGGTAATTGCCTCTTCCTCTGCCGGCAAACTGATAGCGGCCCCCGCCTAGATAGAGGTAATCCCCGCTGTCAACCTGCGTAAACGTTACACTGTAATCACCATGGCGATCTCCCGCATAAACGAAGACGGTATCGCTCAGAGAGTCGACCTGCATCGTGTAGTCACCATTTCCCTGACCTACAGAGCGCGCCCCCGGAACCACCGCTTTGGTAGGATCGTTGCCTGCCGAACGCAGAGCAGCGATATCGGTCTCGCTGAGCGTGAAGTCTTGCGGGTCGCTTCCCGCGGCAGTCAGGCCCGCATATCCGATGCCGATCTGTGCCTTGCCGTCACCAAGACTATCCGTGACGGCGCCGGTAACGAGTGTCTTGCGATATTCCAGGCGCTGATATTCGAAATCGACTCTGACACGGTCTTGGTTATCGATGGCAGTACGGCCGGTGAAATAGAGTTCGCCGCGCGTGTAATCGAGGTAATAATCATGGTCGCGTCCGCGAGTTATTGTCGCGCCGTTGAGCCAGACCGTCTCGGAGTTTTCGATTACGGCGATACCGGATTCACCGTTCTTGCCCTGCAGGCGGTACGGGCCGTTAAAGCCGTCAGTGGTGGTGAAGTTGTATTCAGTATAGTTGCCGGGTGGAACGGAGACGGATGATTCCACGGTTGCGCGGCCGGTATGGTACTTCACGCCCATACCCTGTACATTGCGGCTCATAGACAGATATCGGAAACGATCTTCCTTGAGCTGGTAGCTGCCGAAAACGCCGTTGAGATGCTGGGACTGAACTTCCAGATAGACGTTGTCCAACTCGGAGAATCTTTTGGTCACCATCTGATTGTCGCGCAAACCGCGATCAGAAAACGTGCCCTTGACAATTACTCCGCGGCCGATATCGCCGGAGAGCGTCAGGGCGAGTCCCTGCGACAGGTTCGTCTGGCCCTTTTGGGAGACGTCGGCATAAAACGACTTCGAGCCGGAGACTTTGAGATTCGCGGTGGGCGCGGTCAGTTCTCTCGACGACGTGACCGGAGCCGGAGCCAAATCAGCTTCGTTGTCGCCCGTACTCGACAGGAAATCGTGTAGCGCGTAGCGACGGCCGATTATATCATAATTCAGAAATCTCACGACTCGAATTGTGTCGCAAGCGATCTGTCCCGCCGTCAGCGTGATGACACTGTCATTGGATACGAAGTCACGTCCGCGTCTCAGACTGTCATTCCCGCAAATCAGGATGACCGAGGAATCACCCGCGGAGGCGTATACGAAATTGACGGAGGAATCCTTGAGTGCAATACTGGTGACGATGACGATTGAAGAGACGGATGCTTGCGGATTGAGCGGCGCCGCCTGCAATCGCAGCGACAGGCATATAAGACCTACGAGGATTAAACCGGCAATAAGCGCGCGGCCTTCATTTTGCAGCAACTTCATAAATCATGACACGGTTGTTGCCCGTATCACACACGAACAGCTTGCCATCATTTCTGCGAGCAATGCCCGACGGAGCACTCAAATTCATCGGTCCGCTTCCCGCGCTCCCCAGCGAGGCCAGTCGCGTGCCATTCAGGTCGAACAGTAGAACCTCGCTAGTCGCCTTGTCGGTGGCAATAATCTCTTTGCCGTGAACGACAAAGCCACCCAGCGTCTCAATACCCTGCAATTGAATTTTGCCGGCCGCGTTGCCGAAGGTGTCGAACTTGTACAGCGTTTCATCATTGCGATCATAAACGTAAACGTCACCTTCGTCCGTGACATAAATCGCGCTGCAATGCGAGAAGCCACCGGGAGGAAGCAACTCCTGCTCGATCTTGTAATCCTTGTCCAACACGATCACTTTGAGATTGTCGGGATCGACCAGGTACATCCGCCCCGTACGGGCATATCCGATCGCCGCTATCTTCCCAAGCGCTTGCAGGTCCGGGTTGCTGTTGAAACGCACCTCATCTGCAAATACCAGATCACGGTCGGAACGAACAATGCGATTGTTGCCCTGGTCGAGGACATAGAAATTGATCCCGCCGTCGGAGACGATGTCGGTTGGCCGGCTCAATCCCGAAATCCCCAAACCGAAACCGCCGTTTTCTTTGAGGAACTGATACTCGGGGCCAAGTTTGACAATCCGGCTGTTACCCTGATCAACAACGTAGAGATCGTTCTGCTGATCGTACGAAATTGCCACCGGCGAGGACAAATACGAGTCACCGAGTTTACCCGAAATCTCTCCCAGATAGCGAATCTGGCGAGGTGTCGGCTGACCAACGATCACCGGTTTGGGAGCCGGGGCACAGGCGATGAACATTGACACCGCCACAGCGAACGGCAGAAGTATTGAAGTCCAGCGCTTCATCTTAGAACCTGGCCGACAGACTGACCTGCCAGCCACCGTCCGGCAATGGTTTCAAATCCACTCCACCGAAACCGGATTCAACTTGCCGGTTGTGACGTTTTGCGCTCCAATAGGCATCGGCGGCGGAAATCAGATGGTTGGCGATAATTAGCCCCAGCGAGAAGTTCGATTTGCGATAGTAGGATTTGCTGTCGTTCTTGAGACTGCGGTATTTCAGCCGGGCGTCAGTCGATTGCCAATTCCAGAAGTAGGTCTTGGTGTCCGGGAAATATACCCTGTTGTGGTCATAAGCGCCGGCAACCTTGTTGTATTCCTCACGCGAATCATAGAATCCAAGGATATCGAAGAAGCGATCATCCTTGCCCTGAACATCCGCGCCCGCCGCAGTTGCAGCATACAACCGATAATCGTCGCTGCGCCAGTTTCCCAGGTGTCGGAATGATATGAACGATGCCCAGAACCCAACTTCCGACAGGAAAAACACTTTGGACTTCAGTCTGGCTCCGGAATAGTGTTCGCCTGCGCCGGGGAGCACAAATGACATCAGAAACGCCCGCCACGGCTCCTTTAGATTGACTCGATTCTTTTCCTGAACTTCGGAAAAGCCGGGTGTCTTTTGTTTCTGCTGGTCAACTTGTCCAACTCCTACCGCAAACAACTGCGACTGCGGCAGTTTGATCTCGGATCGAGCGGTCGCGCCGGTGAACAACAGTAAGGTAAGGATCAGAAAGGTATTTTTCATATCTTCAAAAAGTATAGGTGAAAATGAGTTTTGGAATCTGGTGTCCTTCGTAGCGCACCATTTTCGCCCGAACCGTCATCTGCGAGAAAGTATCCTGCTTCTTATTATAGCGCTTGGCCGACAGCGCCGCATCAAATGCCGAAAGCAGGTGATTGGCGATTGCCACGATGGCGCCGGTCTTGGCTTTGGTGAAGAAGTTATTCGCGGTGGCGCGGTCATTCAGGTATGATACCCGCGACGGGGAATTATCCTTGCCGGTCAGGTAATCAGTATCCTTCCAGCCGTAACGGAACTGGTCGTACTTCCCTATCATTTCATAGTACTGCTGGGTTTTGGTGGTCGGCAGATGGTGTGTGAATCGTGTCGCTTCGCCGTTAACCGAGATTTCAAAGGTGTCGGAGGTCACACCATAGGTTTCGATCAGCCAGTCGGTATACTGTTGGGCCGACCAATTTTGGTCGGCGAAATTGTTATATGCCGTGGTCTTGCTTTGACCCTTATTGTGATTGACGAGCCACTCCGTCCAGGAAACGATCTCTATGCCCAGAAACAGTCCGGCCTTGATTTTGGAGTTATTGTAGAACTGCCCAGAGCCAGGGAGCACCACGGAATATAAGAAGGCCTTATTTGGCGATCGGTAGTTCGTATTGAGCAGGTCGGAACTGAGCGGGAAATCCTCGAAATCGGAAGCCGCAAAGTTGACGCCGGTATACTCCTGCAACTGGCGATAGGTTTTGAGTTCATCCTTCTGCAGGAACTTGTCGATTTCGCCCGCCGGAACCGGCGGTGAAGCGGCCAGGATCTGCGCCGAGACCAAAAGAACTGAAAATGCAATGAGCCAAGACCTCAACATGAATTTATCCTCCGAAAAAGACATATTTCACTTCACAACGGCGACCGTGCAACGTTTGCGATCGCCTGACGATGTTTCGAGCTGGCAGAAATATACTCCCGATGCCAGCAAAGAACAATCAAAGGGGAGTTCGTTATCAGTGCCGGCGGCTGCGGCCAGATGCGTGTTGTATACCATGTCGCCGGCGACATTATAGAACTTGACCGTCACATCCCCTGACTCCCGAACCGTAAATCTTATCGTCGTCTTGTCCGATGCCGGATTGGGATAATTGTATATGTATCCAATGGCATCAGCAAGTTGCGTGGGATCAGGTAAGGGTTTTACGTAAGAGCCAAAATTGCGCGGACTGCCGTAAGAATTGTTCCAGTCTACCTTGGCGGGTGATTGCACGGCCAGAGCGTTGATCGACCCCTCTCGTGATAGCGCAAACAGCGCGGCAGTGGAACCACGGCGTACCAGCACGATCGGTGACGCGAGCGAGCCGCCCACGGATATTGGATAATCCGCAAGGCGATCACCCAGCAAGTTGAAACCGGCCACTTCACCGTTTGCCGTGCCGACGAAGACTTCCATCTTGCCATCGCCGTCAATGTCAGCCAATACAGGCGCCGTAGTCACCGGACCAGTAGGTATCATCGGGTTAACCGTAATCGGGAAATTGCTGACCGGCGTGCCGTTTTGGTTGTAAGCGAAAATGCGATTACTTCCGCAGAAAAGAATTTCGATCGAGCCATCACCGTCGATGTCACCAAGTGCGATCTCTGAGGTAATTGTCTCGCCAACCTGCGTGGTAGATGTCTTACCGGCGTAATTGATGAGCAATCTTCCATCCGCATAGACTTCAGCAGTCTCGTAGACGCCATTGCGATCGAAATCAGCGGCGGCGGCACCGACTATTGCATGCGCGGAATCGGTCGCAACCAGGCCTCCGCCTGGGGCAACAAACTCGAAATGATGCAGTGAATCGGTCATAACTCGGAACGGAATCGCATTTTGCTCTTTGAGTATCCGGTTGCCGCTCTTGTCGAAGACAAGTTTCTGGCCGTCAGAGGTGTAGACCAGAGTTTCCAGACCGTCAACTGCGTTATCGTAATCGAGAATGATCGGCGCAATGGCTGCTTCGCCGTCAATTGGCTGATTGAACAACGTAATCGCCTCGCCCTCGAAGTTGGTTGACGCTGTTGTAAAGCAGACCAGACTGCCGGCGGATGTTACACCCAGTATCTCGGCGAAACCGTCGCCGTTGATATCAGCGACCGCCAGACCATGCAGGAACCGCTGCCGCGAATCTATCTTGCCGAGCACAGCCAGTGTATCATAGACGTTTCCCGAACCGTAGAGTACTTCCCGCTGGACGACTATCAAACTGTCGGGATTGGCACTGAATAGTGGCGAGCCGTCGAACTTATAGGCGAGCAGAAAGGGTCCCGACGAAGTGAGAATCTCGTCACTGCCGTCGCCGTTGATGTCAGCCGCAACCAGAGGCAAAGAATTCGCGAAAATCTGATTCGGCCAACCCGGCAGGCGTCCGTCGATATGAACGCTGCAAGTCATGATCAACAGGGATGCCGAGATATTTCCGATCGTAATCCCCGTGTAGGCATTGTTGTTGGCAATCGTAGGCGGATTGGTGTTTGGTCCGAATGTCGGACTGTTGTTGATATCGAACATGTCCGCTTGTTCACCGTAACCAGAGTAGTAGTATCCGCCGAAATCCACGATGCCGTTAGCTTCCTCAAGCGTCAGGAAACGGTGATGATTGTCCCATTTGACGGGATCAGACGCGAAATTCCAGACTTGTAATCTGTTGTCGTGGAAATTGTCGATGCCGTTGCCGTCGTAGTCTAGACGCGCAACTAATTCATCGATATGCCAGATCAGCATTCCCGAACCGGGGATCAAGTAATCGTATTCGCGATTGCATTGCGGTTTGTCACGATCAGTATTGCGGGGCCACATAAAGACGTTGGTAAGGCTGTCAACCTGAAGCCCCGTGATTTCCTGATTATCAATATCAGTACGCCGATTTTCGATCAAGTAATACTCATCCGGATTGATCGGAACCATGAGAACCTGGTTGTAATTCGAGTCAAGTTCCGCAGCGACCACTTTGATCTTGTTCGCCGAAGTGACTTCCACAATGTCGACAAACCCAAGATAGGCGCGCGACCAGGCGTCGGGATAAACCGGCATGACACCTGACACCAGCACCGGTATGGTATCGCCAAAGTTGATGTTCACTCCGAAGCCGTTGTAATCCATCAGCGAAAAATCACCGACCTGGGTCATAGCGGTGCGGGTGTCATACAGATCGACCAGACCAAGTTGATGGCCGAATTCGTGCCCCATCACCGCATTGAGAGCGGTAACCCTGTTATCCTGTGAGGCAGTTTCCGGCATGATGACGGCGTCGCTGACCATGACTCTCCCGTCTTCCAGCGAAAACGCTCCGCCACCCAGCTTGACATAGCCGGTATACAGATCGGAGCGGAGTATCCGGCCCCGCGAATGCAAAGTTGTTTTGCTGATCGGAGCCGGCATGGAAAATTATATAAGCGTCGTAGCGGTCCTGCCCGGCTATCGAATCGTATAGCGACAGTTCAGGATCAATATCCGCCGTATGCATGGCATCGTAAACCAACCGCGTCAGACCGACTACCGGTTCCACCGCGCCGTAGTGCGCCATCGACGAATCAAGCTGATAAGCCGAATCGACATTTCGCGGATATACATCGTACTCAATTTTCAGCCGGCCATTGGAAACCACATCATAATAGGTCGACAGCGCTTTCAAATGTTTCTCGAAGTAGCTGCGATTATGCGGAGCCGGATCGATAAGATATCCTTGCTGCGCATAGAACTCAGCTTTGGTTCGCATATCGAAGTTGCCGTTGCCCGTCGTGAGCGGATCGTCCGGAACTTCCTTGCGGAAATTGACTCTGATCGCCAGCACGCGGATGACCTTGGGACTCATGGGCGACAGCGCATGCAGAGGCATGCGATACTTGCCGGAGTAGTCGAGCCCCAGCAGGTTCCGGTCAGACACCTGATCCGCCAGTCCGGGTTTTGGTTGCTGACTGCTCGGCTGCTTGGATTTCATTTCGAGCATACCGGCAACAGCGACCGAGCCAAACAGACAGGCGGCCACAAATAGGACTATTATGACAGAACGAGACATCCTTTTCACCGCTTACATCTTTACCGTCAACGAAGTTCTCAACGTATTTGCCAACGGCAGATTGTTCGACGAAGGGATATATGCAAAATCCAGCCGGTATCTTCCCTTGTACTGGAGTCCGACGCCCAACGTCGGGGTCTTAACCTGCCCTTCCTGATCATAGATATATCCGGCACGCAAGGCAAGTAGCGAACCGTACCAATATTCCAGGCCGACGTTTTCGATGGCCTGTTTCATTTCTTCAGAGAAACCATCTCCTAGCGACGTGAGCATCTTGTTGACTTCACCGACTATGGTCAGCCGATTGTATGGCGAATCGAGCAGGCGGTATGCGAAACCAACCGCGAGGTTGCGCGGAAGAGCGTCCGACTGCGCAGCGTCGATATAGGACATGTTCGGACCCAGGTTGGTCACGACAACGCCGATCCGTAGCTTTCTGGTCATCGTATAGAGAATACCGCCCTCGGCCGCGAATGATGTGCCCTCGCCGCGGCCAACTTCCTGACCGGCGCCGACTACTGACAGACGGCTGTAAATCACCTTGGCCGACAAACCGACGGCCAGATTCCGCGAGGCACGGGTTCCATATGATAACGTGAACGCAACGTCGAACGGATTGATGGTTCCGGTCGGCTCCGATGACGTTTCTCCGGTGGTCACGATTGAACCGTAGGAAAGAAACGTGATGTTGGCGCCCAGCGTACCCAGTGATCCGACTGGGTGTACATAACCAAGGAATTCGTAGTAGAGATCGGGGGCAAGATCAGGCAGCCAGTTGGCATGAGTGAAACTGAGCTCTTTCTTGCCGTGCGCAAATATCGTTACGCGATCGGCGGTCGCAAACCAGATTTCGCCTGCTTCACCGACGATGTCTTTGGTATTAGTCCGATTCAGGCCTTCGTGGTAATAACGTTCCCACCGTCCTCCGGAATATGAGAATGTTCCATACAACGAAGCGACGTACAACTTGCCACCCTGGTCATAGAGCGAGTTGATCGGGCTTCCGGCTGGATTGGCATATACATAGACAACGTTTCCGACCGGAAGAGGCCCTTCTTGAATGGTGTTCTTTCTCTTGATCAGACTTACAAACGCAGCGACTCGGTCGGGATCTTCCACTTTGAGATACTCTCGGACCAATTGGTCAAGGGTCATTTCCTTTTCGACCTTGACAGCTTTGTAGCCGTAACTGTACCACGACTTGCCATCGAAGCGCTTGATGCCTAGATCGGTGCCGACCCACAGATTGTTGTCCCCGTCCATACTGAGCGCGGTAATGTTGCCCTCAAATTCAGGAAGAAAAGGCACGTCAATCACGACGCCGGCTTTGGGGCTGGTCGTAAACTCGGGATTGTCCATCCCGTACTTTGCCGCCTGCAATTTAACCTTGACCATGTCGATGTTCCCGTATGCCTTGCTGAACACTGACAAGCAAGTGTCGTTAACTGCAGAGGTAACTTTGAAAGAATTGGTCCAGGCAACGCCGTCGAAATAGAATAGATCTTTGTCCGAGGCCGCCCAGGCAAGTCTATCATTCTTGACCGCAATATTCTTGATCGGGAAAGAGGTGACGCCTTCGGCAGCGCCGAAACGTGCCCACTTTCCTTCTCTGAGGACATCGAGTCCCTTATCCGTGCCGACCCACAGTTGGCCGTGCTTCGGGGACTTGACACACCAGATGACGGCGCTTGAATCGGTGCCGGTGGCAAACTTCTCCCAGTTGCGTCCGTTGTAGCGGTAGAGACCATTATCCGTGGCTACAAACAGAGTCTTGCGATCGACGGCGAGATCGTTAATAGCTCCGCCGAAGACGGCTTTGAATGGGAACCTGATCTGTGCCGGCAACTGATCGGTGATGGATTTTTCCAAAGCAAACACCAGACGGTCGGTTTCGGCCTGGGTAAGTGCCGAATCAGCGAAGGCCTTGTCGAAAGTGCTCGTGAAGATATCCAGTTTTTCCTGGTTCAATTGACAGTTCGTCCAGGCATCTTCGAGACGGCCAAGATTCTTGATCACTTCCTCGCGATTTTCGAAATCGGCCGGCAATGCGTTCTGAACCTTATCACGAATTTCGAGGAGACGTTCACGCGAGATCGTGTTGTTGGCGCGGGCGACCATATCCAGCCGCGACTTGATGATATTTTCGTCTCCAGTGCCTAGCGCACGCGACACGATATCGCTGAGCTTGTCTCCCTTGCGCGGCATCACGATGTCGCCGTCCTGCCACTTGGTGCCGTCGAAACGCGCCAGACCAAAGTTGGTGATAGCCCAGATGTCGTAATGCGTGTAATTGTCGTTCGGGATGCTGTTTTCCATCACAGCGATCTTGTCGATATTTTGCTCCCACGGCACTTCCCATCCCTGCCACATAGTCAACAAAACCGCATAGGGAACCAACATCTGCTGCGGACGCGCCGATGTTTCACAGGCAACAACCGCGCCGTCGATTTCCGTGAGCTCCTCCGCCGATACTGCGTTATCAGCGATGGCAGCGGCGACTTTGTCTTTGACCGCGGGAAATGCAGCCGCATTGAACCGCAAATCCTGCCAGAAGATCACCATCTTCTCGAAAGTGGCGTTGATCTTCTCGCTTGCGGCAGCGTCCTTACCGGCAGCCGCCAGCAGTTCCAAACGCAGACCATTGATGTCGTCGAACGAAACACCGGTGTTTGCCAGACATATCTGACGAACAGCCGATTTGAATCTTTCCTTGTCAACTGTGGAAGCGCGACGAGCGAGATTCGCCAGAATCGTGCGTGAAGTGTCAACGCCGATTTTTTCCGCCGGTACCCAGGTGCTATCGACAAAGCGGCTGATTTCATTGCCTCTGATTTGCCACGAAGCAAACTTCTCAAAATAAGTCGGAGCCAATTTGCCCCGGAAGGCCTGCTCTGCCAGATCGCGCAAATGCGTGTCGTCCGTCAGCTTGAACTGATACCAGTTGTGTGCCAACGGATACTCGCCCAGTCCGGCCGGATTCCAGTGCGTGGTTGACGCGTCGTCGGCTATTGCCACAAACGCTTCACCCATACCGGCACTGCGGGCATTGGGGGCGATGCGAAGGAATAGAACCGCGGCGTCACTTACCGCGCACTCTGCTTCCGGCGCCAGAAATCCTGCCCACGAGCTGACGATCAGCAGAAGAACCAGGAATCGTCTCATTCTTAAGACTCCTTGTATTTGGGTAAAGACAAAATCATCTACTTCATTACCACTAACTTGCTGGCTGACATAATCCTCTTGTTATCCTGACTATCGGCAGGTTTGGCCGATAGTTGGAAGATGTAAACGCCGTTGGCGATGATATCGCCGTCGGTATCGCGCAAGTCCCAATGAATCCCGTCGTGGTAACCCGAGGATTGTGGGAGATTGCTCAAAGACAAGATCTCCAGTCCGGAGACCGTGAAAACTTTCAACGTGACGTCAGAGGCGTCATCGGAGAGGATATAGGCAAATTGGCATTTATCGGCTACCGGATTCGGGTAGCAGAGCAACTGCGCGATTTCCAGGCCGCTGGCACTGCTTACTTTGAAGGCGATTTCTTTCTGGCTCGAATTATTGGCTGAATCCCACGCCTTGGCCCGCAGCCGATGCTCGCCCGGGTTCAGTTTCGGAAGCGTTATAACCGCTTTTCCCCGTTGGTAGCTGCCGGGGTTGTACACGAAGCTGTCGGTCAGTGCGTACGTCATCTCCCGGCTGTCATCGATCACCAGCTCAATTCCATGACCGATATCACCACTGAGGTTTATTCCGAGAGAGTCGAACAAGTCCAGCGTTACTTTGGCATCCTGTGAAATCTGGGCGTTGTCACTTTTCGCCGGATCGTCGGCAAAATAGACGGCAAGATCAGGTCCGGTAGTGTCGTTAACACTGGTGTTAATGCTACCGATCGCGATCGGAAACACGTAGCCGGCGGCGCCGCTGTTGGCCGAAACCGCATACCCGCTGATGCGTGCTCTAGTGCCGCCGTAGCTCACGTCCTTGGGCACTACAAATTTGAGATTGAACACGCCGCTGGTCACGTCAACTTTACCGCGATATATCTCGGGACCATACTGCACATAACTTGAGTCAGTCGTAGCGGTGTACTGAAAACGGCGAGTCCTTTCGTTGTCGAACACGCTTACCGTAGCGGTGCCGCTGAAGCCACTCTGTAGCGCGCCGTTCTTGTCCTCAACCTGTCCGGCCAATTCGGTCACTGTCAAAGCAACCAGCGAATCGGGCTGGAAGGTCACGAAGTTGATCTGGTCGGGAGCAACACCCAGTCGCGTCATCGGATCGCCGATGTAAATATATTTTCTATCGTTGTCGCGAGCATCCCAGCTTCCCTGTCGCAACAGTTTGGCAACATAGACGGCCTCGGCAATCGTGTAGTCTTTGCCGTTAAAGAGTTGGGCAAAGGCCGCCTGATTGAAAAGGAAATTGGGCCGCGAGAATACCAGTCTCGTCGCCGAAACGGTTCCGACCGCGCCACCCGACGGATATCGCAGCAGTTCCTCAGCCATACCTTCAGACAGCGGGTCGTCAAAAAAGCCGATCGAACAGGACGCGTTAAAGATGAGCGGCAGACGATCGGAGTTGTGCAGTTGCGGAATATCCTGTATACGTCGAAACATTCGCTCGTCCGCCCAGAGATTAGGATTGCCGTGGCCGATGTAATTCACCAGCAAGGTGCCGTTGTTAATCGAGCGTATGATCGCCTCGCGTGCCGCCGGTTTTTCGTTACCGACAAAGGGATAGTCGACGCCATAGACTTTGTTGAGATCGAATTTGGGTGGAATACTTCCCGAGGCCAACTGCTCCGAGTCGACCGTATGCTGAATCTCCGGGCCGGAGCCGGGATGATTGAGGTCGTCGGCAATCAGTGTGACCAGATTGCGCCACGAACCATTATTGGCCGCCGCCTCGTAGTTCATCATCTTTTGAGCGACAACCTGAAACTCGCCGGCTGTTTTGACCGGCCAACGGGCGATCACCATATCGACTCCCCGATCGGTCGGATATGAATTATCGGCATCAAGTTCGTATGGTTCGCCGAAGTAGACAAAGTTTTCGTCGGAGATGGTCGAGTCATTGGGCACGATATAAGGCGGCACGTAATTGACTCCGCCTTTTCCCATGTCGTTGCGGAAATCATATACTCCGTCGCCAGCCAGCAGGCAGAACGATGGACGCGCGCCGCTCCAGTTTCCGTATGCGTAGCGCAGAAAATCGCGGATGGCGATCGGATCCATCATGCCGCCGGAAAATTGCGCGTAAACATCCGAAATGCGGACGACGCGGACTCTGATGCCATCATGATTGGCACGGTAATTCGCAAAGTCGACCGCCTGGCTGTAGAAGTTGTCATGTGCGATGATGATCAGGTCGGCGCCGTTGCTGGACGACCGAATGTCATCGATCTGAGTTGCAACAATCGAGAATGGCTTTCTGATTGCGGCGTCGGTGGCCAATGCGAAAACTTTGCCTCCAGCGACAGTTGGAGTCGAGACAAACTCGACAAAGTCGCTTCCATATAACGGGGCAACCAACTTCTGATTCCCGATATCCGTCACATCCAACACAGCGGTTGTCAGTGAGCCACCAGCTATTTGATAATTATGAGAAACATCACTGGTATCGCCGAATAGTACCAGTTCACCGGTAGCCGGCAAAATCACCGGCCGCTCGTAATTGATCTCTATGTAATCCGTCAATGTCCCATATGGAGAAGCGGTAAGCGTCAATCCGATTTGATTCAACGCCGAGTCAAACCGATCCGAGTGGAAATAGAAGAATGGTGTACGCGTCGAATCAGGTGTGAGGTCGGTACCGTTTAGGCGCACCGCCATTTGTCCGGAGTACCCCCGAACCCTGAAATTCTGCCAGGCGCCTTCAACTGGAGCGGGAAGATTAAGAAAAATATCCACCGTCGGATTGTCCGACCAGTACCAGTGGAAGTAATCCTCAATCACTCCTCCGTGGCTGGCGAGAACCTTTTCGTCTTCAAAGTGCAGAGGATCGACGAATGTCCGAACCGTATCGGTGGCAGCGGTTTCTGTGCCGTTGACCGTGGCCATGCGTCTGGGACTCCAGCCAAATGATCCGCCGTACGTCAAATAGAACACGTTGCGGTCGCCATAGGGATTCAGACGATAGGTCAGTGCATCAGACCAATCCCAGAAATCCGGGCCGTTGGCGTAGAAGAGAATGTAGTCCTCACCGCCGAAAACTCCGTCCTCCTCGCCGTGAACCGCAATGGCCACTTCCGCAAGCGAGTCCCGCGCGCTGGAGTTGGGAATTGGCAGTGTTTTTCCGCCGGCGCTGAACAGACGCAAACTGCGCGGATCGACCGTTGCGACATCGATGCCTGCCGTCGACAAATCGGTGCGGGTAATCTTGTAAATGCCTCTCGTCTTAATTGCTATCCTCAGCCAGTTCGTCGACTGTGAAAACGGATTATATGTGGTTCCCTGTGCGGAGACTGAAGTCTTCGGATACCAGGTTTCCCTCTGATCGGAATTGATTGCAAGATTGGCAATTACGTTATCCAGCGGTCCGTCCGGACGCGAAGAACTGGTTTCTGGTATGCCTTCGAACTGTATGTGGACGTCTGCTCCAACTACCTTGCGAAGCTCGGAACCTTGGCTCCCAGCTTCAGGGATGAGAACCGAACAAAGAGCCTTGGAGCGGACAGTGACAACCTTGCCAAGGCGTATCTTCGCAAGTGAATCCGGAGGTGCGGTTGCCGTACCGGCTGCACTTCCGAGATTCAGCGAACTGCTTATCAGGCGCGGAGTTGTGCCTCGCGGCACCAGGAACATGATTACATGTGTATTGACAAAGGATGTGTCATCAACCGGAACTGCCACTTGCGATGCCTTGTTTAGATCACCGGCAACACTGGCTTTCCCTGACTTCGAGATGGAATCCCCAAAGGACACGCCGAACGACAGGTCGGTGGCAGAAGAAGCAACCACTGACACGGCTGACTGCGTATTTGCGAATAGCTGGTTTGTGCCTAATATGAGATATGATATGAGAAGGGTTAACGCGCAGAATTGTGACACTGTTTTATCGACCTTATATTAGAGCATTCGAGTATAGCTGCCGGAGTTACTGATGTAAACAAAAAATCCAGCTACCCAACGTGCTCTGGTTTTCGGATGTACTTCTGCCAAGGCAGAGTTACACTTTACCTATCGGTCGATAAAACCTCTCTGATTCTCCTTCGTCCAATAGAAAATAACGGCTAAGTTGCTGATTTGTCAAGTGCCACGTCCAAATTCCTGCAATTTCCTTGCCGGGGAAACGGCTCAGAATGCGAAATCGGCCATTTTCCGGCTTTCGCTGCTCTGAATCGGCAAAATTGAGCAGAAAAAGAAGCCGGACGGAAATCTTTTGACGCTGGCAGAATCCCCAAATTTGCACTGATATGCACAATATGTGAGCCGGCTTGTCGTCCGTGCAACCTTGGGCAGCCAAAAGAGTACTTGAATTTGCGGAGCGATTTAGTATACTAAGTCCAAGACTTACCTCAAGTAATGGACTTACCGGCAGGAGATTCGCAATGCATCGTGTAGTAATTGCACTGGCTTTAATAGGATTGTTACTTGCCTCTGCTAATTCCAACGGGCAACACTTTCCCACACCTTATGTTCCATCAGCTCACAGCGCCACGGGGACGAGCACGACATTTCAATTCGATATCCCCTCGACATCTCTGGTCGATTCAACCATGACGCATCAATTGGTGTATCGCGATACGACATCACTGGGCTGGATTCATACGGTGATGGCAGAGCTCTATCAGTCTTGCACGACCTCAACATACAGCGCCGCCATCAATTTCACTCCTCCATCCGGAACCATGGAATGGTATTTCCGGTCCGAGGGCGACACGGTAGTCATTAGTATGTCGCCAAAAAACAGCGCGAATACTTTTCCTTTACCTTCGCATATGATGGCCGACATGGGAAGCGATTCCGTCGGTGACGCCGTCGGTGCTACCGGTCCGTATCTCGACCTGACCGGAATGCAGATGGGATATTCAGACACCAAAATCTACGCCCGCATCACAAATGTCAGCGGCGGTTACCCCACCAATTCCGGCACAACGTTTTTTCTCTATGGTGTCGGAGTGATCAATCCTGACGAGACTGATTCAGTCGGCTACGCGATGATATATGTCAACGTGCCGTTCATTATGACATCGGGATTATATCGCATCAATCCGGTCGATACATCATTCAGCAAGATCGGCAACATCAGCACTAACATTTCGGGCACTGCGTTGTCGATGTCGTGCAATATCAGCGACTTGACGGCGCAACCGGGATGGGGAGTCTGGCCGCCGCCATCAGGATTTATTCTGACCGCGCCGATGACTGCCACGCAGACGCTCTCCGGGTTCACGACCAACGACGTCGGCAAGGGTGGCGTGTTCCTGCCGTCCTCGCACATTATTCACTTTGGTGGATCCAACGCTGCACCGACTCTCACCGGTGTGTCGATTGTAGCTTCGCCGCCTGACACAGTTAAAGCACAAGTTACATATACTGACGCTAACAAAGATCTGCCGGTTTTGCGTGAGCTATACTTCGGCGCTCAGGTTTACCTGATGACTGCTTGCGAGAAGAGTTACGGTTCAGGCGCAGTATTTGGCATGGAACTCACTACCGGCACCTCCGGCTGGTTTCAATATCATTTCCGATTTTCAGATGGACGCGACACGGTGACGACGCCGGTCGATTCTCTGCACGTAGTTATTCCCGTTCGCGGCGATGCTGACGGAAGCGGCAGCATTGATATATCGGACGTGGTCTTCCTGATATCCTATATCTTTTCCGGCGGTCCGTCGCCAAATCCTCTCTTTACGGGGGATGCCAATTGTGACGGCGCCGTGGATATCAGCGATGCGGTTTATCTCATCGCATATATCTTCTCCGGCGGTCCGGCGCCCTGTAAGTAGTCGGTCACTGTCAGCACTATCGCGTATCCTCAATGTCAGGGGTGACTTGGCATCGACTGGGGTTTGGCAAACGGGTTGTCTTCAGAGTTTTTCTGCAGCCGGAACCCACAGTCGCGTAACCAGCTACGTAAAAAGATAAAATGATTGACGCGTGCGCGGGAAATTGCTACTTTCTTCACAATGATAAAGAGCGACGAACTAAAGGAGTTGGCGAAACCGATCGAGGCGGACTTACAGCGTATTGCGAAATTGGAATCGAAAACGCTGAAGAATGAATCGCCTCTGATTTTTGCCATATCCAGACATATTCTTAACAGCCGGGGCAAGCGCCTCCGGCCGCTGTTCACCTTTCTGATCAGCAAGACTACCGGCTTTAAGTCCCCTTATCTTGTCGAGGCGGCGCTGGCAGTTGAGATGATTCATACAGCGACGCTGCTGCATGATGACGTTGTTGATGAATCGGAGACGAGGCGCGGCGTCAATACCGTCAACAGCAAATGGAATAATCTCATTTCCGTGTTGATGGGTGACTATTTCTTCGCCAAGGCGTTCACGCTGCTGGTCAAGACCGGCTCTCCCGAAATGCTGAAGCGCGTATCAATGGCGACCGAACGGGTGGCTGTCGGGGAGTTGCGCCAGATTGAGGAATCGTTCAATTACGAACTGACTGAGGAAGAATATCTGAAGATCATTTCCGATAAGACGGCATCGCTATTCCAGACATCCGCGGTCTCGCCGCCGCTGCTTCATGGCGCGCCCGCGGCAATGGTCGACCGGTTGGCGAAGTTCGGGGAGTTGGCCGGCTGCGCGTTTCAGATTGCTGACGACCTCTTGGACTTCGTTGGCGAAGAAAAGCGTACCGGTAAGAAACCGGGCAACGATCTCGTGCAGGGGAAGATCACGCTGCCACTGATATATTCGTTCGGGAGGAGCCAGACGCGCACTCGACAGAGCGTTATCAAAATTCTCGAAAAGGGCCTGAAGAAAGATGATTTCGGGCGCGTGCTCGATTTTGTTCACACCTCGGGCGGAATTGATTATGCCCGCGAACGCGCCAGTTCACTTGCAGACAAAGCCCTTTCCTATCTGGAGCCGTTTAGCGGCAATCGCTATTACGAGTCACTGGAGCGACTGGCTACGTTCTCCATAAATCGTGACGTTTAATCCTTCAGAATTCATCCGCTGCTCAAACTGAGAGTATAAGTTATCAGATGCAGCATATCGTCTTAGTCGCAGGTTACAGCATCGCCTTTACGACCGTGTGGCCGTGGTTGATTGCTTTGGTATTCGTGGCCGCCCTGGTTGCCACGTACTTCTACTACCGGCGCACCAACCCCATGTTGCCACGCAAACTGCGAATTCTCCTCGGCGTGATTCGCGGGCTGGCCCTCGCGGCGCTGTTCTTCGTGTTTGCCGAGCCGCTCCTGGTGATCAAACACACGGATAGCAAGCAACCGACAGTCGCCGTTGTAGTTGATAATTCGTCTTCCATGTCGCAGAATCGAAATTCAGCAGACCAGTTCAAGGCCATCGAAAGCTACGTGAAAGACGTCGAGTCCAAGATACCCGCCGGTACGCAAGTCGTGTGGTATGCGCTGGCAGACACGCTCAACCAGGATGCCAAGATTACCGGCACCATGCCGGTAACAGCTATTGGTGACGGACTGAACGATCTGGCTGAGATGTATGACAATCAAAATCTTCAGGGTGTCGTGTTGTTGACTGACGGTGTCTCGAACGTCGGTCGCAACCCCGTGACCGAAGCGAGAAAACTGGGTGTGCCAATTACGACTGTCGGATTTGGCAGCCCGAATCCGCTGCCTGATATCCGGGTCGTCGACGTCAACTGCAATCCCATCGGGTTTGCCGGCAAGGATTTTCCGGTGCAGGTCGTCATTGAGTCCCGCGGATTCGAGAATTTGCGGCTGCCGGTGCGAATAAGAGCCGGCCAGACCGTCCTCGCTCAGCAGGAAGTTGATTTGGTGGGAAATGGCAAACAGCAGACTGTTTCGCTGTCATTCACACCTCAGTCGGAAGGCACCCTGACACTGGAAGCATCCACGCCCGTGCAGTCCAATGAGGAATCGGAAAAGAACAACAGCAAACAAGTGCAGGTCAAGATCCGCAGGAGCCAGATCAAGATTCTGCTCGGAATGGCCTATCTCAACTGGGAATACAAGTTCCTGAACCAGACTCTTTCAGCCAAGAAGGACTTCAGCGTTGATACCTATATCGACTCCAAACAGCGAATCGGCGGCACGATACCGTTTCCCGAGAACATCGACGCCCTGAACGAGTACGATGCGATCTTTCTTTATGATTTCGACGGCGACTGGCTGAATCGGCACAAGCAGCTCTTCGATGCCTTTTTCGAACGCTCCGGCAAGGGATTATTCTTCATCGCCGGCGAAAATTTCGGCAGCAAGCCAAGGGACGGATATGCCGAAGAATTTCTTCCCTATCGCTTTACCCAGGGCATGCGGACGATTGTTCAACAGCCGACGCCCATGACTCTGACTGAGCGCGGGAAGATTCATCCCATCATGAGACTCGCGGACGACGTCGGCCAGACGCAGCGTTTCCTCAATGCGTTGCCACCCTTTTCGGGGTTCCTGCAGTCGGCGCAAGTTAACCGGGAAGCTATCGTAATCGCCACTGGGCCGTCGGCAATACTTGGCGACGCAGAGAGTCCGATCATGGCAGTTCAGCGTTATCACAATAGCAAGATTGCTCTGTTGTCGGCGTTTCCACTTTGGAAGCTTGACTTCCTGTCAAAGGGCGTCAACGACGCCGATTCAACTGTGACGCACATTCTCGATAATATGGTGCTGTGGCTGGTGGCGCGGGATGATGTCGAACGTATCGCGATTACACCCGACAAGCCCATTTTTGTTGCCGGTGAAGCGGTGCGGTTGAATGCCAGAGTATTGGACGAAAGTTATCAGCCGGTCGCCGACGCTGAAGTTGAAGCGCGGCTGACCAACCCGCAGAGCCCCAAGGATTCGAGCGTCGTCAGTTTCCAGATGATCCGACCGGGAAGCTATCTCGCGACTCTGCACTATCTCCCATCGGGCAACTATGATGTGCACGGCACGATCAAGCGCGACAAAGTCCAAATCGGTACACCAAGCACGAACTTCTCAGTGGAACCATACAGTCTAGAGGATCTGTCGCATATCTCTGACTTTGATATGCTCAAGCGCATCAGCGAAGTTTCGGGCGGTCAATTCTATCCCGCCCCTGACACGGCGGCGATACCCCGCTTCGCTGCTCACCAAGTCAAGACAACCGTGCGACGATCCGAGATTGGCCTATTCGATCATCCCCTGCTCTTGGGCATCATCATTGTTGCACTGTGCGTGGAATGGTATCTGCGGAAGCGGTATCAGCTACTCTAGTCGCAACTCAATCAGCTATTCCCACTCGATGGTTGCCGGCGGTTTGGAACTAATGTCGTAAACGACGCGGTTCACGCCTTTAACATTGTTAATAATCAAATTTGAGGCCTCGCCGAGAACCTCGTGCGGAATCTTTGCCCAATCGGCGGTCATGCCGTCCATCGATGTGACGGCACGGAGCGCGACCACGTAATCATAAGTCCGCTCGTCACCCATTACACCGACAGTTTTGATAGGTAGCAGCGTCGAAAACGCCTGCCAGATTTCATCGTAAAGATCTCTCTTACGCAGCAGATCGATGAAAATTGCGTCGACCTTACGAAGTATACTCAATCGTTCGGGAGTGATTTCTCCGAGAACGCGCACCGCCAGACCCGGACCGGGGAATGGATGCCGTCCCAGTATGTGATGCGCCAGTCCGAGTTGGCTGCCGATTTCGCGGACTTCATCTTTAAACAACTCCCGCAACGGTTCGATCAACTCCAGATGCATCTTATCCGGAAGCCCCCCGACATTGTGATGGGATTTGATCGTCGCTGACGGCCCCTTGAAGGATACGGATTCGATGACATCAGGATAGAGTGTGCCCTGTGCAAGATACTTAATGTCGCCGTATCTGGTTGCCTCGCTCTCGAAAACCTCAATGAAGATCCGACCAATGATTTTGCGTTTCTGTTCCGGATCGGTCACGCCTTTCAATTGATCAAGGAATTGCTCCGCGGCATCGACTCGGACAACGTGCAGGTCGAGATGGTCGAGTGCCTCCAGCACCTCATTTTCCTCGTTCTGGCGCAGCAGGCCGTTGTCAACGAATACGGCAACCAACCGATCACCAATAGCCCGGCGTAATAACAGGCCGGCGACTGCCGAGTCCACGCCGCCTGATATTCCCAGCACCACCTTCGAATTCCCTACCCGATTACGAATGTCCGCAACAGTCCGTTCGACAAACGAAGTCATCGTCCAGTCACCGGATATGTGGCAAATGTCAAACAGGAAATTGTGAAGTATCGTGCGACCATGTTCGGTATGAACAACTTCCGGATGAAATTGCAGACAGTATATCGCCGCCGCCTCGTTATCCATTGCCGCCACCGCAACATCACTTGTGGATGCAGTCACTACAAACCCGGGCGGCAAGGTCTTGATCGTATCGCCATGGCTCATCCAGACCGTTGATTTCGCGGGGAGGTTGTGGAACAACGCCGTCGATACATCTGCTTCAACTATGGCGCGGCCATATTCGCGCGATTCGCTGCGCACCAGGCATCCGCCAAAATGTCTGCCGACCAGCTGCATTCCGTAACAGACACCGAGAACCGGAATCTTCAAATCGAAGAAGCGGTGATCGGCATCGGGCGCGCCCGGTTCCAACACGGAGGCCGGACCGCCGGAAAGAATAATGCCCTTGATGTTGCGAACCTTAAGCTTTTCAAACGCCACGTTGCAGGGATGAATTTCGCAGTAGACATGCATCTCGCGCACTCGGCGTGCGATCAACTGCGTGTATTGAGAGCCAAAATCCAGGATGAGGATCAGTTCATTCGCCTGTGATGTCATATCCACCTATCCTGCTTGCGAGTCAATTCCCGCTTCCAATGGACATCATCAAGCTCGGGGTAGTCATTGTTGAAGTGCAAGCCGCGTGATTCCTTGCGTTCGATTGCAAAACTGATGATGAGTTGTGCGGTCGTGGCAAGGTTGCGCAACTCGATGGCTTCATAACTCATACCCCGCGTATGAATGTAATCTTCGATATCGGCAACTAGTGTGTCGACACGTTGGCGGGCGCGACCCAAACGATAGTCCGAACGCACGACACCGACGTAGTCCCACATCAGATTCAGCAATTCGCTACGGTCATGTTCCAATAGCACTCTCTCTTTGTGTTTGAGTCTTTCGCCGACCTCAGTGCCGAGGCGATCGGCCGCAACTTGCTCGACCAGAGCCGTGATATCAACCCTCTCGGCAACATCCGAAGCAAATCCAGCCATCGCTACCGCCTCCAGAAGTGAATTGGAGGCAAGCCGATTAGCGCCATGCATACCGGTCATGGCAACTTCACCGCAAGCGTAGAGCGACTTAATGTCCGTGCGCCCGAACAGATCAGTCCTGACACCACCGCAACAATAGTGCGCCGCCGGAACGACCGGAATTCGTTCGCGAGTGATATCGAGGCCCAAATTCAGGCAAGTTTGATATATGTGGGGAAATCTTTCCTGGATAAAATCACGTCCCAGCGGAGTCATATCGAGCAGCACGTTGGGGTCGCCCGAGGCCTTAAGTTCGGCGTCAATCGCGCGCGCCACGGTATCACGTGGAGCCAGTTCCGCCATGGCATGGTATTTATGCATAAACCGTTCTCCGCGTAGCGTCAGCAGCTGTGCCCCTTCGCCGCGAACCGCTTCGGAAATCAGGAACGAATTACCCTGTGGATGATACAGCGACGTCGGATGAAACTGAATGAATTCCATGTTCGAGATCGCTGCCCCGGCGCGATACGCCATCGCGACTCCGTCTCCGGTGGCAATCGAGGGATTGGTCGTATGTTTGTATACTACACCGACGCCGCCGGTGGCGAGCAAGACAGTACCGGCATAGAAATTACGCGCGTTGTGGGAACGACTATCCAAACATGTTACGCCGACGCACTGTTTCGCACCATTCAGGTCGACGGTGATCAAATCTACGGCGATATGATTTTCGTGAAGTTCGATATTCGGATTCTCGTGAACACGCTCCAGCAATGCCTTCTCAATTTCCCGTCCCGTAAAGTCGGCGGCATGAACCACGCGGCGCTCGGAATGGCCGCCTTCGCGTGAAAGTTCCAGCCGGTCTGACGCTTGGGCACGTTCGCGGCTGAACTGCACTCCCAGCGAGATCAACTCTTCGATGCAGGAAGGTCCCCGCGTGACAATCTTCTCCACGACGTCCGGATGCGACAACCCGCAGCCGGTAGTCAGAGTGTCTGCCACGTGCTTTTCGAAGCTGTCGACGGTCGACATGACCGCCGCTATGCCACCCTGGGCGTAGTTGGTATTCGAGTCGCTCTTTCGCTTTTTGGTGATAACAGCCACGCGTCCGCATGATGCGACCCTGAGAGCATACGTCAGTCCCGCAATACCCGAACCGATAACCAGGAAGTCAAATTTCAGCACGCCAACACCTCGGCAATTTTGCCCCAGAATATATCCTCGCGACTCGCGAAGGCAACCGATATTTCCGCCACGGCGCAGACATTCGGGTCAAAACCTAGCCCGCAAGTTTAATTGCGTCTTTTTCGGTTGTCAGCAACATGTCCGCCCGACTCTCGCTTAACTGATTGCGTAATGCGATGCACATCCGCGTTGGTATACCGATGATGGTCATCGAAAGTTATACAGTCCGCCACGGTGATTCTGTTGGTTTTCAGGAGTCGAACAAACCCGTCGGGATTGCCAATGCCGCAGAAGGCAAGACACTTACGTCTCAGTCAGCGATTCGATATCGACAGTCTCTCCAGTGGCAAGATCGGAGAATCGGTTAATCACGGTCTTCAGTTCGAAGACTCGGTTCGCGTCAATGTTGCGAGGTAGTTGCCGACGGATATTCAGGAGATCTTCCTGATCGACAGACTCCGTTCTCGTAAGCAATATCAGACTTGCACGATAGAGCGAATATGTCGGCTCGCGAAGATTACCTGCCGGCAATATCGAGCCGTTGCCGAAGGGATTCAACGCATCGATAAGCACAATATCGCAATCGCGGTGTAGTCGCAGGTGCTGGAATCCGTCATCCAACAGGAATACCTTGATCCCGTGCCGTGAGTCTAGTTCGTTTGCATTTCGCAATCTGTCTTTACCCACCCCAAACCAGGTGTTGGGAAGACGCCGCGTAAGCAGCGTAATTTCATCTCCGACGGCTCGAACGGATTCTCGCGGTGGACTGCTGCTATTGAAAATCAGTCCGTTGTCCTCAGCACTTGATCGATACGCGCGTGACAAAATCGCGAAATTCGTTCCACGTTTCCTAAGGTACTCAGCGATCATCAGGGTTACCGGTGTCTTGCCCGTGCCACCGGTCGTGATGTTGCCGATGGAGATGACCTTGCCCGGAACACTTTCGATTTCGCGATGGCGGAGCGATACAGAGAATCGCCTACACTGACCATGAACCGAAACAGCCAGCTAACGGGAACAAGAATTGCCCTTAGTACCGTTGCAACGACGCTTCTCCGGCTTCCGGATTGCATCGCCGCAACGTATGATCTCACTGCCGACATTTCTTATTCACGATACGATTTCCGACACATAGCGATCGACTATATTCGCGTTGGCGCCTCTGAGCTGGCTTGCCCGGTCGGCATATATCTTCTTGCTGTCGGGGTTCTCCATCAGAGTCATGATCGTATCGGCGATTTGCTTCGCGTCGGTTACTTCAATTCCCATTTTGTATTGTATCAGGACTTTATGTCCGGACAATTGGCCTTGGAAGTGTGGCCCGAACAGCACCGGACATCCGGCCAGCGCTGGTTCGAGCAGGTTGTGTCCACCCAACGGCGCCAGCGTACCGCCGACAAAGGTGATATCCGAGCAATGGTAGAACAGATTCAGCTCGCCGATCGAGTCAAGCAGCAAGACTTGAGTATCCCGAGTTAGGGCGCCCTCGCTTCGTCGGCAGAAATTGAGTCCCGACTTCTTGACGACTTCAACAACCTCCCGCATCCGTTCCAAGTGGCGCGGAGCCAGAATCAGGCGCGCATTCTTATGCGACTCGAAAATTCCAGAGAAGGCGTCCAACAGAATCTCTTCTTCGCCTGGTCGAGTTGAGCCGCACGTGAAGACGATCATGTCATGCCAGACACAGAGATACTCTTTGATTCTTTGGAGTTCTTCGAGTGCCGGTGGCACATACTCTCCTTTTGCCGATCCGACTACTTCGATCGGTACTTCATTTCCTGCCAGCTCTCGCAGGCGCTCGGCGTCTTCCTCACTCTGCATCAGCAGCTTGCTGCACGACCGCAACAATGGCCTGAACAGCGGTTTCATCGGCCGATAGCGGCGTAGCGATCTTTCCGTCAGTCGCCCGGATATTTGCATGACTTCCGCACCGTTTCCGAATGCCAGCTCCATTAGCGTCGGCCACAGTTCAGTCTCGATTAGAATGACCTTTGCGGGAAGGTAAACTCGCAGGAATCGCTTCACGAACAGCGGCGTATCGAACGGCTGGTAAGCAATCACGTCCGCGCCGCAATTCAATTTCTCCGCTTGGAGGCGTCCCGTCTTAGTGGTTACAGTGAGCAGCATTGCGTAATCGGTCGAGGATTTCAATCGCGCGATTATTTTGGCTGCAATCGTGACTTCCCCGACAGATGAAGCCACGAACCACAGCAAGCGCCGATTCCGGTCCGGTTGCTTTAGTCCGACGCCCAGACGCTCGATTTCGTCGCGGCGGCCTGACAACCACAAGATTACGGCTGCAACCGAAAGCGGAATCACATAAACGTATGTGAAACACCGGTAGAGAAATCTCATTACAGAAACTCCCGCGAGATCAACGTTGCCGCGCGTACTGCCGCGCCCGGTTTGCCGAGACACTCGCGCACCGTCTGCAACCGGCTCATCATTACTGCTGCCGTCATCTGGTCGGAAAGGACCTGGCGGCAAAATGTCGTAAGGTTCGCCGAAGTCAGTTCATCCTGTAGAAACTCCGGCACAATGGTCATTCCTGCTACGATATTGACCAGCCCCACGCTCTTGAGATTGATCAATCGGCGGGCAATCTGATAGGTTATCCAGCCGGTTCTGTATACCACACAAAACGGAGTCACGCACAATGCGGCTTCCAGCGTTGCAGTTCCCGAAGC
This sequence comes from uncultured bacterium, assembly GCA_963726455.1. GTDB lineage: Bacteria > Zixibacteria > MSB-5A5 > CAIYYT01 > CAIYYT01 > CAIYYT01. The sequence goes on from CAVSCK010000003.1 coordinate 182,807, forward strand.
CACGATTGCGACGTCCGCCGACTTAAGCAAATCGTAAGTATCACCGGCTACGTGCAGCGGCCTGACCCCGATCCGTCTCTCCACTTCTGAGTATAGCGACGGATCAACTTCTTCCCTCACTGCCACGACCGGCAGGGCACGTGGTTCGATCTCATTTATCGTCTTGATCGCTTCCAACATCGGATGGTAATGTCGTGCGATTTCGGTCGCACGCGAGCCGGGCAGCAGTGCGATTATCTTGGCGAATTTGCCGACGCCGTATCGATCGCGAAAACCGGGCGCATCATGACCGGGATCGATCAGGTCGAGCAGAGGATGCCCGACAAATTCGCACCGGATCTTCGCAGGATTGAAGAGCCGCTTTTCGAACGGCAGGATGCAAAGCAGCAGGTCGACCCGTTCTTCAATTTGCGTGATCCGTTCCGGCTTCCACGCCCACACCTGTGGAATGATATAATAGACAACCTTGATACCACGCTGTTTCAGTTCCTTCGCCAAACGCAAATTCATTCCCGGATAATCAATCAGGATGGCTAGCTCCGGCTGTTGGAGATCAATCTGCTTCAAAACCTCATGATAGATTCGGCGGAAATGGAGCAGTTTTCGCGCAACTTCCCAGAAACCGGCGACGGCGAGCGAACGCAGATCGTAGAGTAGTTCGACGCCCTCAGCGCGCAGTTGCTCACCACCAAGCCCAAAAAAGCGAAGCCCGCCATGGCGGGCTTGAAGCGCACGAATCAGCGCGGCCGCGTGAAGGTCTCCCGAGGCCTCACCCGCGGAAACAAAAACTGTCTTCAAGACAAGATCCTGCTGAGATTTTCCATCGCAATCGTTTCGATCTTCTCCGCCAATGCCAATGCCGCCGTCGCTTCATAGCCGTTGACGGCAACCGGTCGGTCAAGTGCAATTGCCTGCACGAACGAACTGATTTCCGCCGTTAACATGTCATAGTCGGTGTAGCTTAGCTGGCGAAACATGATCTTTCGTCCGGTCGGCTCGTGCTGGAGCGCGCAAAAATATCCCGGATATGACTTGGAATCATCGAGCGGCGCCAGCACGAAATGCTCACCCGACTTCTTGAGAAAATCAACCGACAAGTAATTGTCTTTGGCGAACAGCCGCAGTTTGCGCATCTTGTTGACCGAAATACGTGAAGCCGTCAAATTGGCAACCGTGCCATTCGCGAACTCTATCCGGGCATTGGCAATATCGGGCTGGTCGGATACCACAGCCACGGCGGACGAGTGCACTTCCTTTACCTCAGACTTGACTACCGACAGGAGCAGATCAAGGTCGTGTATCATCAGTTCCAGAATCACTGGAACAGCCAAACCTCTTGGACTGAATTGCGACAGTCGGTGGCCTTCGATGAACCGCGGCGGACCAGGCAACAACTTCAGGCCTTCGTAGGCAGGGTTGAATCTCTCGATATGTCCAACCTGAAATTTCAGTCGCTTCCGCTCGGCCAGCTCAGTCAGTTCACGCCCTTCGCTCTCGGTAGTCGCGATCGGCTTTTCCACCAGAACATGCTTGCCGGCCTCAAGCGCACGCTTGGCTTCGGCGTAATGTGATTCAGTCGGCACTACGATGCTGACGGCCTCGACATTTTCCAAGAGTTCTTCAATGCTGCGGCAATCCTTACAGCCGGTGCTTTGCGCAACCGCCGTAGTTCGGTCAGGAATGATGTCGAAAGCAGCGGCCAGCGTGGCTTCCTCGATTTGCGTGACTTTCTGCGCATGGATGCGACCCAACTGCCCGCAGCCGACAACCCCGTACTTTAATTTGTTTGCCATCTTATCTACTTACAAATTCCTCGCTCGGAAGCGGCTATGAAATCCAGCACATCCTGTACTTCCGGTATCAACTCTACGTCGGTTTTTATGCGCTCGACCGCCTGTGTGGTATTCAGTCCCGAACGGAAGAGCAAACGAAATGCCTGTTCCAGAGTGTGAATGGTTTCCTTTGCGAAACCGCGGCGCTTAAGTCCGACGATATTCAGACCCATCACTTTGAGCGGATATCCGCCACACATTGAATAAGGGCAAATATCCATCGGCACGCGGAATCCACCGCCGATCATGGCGTGCTTGCCGATCTTCACGAACTGGTGCACGGGCACAATGCCGCCGAGAATAGCCCAGTCGCCGATCTCGATATGTCCTGCCAGATTGACCGAATTCACGAGAATCACGTTATCGCCGATGATGCAGTCGTGCGCGACGTGCGAGTAAGCCATCAGCAGACAGTTCTTGCCGATCGTAGTCTGACCGCGCTGAACCGTACCGCGATTGATCGTGGCATATTCCCGTATCGTGGTATCGTCACCAATCTTCAGAAGCGATGCCTCGCCACCGAATTTCAAGTCTTGCGGAATCGAAGCCAGCACCGCCCCATGATGGACTTTGACATTTTTACCAAGTCGCGCGCCATTGGCGATCAGAATGTTGGCGCCAACGCGACAACCGTCGTCGATGATGACATTGTCTTCTACTAATGTATGCGCGCCGATTTCGACGTTATCACCTAACTCGGCGCCGGCAGCGACAATCGCCGTGGGATGTATTACATTGCAGTTCATCGATCCACCACCGCAGCCAGCATTTCGGCCTCACAAACCAAAGTGTCCCCCACAAACGCCTCACCGGTCATCTTACAGGTCGAGCGGCGATAGGATATCATCTTAAGCTCGAAACGCAATTGATCGCCCGGCAACACAGGTTTGCGGAATCGCACACCGTCGATGCCCATGAAGTAGACCACCTTATTCTCAGGATTTTCCACTGTGTTCAAGAGCAGAAATCCGCCTGCTTGTGCCATCGCTTCGACGATCAGCACTCCGGGCATAATCGGATGTCCCGGAAAATGCCCCTGAAAAAACGGCTCATTGATGGTCACATTCTTCAAGGCCGAGACTGATTTTTCCGGCACGATATCCAGAATGCGGTCAATCAGCAGGAAGGGGTAACGATGCGGCATCAACTTGAGAATAGCGCCGATGTCCAGAACGTATTCACCTGAGGCGCGGCTCGGATATTTTTTACGGATTTGCTTCTTCTTATACAGCGACCGCATGCGTTTCGCAAGAGCGACGTTCGCGGCGTGGCCGGAACGCGCGGCGAGCACATGCCCCTTGATTGGAGCACCGATCAGAAACAGGTCGCCGATCAAGTCGACAACTTTGTGCCGTACCGGCTCGTTGTAAAATCGCAACGGTTTATCGTTAAGAATCCCGGTCTTTCCGATAAAGACGTCCTCCTGCAGGCCAAACAACTTTCTCAGACGTTCCACTTCCGCCTGGCCGATGTCATAATCGCAAATCACGACCGCCGAATCCAGGCCTCCGCCCTTGATAATCCCTCGCTCCTTCATCATTTCCACTTCGGATAAGAAGCAAAACGTCCGGGCAGGCGCGAACTCATTAACGAATTCATCTTCGAGACTCACCAGCGACGTGTACTGGGTTCCCAACGCAGGATTCTTGTAGTCAACCAGGAACGTAATTCTGAACTGGTCGCTGGGGACCACTACTATGTCAACACCCCGTTCTTTTTCGGAGTATGCCAAATGCGAGTCGATTTCGAAATATTCCTTGGGTTGCGCCTGGCGGACAACGCCGCCTTGGAGGAGGATTTCCACGAACGGCTGCGACGAACCGTCAAAAACCGGTGGCTCGATATTGTTCAACTCGATAATCAGGTTGTCTATCTGCAGTCCGGCCACCGCCGCCAGCACATGCTCGACCGTGTAAACCTTGGCCTCGCCCTTCTGAATTGTGGTGCCGCGATCCAGGCCGACCACGTGGTCGATGTCGGCCGGCACTTCCGGGGCGCCGGTCAGGTCGGTGCGAACGAATCGCACTCCGGTGCCCGGTTCGGCAGGTTTGAAAGTTATGGTAGACTGGCAGCCGGTATGAAGCCCTATTCCCGATCCACTGGCCGACCGCCCAATCGTTTGTTGTTCTTCAATCATCAGAAGATCCTTTCCTCACCACAAACTAGTTAATTAGTTTAATCAACTTGGATCTTATTTTCAACCCCGAATAAGCAAAAAACCCGCTCACGCCAAACTACGCGCGCAGAGTCCTCTCCTTCAACTTTGTTTGACAGCATGCATATAACTGATATATTGCACGCTGACTATGGTTGATCTAACATTCGGGAGAGGAAATGAAGTCTGTACTTTCCATACTCATGCTTGTACTGGCGGGCGTTATGCTTACTGACGGTTGCTTTGATTCCAAGAAAAATCCTGTGGTTGTCCTGGAGACCTCCGAAGGCAATATCGAGGTTGAACTGTTCCCGGGCGTGGCGCCTCTTCACGTCGAGAATTTTCTCGGCCTGGTGCGCAAGGGTTTCTATGATTCGCTGTTGTTTCACCGGGTCATCGACGGTTTCATGATTCAGACCGGAGACCCGCAGGGCGACGGATTCGGCGGCTCGGGCGCTACCGTTCCGGCAGAATTCAATGACTCGCTTCATCACGCCGGCTCACTCGGAATGGCGAGATCGAGCGATCCCAATTCCGCGTCATCGCAATTCTACATCTGCCTTGCTCCGGCTCCTTTTCTCGATCATAAGTACACGGTTTTCGGCAAGACAGTTGCAGGATTTGACGTAGTTCAGAAGATCGGCAAGGCGCCAACTTCAGGGTCGTTCACGAAAATGCAAAATGACATTCAATGGGTGAACGATTTGATGAAAATGAAGCAAGAAGGCACGGCAGATATTTCTCTCCTGCCTAACGGCATTCCGGCGGCAGATCGGCCGCTCAAGAAGATCTATTTGATTCGCGCCTACGAGAAGAAGTGAAGCGAATTCTTCTATTCGGTTCTACCGGCTCAATCGGCCGCAACGTTCTTGACATAGTTGCCGAGAATCGCGACGCGTTCACCTTGTCGCTGTTGTCGGGGCGCAGCAATGTCGATCTTCTCGGCCAACAGGCCAGAGAATTCGATGTCCCGGCAGTGCTGATCAGCGACGAAAACGCCGCCGAGTCAGCCAGGCAGTCGCTGCCGCCTTCCACCGGATATTCTCGGGCAGTTCAGCTTACGAGCAAGCCATCGCGGCGATCGATTGCGATTTGGTAGTCAACGCCATTGTCGGTGCCGCCGGTCTCGAGGTTTCCTATTATGCCCTCTCCGCAGGCAAGACGCTCGCTCTTGCCAACAAAGAGTCATTGGTGGCAGGAGGTGAACTGCTAAATTCCGTAGCGCACAGTTCAGGCGCACAGATCATTCCGATCGATTCAGAGCATTCCGCCATATTCCAGTGCCTTCAGGCCGGGAGGCGATCAGAAGTCGAAAAGATCATTCTGACAGCTTCCGGCGGGCCGTTTCGAACACGCCCACTCGAGACTTTCGACTCCATAACTATTGGCGAAGCATTGAAGCACCCAAATTGGTCAATGGGCGCCAAGATTACTGTCGACTCGGCCACGATGATGAACAAGTGCCTGGAAATAATCGAGGCGCGGTATCTCTTTGGCCTTGCACCGGAACAGATCGAAGTAGTGATTCACCCTGAATCCATTATTCATTCAATGGTTCAGTTTCATGACGGTTCGGTTGTGGCGCAGTTGTCACCTCCCGACATGCGGCTGCCGATTTCTTACGCGCTCAATCATCCAGAGCGGTTGACAACAAATCTTCCACGTATGGAATTTGCGGCGGCGCGGAAGTTGACTTTCGAACCGGTCGATCATCGTCGCTATCCGGCTATTGCGCTGGCGTACAAAGCATTGGAAATGGGCGGAGTTGCGCCGCTGATGCTCAATGCCGCCAATGAAATTGCCGTTGCAGCTTTTCTTGGCGGAAAGATAAAATTTCCCGATATTACAACTGTCGTGGCCAGGATGATTTCTGCGGAACTGAAATTGCCGGACCGAAGTCTCCGCGACGTATTGAACGCGGACGCCAACGTGCGAAAGGCCACCGAGGAATTGATCGCCCAGGGAACATTTTCGGAAGCAAAAGGTTGATAAGCTTGTGTTAATCGAGATTCTGTCATTCATCTTCGTTCTTGGACTGCTGATTTTTGTCCATGAGTTCGGACATTTTGCGCTCGCCAAAATGTCGGGTATTCGGGTCGAGACTTTCTCGCTGGGCTTTCCTCCCAAAATGATCGGCTTCCGCAAAGGCGACACCGAATATTGCATTTCCTGGATACCGCTGGGCGGGTACGTCAAGATGTCAGGTGAAAAGCCTGAGGAATCCGAAGTTCGCGGTGAACCGTGGGAATTCATGTCCAAAGCGGTCTGGCAGCGCGCGCTGGTGATACTGGCGGGGCCGGTGATGAACTACATTCTCGCGGTCGTCATTCTGTTTGGAATCTATTTCCTTAAAGGCGAACCGGTATACGATGACACGAAAGCCGTCATCGGGCAAGTATTGAAAGATAACCCTGCCGCCAAGGCCGGCATGCAGCCCAAAGATGTAATGATCGGCGTTGACGATTCGACGGTCAGCAGCTTCCAGCAGATGTATGATGTAATCACAAAACGTCCCGGACAGTCGGCGCGGTTGACCTGGCTGCGCAACCAGGACACCATGAGCGCGGTCGTGCAGATAAGATCGGACACCACTCTGAACGAAAAGGGTGAAGTTGCCGTGCTTGGGAAAATCGGCGTCGGTCGAGACGTTTCATATAAGCCGATGGGTTTCTTTACAGCAGCATCGGCCGGTTTCAGTATGACGAATTTTTACGCCGGGATGATCTTCAAATTCCTCAAGGATGTTATCAGCGGCTCCGTATCCTCGAAGCTGATCGGTGGGCCGTTGTTCATCGCGCAAGCCGCCGGGGAGGCAGCCAAGCAGGGATTTCTGGAGGTCATGCTGTTGGCGGCGATTCTCTCGGTTAACCTATGCGTGGTAAATCTGATACCGATTCCCGTGCTCGACGGCGGCCAATTGCTGTTCCTCGGCATCGAAAAGCTTAAAGGCAAGCCGGTTTCAATGAAGACCAGAGCGATCGCACAACAGATCGGATTTGTTTTTCTCATTCTCCTGATAATCTTCGTGACCAAGAACGACATCTGGCGCATCAATATCTTCGGCTGGTAATCGGCGGCACCGGAATTCATACTCAACGAGCACACTATTCGATTTCTATCTTGAATTTGCCTGCGGCAATTCCGCTTGCGCCGTCAATTTGATTGCCAATAATTCCTTCCGGCAAGCGTTCAACCTTAGCGTTGATGTTCACGCACCTTAACGGGGACCGCCTATGGCTGAAGAGTTAGAGCCGAAAAGTGACATAGAATCATCCGAAAACGACGGTTGGAGACACCCCCGGGGGACTCCCTCACTGCCCGAGTCATACGCATCCATTCCCGTGTCTGCCGCGGCGGGTTTCTGGCGTAAGCTGCTCGCGTTTACCGGTCCGGGACTCATGGTGGCGGTCGGCTACATGGACCCCGGCAATTGGGCGACTGATCTGGCAGGCGGCGCGAGATTCGGCTATACCCTGCTGTCAGTAGTCCTGATCTCCAACTTGATGGCGATGTTGCTGCAGCACCTGGCGCTCAAGCTCGGTATTGCTACCGGTCGCGATCTGGCACAGGCCTGCCGCGATCACTATTCTCCGACGGCGTCTTTTATGCTCTGGGTACTGTGCGAAATCGCCATCGCCGCCTGCGACCTGGCTGAGGTCATCGGCTCGGCAATTGCGCTCAATTTGCTGTTTAGAATTCCACTCGTAATTGGGATCATTCTGACGGCGTCCGACGTTCTGGTGGTTCTGTATCTGCAACACCGAAGTTTCCGTTATGTCGAATCCCTGGTCGCCGGGTTGATATTTCTGATAAGCGCCTGTTTCGCCTACGAATTGATCGCCTCCCAACCGCCGGTTCGGGCGATGCTGGGAGGACTGTTACCGACCTCGAAGATTGTCGTTGACCCGAGCATGCTGTTCATCGCGATCGGCATTCTCGGCGCTACCGTCATGCCACACAATCTCTATCTCCACTCCAGCATCTCGCAAACACGCGCTTACGAACGCAACAATGTCGGCAAAGCGATGGCTGTGCGCTTTGCAACGATTGATTCAACGGTCTCTCTGTTCTTTGCCTTCTTCATCAACGCCGCAATTCTCGTTCTGAGCGCCGCGGCATTTCATGGCAGTGGGCATCAGGACGTGGCGGATATCAGCAATGCCTATCAGCTCTTAAGTCCTGTGTTGGGAGCAACGTTGGCCAGCACTCTGTTCGGCGTCGCCCTACTGGCCTCGGGACAGAATGCGACCCTCACCGGAACCATGGCCGGCCAAATCGTTATGGAAGGTTTCCTGGATATCCGTTTGCGTCCCTGGGTACGGAGATTGTTGACGCGGCTGATTGCCATTCTGCCGGCAGTCTTTGTGGCGGCCTTCTTTGGCGAGGGTGGTGTCGGAAAACTGCTGGTATTGAGTCAGGTCGTCTTGTCGCTGCAACTAACTTTCGCAGTCGTCCCTCTTGTGATGTTTACCAGCGACAAACTGAAGATGGGACAGTTCGTAAATCCGCGCTGGTTGTCCGTGACGGCATGGATCGTAACTGCGGTGATCGCGATTCTCAACGTATTTTTGTTGGGACAGGCGGTCTTTGATTGGATCAAAGGTTAATTTAGCTCTGCGAGGATGTAGATGTATGAGAACATTCTGATTCCACTGGATAACAGCAAGACCGATGATGTGATTCTCGAACACATCCGGCCATTGGCGCGCCTCACCAAAGCGCGGCTAACGATCATCCATGTGGCTGACGGCTTTATGGCTCGCAATCAAAGGCAGCTTGGGGAATCCGAAGAAATGCGCCGTGATTGGGCGTATCTAACCGGCATCGAAGAGAAGTTGCGCGCCGACGGCTTTCAGGTGCGAGCGATTCTTGCTTGCGGGGACCCCGCCGAGCATATTCTCGCAACGGCTGAAAGTGTCAAGTGTGATCTGATCGCCATGTCGACACATGGTCATCGAGGTATTTCCGATGTCATTCTGGGCAGCGTATCCTCGCAAGTACGTCACCGCACGCGCATACCGGTCTTGACGGTTCGCGCTTAGATGCCGTCATCGTAAAGGGGCTACTTCTTCCCCCCAGCGCCACTGTCGACCGGGATGGCTGACTCATCTCCCTGATAGTCCGGCTTCGACACCACTTGCTTGAAATCATAGTCGCGATTCTTGACGTCGAGTAGAGGCGCCATGCCGCCGAGCATCACGTCGGTCTTGGACTTGTACCTGGTCCAGGGCTCAAATGTACCGACAAAAAGCAATTTGCTGTCATCACCCATCACGAAGAAAACCGGAAACTCGGTGGTGAAGCGAGCCGATTTTTCATTTGTCGACTTGACGCCCACAACTCTCAGATTAAGCGCTCCGATTCCGGCTCGATTCGGAACAATGGAAAATCGACCGGTGTAGAAACGGGTGCTATCAGTCAACTGAATACTGCTTCCCCACGATCGCGGCAATTCCGACGGCCTGAGATTCAGCGAGTAGTCCAGAATGAATTGCACCTTGGTATATTTGTCCGCCCGGCATTCTAGCGCCAGATCAACGAAGGTTGTCTCGTTCACTGCCGGTTTCCTCGAAAACTTTAGTTCACAAGTGAAATGCCGGTCTATTAACGGGTCATATTGTTTTCCGCGCAGCGGATACCTCAATGTCAGCGGTTGATCGTTCACCTGCGGATGCGGCGGGACATCGGTGAGGCGGTAATTGGCGCCGGCGCCGGCATAAACGGCCTTGCCGTCCTCGTCCAGCGCAAGAACCAATGACGCCAGCGGCAGCCAGGATGACTTAAGACGCCGGGAAAACGTCAGTCGATAGGTGCCGACCTGATCGGGCCGAAACGCAAACGATGCCTTGAATGTAGCACCCGAATCAATTGGAGTCTTCCAGACAGCACTGTCGGGAGAAATCCCCAGGCCGTAAGCGTCAACTGTCTCCAGGCGGAAACTGAGAGTGTCGGTCACTCGTTTATTGCAGGTCAGATTGACAGTTACCGAACAGGGGCTGTCATACCCGGGCTCCCCGATAAACCGCACCTCTCCGGAAAATGGTTGAATGATCGAACGAGGATGAATCTGCAAGTCGGCCTTGATTACCGCCGGAGGATCGGTCAGCGCCAGGGTCGAAGACGAAAACACCGCGCACGCGGCGCTTAACAACAACATCAGTCGCAAAATCATATTCAAACACTCCCGGATATTTGCCTGCCGATTATTCCGCAGGCCCCTCGATGACATCTCGCTCGCCTGCTGGATCGCAAGGATTATACAAAACACAACGGCGCGAATCAGCTTTTTTGTCGTTGGCCTATCCGGACAAATTGACTATTATCCGCGTCATGGCTGACAGACTTAAACGTCGCGACACGATCGAACTGGATATTATCGACTTGGCCAACACCGGCAAATCGGTGGGCCGCCATGACGGCATGGTCGTCATGACCGACCGTGGCGTGCCGGGTGACCGTATCGAATGTGAGATCACCGAGGTCAAACGTCATTTCGCATTTGGCAGGCAGACCGATCTCAAGAGTTCATCGCCGCTGCGCATCACGCCGCGCTGCTCGCATTTCCTAATCTGCGGCGGCTGTTCCTGGCAATATCTTCCGTATTCGGAACAATTGAAATATAAGGCGCGCTTTGTGAGCGATGCCATCGAGCGAATCGGTAAGCTGGAAGCCGTCGAAATCGATCCCATCATTCCCTCCGCTGATGAATTTTACTATCGCAACAAGATGGAATATTCCTTTAGCGACGAAGCTGGCGGTTGTGCCGGACTGCACGTACGGGGGCAATTCGACGCCGTCTTCGACCTTAAAGAGTGCTACTTGCAGTCGCCTCGTTCGGTTGCGGCACTAGACACGGTCCGAAAGCTGGCGCGGCAATTTGGCGTCCCTTTCTATAACTTCAGAGACGGCTCCGGCGAACTGCGATTCCTGGTCGTCCGGGAGGGCAAGCTGACCGGTGATTTCATGTTGAACATCGTGACCTTCGACCGCGAGTTCTCCGGCCGCGACGAGTTTTTCGGCGGCGTCTTCGAACAGGTGAACGGGCTCACTTCCTTATTTCATACCGTCAACGGCAGGAAAGCTCATGTCGCCATCGGGGATGAATTAATTCACATCTTTGGTGATACTTATCTCACCGAACAAATCGGCCATCTGACTTTTCGCGTGACGCCCTTCTCTTTTTTCCAGACCAACACTAAACAGACCCGCGTGCTGTACGACATAATCAGAGAGCACACGCAGCCGAAAGCAGAGCACACTCTGCTCGACCTGTTTTGCGGTTGCGGCACGATCAGTCTGTACCTGGCCAGAGACGTTGCATCGGTTCTGGGAATCGAGATCAATCCTGAAGCAATTGAGATGGCGAAATTGAACGCGTCCCTGAATAATGTCCCCAATACTGAATTCGTGTCAGGTGACGTGCGCAAGTTGCTGGTTCAACTTCATGAAGGTGGCCGCGAGTTTGACACGATCGTAACCGATCCGCCGCGTGCGGGATTGGAGCAAACAGCGGTACGACGCATTTGCCGCCTGGGCGCCAAACGTATCGTAGCAGTCTCCTGCAATCCGGCGACCCTGGCCCGCGATCTGGGACAATTTGTGGAAGCGGGTTATCGCGTCGAACGGGTCACTCCCGTCGACATGTTTCCGCAAACGGCACACGTGGAGACGGTCGCCAGTTTGGTACTCGAACAGATATAGCTGGGCGAGCAGGACGCTGCCCCGCTTAATAATATCAACCCTTGGAGTAGATGATAATGACGAAGATTCTTGCAATCGTGGCTTTATGCGCAGTGCTGTTCATTCCGGCCTCGTCTGGCGCGAAACAACTCAGCGCGGGAGAGAAGCTTCAGGCAACCGCGGAAGCATTCATCGAGAAATGGTTTGCCTTTGATCCGGTGATTGCCACAGAAATGGGAGATCACACCAACGATTATCGCTATCCCGATTTCTCGCAGAAGTCTTTCGGCAGATACGCCGCCGCCCTGCGCGATCTGCGTAACGATCTTAACGGCATCAGCCAGCAACAGTTGAACGCCGACGAAAAGCTTGACTACCTGACTCTTCAGAGCGACATCGAGACCCAATTGCTCTACCTCAGCCGCTCCCTGATCCTGCAGGACAACCCGAAATTGTTTTCCGGCAAGGCCATTGACGGACTCTATCAAGTCATGCAGTCTCAATCACTCTCTGATACCTCCAAGTTTGAGTATATTCTGGGCCGCCTGAATGATCTGCCGCGATTCCTGGAGTCTGCGCAGAGACTCCTCAAAGAACCACCACAGATCTGGATACTGCTTGCAGAAGATGAAGTTGAGAGAACGACCACCTTCCTGACAGATCTTGCTGACTATTTCGGAGACAGACTCCCGCATCGCAGCGACGAATTGAAGGAGAAAATTGCCACAGCGGCAAATTCCCTGGAGGATTTTTCGGACTTTCTTGACGCCCTCAAGACCAAGGAAGGTCAGCAGTTTGCGGTTGGGAAGGAACTCTTCGATAAGCTGCTTAAGCAGCAGTTGTATGTCGACTACGACTCCGATTCCTTGTTGAAGATCGGTGAGGCGCAATTCGCCGAAGCCGCCAGACTGTATGACTCCGTCTCAGCCATCGTTGACACCCTTCCGCTGCCGGAGGATTTCGCATATTTCGTACCCAAGAGTTTCAGCCGCGCCGACGTGATGGATTATTTCCAGTGGGAAATCAATCAGACCCGTGACTGGCTGGTGGCACACGATTTCGCTACTATTCCAAGTAATATCGCTCCCTGCGTGCCGGAGGAGACTCCCGCCTTCGCCGAGCGGCTTACGGGAGGCATCATTTGTCAGACGGCTGGGCCGTTTGAATCTGCTCAGACTAGCAGATTCCATGTTCAGCCCCTTCCGGATACTTTGTCCGATGCGAATCGCTCGGCATACTTTCGATATTGCACGCGCCGGGGTTTCAGGCCTACCGTAGTTCACGAGGCCTATCCGGGGCGCCACCTGCAAATTCAGATGACAAACCACAACCCCTCGCTTCTCCGCCGCGTGCAACGCGACGAGATGATGACCGGGGGCTGGCCGCTCTATTGTGAAGGCGAAATCTACGATGAAGCTTTTTACGGCGATGATCTTCGCACTTACTTGACCGTTCTTAACGGTGTCCGCTTCCGCGCCGCCAGAATCATAGTGGATGTCAAATTACAGACGGGACAGTTCACCTACCAGCAGGCCGTCGATTGGATGGTCGCTAACCTCGACGCCGAGGTAGACTATATCGAGAAGGAAGTCAATTCCTACACTCTGGAGCCGACGGTTCCCAGCAGTTATCTGTTGGGCAAGGATTACCTTCTCAAAATCCGAGACCTCTACAAGACCAAGATGGGACAGCAATACACTCTCAAGAGATTCCACGACTTCATCTTGCAGCAGGGAACGATCTCGCCGGTGCTGATTTATAAGCAAATGTCCGGCCAGATCTTCTGAGCTTTTCCCCTTCATTTTTGGCCCGATTCTTCCGATACGATTGACTAGGAAGGCGACGGCGCTCTACCGGTGTAACTCGGTGCCACATCTCTCTTTCGGGGCAACGCCGAATGCTTCGTCGCCGCGAACCTTATAATCGTCCACGGCTGTGTATTCAGCTTTGGCACCCATATAACAGGAAAGCTGGCAGCAATGACCAAGATTATTCACGCCTCCGATTTCTGTCTTGGCAGGCAGTTCTCGGGAATCGGAAAATCGGGTGATTTCGTCCGCAAGGCTCTCAAGGATTCTCTGGAGCGTTGCGTCACCGAGGCGCTCGATCGCAGTATCGATCTATTCCTGGTTTCGGGAAATCTGTTCGCGACCAATATGGTGTCCCGGCATCTGGTTGAGTTCATGTTTCAACAGGTGGAGCGCCTGGGACGAATCCCCTTTGTCGTGTTGCCCGGATTCAAGGATGATTTCGACGACAACTCGATCTATCGCTACATGCCCAGCGAAAATCGCCCCGAAAATTTCCATATCTTGCAAGGCCGGCATTGTCCCTGTCTTGATTTTTCCGACTCGGGAATCACAGTCTATGGGTTGAGCATCCCCAGACACGCTGCCGAACTGGGACACATAAGTTTGCCCACCAAGGAAAATACCGCGGGCGTCCATATAGTTGTTGTCAGCAATTTCGAAACGCCCGATTCCTCGGAGTCCGATATCAGCATGAGACAAATATCCGACTCACTAATCGAGGCCGGTTTCGATTATGTCGCCATTGGCGGCGGTAACTATCGTAAATGGAACCCGCGCTCCTATTCTGCCGGCTCTCCTGAAGCTCAGGGTTTTGACCAGAACGAACTCGGTAAAGTGCTGTTGGTTGATCTTGATCCCGGACGCTGCTCTGTCGATGACATCGAAACCGGCCAACTTCGCTGGAAACAAATTGAATTGGACAATACGCATTTTCGCTATACGATCGAGCTTGAGGAGGAAGTTCTCAAGCACGCCTCGCCGAACACCCTGTTACAGGTGCGATTCGACGGCGGTTTTGTGACCGACGGTTACCTTGATCTTTCGGAGCTTGAAAGCAATCTCAAGGACAGCTTCTGTTGCCTGCGAGTCGAGGATGATCGGTTGTTCACTTCCGCTCAGCCGTCCACAGGCGGAAACGGCGGCGACACATTGCTGACCGACTACAATTTCCTTCTGGAGGAGGCCATTGAGAAGGCAACTCCTGAATTGAGACCCACGTATTTCCAGGCGCTTGTGACCGGCACCGCCATGCTGTCCGGCAAGGATGTGATCTCATGAAACTGCAGAAATTCTCCCTGAGGCGGTTCGGTTGCTTTGACGATACCACGCTGGAATTTGGCGACGGCCTCAACGTGCTCCTGGGCGACAATGAGTCGGGAAAATCTACGCTGGTTCGGGCGCTCGGCACAATCTTGTTCGATGTGCCCGCGGGCACATTCGGCGCTGGCAAGTCCAACGACTCGAATCCGTCTGCCAAACCCTATCTCCTTAACCTGGAATATCACGCCGACGGGAAAAACTATCGGCTGACTAAAGATCTCGCCACCGAGACAATCCTCTTGGAAGAGATCGAATCGGGAGAGAGATGGAGCACTCCCGCCGAAGTACAGGCGCAGATCGCATTGGCCCTGGGGATCACAGAAAAAGAACTCTACTTCGCAACATCTTTAATCCGACAGAACGATCTGGCCGGCGTGGAAAAAGCGAACGATTTGATCCGCGACAAGCTGGAAAAGATGCTTAACAACAACAAGGATGACCTGCTTGTCTCGCGGCTGCTGCAAAGAATCGCCAATCGGCTGACACAAATTCAGGGACGCGAGTCAGTCTGCACCGGCGAGATTGCTGAGTTTGAGAAACGAATCAACGACTGGACCACCGAACTTAACACTACCAAGACAAAGATTGTGGAACTGGCGGATTCACGATGCCGACAGGAGACTATCGTCAACGAAATTCAGGTCATTCAAAAACTGTTTGAGGACAAGCACGAGTTATTCCGCAAAAGCAAACAGGCGCTTGAAGCCGAACAAAACCTGAATCAGGAGCGGGAGACTTATCTCGACCTGGGCCGTCGCACACGTGACGCGCTGGAAATCAAGGATCAAATTACCTCCAAGAAGGAAGCCCTCAAGGCGATCGTCAAAATCGACCGCACTGATCTTAAGACTGCCGAAAGTCTTGCTATCCAGAACCAGCTTGGCAGAAACCGCCTTGAAGATGCCTCGGCAGCGCGGGAGAGAGAAGATCAAGCCGCTAATCTGCTGCAGCCAAAGGGCTGGTATCGGCTGCTGGTCGGCTTTGCATTGTTGGCCTCAGTGGTCTGCATATTCATTTGGAACAAGACCCACGGCTCCGTCTATCTCATGGGCGCCGGCGCGGGGATGCTGATGACGTTCGTTGCGACCGTGTTGTGGTCACTCAGTACTGCCAGTTACAAACATGCCCAGTCCAAATTCAAGGAAGCTGATCAACGCTGGCGGGATGAAGAAGAGCGTCTGCACAAGAATGAGGATGCCCTGCAAACGATCATTCATCGTTTCAAGGTCAACAGTCTCGAAGAAATGCAGGACCGTTACGAGGAATATCGCGACCTTGACCGCGACATCAAGGCGCTCGTCACGCGCTACGAATCGCTTCTGGGAGACAGTAACCTGAAAGACCTTGAAGATGAACTCGGCAAGATGACCGATCGCATCAGCCGTCAGCAGGAAGTATTCGAAAAGTTTCGCGCTTACGCCATCTCCGCTGAGAAGCTTGAACAACTGCAACGCGAAGTTGCCGAACTGGACAAACGCCACAGTCAACTGCAGGAAGAAAATGCGAACCTCGAAAAGAAGCTTCTCTTCCTCGAGGCCGGCAGCGACTTGATGGCGCCGTTACAGGAACGGATTGAAGAAGGCGAACGTCAACTTAAGCGCCTGCGCTCAGAAGCCGAGATTCTTTCGATTACGTCCAGATATCTCGAGGAAGCGCGCCGCCGGGTGTTGAAGTCCTCGCTGGAGATTCTGGAAGACGAGGCATCCGCTATCCTCGGCAACTTGACCAATGACCATTGGAAACGCGTAAGATTCGACCGCTATTCATTCGCGGCGGAAATCAGCCCCGACGGCAGCACCTGGATGAGTTCCTCCGAATCCCTTTCCCGGGGAACGGTAGACACGTTGCATCTGGCAATGCGGCTGGCGCTGGTCAAGATATTCTCCGGTGATGTCAAGCCGCCGATCATCATGGAAGACCCGTTGATGTTCATGGATCAGCCCCGTCGTGAAAAAGCGATGGCGATACTCGATCTGATGGCACAGGACTTCCAAATCCTGTTCTTGACGGCCGACCGCCAGCGTTTGCCGTGGGCGAACAGGTCTATTGAACTGGGACAGGCAGAGCCAAGCCGGCAGTATTCAGAGGCGGTAGTCGGCGCATAGCGCGGTAGTTTTTATTCCGTTTGCGTATCCGTCAACGTTTACTTATAATTTCGCGGTCATGGCAAAAACAATGTTCGCACCATGGCGCGGTGACTTCATTCGCAGTCCCAAGCCAAAGGGTTGCATCTTCTGCCGTATGCTGGCAGAGAAAAAAGATCGCGACAATCTCATTCTACTGCGCGCCGAACACAGCTTCATCGTCCTCAACCGATATCCCTACACGACTGGCCATCTAATGATTGTGCCCAATCGCCACATCGGCCATTTGGAGAAGATGCCTGAGCCGGTGTTGGTCGAGATGATGCAATTATCCCGGCTTGCCGTCAAGTCTCTCAAGGCCGAATTTACGTCGCGCGGCTTTAATCTGGGCATGAATCTGGGACGTTCCGCCGGCGCCGGCGTTGCCGGGCACTTGCACCTGCATGTTGTTCCCCGTTGGGCAGGCGATTCCAATTTTATGGCCGTCACCGGCGATATACGTGTACTCTCGTTTTCGTTGGATGACACCTATCGGGCACTATCCAAGTATTTCCAACGACGATAGCCTTGATAAAGATTCCCACTAAACAGGAATTGTTACAGTTACAGAAACTGTACCGAACTGACAAAAAGATCGGGCAGGCCCTGGGCAATGTGCCTGAGCAATTGGTTGCCTACTGGCGGCGAAAAAAGGGCGTCGGCAAATCGGTATTTCCCAAATATACACAGCGCGAAATCAGCGAGCTGTGGGAACGCTTTGGGGATGACCTGCGCGCCGGGCAGGAACTGGACATCACCAAGCAGGCATTCTATCGCTGGCGGAAGAAATACAAAATCTTCAATCGGCCGGCTATCCTGCGTCTCGAACAACTGGAGTTGAAATTCTTCGACGAGCAGCGGCTAAATCGCAGCGGTGAGAAAGTCTGGCCGGCGCAAACATTCCTGCAGAAGATCGTCTCCTTTCACGATCCGGCTCAATATCCCGCGGTCGGCCAGCGGTCAATCGTGCCGGTCGACTTGATTATCTCTATCAGCGATCTCGGCATTGTCGCCCTAACGCCAAACAGCGACAAAGGCCAGAAGAATGACCAGAGTACGCCGGAAATACACGAGTCGTTTATGGCCATGATTGAGAGCGGACACTTTCGCGCAAATCAGATTATTGTGTCGGATCGTCATGAAGCTTCAGCGCTGGCGGTAACTTCGTCTTTCGTCAAAGTAGTCACCCCGACGCCGCGATTCCTCGACCAACCTCCGGAGGTAACGGAGATCGAGGTCACGCCGACGCTCAAGGTCATATTACCGAGCACGTCGCCGGTGCGTCACAACGCTTTCGACGCCGCCTGTCGCATTTATGAATCCGTTGCCGGATTGGGGGATAAGAAATTTCTCATTGAATTGTCCGGCCCTGGTGTTGAGGGGCTTCCAATCGACGATCGCATGTCTCTCCTCGGATACGCCTGCTACTTGACCGGAAGGCACGCAGTGGTCGAGCCCGACCAAACTTTCCTGAACTTTATCGGCCGGTTCACCAAAAGCGAAGGGCCGATACCTTTCTCCGACAAGAACGCACCGTTGCTCGATACACTAACAGTCACAATGGCCAAACGCCGTACTGCCGTTTACTCGCTTTCAAAGAAGGAATTCGTCACTGATCCACAAGAATTCAATTCCCTGCAGCTTCGCCGAATTCGCGTCGGCCCGCTATTGGGCGGCAATCTCGACGATTTCCACCAGCTCGCCATGGCAATGCGAGGTGAAACGATCCGTAAGAATCTCCAACTGTACCTGATTCCTTCCAGCCAGAGCGTCTTTGCCGAAGCATTACGCCGGCGTTATGTCCACGCCATTGTCGAGGCCGGTGGCAAGGTCGGAAATATCTGCTGCTGCCCGCCACTGCCCAAACTCGGTGCTGGAGAATATGAATTGACGACTGAAATTTCGGCGCCTGATGCTGAGAGCTATCTGGTGTCAATTCCCACTATTGTTCAAAGTCTTCGAAGTGGAAAGATTGCCCGTCGCGCCTTCGACTAGCAGGTTAGCCGACGCGCGCTCTATTTCTGCTTGGAACTTCCCGCGTACCCTAGAGTGAACTCAGAGCCATCAAAGCGCACGTAGCTGAAATTGGTGAGCCAGTCACCGGAATTGACATAGTAACCGCCGCCAATTTCGCGAATTTCCGGCAAATGAATGTGCCCGCAGACGACCGCAAAGTAGCCCTCACTTACCTTGGCCCGCGCAAACTGAACGCATTCTTCGACGAACGAATCCTTCGGACGTTTCTGGGTGTGGCCTCGTGACCTTCGTGAAACCCCTAATGCGAGATTATATGCCAGACTGGGCGGCAGTTGGCTATAAAGAAAGATATTGAGACGATTTCTTAATATCCTCTTCAAGATGCGGTACTTCCAGTCGGATGGCGCTATGCCATCACCGTGGAGTACCAGAACTTTCCCCCTGGCCGAATCGATGGTAAAGTCGTCCCGCACCAGCCCAATCCCTAATTCCGAATCAAAAAATTCACCCATCCAAAAATCATGATTCCCGCACACATAAGTTACTCGCACTCCCTCGCTGACTAAGTCCCGCAGTCTGCACAATACGTCCTGATGATGTTTGGGAATCAGATGGCGATACTCAAACCAGAAGTCGAACATATCGCCGAGAATGACCAGGTGATCAAGGTCCGCCTTGATCTGCACCAGCAGATCGCAGAATCGCCGATATTTCTCGCGATCGCGCTCGGGATCGCTTTCCCCCAGATGAAAGTCAGAAACGAAATACGTCGCCATGCCGTGAATCTATCATGATCGACAATCATAGTAAAGCATAATGAGTCAGGCGTGATGCCTGATGAACTGTTCACTTTTGAAACCTTGGCTCCACAAAATGTGGGTGATCTCATACTTTGAGTACACGATATCGCGGCTTCGACTATCCAACTTCCGAGCAATCTTCGATGGCCCAAGTTTGAAGTCAAAGTCAGCTGCCGAAAATGTTCAAGATTCTTACAAGAATCTCGCCTCATTCATCCCCAAAATCTGCTATCGGATTAAAGTAATCTCGCATAAGTCCGATACTTTAACGTGTTAACCCAATTAGTTAACAAAGTCATGGTAGTAGACAATAGACTTCAGGATGAAGTACAATCAACTAATAGTCCTTACTTGAAAGGAGCAAAGGATGAATCGCAGAACCAGACGCACCTGGCACAGCAAGACCAGACGCACGACCGGCTGGAACCGGACGACCAGTTACACTCGCCGTTTTAATGCCACCGGCCGCATGAAAAACTGGACTCCTTCCGAGATCAACACTCTGAAGAAGATCTATCGCACGAACTCGAACGTGTCCATTGCCAAGAAACTTGGCCGCACCGAGGGTTCGGTCCAGTACAAGGCCTCCAGCCTTGGCCTCAGAAAGAGCCCGTCATATCTGAAGCAGATCAGAAACAACTGGGCCTGAGAGCAATAAATTTGCTTGAAAATCGGCGGCAGCAATGCCGCCTTTTTTTTGCTTTGCTATCCTTTCCCTATCTCCGCTATACTGTTGCCTCCGGAGGTTCACCCTATTGCGGTTCTTTGATTCGACAGTCGTCCTGCTCTTCTCGCAAATCCTCACCCTGTTGGCGGCGTTTGTCATCAACCTCGCCGTCAGCCGCACGCTCGGCGACACCGGCAAAGGTCTCGTAACGCTTCTCATTTACATCCCGTCGATTCTTTTCGCTGTCAGCCATCTGGGCATGGGGGTGGCCACTCAGTATTTCATCAGCCGCAAGGAAGGTTCACCCCGGTCGCATCTCTCCAACGCCGTGATCTTCCCGACCGTCATGGGCCTCATCGCCATTGCCGCCTTCTGCCTGACGTATGACTTCTGGAAACCCTACACCGACAACCTGCCGCTGGCGACGCTTCTGCCACCCCTGTTCGGCCTGCCGCTGATGATCATCTACGAGCTCTGCGCCCAGCAGCTTATCGCGCACGGACGCATCGTCCAGAAGAGTGTGTCTGATATCATTCAGACTTACGCAAGTCTGGCCGTAATCTGTCTCGTGCTTCTGCTTCCCATCCGTTCGGCGGCCTGGGTGGTGAACGGCTATATTCTCGGCTGGGGCATCGGGGCTTTCATCAATTTGTACAACTGTTCGCGAATTGTCGGGTTTCCATCAACGCCGTCCTGGACATTGTTCAGGAAATCGTTCAGATATAGTATCTGGATCTACGTCCATTCCGCCTTCGTCTACGTACTCACGCGCTGTGATTTCATCCTGATCGTCGCGCTGCAAAGCAGCATCGGTGCGGGCGGAATCTATTCCGTGGCAGCCGGATTGACTATGCCGTTGATGATGATACCCTATGCCGTTCAGACCGTATTCTTCCCCAAGGCCTCGGCGCAGTCGGACGAGGACGCCAACCGTACGACTCCATTCTACTTTCGCCAACTTGTACTGGTAATGACCGGTCTTGCGGTAGTGGCAGCGCTCTTGTCGCACCCCGTACTCCTTTTATTCGGCGGCAATTTCGTCGACGGCCAGGTCGCCATGTTGATTCTGCTGGTGGCCTCGATCTTGAGAGGTACCGGCGGTGTCCTGTCTGTCCATGTGCTAGGCCGCGGCCGGGCCGCATTGACGGCACTGGTGGCAGGCATAACTCTCGCCGTGGCGCTGCTCCTGAACTTCCTGTTGATCCCCTGGTTGGGGATGAACGGTGCAGCACTAGGCATGACCGGCGCTTACTTTGTCCAGAACGTTTTCCTGATAATTGTGTTTCGCACTGTGGCAGGGGGCAGGATCAGCCAGCTTTTCGCTTTCAGCTTCGGCGACGTTCAAGCGCTGATAAACACCGGCAGGGATTTCTTGCGACGCCTGACCTCACGCTATCGGCCCGGAACGGATTAGAGATCGTCCGCTTCAAAGGCGCTGCACAACTGAATTCCGCGCGATTCCAGTTCATATATCTTTTCCAGCAATGCACCGGCGTTATCCAGTTTGCCGTTCTTTGCTTCTAGTGCAATCTGCGTCCAGAGCGATGCCGATTCCGAGAAGTTGGATGCCGCCAGATCGTAAATCGATCGCGAATACATCTGCGAGGCCTGATCGAGAAACTCGGAAAATAATTTGCGCGACAGGCCGCCACCGGTGCCGGCCTTTTCGATTTGAGTATAGAGCATTTTCGGGGGGTTATAATCGCGCAAGTGATCTCGCAGATCGAATATTTGCAGCAGATTCGTGCCCTGGTGATGATTCAGAAATCTCTGGCTTACGTTAAATAGCGCCTTGGTAATCATTTCTTCCGCAAACGGCCGCTCGTCCATCTTCTCGATACGAACCCGTTTTCGGGCGGGTGTGAATGGCGGCTGCGCCGACTTGCGCGCCTCGATGAACTTATCCATCGGGCATTGCTGAATCTGCTGGTAGCCCGTATCGGCAACATACACGAAATCGCTGTCGTAACCGGTCGGCACCAGCCGGTGACCGGCGAAGTGCATCGTCGACTGGAAATACGGCAGATAGAACAGATCGACCTGCACCATCACCGGTACCTGGCGGTCGATGTGATCCCGCAAATCCAGCATTGCCGAATTATCTGAGTCAAATTCAGCGACGTCGTACTCCAACCCCAGGTTGCGGCAGAAGGAATCGACCAGTCCCGGCGCTACGCCGCTCAGGTATGGATTGACCAGTCCCTCCACGCTCCGAAACTGAAATCCCAAACCCTCTGCCAGGCCGAAAACCATCGGTTCCTGATACCGGTAGCCATAATGGTTAACTATGTTCCGAATCGCGGTCGTAACACAATTATGACCGGGCAGATGTTTGAAGTTGCGAATTTCGTTCTGTTGCATCATAGTGACACGAGCAAATTAAGATAGATATTTGAGCATTTGACAAAAGCGTTTAATCAAACGGCAAAAGAGGAAGTTCCATTATGGCCAAACATAAAGTGACATTGATAAAGGGAGACGGGATCGGGCCTGAAATCAGCCAGGCGACCTGCAGAGTTATCGAGGCAGCCGGAGTGGAAATCGAATGGGAAGACCTGCCGGCCGGCATCAATGCCATTCCTGATTATGGCAGTCCCGTGCCCGACGTGGTGCTCGATTCCATTCGACAAAATAAAGTCGCACTCAAAGGCCCGCTAACTACGTTCGTTGCCAAGGGGTTCTCCTCGGCGAACGTTACTCTCCGCAAAAAGCTCGACCTCTACGCCAACCTGCGTCCGGTGCACTCTCTGGAGGGAGTCAAGTCGCGTTACGACAACGTCGATCTGATCATCGTACGCGAGAACACTGAAGATCTCTATTCCGGCATCGAGCATATAATCGCCCCCGGAGTTTCGGAAGCCATCAAAGTCATCACGTTGCAGGCCTCGGCCAGGATTGGCAGGTATGCCTTTGAATATGCCCGCAAGACCGGCCGCAAACGCGTCACCGCCGTGCACAAAGCCAACATCATGAAGTTATCCGACGGCCTGTTCCTGGATTCAATTACCGACGTCGCCAAGGAGTATCCCGACATCAAATTCGACGACGTCATCGTTGACGCTCTCTGCATGAAACTCGTCCTCGACCCGACCCAATTCGATATTCTCGTGTTGTCCAATCTCTATGGCGACATCGTGTCCGACCTGGCTGCCGGCCTCGTCGGCGGCTTGGGAATGGTGCCTGGCGCCAATATCGGTACTGATTGCGCCGTCTTCGAGGCGGTACATGGCTCCGCCCCCGATATAGCCGGCAAGGGAATCGCCAACCCCTGTGCACTCATATTCTCTGGGATTCTGATGCTGCGTCACCTGCACGAAGACGCCGCCGCCGACAAGATCATGAATGCGATACTCTCCGTCTTTCGCGAAGGCAAGTTACGCACCCGTGACCTTGGTGGCACCGCGACAACAGCCGAATTCACTCAGGCCGTTATCAGTAAGATGTAGGTTCGTCGCATTTGCCGCGCCAAATTCCGTTTCGTCCCGGCTTGTCTTGTGATTGAGAAAAGATCTCGGCCGCCAGGAAATCATCACACGTTTCGACGTATGCACGAAAGTCGGTCTGCAAACCTAGAGAGGAGGCGGTCTTCCTGATCGCCTCTTCCGCCTTAAAGATCACCTCAATACAATGGTGACGTCTCTGCTGGTTGATTTCGACCGGCGCCAACGGGGCGGCGATTGAACCTATTTCCCTGTCTTCAGATGGAAATAGATCTCGTTTTCGATATTGGCGGTATACTGAGTGGCTTGGCTGGCTCGTACTTTTGAGCGCTCGGCCGTAATCTTATCCTTCTCCTGCTGGCTGAACACGTAGCCGTTCTCGTAATCGAACATCAATGTGCCGGTTACGTCCACGCGATCAACGCCTTTGGTCGTAAGCGTGTCGGACTCCATCACATCAAACGGCAGAATCAGGTTGCCCTTGTAATCTATCACCGCGCACTTGTGTCCGTCGGCGTTCACAAAGTCAGTTACCCGATAAGTTGTCGATGCATCCAGCTTCTCGCCCGACGGCATGAACACCTTGACTGTCTGCATCCAGGTGTAACCCTTGCCGACCGGCTCCGTGGGAAATGTCGGCTGCGACTGCTCCAGATTCGATTGCGCATATTCTTTCCACTGCGCTTCTTTGTTCTCGGTGGGCAATTCCAAGCCGGTGATCTTGCCGTCAGTCGCCATCTGGTATGAGAGCTTCTCATTACGCGAAACGACCTTGATGACATTGCTGGTATCCTTCTCGCTCCAGCTCCAGGTGGACGTTTCGTCGATCTTGGCGCCGCCGTCGGGCAAAACCTCGGTGACCTTCTGAATCATCTCGCCCTTGGATCTTGATTCCACGGGCTGAACGCTGGAATTCGCCATCGAGATTTTCTGCACGCTGGTTTGTTCCCAGGTCAGCTCCCGTCCCGGCTCGAATTTCATCGCCAGCCGCACCGTTTTCGATGACTCACTGCAACCGCCAACGGCCAAAACCAGTGACAGCGCAACCGCCGTTACTCCCGCAGTCAACCCCAGGCGATGATGTTGTATCAGGTATCCCCCTTGCCGCACGGAGGGCACCCCCGTTTGGTCATGAGGGAAAAATAATTGTAAGCGGTGGAGTGCCCAGGCGGCGGAGAGCCACCCATAGGGGTGGAATACGAAGAAGAGGGAAAACTCCGGAACAACTCCGGCTGACAGTGGCCGGGAGTCATCCCGGTTAATCAATGCCCTAATTTTGTCCGAGATTAGCATTTACGATCTCGCTGTAATTCCTACAGCCGTCTGCCCGCCCCCAGCAACGCCTGCGACCTTGACAACGACGACGGTGATCCGAGTATTCCCATCGACATCGTAAGTATTTCGCGGTATCGTTGCATATCCTCCGGCGACACTTGCCCTTGTTCCAGTTTCGACACTTGCTCGGTGTAGCCATCGCCGATTGACATATAGGGGCCATAGACTACCTGTGTCTCAACCTTGCCGATGCGGCCATGATACGTAAATACGGCCACCGCCGCAACCAACAAAACTGCTGCGATCGTTACCAGCGCCGGCGCCGGTCTTAACCATTGCGGCAGCAACCAGGATTCGATGCGTTTCCAGATTGTTACCCGCTCGATCACCACTCGTTCGTGGATGCGCTGTCGTATCAGGGCAAAATATACATCATCCGGCATCTGCACTTTGCGCGAAGACATGAGCCGGAGATAATCAAGCTCTGCGTCGATCTCGGCGCGACTGACCTGACCCGAGGCCTCCAGCTCACTCAGCTTGGTCGCCGAGTCGGGCCGCAGGTCATCCGGCGTGAGGTCGAGCAACGGATGATCGGGTTGGTGTTTCTTCATGACTGCTATTTCCTTCCCTTGTCGTCTTTGAGAACCGTCCCGTCGAGTAAGTGGCTGATTCTATGCTTTACCTTGGAACGGGCAATAAAAAGATTCGACCTCACCGTCGCCTGCGGACAATCCAGCATACTGGCGATTTCCTCCTTCGAAAATCCTTCGATGTCGTGGAGGATGATTGTCGTGCGCTGCTTGCGCGGCAGCTCTGAGATCGCTCGGTTTATCAATTCCAACACCTGTTTGTTTTCATGCTGCTGTTCCGGAGTAGGAACTGTCCGAGACAGTTCCAACTGGTACATGCCAGACTCCTGGAATTCCTGATCGTTGACATCGACATACTTTCTCTGCCGCTTGCGAATAATGTCGATGCAGCAGTTGGTCGCAATCTTGAATATGAAGCTGGGAAAGTAAGAATCAGACTTGAGCCGGACGATATTCTTGACCAGACGGACAAACGTCTCTTGCAGGACTTCCCCGGCCTCTGTATGGTTTCCCAGCATTTGGTATGCATGTGCGTATATTCTCTTCTCAAAAAGCCGAATTAGTTCGTTAAATGCCTTTTCGTCACCTGCTTTGAACCGCTCTACCAGTTCCGGTATATTGTCACTCACCATGCCCCAGACTCCCCAACACTAACAGATGACGCGGAGTAACGAAGTTTGTTTAAAACTAATTGCTGCAACGAAATCCAAGCTTTATCAGCCAACCGGCTGTTCTATATGTCTCGCATACTGGAGCAACAAATCGGGCACTTTGTTCACGTTTTACCGCAAAATTCAGTCGACATTGTGCTCTTGTCGATGTATAAATAAACAAACGGTTTATGAAAGGATAAATGATGTCCCGATCGCTCACTTTGCTCCTGGTCTTGTTAGTCACACTCATTGTTGTTCAGCCGGCAGCCGGCCAGTTCGAAAAAGAGGCCGGCAAGCTGTTGTTCCATAATGCTCTTTATCCTGCTCCTGCCGGACCGGGCAAGGTGGCGTTCCTGCGCGTAGATCCTAAAATACCTGATTCGCCTCTGGAATTGTACGTCGGCGACATGAAAACTCTTGCGGAAACAAGGGTATTGCCGGGAATCAACTTCTCGGACTTGCCGGCGCCCGTATTCGCATGGTCCCCGGATGGAACAGAATTTCTTGTGCCACAGAAAGTCAAGGGGAATTGGGAGATATTCAAATTCAAAACGGGCGAGAAAACCGGCCAGCAGGTTGGGAGTCTGATCCAGTTCCGGGAGAACATCTCGCCGGAAGCCATGAAGACACAGCAACTTACCGATGACATGATCCTCGCCATCGGCGAAATGGCTTATTCCCCGTCCGGCAAGTTCGTCATATTCACACTCAACCGTCCTGGCAAAACAGCCGTGTTCTGGATGGATCTTCAGACCGGCAAGGTCAGACAAGCCACCGAAAGCCAAATCGGCTACAACGGGAGCTTCGCTCCGGACGATGACCATTTCTCTTATTGCGCCATTGTTCGCAAACAAGGCATGAATACTGACGAGGACATCATCCTGCGATCCATAAAGACAGGCGCCACAGACACGCTGCTTCACACGACGGCCATGGAATCTGAAGGGTCAATATCCCCTGACGGCAAGTTTCTGGTCTACCGTGTCACTGGCTCGAAGGGCGAGAACAATCTCTGGATCATGAATCTCGCCACCAAGGAATCACGCCAATTCACGACCATCACCGTTGGCAAGAACTGCGTGATGCCCCACTGGACTTCTGATGGACGACAAATTGTTTATCAGGGCTCAGGGTTCGCTCCGCAGCCGGGCGTTCTGGTTAAGGATTTCGTGCCTTTCTAACTATCGCTATTCTCGAACGTACAGATATTCTGGCAAACGCCGTTCAATCACTTGAACGGCGTTTCGGTATGCCATTTCTTCCAGGTGTTTTTGTTGACTTTAGTCGACCGATGGCTTACCTGTATCTTCGTTAAAATCTAGTGATTCAGGCGCAGTCTTTTCGATTGTGGAGGATTCAATGCAAAATCTGGGGAGATCGTTCAGTTATATGTTCGAGGATCAGGAGTGGGTGCAGAAGATGCTCATCGGGGCGCTCTTCCTGCTCCTCTGTCTTGTCCTGATCGGGATTCCATTCGTCATCGGCTATTTCCTTCTGGTAGCCAAGCAGAGTTCCGAAGGCAAGGAATTACCGCTGCCTTCATGGGACGCCCTGGGAGACAAATTCGTCGCGGGACTGATATTCATTGCGGTCATGATTCTCTATGCCATACCGCTCGCCATACTTTATTTCATTCTGATATTCATACCGTGCATCGGTTGGCTGGCCATCTTCGTGATTGGCTTCTCGTACTCACTGATCTTTCCTTACATCTTCGTTCGCTTTGCTCGAACCAACCAGATCGGAGATGCTTTCGATTTGAGTGGCATGTGGAACTTCCTCAAAGCGAACCTTGGCAACCTGCTGATCGTTTGGCTGATGTCCATTGTTTTCGGCATCCTGGGCTATTTCGGTATTATCGCGCTGGTCATCGGTATACTCTTCACGTTCTTCTGGGCGTGTCTTGGAAGATTCTACTTGTATGGTCAAGTAGTTTATGAAGCCGAGCGAAACCGGCCGGTTGTTGCTTCCGGTCCTACGGGAGGCGCGAGCGGCGTCTAGGACTTCATACCTGATTATTGTTTGGGGGTGGGTAAGTCTGGCTGGACTCTATTTTGCGGTCGGCATTTCCCCACCCCTTCTTACTGGTCTCGGTCTGACACATCTATCCAACAGCGTAGCCACCCTGTACAGCCATACTTGTCATCAGTTGCCTGACCGGTCTTTCGCAGTTAACAGCATCCAGATGGCTTTCTGCAGCCGTTGCACCGGATTCTACGGTGCGCTGTTTCTGGCGGCAATTTCCGCGGCCATCTTCAAGAAGATTCGCCCTGTCAGTCTGAAACTTGCTCTTATGCTGATCTTGCCGGCAGTTGCTGATTTCCTCTTCGATATAGCACCTCTCACCGGCAATGCGAACCCGCTACGGCTGCTATCTGGCATCCTGGCCGGCACAGGCATCACTCTCTACATTTTGCCGCGACTCTTGCTGGCGGTTCGCCGATAAGAACTTGCCGACGGCGCCAATTCCCCATAGATTGCAGTCGAGATACACAGTCTTCCTCGTATTGGGTGGTAGTGAATGCTTACTCTTACTAGACTGACACTGAAAAACTTCGCGGTCGTCTCGGAGACCGAGATAGAATTTGACCGCGGACTAAGCGTGATCACCGGCGAGACTGGCACCGGCAAGTCGCTCATCGTCGGCGCCATTAGTTTGCTCGTTGGCGAGCGTGGACGGGCAGAGTATGTTCGTGCCGGAGCCGATCATGCCACAATCGAGGGCGAATTCAAGGGCGACATTACCCTCCTCGGCGAAGCCCTGAAAGAGGAAGAAATCAGTCTCGACGGAGATCAGGTCGTGCTCACCCGCGAGTTGTATACTGATGGTCGAAATCGTTGTCTTATCAATGACCAGCGCGTCAATCTGTCGGCGCTCAAAAAGATTGGGGATTTGATTTGCGATCTGCACGGCCAGCACCAGCATCAATGGTTGCTCGATGCCGACCGGCACCTCTGGTTCCTCGACCGCTTCGGTCAATGCGGCCATGCCCTCGGACTGTACCTGGAATCATTTCGGGAATACAGAAACGTCAAGTCCCGAATAGCGGCGCTCGAAAAGCAGATCAATGAAGCCCGCGAGAAGCAGGAACTTCATCAATTCCAGATCAACGAAATCAACTCGATCGCCCCCGTTATCAGCGAGGAGGAGACTCTCGAGACAGAGCGACGCCAACTCGAAAACATCTCACGCATCAGAGACGGACTGCAAAACGCCCTTTCGTGCCTTGAAGATGACGGCGCTGCGGTCTCGCTGACATCCGATGCTCTCAAACAATTGCACACCATCGCGGCCAACTTCCCTCCTGCCGGGGATGCCGTTACCGAACTCGAATCGGCACGCATCAGTTTGTCCGAGACTGCGCGAACCCTGGAAGTGCATCTCAACCATCTGGCAGAGAATCCTGCCCGATTAGAGGAAATCGGTGAGCGGCTGGCTCAAATTTACCAACTCAAACGCAAGTATGGCGGCTCTATCGAAGCCGTTCTGATGTACCGCGATTCGCTTTCTGCTGATGTCAAGAATATCGATACCGCGGCTCTCGACTTGCGTGACCTCAACAAAAGAATTGACGAACTCCGCGTCGAGTTGATCGGCAGGGCGCTCAATCTGCAAAATGAACGTGAATCCGCCGCCAGGAAACTCTCCGCCGCCATGCGCAAGGAATTGGTCAAACTCGGTCTGCCAAGGCGCAATTCGAGGTGTTATTCTCTGACAACCAGTCCGGAGAGACCGTCCAGCACGACGAACGCGAGTATCAATTGACGGACAACGGCGCGCAAGACCGGCCAATTTCTTTTCAATGCCAATGTCGGCGAAGAACTCAAACCACTCGACAAAGTCGCCTCCGGAGGCGAAATCAGCCGCGTCATGCTGGCTCTCAAATCATTGATTGCCGGTAACGACCGCGTCGATCTTACTGGTCTTCGACGAAATCGACTCCGGCATCGGCGGCGAAACGGCATTGCTGGTCGGGCGGAAACTGAAAGAGCTATCGGCCAAACAGCAGTTGATCGTAATTACCCATCTTGCAGCAGATCGCTTCATTTGCTGATCATCACTACAAAGCCGTCAAGAAAGAAAAGTGCCAAGCGCACTGAGTCAGAAATCATGCCGCTTGACTCACGATGAACGAATTGTCGAACTGGGCCGGATGATTTCCGGCGGCGCATTCGGCGAGGAAGAGCGACGCCAGGTCGAGAAACTTCTGCGGGACGCCGGCCAAAAAGTTTCAGTTGACAAATCCTGACACCCGCGATATATTGGCGACACCTCTGGGGCCGTAGTTCAGTTGGGAGAACGCTTGACTGGCAGTCAAGAGGTCAGGGGTTCAACTCCCCTCGGCTCCACCAAATTCCCGAAAATATCCCGGAACCTGTCTGCGTAAGTGATTAATGGCATTGGGATTACGGAGCGAGAAAAAATCTCTTGTATCGCCCAACTTCCCTGACATATTTTGCGTACCAAACTTTTGTATACAAAATAATCAGGTTCGAGGAAGATGAGTAGCAAAGTACAACGAAAAGAAGAAATCAGTCGCATCGTTAATTCGGTTCGGCTCATTCGCAATGCGCTCAATTGCTACTCCAAAGAACTCATGCGGACTGTTGGCCTGAGCGGCCCTCAGTTGGGTGTCTTGATCCCTGGTCGAGCGCTACCCTCATGCTTCGCTCGGAGAGATCAGTGAAAGAATGTACCTCCACACCAGCACGATCTCTGGAATCGTAGATCGACTGGAGTCTGCCGGATATCTCGTGCGGCATCGCAGCGACGAAGACCGGCGGGTGGTGCGGCTGCAGTTGACGGACAAGGGCAAGAAGACGATTTCGCAGGCGCCCAAATCGGGATTCGGCACGATGGTTCAAGAACTCGAAAAACTGCCCGATCAGGAGCTACAAAGTATTAGAACGTCGCTGCAGACACTGTCGCGCATGATGCGGATTGAGGACAGTGTATACGCAGTCGCTGACAACGACGTCGAAGCCGGCGACTAGCAATGAATCGAAGACATCGCCTGTCATACCACGACAGAATCTGAATAAGGAAGGACAATGGCCGGTCAATTAATTCGTAAGAAACGTTTCTTGATCCCCGTGGCTTTGGTGTTGCTTGCCGCGGCGCTCACTGTTGGATACTGGTTCTATTTCCTGCGTGGTTACATCGCCACTGATGACGCTTTCGTCGACAGCGATCCCGCATCCATCAGTTCCAAAGTTTCTGGAAGAATAACCCAACTCACCGTGGATGAAGGCGACACCGTCTCACAGGGTGACACGCTGGTACAGATGGATGACAGCGATTTGCGGTCGCAGGAAGCTCAGGCACAGGCGGGACTTGAGTACGCCCATCAATCGGTGGCGCTGGCTGAAGTAAACATCCAGAAAGCGCAGGAGGATTTCGACCGCGCATCGACGCAATTCAAACAAAGCATAATTCCACAGGAACAATACGACCACGCCAAGCGCGCGCTCGATCTGGCGCGCGCCCAGAAGAACGTCGCACTGGCGCAGGTCAATAACTCCGAGGCACAGCTTAACGTCATTCTCACTCAACTACAGAACACGAAGGTTCTCTCACCCATGTCGGGAGTGATTGCGCGCAAATGGGTCATGCCCGGCGAAATCGTACAACCCGGGCAGCCGATCTTCACGGTCTACGACTTGCAAAATCTCTGGGTGACGGCCTATTTCGAGGAGACTAAACTGAGTGCCATCCGTCTGAATGACCGCACCGAAGTCTCTGTCGACGCATTTCCCGGACAAACATTCTCCGGCAAGGTCGTACTTATCGGCGCCGCAGCGGCCTCGCAATTCTCTCTGATTCCACCCAACAATGCCTCCGGCAATTTCACGAAGGTCACTCAACGCGTCCCGGTCCGGATCTCGATCACCGATCCGCCTTCATCGGGCGGACAGCCGGTCTATCGGCTGCTGCCGGGAATGTCCGTGGAAGTTAAGATCGCGGTTAAGTCGTAGGAGCTGTCGGTGCGAGCAAGTTTTGCCAAATTCCGCCAGGAACTCGTTGACCAATATGATGCGCTGAACCCGGAACATCCGACCTATCGGTGGCTGGTACTTGCGAGCGTCATGATCGCCACCTTTATGGCGGTGCTGGACGCCACTATTATCAACGTCGCCCTGCCAAAGCTAATGGCCTCTTTTGGAGTGTCTGTCGATCAGGGCGAATGGGTATTGACCGCGTACTTGCTCGTGTTCGCTGTGGTGTTGCCGTCCTCCGGCTGGTTTGCCGATCATCTCGGCTACAAACGGATGTTTCTGGCAGGGCTGTTGCTCTTCATCGTGGGATCTTTTCTGTGCAGCATCTCGTGGAGTCTTGATATACTGATCCTGTTCCGGGTCGTGCAGGGCGTCGGCGCCGGATTTCTGATGCCCATCGGCATGGCGATTATCACGCGCGAGTTCCCTCCCGAAAAACGAGGTATCGCTCTCGGTTTCTGGACGATGTCCGCGTCCGCCTCAGTCTCGCTCGGCCCGTCGATCGGTGGCTATCTGGTCGACAACTATTCCTGGCACACGATCTTTGATGTCAACATACCGATCGGTATTGTCGGATTGCTGGTTCTCTTGATAGTTCTGCGCGAGTACAAGTCCGAAAAGATTCGCTCGTTCGATCTTATCGGTTTCCTGTCACTGGCCGTCGGCTTGACCTCACTGCTTCTGGCGCTCGCCAACGGCAACAGTGCCTGGAACACCGGTGGCTGGACTTCCTCCTACATTCTCAGTTGCTTCGGAATCGCCGCTATCGGACTAACTGTGTTCCTGATTGCAGAACTTACGGTCGAGCATCCGCTGATCGAATTGGTATTGCTCAAGAACTTCAACTTTGCCGTCAGCAATCTGGTGTCATTCCTGTTTGGCCTCGGTATGTTCGGCAGCACATTCTTGCTGCCTATTTACCTTCAGGATGTTCTCGGATATACCCCCCTGCAGTCAGGTTTGGTGTTCCTGCCTGTCGGTATACTGCAGGGAATCTCGGCCCCATTTGCGGGCATCTATGCCGACCGGCGTAACGCGAAAGTGCCGGTAATTCTCGGCCTGCTACTCATGGCAGCTTCTTTCTACCAGTACGGATTTCTGTCTCTTTACACGGAGAAATCGGCGATCATGCTTCCGCTGTATTTGCGCGGCATCGCCATGGGTGTTCTGTTCGCGCCGCTAACGGCCATCGCAATCTCGGCAATTCCAAACACCAAGATGGCGCAGGCATCCGGCCTTCTTAACGTCATCCGCCAAATCGGCGGCAGTGTCGGAGTTGCGCTGCTGGGCTCAGTCATGGTTCGGCGAACCATCTTTCACAGCGCCAATTACGGCCAGCAGTTGAATGCACAGTCTGACACTTACCGGGAGACAATGTACCGGCTCCAGCATTTCGCAATGCATTCTACCGGCGGCAGCACCGCTGATGCGACAGCCAAAGCTCACTCGCTCCTGGGCGTCTGGGTACACAACCAGGCATTTGTTCAAGCCATTGACGATGTCTTCCTGTTGGTGGGCACAATTATTCTTGTAAGTGTATTTCCCGTGCTGTTCCTGCGGGTTAAGAATAAGAAGAAAAATCGCGAACCCGTCCAACCCAAGGGGACTCCCGTGGAGATCGGATAACTCACTATGACTAATTTAATGCGCGCTACAATTGTACTCCTGCTCGGATTGCTCGCTAGTTCCACAGTCCTGGCCCAGCCGCCGACAAACGACACACTTAATCTGGAGCAGGCAATTCAACTTGCCGTCAGCAACCATCCATTGGTGGAACGCGCCCGCCAAAACATCAAAGTCTCCCAGGCGCAGGTCGGGCTGGCCAACAGCAATTACTATCCCGATATTTCCGGTGACGCCAACTACACGCGCATTGGCCCGGTCTCGAAGATCACTATACCTGAGCTCGGCAACTTCGAATTGTTTCCGGCGAACAACTGGGATATCCATGTCGGAATCAATCAGACTCTTTACGACTTTGGTCGCCGGTCAACCGGCGTCGATTTTGCAGAAGCGAATCTCAAAACCACAACCGACAGTCTTGACTTCGTGAAATGGAATCTCGCTTACCAGACTGCCTCGACATTCTATTTGATTCTGATCCTGCATCAAAATATCGCAGTGCTGGATGAGCAGATCGCGGCGCTTAATGAGCATCTGGATATCAGCCAGAAACGATTCCAGACCGGCAGCGCCACCAAGCTTGACATTCTCACCACGGAGGTGCGGGTCGCGTCAGCCAACAGCAACCGCATCGACGCCGTCAATGCGCTGAAGACGCAGGAAATCAACCTTCGGCAACTTATCGGCTACCCGCCCGATAAGCCGATTGATCTCCTGGGTGATTTCGTCATCACGCCCGTCACATTGAAATCCGACTCGCTTCTGGCGGCTGCCATGTCACAGCGAATGGAAATCAGGACGTTCGAGGACGCCGAGAAGAGCGCCTCACTCCAGGTGAAATTGGCAGGGCTCTCCGACAAACCAACTCTGTCCGTTGGCTTGATATCCGGCCTGAAAAACGGCTATATCCCCAATCTCAACCAACTTAAGGCCAATTATGTCGCCACAGTTAACCTGCAAATGTCTCTTTTCGATGGTTTCCGCACACGCCACAACAAAGAAATGGCTGATGCACGCCTGCTGGGGGCGGAGGCGCGCACCGGAGATGCCAAACGGCGCATTACGGCCGAGGTCGAGCAGGCCATCTCAGGAACTCAGGCCAGTCTTAACAAGATCAATAATGCCGAGGTACAGGTTAAGCGCGCCGAGGAAGCGCTCGCCATGGCCCAGGCGCAATACAACGCCGGCGTCGTGACCAATCTCGACCTGCTCGATGCCCAGACCTCGCTTTCCGAAGCCCGCCTGGTCTACCTGCGCGCCAAGTACGACTACGTCAACAATCTCAACACGCTTGACCGCGCCACGGGAAGGAAAATCTGGGAGTGATGGACCGTAAGCTCCAATCTCAAACAACGTCAATTACATTTCGTTCAATCTAACATGTGCGGCAGATACACTCAATCGACCGAGCTTGAGCAACTCAAACTGCGGTTCGAAGTCGACGACATCGAGGCGCCGGTCCATCCCCGATTCAACATCGCCCCGACACAGGAGGCGGCCGTCATCGTCTGGGAAAATGGCCGTGTGCTCAAGCTCATGCGCTGGGGTTTGATTCCGCGCTGGGCCAAAGATGAAAAGATCGGCGACAAGATGATTAACGCCCGCGCCGAGACAATCGCCGAGAAACGCAGCTTCAAGAACTTGCTGGCAACGAGGCGCTGCCTCGTGGTCGCTGACGGTTTTTTCGAGTGGCGTGCCTCGGACACCGGCAAAAGCAAGACTCCGATTCGCATCGTGATGAAGAACCGCCAGCCGTTCGCGTTCGCAGGTCTGTGGGACAAATGGAAGCGCCCCGATGGCAAGGATATTCTGACCTTCACGATTATCACAACCGAGTCCAACGACATGATCAGGGAATTCCATCGACGCATGCCGGTAATACTTTCGCGCGACGACGAAGATGTCTGGCTGCAGAATCCGGGCGACGATCCGGAGGCGCTGCTGGCCCTGCTAAAACCCTATCCTGCCGGACAAATGGAACTGTACGAGGTCCCCAAGACCGTCAATTCCCCCCGCAACGACACGCCGGAATGCATCAAACCGATGCGCTAAATGGACTTTCGCTGCGTCAACTCTTGCCGGCACGCGCAGGGGCATGGTCTCCATGCCAATGCAACGTGGGACGCCACGGCTTGCTGTGGTTTTTCGTTTCGTCGGCCCTTGCTCAATCTGCCTGTAATTAAAATGGCGTCCCTTGTCACAGAGAATTGGAATCAAGTGGTTGCGGAGATAGTGGCGCTGTCGGACATAACAAGAGAGGTTGCATGCTGTTAAGCGTGTTTCCGAATCGCTGTTCTTCCCGGACTTTTCCGAGCTACCAGTCTCTCCTGTCGTCTTTGCAGCCGTTTGTGCAGCTACGGATTAGCTGGCCAGACTACCTCCCCATTCCTACTGGCACCACTGAGTGTTACCTGGGACAGCAGTTTCGACTAAATGGGTGAAGCAGTTGGCAAATGAACAGAAAGGCTGGCCGCAGGAATAAGTACGATACTCACGTCCTCCCTCGATT
This sequence comes from uncultured bacterium, assembly GCA_963726455.1. Classification (GTDB taxonomy): domain Bacteria; phylum Zixibacteria; class MSB-5A5; order CAIYYT01; family CAIYYT01; genus CAIYYT01. The sequence goes on from CAVSCK010000003.1 coordinate 219,259, forward strand.
GGATGCCATTGTGCAGTGGCGAGCCAACGGACTCACGGAAGAGCAAGTCGCTGAGAATTTGGGAATTAGCTATCGGTCTCTCAATACTTACAAGCTTCAATTTCCGCAACTATTGCAAGCCCTAAACAGGGGCAAAGCCGATGCAGACGCTCAGGTCGAAAATGCCCTGTTTAAGCGAGCTATCGGCTACGAGTACGAAACAACTGAGGCAAATCTATGCTTGGATCTCAACGGTCAACCTGAAGGCGGTCTTGTCACCAAGCGCAAAAACAAGCATGTTCCGCCACACGTGGGTGCGATAATATTCTATCTGAAGAACCGCTGCTCTCAGCACTGGTCGGATCGTCTTACTCAAGAGTCGGCATCAAGATCGGAGCAGCCAGCCGCTCGGGTAGTTGTATATGTTCCTGCCACTGGGCGGGAAAGTCGCGAGACTGATTGCGAGGATGTCATAATCCGGCCCTCAGAGCTACACGGGGCTTAGAAATCCCGGCTCCGCTCTTTTGCTCGCGAGGCCAAGTCGGCGTCCCTTTGCTCGGAGATTGAATTCGACCACATAAACGCTAACGCGTAATCGCGAATAGAGAGGTATTTCAAGCCTCGGGTTGTGACGTCGCCGAACCAGACGTAGTCGTCGATGTATGGATTTGGCTTCGTCGGTTCGCCGTATGCAGCGGTCATAGATGCCAGCATGTTCTTAAACGCTTGGAACGATTTGATCGTGAGAATGACCTGAAAGAGTTGGTCTTTGTAGAACCCCAGGAGACAGGTATCTATTTTGACGCCGCCTACGCTATCAATTTTCCCGAGATAAGTCAGGCAACCGTTGCCGTCATCCTCGACTTTTTGTCCAACGAATGATATCTCGGCGCGAGTGCTACCCCAGGCGAAACCGCGAAAGCCATCCGCGATTTTGGGACCTGGCTGGGCGAACAGCCGCGCGGCACGCTTCACCGCTGCCGTAAAGTCCAACGAGATTGAGGGTCCAGCAGATACCTTAACATCGCCACTGGATCGATCGTACCACACACTTGAATAGGTGCTGTCCGCATCGAAGGAATAGATATAGGTTGCAGTCGCCCCAGAACCAATGGTTTTCGCTTCGGCATGGCCAAAGGACTGTCGCAGAGCGGCAAGAACGGCATCCTTCTGGCCTGGATCAACCAAATGGAATTCGAAGGACCAAAGCCCACCACCTTTGAAACTCAGTCGGCAGTCCCGGATCGCACATCCGGCGTATGTTCTGAGTGAACAAGGGTAAAACACAACTCCGCCGGGATATTCGGAAGGTTTTTCTCGCTGAGAAAGTTCAATGAATGAAACCGCACGAAAATCGGTCCCCCATGGGTAGCCAGCAAACCCGTTAATGAAACTGTAGTCGGCCGCGGTCGCTGGCACAAGCATTGACAGAAAAGTTAGAACTACTGCCGCGATTCTTCTTATCATGGGCAAACTCCCTCCTGTAGTGTCTCTCCACTTCGTTGCTCGACTACCGTGATTACTGAGTTCACAATGATTACTCAGTCTATTCTCGTCAAGTCAATTCGGACAGGAAGTGGGGGGACTTATTATCAAGATAGTCCCACTGCACCAAATTGTCCACCGGATTCGAAAAAAAGTGTTGACAAATTGAACGTGTGCGTTCATTTTCAACTCATGGCGAGTAAACCTATTGCCTCTGAAAGAGAGGAATTTGATATCGAGCTGAGGCAGGATGCCAAAGCGCTTGAGGCTGTCTTAAATACTCCAAGATATCCGGTTGGCACTGTCCGTCGGCTGGTCCCGGACCTATCGTACCGCAGGATTAACCTCTGGGAAAAGCAGGGCTTCTTCGCGCCTTTTCGCGAAACAGCCAGTACAGGTTGGCGCAAATTCACGTTTCTGGAAGCAGTGCTGATTCTCTTGATATCGGACCTTAAACAGCTTGGTCAACCCAGTGTCTATCTAAAACACGCCTTGGCGACCTTCATAGGTTTGCGCTTCTTTCAAATTGTTGTGACCACGACACTAAGGGGAATGCCGCAAGTTGTGTTCTTCAGAAGTGACGGAAGTTTTCACTGGAGCCACGAACCTAACCTTGCAGCTGCACTCCGTGCCGTTCCCTCCTTGGGCTCGTTTGTGTACTGCCCAATTCACGAGTATGTTCGCAGAGTCTTGGAGTTGTCGGGCATCCAACTGCAATTTGACGAATTCACCACGTATCGGAACCTGACTCGCGAGGAAGTAGCAGTTCTGCGGGCCATTGCGAAGGAAGATTACGACAAGGTCACTCTCCTTCGAAAAAACGGCAAGATTCATATGATTGAGGTTGGTCACACGTTGAGAGGTGATTTGACTCCCGACGATATTGCATTCGCAATAGGAGCTGGAGACTATCAAGAAATAACTCTCATGGTTGAGAACGGCAGAATTGTCGTTCTGAGACGGAATGACAGGACAAGGCTGTAGGTCACGGAAGCGCTCCGAGCCATAGCCCTTTGCGATATTTAGACGTTTGCTGAGAGCAGCGAGAGCGACTCGCACTCTTGGTCTCACGGTTATCGAGGCCAGAGTATGCTATCCGCAGAACGATGCCGGCAAATTTTGAACCGGCCAGATTTATCAGATGCAGAGGTGGAATTGATCCGAGATAGGTTGAGCGAGATTGGCCAAATCTTAATCCGGCAATACGTGGAGACGTTTGGCCGTACGGATAAGCTTTCAGATGTTGATATTGACCAAGGTGGTTCGCATGAGCGAACGTAAGAATGCCGTCATCTATTCGCGAGTATCAACTAAAGAGCAGGCCATTGGTGGGTTCAGCCTTCAAAATCAAGAGAGAGAATGCAAGAGGTTCGCCGAAAATAGTGGATTCACAGTTCTTAAGTGCTTCCAAAATATCGAGGGGGAATCTGCGAAAACAACGAGAAGACCCGCGCTTATAGACATGCTGGAATATGTTGCCAAAAACAAGGGCCAGATCGACGCAGTAATCGTCTGGAAGTACGATCGTTTTTCGAGGAATGCCGGAGACGGCGGAATGCTATTAAATAACCTGGGTTTGCTCGGGATTGATGTCATATCCGCCACCGAACCCGCTGACATGACTGCCGCAGGCAAGTTCCTCAAGAACATTTTGTTGAGTGCGGCTCAATTTGATAACGATGTCCGTTCAGAACGAACGGTAGGCGGAATGAGCCAAGCTGTAAGAGAGGGCCGTTGGCAGTGGCGAGCGCCGATTGGTTATCGGTACGATATGCAGATTGACGGCAAAAAAGTCATTGTTCCGGATGCGCGAGCATCTTATGTGAAGAAGGCGTTTGCCCTTGCCGCAACTGGAAGCTATACCCAGATCGAAATCTGCCGAATGCTCCGTCGCGAAGGGGCAAAAATAAGTGCCCAAATGCTTAATCGAATGCTAAGAAACTATGTATATGCGGGGTATATTCTCAAGAAAGAATGGCATCCTGAACCGGTGAAGGGAATCCATGAGCCACTTATCTCATTGGATATGTTTCAACGTGTCCAGCGCATCCTGCTCAAGAATAGACCCGGCTATCGGCCCAGAATCCAAAATGATCCGGATTTCCCACTTCGCAACTTTGTGACTTGCTCTTGCTCCGGCCAACGTATCACTGGCAGCCGTTCTACCGGCAGACAGAAGGTCCGATACGCTTACTATCATTGCAGACAAGGTAAGTGCGGATTTGGCTCGGTTCCCCAACAAGAATTGCATCGACAGTTTTCCGAATTGCTTAGGTCAATTCAGCCGGAGCCCGGCACGGTTGACCTCTTCCGTGAAATTATGCGAGAAACATGGCAAGAGAAACACAGGGATATCACGCAGGAGAAACGACGGGTTCAGACTGAGATCAATGGGATCGAGGAATACCGCGACAATGCCCTTCAGCTGTTCATTAAGGGAAAAATTACCGACCAAGAGTATCAGAAGGCCACTGGCTCTATAGCTTTGCGTGTAGAGGTTCTCAAGGAGGAATTAGCCAGCCTCCGCGCGGATGGACCGAACTTGCAGGGAGCGCTGCAATATTGCTGCGACAAGCTCACAGATATAGCGGATACATGGATGTCCGGAGGCATTGAAGTGAAGCAGCGGTTTCAATCGCTGATCTTCCCGAATGGAATCACTCACGATGGTCGATCATTTGAAACCGCCCAGACTGCCATAATTTTCAAGGTGTTACAGGAGTTTTCAGGCGAAAAATCAAGAATGGCGTCCCCAACGGGATTCGAACCCGTGTTATCGCCGTGAAAGGGCGGTGTCCTGGACCGGGCTAGACGATAGGGACGTCAGCGAAGTCTACGATAATACGCTTCTCTTCCAATTTGTCAAGGAAATTGTTGCCGGCCGCTTCAGGCCTAGTGGCGAGTCACATAGAGTATGTAGAATACCAGTGTAGTCAGAATCAGTAAGCCCAGTGAACCCCAGACGAACAATCTCGCCCAGTCAATCTGATCCGGCTTATCTCCTGCGCGTGGCTCGATCGTTGCCGGTGAATCCTCCGCCCGCGCTATTTCGTCATGGATATCGGCGAAATTCTGGATTCGTTCCGACGGCATTGTCCTCACCATCTTCTCGATAATGACCTTCAGTTTCGGCGGCGTCGTGCGCGCGCCGTCAATCCAAACGAATTTGCCGTAAGTATCGAACGTGGGTTTGCGGTTGGTTAACAACTGATAGAAAATGATTCCCGCGGCGTATACATCCCCCGCCTTGCTCTTACGGCGTTCCGGCGCGGCATACCAGTTGGCGGCGTTCTTATCCAATGTCGCCATCAGAGCAAAATCACTAATCTTGGCCACCCCCTGCTGGTCGAATAGAATATTCGCCGGCTTGAGATTGCCATGGATGATATTGTTCTTGTGCGCGAAGTCCATGCCGGTCGCGATCTGCAGCATCAGCTTGCGCGCATCCGGATGATGCATCGGTTTGACCATTCTGTCTGCCAGCGAACCTCCCGGCGCATATTCCATCAACAGAACCAGCTTGGCATTGTCACTGCCGACGCCGAAGATCGGCAGTATGTTTGGATGTACCAGATTCGACAGGAGTCGTGATTCCCTCAGGCCGATATCCGGTTTCGTCTGCTTCTTGATTACATACAATTTCGCACTCAGACGATCTTCCACCAGGTACGTCGCTGCATAAACCCCAGACTTGAGCGTGTCCAGGAACGAATAGCTTTTCGAGAACACCTTGGCCTTGCCCATCATGCCGGCGTCTGCGACTGCTGTCTGGTCACTCTTGTGCATAACTGCCAGGAGTGCATCCTTCATCTCGACGGCAGTCTGGAAACGGTCTGCCGGCCGGTATTCAAGCGCCTTGGCCACAATCTCGTCGTAATCGCGGGGAAGTCGTGAATCGATTCTTGAAGGAGGCGTGTACCGTCCGAGCGGTTTCCTGCCGGTCAGCACTTCGTACAACATCACGCCGGCAGCATAAATGTCCGTCGTCCGGTCGACACGCGATGAATCTTCTTTCTGTTCCGGCGACATGTATGCGAAGGTGCCGACCACGGCGCCGGTCTCGGTCAACTGCGGTGCTTCCCCGCCCAGAAGTTGCGAGATGCCGAAGTCCGCGATCAGTGCATTATCTTCGCCGTCGACGAGAATGTTGGCGGGTTTGATGTCGCGATGTATGATTCCATTCTTGTGGGCGTAATCAAGCCCCTTGAGAACCTGTACCACGATGTTCAGCTTGCGCTCCATAGACCAGGTGTTCATTTGCAGAATTGCCGAAAAATCCTTCCCTTCGACATACTGCATGATGAAATAGAGTCTGCCGTTGTCCTCGCCGCGGTCGAAGATCTGCACGATGTTTGGATGTGACATTTCCGCCAGCGTCGTTGCCTCGCGCTCGAACCGCTTGATCAATCCCGTCTGGTCACTGAGCCGACGATGCAATATCTTGATGGCCACTTTGCGGTTGAGCGACTTCTGCCGCGCCAGATAGATTTCCGCCAGACCACCCTCGCCGATCTTGCGGATGATCTCGTAATCGCCGATGGCGAATGCGTCGGGTATCTTCACTTTGGTCTGTGTCATCGTCTGGTTCCGCAAATCGTGCTGCACCCCTAATCAGTATCATCGGAACAAAACTGATCGACCTTGAGCGAAATCTTCTTGATCCACAATGGCTTAGCATGGCTGAGATCAAGGGCGTACGGAAACGGAATCGCGGCGTTTGTGTTCAGCGACTACATTGGTGTATATTCACCAAAGATGGCACGAAGCAAAAATGATCTGCTCTCCGTTGACTTATTCTGCGATGTCCTGGCAAGTCTGATCCCGCGGTCAGATGTTGGCGCCTCCGGAAAACCCTTTTCGATTCTGGTCGCCCTTTCGGGTGGCCCCGATTCGGTTGCACTGTTGCATCTTATTCATGCCGCAGGCCAACGCATGCGATTCGCGGTTGAGGCAGCGCACCTCAACTACAAATTGCGCGGCGAAGACTCGGATCAGGACGAACAATTCTGCCGGAAAGTCTGCCGGGAACTGGGCATCAAGCTTCATGTGCAACTTACGGATTTAACTATGCGAAAACGCGGCTCGAACCTTCAGGCCGAAGCGCGTCGCGTGCGCTATGATTATTTCGAGAAAATTCGCTCACGCCACAAATCGATGTTGATCACCATTGCGCACAACAAGACCGACAATGTCGAGACGATCCTGATGAACCTCGCACGCGGAGCGGGAACCTTCGGGCTCTCCGGAATCGAACCGGTGTCCGGATACGTCATCCGGCCGCTTCTCGATTTCTCGCGGGAGGATATTCTCGGTTATCTTCAGAAGCATCACTTCCCTTATCGTGTCGATCGGTCGAATCTGGAAGACAAGTACACGCGCAATAAGGTCAGGCAGCAACTGCTGCCGGCATTCACAAAGATTTTCGGCGGCGCCGCGCTCGACAATATCAACCGTGCCGGCCAGATAATTTCGGCACAGGAAGACTTTCTCCGAGGATATGTTGTGAAGCAATTGGAGCGCGACATCACAACTACGCCGTTTGGCAAGATAGCCCTTGATTTGAAGCGGTTCTCAGGATATGATGATTTCGTGAAGCGGCTCGCAGTTGTCTACTGCTTCGAGCGACTAACCGGCTCGATGAGAGAGTTCGATTCGGCGGCTGCAGAACGAGTTGTCGGCCTAAGCGACGGCGAAGGACAGGTGGACCTCAAGTCGAAAGTGATCGCCGAAGTCGCAGGCCGTCGGTTGTATTTGTATCGAAAGGACTCAGGTTCCGAATCATACCGAGTAAGTCGAACCGGGACGACAAAACTACAGCGATTTGGTCTTGATTTGACGATCACCACCAATCTGGCATCCGCCCCGTCTCGAAAGACTGTGCGCTCCGGCAACAACTTTACCATCTTCCTGAACCAGGACAGATTGCGCGGCAAATTGTCGATAAGATCAGTAAAGGCCGGAGACCGGTTCAGGCCGCTGGGGATGAACGGATCGAAAAAACTCTCGGATTTCTTCGTCGATCGGCACATTGACCGCCCACTGCGCGAGGAAATTCCGCTGCTACTTTGCGGCGACAAAATCGTATGGATAATTGGACACGAAATCGCCGATGAGTTCAAAATTGCGGATCGAACCACAGCGGCGGTCAAGTTGGAGGTAACTCCTTATCGCGAGCGTTAATATCGATCACCAACTGGAAATCCTGATCAACAAAGCCCGGTTGCAGGAGCGCATTGCCGAACTGGCACAGGACATCACGCGTGATTACAGCGACAAGCGGCCGCTTCTGATCGGCACGTTGAAGGGCTGCTTTGCTTTTCTGTCCCACTTGGCACTCGAACTTGATTTTGACCTCGAGATAGACTTTATTTCGGCGCGATCGTACGGAGATTCCGACCGGACATCGGGACGCGTCGACTTGTTCAAGTATCTGTCGATCGACGTTCGTGATCGGCATGTCCTGCTCGTGGAGGATATCGTCGATTCGGGTCTTACGCTGCGCATCCTGCTGGAGGATTTTCAGTTGGCCAGGCCCAAGTCGGTCGAGGTAGTAACGTTGCTCAACAAGCACCAGAGCCATCGCGTCGAGGTGCCGATCAAGTACGTCGGGTTCGATATCGGCGATGAATTCGTGGTCGGCTTTGGACTTGACTTTTCGGAGAAGTACCGGAACTTACCGTACATAGCCGTGTTAAATCGTATGAACAGGAACCCCTAGTTGGTTGGAGTAAAGGCACTTGGACAGCAATCTCGAAAGAAGACCTAATTTACCACCGCAACAACCCAAACGCGGAGAAGATCCGAAGGGCGGTAACGATTCGAACTGGAAACGCAATTCCCGGACGATTTTCTTCTGGCTTGTTTTTCTCACTATAGTCGTTCTGCTGCTCAAGTACGTTGCGTCGCCGCACACTGAGCGGACGCTCATTTCCTACACTGACCTGCTCGACCAACTCAAGAAGAATAATATCGAAGAAGTTACTTTTGTCGACCGCGAGGTACGCGGAAAATTCAAAGCCAAGTTCGTGCCGTCCGATCTCAAGGGCAAGTCCGACGGCATCGACAACTTCCAGGCGATGATTCCGTTTAGCGATCCCTCGCTGGTCAGCAAACTCGATTCTGCCGGTGTCAAAATCAGCGCCGAGAAAGTCCGAGGATAACTGGTTAAGCTATCTTGTCAGCTTCGCTCCATTCCTGCTGATTGTCCTCTTCTGGATATTCATTATGCGCCAAATGCAGGGCGGCGGCCCCAAGAATCTATTCAGTTTCGGTAAGTCACGCGCCAAGCTTCTGAGTGAAGACCGTCCCAAGGTCACTTTCAACGATGTCGCCGGTGCGGACGAAGCCAAAGAAGAACTGCAGGAAGTTATCGAGTTCCTGAAAGAGCCGGGCAAATTCCAGCGGCTCGGCGGCAAAATTCCCAAAGGCGCTCTTCTAATCGGCCCTCCCGGAACCGGCAAGACCTTGCTGGCGCGCGCCGTCGCCGGCGAAGCGGGTGTTCCTTTCTTCTCGATGTCCGGTTCTGATTTCGTGGAAATGTTCGTCGGCGTGGGCGCATCCCGCGTCCGCGATCTGTTCGATCAGGGCAAAAAGAATGCTCCGTGCATCATCTTCATAGATGAAATCGACGCGGTGGGCCGTTTGCGAGGGGCCGGCCTCGGCGGCGGACATGACGAACGCGAGCAGACACTAAACCAGTTGTTGGTCGAGATGGACGGTTTCGAATCCAACGACGGCGTCATCCTCGTCGCGGCCACCAACCGTCCCGATGTACTCGATCCGGCGCTGCTTCGTCCGGGACGATTCGACCGCCAGATTGTGGTCAACCTGCCCGACGTCAAAGGCCGTGAAGGTATCCTGCAAGTGCATATGCGAAAGCTGAATCTTTCCGATGATGTTGATATGAAGGTCATCGCCCGTGGTACCCCCGGCATGTCGGGCGCCGATCTCGCGAACGTCGTAAACGAGGCGGCTCTGCTGGCTGCGCGGCACAATGGTGACAAAGTCGCCATGAAGGACTTTGAACAAGCCAAAGATAAAGTCATGATGGGCGCCGAACGCCGGTCATTGGTAATTTCCGAAGAGGAAAAGCGCACGACGGCCTATCATGAAGCCGGTCACGCCTTGGTGGGCAAACTTCTTCCCAAGGCCGACCCGGTGTATAAAGTAACGATCATACCACGAGGTTTGGCACTGGGTGTAACCAGTTTCCTGCCGATCGAGGAAAAGCATACTTATTCCAAAGAATATCTCGAAACGAAGCTCGTCTACCTCATGGGCGGACGTGCCGCCGAAAAGCTTATTTTCGATCAGTTCACTACGGGCGCCGGCAATGACATCGAACGCGCGACTGAGTTGGCGCGCAAGATGGTTTGTTCCTGGGGCATGTCGGATAAACTCGGCCCGTTGACATTCGGCAAAAAGACGGAAGAAATATTCCTCGGACGCGAAATCGCCCAACACCGCGACTATTCGGAGAAGACGGCGATGGCAATCGACGAGGAAGTCCGAGGTATTGTCGAGCATTCTTACGCCAACGCGGAGGAGATTCTGCAGGGCAATCTTGACAAACTGCATAATCTCGCGACGGCGCTTTTGGAACACGAGATTCTCGACAGCGACGACATCGACATTATCTTGCGCGGCGAGAAACTGGCCAGAATACCTGCTAACGCACGGAAAGCATGATCAACAAGGCTTCGAGGGCAGTCGACCAAGTTACGCCGCTATTTAACAATTCAAATCATATTATAGTTATGGGTGTGGTAAATACCACACCCGATTCTTTTTCCGACGGTGGCAAGTTCTTTGACACCGAACGCGCGGTGGAGCGCGCTCTGCAATTGGTCGCGGACGGCGCCGATATCATTGACATCGGCGGCGAATCCTCACGACCGGGAGCTGATCCCGTTTCGACCGACGAAGAACTACGCCGCGTCCTTCCCGTCATCGAAAGGCTGATTCCACAGATCGACGTACCGATTTCTGTCGACACCTACAAATCACAGATCGCACGGCAGGCGCTGGCAGCCGGAGCGGCTATCGTCAACGATATCTCGGCCCTTTCCTCCGACAGGCAATTGGCGCAGGTCGTCGCCGAGTTCAACGCCGGACTTGATTCTGATGCATAAACGCGGCGCTCCTAAAGTGATGCAGGTCGATACGCGTTATGACGATCTAATATCGGAGATCACAAAACAGCTCGCGGAAGCAGTTGCGAGTGCCGAAGCCGCGGGTGTTTCACCCGACAAAATTATGATCGATCCCGGCATCGGCTTTGGAAAAGACCTTGCGGGAAATCTGGAAATCATTAAATCTATAGGGAGCTTTGCAGAACTCGGCAAACCGGTGCTTATCGGCGCTTCACGCAAGTCATTCCTCGGCCTTATCACCGGCGCCGACGTGGAACATCGGCTTTCCGGCTCGCTGGCTGCGGCAACCGCGGCGATTCTTTACGGTGCTGCAGCAGTGCGCGTACATGATGTAAAGGAAACCAGGCAGGCAGTGGATGTCGCGCTGCAATTGCGACAGGTGAAGTAATGGCGTTGTTCAGTTACAAGTTCATCAGATTCACCCTGATTGACCTGCTCGACGTGCTGGTCGTCGCTTTCATCTTCTACAAATTTCTGACCCTGCTCAAAGGCACCCGCGCGGCGCAGATGATCACCGGCCTGACCATCATGTTCATCGTCGCCTTCTTCGCCTTTTGGTTTCAGTTGCAAGGGCTCATGTGGCTTTTCTCCAATCTGGCCACCGTCGGTTTTATCGTTCTGGTGATTCTTTTCCAGCCGGAGATTCGCGGCGCGCTGGCGCAGATCGGCTTTTCGCGTATCACCAAGTTCTTCTATCGAGGCGAGGACTACGCAACCGTCGAGGAAATCTGCCGCGCTGTTCTCAAACTCTCAGTACTGAGCCACGGCGCGCTGATTGTGATCGAGCGCAATATCGGACTGCGCGATTTCGTGCAGAGCGGCAAAGAGATCAACTCGAAAGTATCCGAGGAGTTGATAACCACGATCTTCACGCCTTACACATCTCTCCACGACGGTGCAGTCATCATCCGTCAGGACTTGATCGTTGCCGCCGGTTGCATGCTGCCGCTATCGCAGAATCCCGCCTACCATAAGATGTTCGGTATGCGCCACAAAGCCGGTGTCGGCATCACCGAGGAATCGGATGCGGTCTGCATAATCGTGAGCGAAGAAACCGGCGCCATATCGATCGCCCTTGAGGGCGCACTGCGCCGCGATATCGAGCGTTCCCAGTTCAAAGAAATCCTGATCCGTTTCCTCAAGGCCTGAGACTATTCTCTGAAGGTTGTCCCGTAGGACTCATACAGCGCAGTTGCGGCGGGTCTTGATTTCGCGCGTTGTTTGGGAAGCCCTTGATAGTTTCTGATTTCCAGCGCGAAATTGTGACCTGCCGCTCTTGCGATCTGTCGAAAGTTGAACTAATGGGACACCGTCTCCAGCGAATAACTTCACAATCCTTGACGTTGTCTCTTAGTTTGCGTATATCTGCGTTCACGTATGATGCTCAGTAGGAGTTACAATTGACCGCCGTCATTATCGCCCTCATCGCCGGACTCGCCATCGGATTGGCTTTGGCCTACGTGCTCAAGATTCAGCAAGCCGGACAGGCGCGCGAACTGGCACAGGAGCTGTTTCGCGAGGCCGAATCACAGCGCCAGGCGAACGTCGATGCTGTCATTGAAAACGTCAAAGCGACTTTCGGCAGTATGTCGCTTGATGCTCTCTCAAAATCTACCGAGGAATTCCTGAAACTCGCCAAAGCTCGCCTCGACACCGAGCGCGAGGCATCGGCGAAAGATCTCGACTCCAAGAAGTCTCTGATTGATCAGCAACTGCAAAACATGACCTCGCAGCTCGAACAGGTGTCGCGGACTATCAATGATCTCGAAAAGGACCGGGTCGCCAAATTCGGCGAACTGTCGAGTTCCCTCCGCTCGCACGCGGAACAAACCCAATCACTCATGCAGACTACTGCCGCCTTGCGCCAGGCATTGTCGAGCACCAAAGCTCGCGGCCAGTGGGGCGAACGGATGGCCGAGGATGTCCTGCGCCTTGCCGGCTTCGTCGAAAATATCAATTACGAAAAGCAGAAGAAGATCGAATCCTCCGGCAAGATTCCTGACTTTACGTTCTATCTGCCGCAGCATCTGCAACTCAACATGGATGTCAAATTCCCGCTCGATAACTACCTCCGCTATCAGGAAGCGAACAGCGACAATGACCGCACCCGGCATCTCAGCGATTTCCTTCGCGATGTTCGCAACCGCGTCAAGGAAGTCACCTCGCGCGATTACATAAACCCCGAACAGAACACGGTCGATTACGTGCTGCTCTTTATTCCCAATGAGCAGGTTTACGCCTTCATTCAGGAGCAGGACCAGAGTATCCTGGACGACGCGCTTCGCAGCAAAGTCGTCTTCTGCTCCCCGCTCACGCTCTACGCCATACTTGCTGTCATTCGGCAGGCGGTGGACAATTTCGCACTGGAAAAAACATCACATCACATCCTGGCACTCTACGGCGAATTTCAAAAACAGTGGTCGGAATTCGTGAAGGGCATGGACAAGCTGGGTGACCGGCTCCGCGCGGCACAAAAGGAATATGACGACATGACCGGTGTGCGCCAACGGCAACTCGACCGCGTTCTTGGCAAGATCGAAAACGTGCGCACGCAGTCCGGCATTCCGGAAGCCAATCGCATCGAGATAGACGACAATTCGCAATAGCGTATTTCCCCTTTTTAGACAGATCAGGATGATACAAATACAAAGGGCACCCATGCGGGTGCCCTTTGGAAGTACTGTAATACTATTTCGCTACGGCTTCAGCGTCACCGGCGCCTTTTTCGGCGCGATCTTCGCGAAAGCTGTTCCCGGGTTGGTGTCAGTTATGACGTTCTTCACCACAAGCGCACCGCTCGGAGTCAGGTCGAATACGTACCACCACAATCCTGTTCCCGTTGTCGGAACGCTGAAACTTTGCATCAGCGCCGATCCCTTGTACAGATCCACGCGCGCCGTTGAGGTCGTGATGGCCGGAGTAGTCGAATAATTGTAGACCGCATACTTGCAGGTGTCACTCAATCTGCCGATCGTAATCGTTTCCGGTCCATAGCCCATCGTTTGATCGATGTCGAGTAACACATACGGTATGGTGTCCAAAGACCCCTTGTTCGCGAAGTAAATCTCATCTCCCAGAGTCCAGAGATGCGCGTCCAGATCGTGCGGCGTCGCGCCCCAGGAGAGAACCACGCGATACTGCCCCGTGTCCAAGATCGGCGTAATGATGAAATTGGCTTGGAACGTCGCCTGGAACAATTCCACCGCGCGGTTGGAACCGATATAGCCATTACGCGTCACCGACAGATTGTAGCTTCCGTAAGGCAGCTCGGCAAACTGGTACAGTCCGCTGGTATCCGTAAACAGCGACCGCTGCGTCGGTCCCGTCAAGTATACATAGACGCTGTCCAACGAAAGGCCGGTCAAGGCATTGCTGATTCTGCCGTTGATGCTTCCGGTTCCGGTTGACTGAATACTCAGCGTCTGGCCGTCGGCAACAAATCTGCTATCCGACAATTCTGGAATCGTGGTCTCAATGTCCAGCAGACTCTGGACCGTCATCGTCAGCGTTGTCACACCGCCGGAGATCGGCGTAAACCATATTTCAACTAGTTCCGGTGCGTTTGCAGGCACGAGATCGCTGTTTCCCTGGCGCGAGAAATTCACCGCCAGATGTGTGCGAACTGCCTCAGCGCCGACTGACACCGGCCCCCAGGCCGTATTTGCCGCGCGAACGCTGTCGAATCTTATCACGTTATTGTCAAATACTATCTCGACCAGCCCACTGGAAAGACGCGCGATATCGTACACCTCCAGCGTGCTCTTAAACGGCACGCCCGCAAAAACCGCGCTGCTGTAATACGGTGACAACTTCACCATCGGCACTGACGGCATCAGTTGTATCACGACCGTTGTGTTCACGCCGGGCGCTATTACGGCGGTTGTATCACCCGTATAGATGGCATGGTTGACGGAATCAAGCCCGCTCAAACTGAACGCGGCACTGCCCGAACTAAGATTGATTTGGCCAAATGAAAACTGTCCGTTGGTAACGTTGACCGTATCGCGATGAACAATCGCATCGTTCTGCGCGATCTGTAACGCAACTCTCCGCACAGTGTGCTCCAGAGAACTCTCCAGGAACGATACCTTCATCGCCGTGCTTGTCCGCGACGGCTGCGTTGGCCTGTCCGTGCTGCAGTTGATTGAAAGCAACAGTGCGCTCAGCAGCGCCAGTGTCAGAAACTTCACTTGCTTCATAGTCATCTACCTCCCCTGTCCCGGTTGAAAGCTCAGGACGAATGTCAAACCGAGTCCCTTCAGACTGCCAACGGTGTCGACATTGCCGGTGTAGTAACTGACCAGTGAACTCGCCGAAACATTCTCTGACAGCGCGTATCCCAGCCCGCCTCCAAAACCAACATAATGCGACTTGGGCAGGAAGAACGATGGATACAGATTTTTGTCGTATCCGTTGGCGCTCACGCTTTGATATTCCAGACGCCCCAGTATTCGCAGCTTCTCAGCGATCGGATACCCGCCGTTCGCGAACAATGTCACTTCATTCCTTCCCGACTTGAATTGCTCATCGGAAAGCACCTGTTCGGCGTTCAGAATCTTGGCCTTGCCGCGCAGCATGATGGAAGTTCCGGCGCTGAAATTGAGCGTGCCGGAATACGAAAGTACCGCATTGATGATCGTAGCGAACCCCGCCTGAAACACGTCCTGGTCATCCGATTTGTCTTTCATGTAATATCGCAGATTGACATCGGCTGATGCTCCCCACGGTTGACCGTAGACGTCGAATCCGACCTTGCCGAAAACTTCATCACCGTACTTATACTTCACGTTGATGCTGTCCAGCGGCTGGAACTTGCCGTGATAAAGATAGCCACCACCGAAATCCAGTCCGAAATTGCCCCACCGCGGCAGCGCATACCATTCGCCACCCAGATCGAGTCCCTGTCCGTAACGGCGAATCATGAACTTACGCGACAAATCCGCAAGCTGCGCTGTCAGCAAGTACTGTTCCACCGTTAGCTTCTTCTTGCCCGTCGGCATATTCACGAAAAACGATGCGTTGCCCTTGTTGTCACCAAACACATAAGTCAATCTCAGCCGCGTGTCGTTCAACGCTGACAAACTCTGCTTGACATTATTCGCCGTGTTAGTGAACTCGAGGCGTGCGGTCGAACTCGCCAGTGTACCATTCAGGTCGAGGTGGAACCGCGCACTGAGTACTCCGGTCGCTGCCAGCCCGAAAACCCCCTGATTCAATTTCTGATCCTGGGCCGAAATCGAGCCGTTCACTTGCGGCAGAGTCAACTTCCAATTCTGATACATATAGAAAATCGACACGTGGTTTTGTTCTGCGGCGTTCGCCATCGAAACCAGCATGGACGCCATTAGCACCAAAGCGGTCATTATTCTGTTCTTCATGCCATCCTCCCTATCGAACGCTTCCGGAAACGGTCGCCGAGCCCGAGCCACTGGTGGGTGACGGAATGTCTTGATGCCTGGGGTCGGTCTCCGGGCCGGATATCTCAAACAACTCGTCGTCCGCTCGATTTCCACCGTTGGTTTGCGAATTCAATCCCGCCAATACTGCGACACTGAATCGCTGCAAGTCCGTCGAACCCGCCTGCATCAGTACTGCCTGTCCGTGAAATTCCTTTGCCAACCCAAATGATGGATCAATCCGGGCCGCTTCCTTGAAGAAATTGTCTGCCAGCGCATATTCGCCGCGGTCGAATTGTTCGACACCATGTCCGAACGCGAGAAACGCATTGTAGGAATCGGTAGGTGCTTTTTTCAGATCGCGCAGCGCCGAGCCGGTGACCTTGATTCCCAGACTGTCAAGCACCGCCAGCGTCAATTGCTTCTGAACGCTGATCGCCTTGGAAAACTGATCCTGCGTATTGTACGCCGGGCTATATGACCCCGCTGTCGTATTGATCAATCCACCTTGCATATCAAGCTTCTCCGGCGCCGGCGAATTAAGGTTGGCAGTCACCAGATTCTGTGCCCTGACTATCTTGCCGAAACGCGGCCCCGAATCCTTCGCCGTGAAACCCGTGCTGGAGGCCTGTAGTTCATCATTGATGTAATTCATTTTCAGGCGCTCGACGACTTGCAGTTCCTTGACCGTCGACAGGTCATACCACATCGCGGCGGCCATACCATCCGCCAGGGCACGAACGTCGTCCGATGATTTTTGCGGCACGGTGAACGGCAGCACTCCTACCGTCTTGCCGGTACCGGTCTCTGTCGCCAACGATTTTTCGCTCTTGATCGCATCGTCAACGTCGTGTCGCATTTGCTCGTTCTGCACGTAAAGCAACCGTCCCCTGATTTGCGGCGCCATGCTTGAATTCTTGTTGGCCGCCAGATACTTGCCATACAAATCCGCCGCCGTCTTGTAATCCTTCTTGTTTTCGGCGATCATTCCGAGATAAAGAATCACCGTGCCGTCGTGAGGAATCTTCGTTTGCGCGCCCTTCAGCAGCTTTTCTGACTGATCGTAGTCGCCCTGATGAAAGTAGATCTGCCCCATCGACCGCTGTACCTGCGGATCGTTCGGCCTTTGCTGCAGTGCCTGCTCGAAATATGCCAGCGCCTGCTGATAATTCTGGTGCTTAAGCGCCTGATTCCCCTGAGCGACATAGCTCTGGCTGCAACTGACTGTGAGAATCAGTGCTAATCCGGTAAGAACAAGTGCAACTGTTTTGGCTATTGCCATACGCCATCCTCCTTGCAGCATTCGCGAGACTTCTGCCTCTGAATTGATGCACCAACTTTTTCCACGAATTTTACATCCGTCGTCTAAATCGCCCCGATCGGCCGTCATGGACCGAATCCATTTGATCTATGTGAGACGAGCGTCAGACAGTTCTGATCTGCAGCTCTTGGCAGAATTACGGAATCTGACGCCGATAGCGCAACCTAAATATATCCGTTAAGAGTGAATCAGTTGTGCGACTGTTTTCAAACCACGGTTGGCTATGCTTTGCCCATCCGCCGAGTGCAATTGTAATCCTCTGCCCTGCTTCACGGGCCGGGGGTCGAGGGAACGTCAGTAAGCACCAGGCAACAGATTTGACTGAAGCGTTACTTAGTGATCGATGTGGCGAAAAAGGCGCAGACAGGTTAGATTCACTTGTCAAGGTTGAGTCAGATAGGGAGAATTTGTGTTGTCCGAAAGACTTAAGCGCTGGCGCCATACAGCTATTCCCCTGCCTTTCAAGTATGGCCGCCGGTTCCGCGAGGTATTTCGATTCCTGCAGGAGCATCAAAACATGAGTCGCGACGAAATTGCGGCCTACCAGTGGCGGCGACTTCAGGAATTGATCGAGTACGCTCATGCTCACGTGCCTTTCTATCAGCGTCGCTTCCGGGAAATCGGGCTTCACCCCGGCGATATCAAAACTTCAGATGACTTTGCGCGGATCCCTTGTTTGACACGCGACGAGGTTATCCGGCATGTCGAAGAGCTCAAGTCCGATGAGTTTGAGCGCTTGCGACCGGTGCAAACCGTCACCAGCGGGACGAGCCGCGATCGTCTAAAGGTGTTTCGATCGGCTGACGCCGAGGTCTGGCGAAAGGCAATCATGTGGCGCCACTTTTTCAATATCGGCTATCACTTTCGCGAACCTCGCGCACAGTTCACCGGGACGTTACGATTCCTGACTGACCACGACCAGATGCCCATCGATTACAACGAGAATCTCCTGATGATCGAGCAGTTCAGTATTCGACGCGACCATGCTCCGGCGATCTACGCAAGAATGAAGGAATTTGCTCCTAAGCTCATCTACTGCCAACCGGCCAACCTCTCGGGTTTGCTCCTGCTGTTCCAAGAATGCGGGCTCAAGCCCTTTCACGTCCCCATCGTGTATACCACCGGCGAAATGATTTACCCGCAGTATCGCCGGGTAATCGAGTCGTTTCTGGGCAGCCGGATTGTCGATTACTATGGCAATCGCGAGAACACAGTGGCTGCGATGCAAATGTCGGACGGCCGCAAATACGTCCAAAGTGAGTACTGCTATCTGGAGTTTGTTGACGACACGGGAAGCAGAGTTAAAGATCGCCCGGCCGACATTGTGGCGACTTCGTTGGTCAACCGCGCATTCCCGTTGATTCGCTATCATACCGATGACCTCGGGATCGATTGCGGATATCCGGCGGACTCAGTAGCCAACTACCCGGTGATGTCGATCACGGGCGGTCGAGGGAAGGACTTGATCCTGACGCGCTCTGGTCTGATGTGCCCGCAAGTCGAGTTCAAGACTGGCGCTGAGAAGTTCCAACGAGTACGAGTGGAACAGCTAAAGATCGATCATCTGCACGTCACCTATGTTCCGACCAAAGCTTTCGCGGGTGACGATGACGAGGTATACTTGCGGCGCGTCTACCAGGATTATTTTGGCAGCGAATTTCGCGTCACGATCAACCGCGTAGCCGAGATCCCGCCGACTCCCTCTGGGAAAAACAAGCTTTATGTCTCGCAACTCGCGATGGACTACCTGCGCGAACGCCGATCTTAGTCTTCAGCGACGCAGTCTGCATAAACCAATTTATGAACCACTTGAACCGAAATTCGTCTGCTCACATACGCGAACCCCAGCCAGGAATCAGCAAGCTGATTGCCGTCGCTGAATCTGCTACGTAAAGGGGTTTGAGCTAAGATGCAGTTTGGGAAACTTGTCTCGAATTGAGAGGAGATCTAAGGGTGGGTGATGGGTTTCGAACCCACGACCTTCAGGGCCACAACCTGACGCTCTAACCAGCTGAGCTACACCCACCGTGCAGCTTATTTGCGCTGTTTCCAGCACGTGGATGCCCAATATACATTCCCCGGCGGCGGCTCGCAACGCCAAAAATTGGTCCGCCGAGCCCGCCTCAGGGCGTAAACCAGCCGAATCCGAAATCCTTGACGATCTGCAGGAATTCCTGGTTTCGCTCCACCATCAGATCGGCCTGATAGTGAAGCCCAAAGTAGTTTTGCACGGCGTTGAAGTAACCGTGCTGCCGAACGTCCTCCAGGCACTTACGGGCGAAGTCCTCGCCCTGCAGCGCTCGACAGACCCTGTCCATGGTCTCCATTCGTTGCGGCGTGATTTCCTTCTTCCATGCCGGGTATTTGCTCTCGTATGCCGCCAGCAATTCGCCGTCCGACATTTCGCGGTATTTCCCTTCGTGCACTACGACCGAAACGCCCAATTTCTTCTTGGGCTGCGGCCGCACTTTCGGGTAGCCCAAAGACAGCAATACTACCGGAAATACTCCTTGCGGCAATTCGAAAAGATTCTTCAGTTCCCGAAAACACTCCAGCACGGTTCCGACATACACTGAGCCAAGCCCCAATGCATCCGCGGCCGTACAAATATTTTGCGCCGCGATAATGGTATCTTGAAAGGAAATCCAGAAATGCCGGAATGACCTATTTGCCGCGAACGGCGCCACCTGTAAATCTGCCCAGCGCTGGAGACGTCGCATATCTATGCAAAACAGCAGATTCACCGGCGCCGAGGCAATGAATGTCTGGCCTTCGTTCAGTTCGGCCAGCAACGTCTTGGTCTTCTGATCCGCAATCTTAATGATCGAGTATGGCTGCAAATTGCCGCCGGTCGCCGAATGGATACCTGCCTCGAGTATCGATTGCAGAACGTCATCCGGAATTTGCTCGTCGGAAAAACTGCGGCAGCTCGACCGTTCGATCAATAGCTTCAGAGTCTCGTTTGGATACTGGTTCGTCACCGCATCATCAATTCCATGATGCGACAGCTCGTTTGAATCGTCAGCCATATTCGTACTTTCCTGTTGATAAGATCTCTTGGTCAGCCCCGTCCGGTCTTACAATAAACCGAATAAGCTGTAGGATGGCAATACGGAAGATACTCCGGCTACAAACCCGACTGCCGGGAGAAATTGCGGATCATCATGCCGGTCGATCTGCATAGCCCCAGCTTCTCGTAAAATGGCTGCAATTCAGGGTCGCAGGTTAGATCAATCATATAGAAGTGTTCAAGCTGCGCCAGAAGTCGCTTTACCAGTTCCCGCCCGATCCCTCTGTTCCGATATTCCGGCAATACCTCGAGAAGCGGAATATAGGCACTCAGCACGTTGTCGCTGATCGCGTTGATGAAACCCACCACTCGCCCGTTCTCAGTGTCACGCGCCAGAACAATTCGATAAGCTTCGGAAAGTATTTTGAAATGCATTTCCGGCGACGGTGGATTGGGCCAACCCACAAAGAATCCTTCGAGTTGTGTCGGTGAGATATTTTCGAGATTCGTTTGGTAGACGATCATTCTTTTACCATTCACAGAAACTTCTGCTGCCAGACCAGATCGAAATCCTGATCGAACTTTCTGCCCACGCGCCGAAACCTGCCGCATTCCACGAACCCGTTTTGCTTCTGGAAATTGATGCTCGCCTCATTTGGCGAGGACGCACAGCCAAGTATCGTGTCAACTCCCTGCGTTCTGGCATCGGCCTCCAGTTGCCTCATTACCCGGCTGCCCAGACCTTGCCGCGTGTGCTCCGGAAGAATAAAGATCGTGCCTTCTGCCGTACGCTCCAGTGTGTCCGCGAAATGATATGTCCTCAACAACGCAAACCCGACCACTGTACCCTCAGGAGACACTATCACATGCACCGGAAATCTGCCCGCCATCGCGCGCAACCGCTCGAACAACGCCTCACCCATTTCCACCGACGGAAACGCCGCGAAACTTGTCCTGACAAAATGGTTGTATACACGCGTAATGGCATCGGCATCGGTTTCCTCGGCGCGTCGAATATCATATGGCATATATTGGTAACCCGTCCCTGGCTTGAATGATTCTCTATTTCAAACAGTTGGCGCCCGGCTCAGCGCCATCATTAAAGATATAATTTATGAGATAGACTACGTCAGCAATTGTTATTCCTCCGTCGCAGTCGGAATCACCGGCCGTCATTGGCGGCGCCGAGCAATCAAGAAATATGTAACAGATGAGGTATACGGCGTCGGCGATATCGATATCCCCCGATCCATCAGCATCTCCCGCCAGAACTTCCGCTCTGTCCATTATTTCGGTGACCGTCTGCAACATGAATCCATAAAGAGACTCATCCAGCGGATAGTGATAATCATTCTTGAAAACGTCCGCCTGATCCTGCTTAAACGCTCCGCTTACAAGCGCAACAAAGAAGGTATGTTTTGCGGCGTCGTTTCCGTGAAACTCTATGCTATCCATCAATGGCGTCATCTCCGCCCGGAAACTGGGCTGCAACGGCGTGAAGAATCGCTTCGCAAAGCTGACTCCCGCACTATCTCGATATTTCATCCAAATCCCGTCGACAATACTTGCCGTTAGACTGTCGAAGTCCGCACCCCTGTCGATCCAGTTCTGCAGGTCATTATTGAACCAAAATCTTTGCTGCGCGATCACCACGCCTATCGAAGTGTCCGCTGCCGCACCCATCGGGAATCGGCCGGGGTCGTTCTGCATTTGCCACATCACCTCCATCGCCAGCGCCGAAGCGATGCCTTCGCTGTAGTGCCAGACGGGTCCCAGTCCGTTGCCGAATAAGTAGGACGGCCACGTGAAATTGTGTGCAATCTCGTGATACATAACGAACCACTGCGGCGAGCGCGGCGGCAGAAACGGCACCAGAAAACAATTCTGCCATTCGTTTCCGGCGATATTCCAGCCCAGTCGAAATGGATTACCTGAGATCCCACAAACGCGATTCTCCTCGCTCTCCGCAAAGTCGACCTCGATAATCTGCCTCGCGCTGTCGAACGGCAGCAGCCCCATATATTCGGCCTCCAAATCGTACGCATATTCATCAACCAGCGGGATTTGATACAACCCAACCTGCGACGCGATATCCTCACCCTCTATTGTGGTCGGATACCACAGCAACGTGTGCTCTCCCGCTATCTCGACGAACGGCAAGTCATACTCCTGCGAAAGTACCCGCACAATGCAATTGTTCTGCACCAACTCACCGTTGAAATCCGCCCGCACCCAGGTTCCTATCTCGCCGGCGTACTCTGCCCGCAATGCCTGGACATATCCGCGCGAGTCGACGTTGATCATCGTATTGTCGTAACCGTGAAACATGAGAGTGCCCGATTGCACGTTGCCAAACTGATCTTTGACAACCAGTGATTCAGCACTCACGCCACCCGGCGTCAGGTGCATATTGTAGGGGTACAGGTAGTGCCGGTTCGCCTTGCCGGCCGCGGCCCGTTCGCGGAACTGCGATGCCGGTTGATCATCTTCGCTCGTCAGGAAACATGAACTTCCTTGCGCCGGTCCACCGACAATGAGCGACAATAATCCTGTCGGGGTTATCGCGAGGATGAATATGACGATGATTCTGTACTGTGCTGATTTCACGGCGATCGCCCTCCCTTCAAAGGCCCGCCATCAGTCGTGACTCGATCTTTCCCTTACGCGACTAGATGCACAACGCGCAAGGCGCCGGTCCGCCCGAAAAGATATACTGGATCAGATAAACCGGATCTGAGATGTCAACGGAAGCATCGCAATTAGCGTCTCCAGTTGCCGGAGGGTTAGGCGAGGGACCGCCGGCGAAGATGTACTGGATTAGGAAGACGGCATCGGAAATGTCCACGTTGCCGTCAGCGTTCGCGTCCCCGCATATGAAAGAACACTGATCGGCCACTCCGTCACTGATATTCAGATCACAACCGCTTGAACCCGTCAGTGCGGAGTAACCCGGATCAAAGGCAACGCTCGTCTGGTCGCCCGCGAGCATCAGCAATGATCCGGTGACAACCGCCCTGATCTCCCACGCGTGGCTATCCCGTATCGCAATCGGTGTGACTATTCCCGCCTGATTGGCGGCAATGCTTGCCAACGAAAGGTCCGTCGAGCCATCGGCGAGAATGAGTCGCAACAAACCTTGTGGATTGGACAGCACCGAATCGTCTGGCCCAAACGAATCAAAATCGAGAAATGCAGGCGAATGGGCCAGGGATATTGTAAACTGCACCGAAAAGGGAGTCGGAGTATTAGGGTAATACCGGATGCCCTTGATGAAATTCCCCGTGAGTGCTCCTAATACGATGTACCCGTATTGCGGCAGCGGTTGCAGACTAACTATCGAAACCGCTGAAATCGGCAGGTAGTCCGTCACAGCGATTCCTCCAGAGAGCGTAAAGAGCATTACTACTATGTAGCCGTGATCAGTTCCCACGAAAAGCCGCGCCTTGCCGTCGGTAAATTCCGTTCCCGGAAGTTCCGCAGCACAGACAGCGCTCCCGTATGTGCCCGAATCAACGGCGGGAGTATAGGTCGCAGCACCCCCCGCACTTGGTGTGCCGTCAGGACCGTAGGTGACCGGAATCGTGTAGAGCCGAAAGTCGCGGCAGACAATCCAAGGACTCGGTTCGATGCCTTTTGTCGGTGAGTTGCCAAAATGCCGTGCCCGCAGCACCTCAACCGGTTGCCACGACTTCAGCAGATCGACGTTCAGCCGATTTCCCCTTTGGGCGCCGGATTGAGAGTTGAGCGTAATGATCTGCAATCCGTGCGTTTGAGTCAGGGCGTCGCGCCAGAGAATGAAAGGACTTGGTTCAACTCCCCGTGACGCAATTTGCACATGAGCCAGATCGATTGCCACGAAATGTGTGTCAGACACTTTCGCAAGAGCCGCACCTGCACAGAGGGATCGGCTGCTCCAACAGAATATAGCGAGGATTGACAGGATGACCGGAAACAGAATCGGTGAATACCACTTCATGACGCTCCCTCCCTGGCAGAAGAACTATTCACATACAATAATATGCGCGCCGCTGCGCATCTAATCTCTCGAACTCAGGACGCTGTTTGTAGAATCGCTTTTCGAGTTATCTACTTACAGTTTGCGCAAGGTGCGAGTCCATCATTGAAGATGTAGTTAATCAGATATACAACGTCGGCAATCGTGATTCCGCCATCGCAGTCGGCGTCTCCTGCGGCCATCGGGCTTGGCTCGGCACAATCCAGAAAGATGTAGCAAACCAAGTACACGGCGTCGGCGATATCAATGTCCCCTGTACCGTCGGCATCCCCGCAAAGATAATTCCAGCCGAAATTCTGCCAGAACCCTGATTGCAGGTTGTAGCTTCCCATCGTCGAGGTGCCGACTGCGGTCTGACCGATTGTGGAACCAAGTACGTATTGACCCATCGTCTGTGTTCCACCGCCTGCCGCGACCACCTGCCAGTTGATTTGTTCTCCTGCTCGTGGCGACTTCGGACCTGAGTTGGGTTGCGAGCTTTGACCTGTAATCGGAAATGCTCCCGCTTTTGGACTGGTATTCTCCTGTTGCTGCACCGTTTGATCGGTTGCCGGAATCGGCTGGGAGACGGAGCTACTGGCTTCTTTGGGCTGTTGAGTATTGTTCTTGGCGCCGAAGACAATTACGGCGCTGAAAAGCAATATCAATACCGTTAGCGCAACTGGGCGATTCTGCATCGGTTTCATAATATTATTCTCCCTTGTGCTTATCTATTCTAACACGATTTTCGATTCTGTCAAGACCTTCGAGGCGCAAGACTCGGCTAATTCCGTGATTTTCGATGACTCGTGACCTGCCTAAACGGTCACCTTCGCCCCTCACCGGCTTGAGTTTTCGGTACCTGCTGACACTATCACCGTAACCCTGACAACAGGTTACAGCGAAAGCAGTCAGCCGCAAGCGTCGGTCTTTAGCGAATCCTCTTATCTTTGTGCTCCTTCTACCTGCTTCTCCAACTGCTCCACTCTTTCCCGCAAAATTCGGAGCTCTTCCGCATAATTCGTCTGAGGAGCGGTACTCGTCGTCGTTCTCGGCTCACGCTGCTTCAACAACTCCCCAACCGATCCATTCGCAACTTCACCGGCAGCCAGTGGAGAGACAGTTCCGTATGCGGTGGGAACATACAGCAGGATAAGTTCGGCGCCAATCACCGGAGCGCTCACCGCATCGTATTTCATTCCGAGCAGGTAGTAGGTATACGACCCGGCTCCCGCGACTTCAAATAAGGCACTGGGTGAAAGGGAACCGCTGTATAGTCCGGTTCCAACGTCGTAACTTGTTCCGAACGATGTTATCCGGGAAAGGGGAACATCGGTTGTAACATCCGAAATGCCAATGTGCACTGCGTCATAATCAGTATAAGTATGATCATAAGAAAAATAGGCGTGACCGAGGGCGACAACATAGCCCGGCCCCGGAACCGTAATTTGCCTCGAAACGAGGGTTTGCCAGGTATGAGACAACGACACAATGCCCCCTGCATTGGCAGCTTTGGCAGACGCCACTCCCGGCTCGTCCGGCAAATTCGCCGCCGACATCAGAGACGGCTTGATCGCACCCGCGTACACGGTATCAGCAATCTGGATACTTCCATTGACATGCAGTTTCCGCGTCGGGTTCGTCGTGCCGACTACCCACTTTGCCATCCGCCAGCCAAGTCATCGCTTCGACGCCGGTCTGACTCCGCAAGTCCAAGCGCTCCATCTAAGCAAGTTGTTGTTGGTATAGTCATCCATCCGCAGATGCCAGGTGTTCTGGGGCGTCTTGAAGCGTATTCCTGTCTCGCCGAAATTAGTTATGTTCGAAGTCTCAAGCTGAAGGAACGAACGGCCCGACGCCGCTTCGTTCTCAACCTGAAGTCTCTCGTCCGGCAAAGTAGTACCCACTCCTACCAACTTGTTCGCGTTGTCGAATTCCAGCCAGTTTCCCTCTACAACGTCGCCGAAATAGATGCTTCCCGTGGTCTTGGCAAAAAGGTCCTCGCTCTGGAAAGCCATATCGCCTCCGGTATAACCCTTGATGAACGTCGAATCAGTGCCAAAGTAGATACTGGACTGGGCGCTGATGCCGACGTTGCCGCCGACATTCAATTTACCCAGCCGCAGGGGCGTGTTAAGGGCGACTACGTCAGAGGGCGCGGTAAGCTCTACAACAGTTCCGTTGTCTGTCCAGCCGCTCTGAATACCCGCGCTGGTGCTGTCATTCGCCGCAGCCCACGCGGAGCCATTCCACTTCATGACTTGACCATTACCCGCCCCATTTTGACCGATATCGACAAACTGAATTGTCCCGTTCTGAATCTTCGCACTGGTCACCGAATTGTCGGGCAGTTGCTTCACATAGTTTGCGGTGTCGGATCGCAGTGAGTAGTAGGCGCTGGGCACACTTACCAGCGGCAGCAAGGGGCGCATTTCGCTGTCAAGATCCTTGCGGACTCCCAACCAGCGCATTGATCCTGCGAAAACCAACGCGGGAATCGGCGTCGACTTACCCAATTGGACACTGAATAGTCCGTTCGTTACCTGGACTGTGGCATGGGACTCAGTCCACAGTGCCGTAGTGCCAATCGAATCGTCGTAGATCGTGAAAGCCAAAGCGACGATTTCAGTCAATGGGTTCCCGCCCGTGTCTGTCAATCTTCCCTGGTAGTTGATCAACTGCGGCACGGCGCCCACAACGGTCGAGCACCAGATGGCAAGTATCCCCAACGCAAAAAGCACGGAGATGGTGACTCTTTTCATGATGTCCTCCCTATTTCGAATCCGAATCTATCTTCCTGTCTCGTTTGAGACGTTAGTTGCTACCGGTTTCCTCCTCAGGTTCCTGCGGTGGCTGAGGCGACTTGTGCTTGGCAACTGCCTGCTGTTCGATCTTGTAGTCGATGCCCTGTTCTCGGCTCAATCCGAATGCTTCCGGGTGACGATGCAGCCCCCTGGCTTCGGCTGGTTTGTCCACTTCGACCTGGATGCGGTTGGACTCGGCATAATTATCATGTCGAATGCCGGTCACTTGCCACGAAACTTCCACATTCGGCTTGTCGGTCTTGATCGTGAACTGATTGTTCGCAATCTTAGTGGCCACGATCGCCTGCGCGAATTCCCCTATGACTGTCAGTTGATAGCGAAAGTCCTTGTTGAGGGCTTCAAAGTAATTGGGCAGCGCTACCACCGCTTGACCACCAGCGTCTGTGGTAATGTTGCCGCTGTAAATGTTCATCATGTCAGGCGAATCAACCGAACTAAGCTGAAGGTATTTGTTCTGCGGATCAAGCGGGTGATCGATCATCGTCTTGCCGGCAGACTTGACGATAGTACCGGTGACATTAACGTCTCCACTGAAATACCCAGCCCAGTTGGCGACCGTGTTGTTGTATGCGGTTCCCCAAATGCCGTAACCAGTTCCGGTATTGTTCGAAGCAGTTCCGCTAACTGCCCAGGAGTTGTTACCATTGTCATGCGCCCAGGCGTGGACTCCTTGGCCGACCTCGGTGCTATTCCCGGCCTCCGCATAAAGTCCATAACCGTATGGGTTTCCTGTGGCGTAACCATAAAGAGCATATCCCATGTTGCTGTTTGACGATGCCGTGCCGTAAACGCCATAACCGTTGACTGCCGACGAGCCCGTACAATACGCGCCGTATGCTGATTCTCCGTCATAACCACCGCCATACAATCCGTACGATGATCCGGTGCTCTGCGCCGCCGTTGTCATGTCGGCGTACCCTCTTACCCCGTAACGCGAATTGTTATCTGACTGGCCTCTGCCATAAACGCCGTAGACTATGCCGCTATTGGCCGAACCGGCAGTCGGAGCGTTGGCAAAGCTGTAGACCCCGTACATTGCTCCCGAACCAATGTTGTTCACGTTCATGTATAGGCCGTAACGTATGGACGCCGTGTTATAGTTTCTTTCCGCATGCAGCAGATAAGTCTGCGAGGGAATATCTGCGTTTCCCATGGCTACGCCGTCAATCGTTGAGCGAAAGGTGCTGTCGCCTACTCGCAGCGTGCCGCGGTGCCAATTGTCCTCCGTAAAGACGTTCGCAAGGTTCCGAGTGGCGGCGCGACCGGCAATTTTCGCCCAGGAGATATCCGCACTAGCAGAGACATCCGCATCCACAATTTCTCCATCTTTGATGTGGCGCGACAGTACTCCGTCGGCCCCTAGTCGCAGACTGACACTCACCCGATGTACCTCCTCCTGCCAGACCGGTGTCGGCAACGACCGCAGTTATGTCGCCTCCACCGCCGGCGCCCGTTAGTGCGTACGCCGCCGTATCGGACTTGATCGACCGATAAGCGTACGCTGTGCTCACTATGGGACTCAATACGGTCGCTGCCGGCCCGCCCTGCAACTGTACTCCCAGCCAGCGCTTACTCCCGTCAAAGACGCTTCCGGAAAGTGGCGTGACCGATCCGAGCAGTACCTGAAACAGGCCTTCTTTGATAGCTACACCGGGATGCGTTTCACTCCAGAGATTCGTCGCACCCAGACTGTCGCTGTAAATCGTGAATACCACAGTCACGGTTGTGTCCAGCGGTGCTCCGACGCCATTGGTCAATCGCCCCTGATAACTGATCACCTGGGGGACAGTTGCTTCCGCCGCTCCCCAACTAAATGCGATGCAAGCTGCAATCACAATCAACAACACGCTAGCCCTTCTCATGAGTTGACCTCCTAAAGACGAATCGGAAAGTATCTGTTGAGAACGGCGCTACGTATCGCCGCGCCCATTTTCTTCTCAGTATTCTGAATCTATCATTTCAATTTGCTTGAAAGGCAGAAAGACATTTTGTGTAAGCTTCTCTGTCGAGTGTATGTCTAGGATAATTAAGGCATTTGGACAGATTTGTCAATGACAAAATGGCCCGACGGTCTGCACTCTCGCTTGCTAACGAACCCAAACAACACCAATGTCGTCCTCATTCTGATGCTTTCTTTCTCGGCGGCCGATGTCTTTTCAAACCCGTGGGCGATTTGCGAGATTGATTGATGAAGATCTTGGGATGTCATTACCCCAAAGACAATTCGCAGTGTCGTCCTCAAAGACACCAGACTCTGACCGTGGTTATCTTTCCATTTACGAAATTCTTGTATAGGTGATAACTTCTCTTTATGAAGCGTCCCGCCAAATCAAATGCCCCCGACCGAACGCAGTTCAAACCATGCGCGTTCCCTTAACAAGTTACTTGCCCGTCCTAACAAGGGCAAGCATCAAGCGCTAAGCGATTCTCTCCAGGGCTCTAGGCGCCAACATAATCCCACCCTGGCGGGTGAGTTACCGGTTGGCTTCCTCCGCGCGAACATGCCAGTTCGAGTAGAATTGCTTTACGCCCTGATTATCCCAATGTCCTTCACTCTTCCAGCGAGCCTGAGTCCGATAACCGGCCAACAATTCGTCCAGATCCGCTTCATCGGAGAAATAGTGAATGTCCCCCGGAGTAATGGACTTCGTGCATCGATAGGTGTGCGGCGCTACCATCTCATCGAATCCATATTTGCCATCCTGCCGACTAGGACAGGTGAAGAAGAAAATCCCCTGGTGCTTCAGCAGCTTTCGCACTTCTTGAATAGCTCGGGCGAACTGCTCGCGCAAACCGTGATAGATGACATTGTAGCTTAACACTATGTCGAAAGACCCTTTGGGCAGGGTTTGGTCAATCAGTTCGCAGACTCGCGTGTCAATTGAGAGATGCAACTCGCCGGCCCATTCGTTCAAAAGCCGAATCGCCTCAGACGAGGAGTCTGTCGCCGTTACCGAGAACTGGGCCAAGGCAAAGGCGACGGCATGTCGGCCGAGGCCGCAGCCCAAGTCCAGCACTCTCGGGTATTGGATGGGTGATAGGGAGCGGATCAAATCAAGTACTTCCGGCGCCGGTTCCTTCCACCAGTTCCAGTTATCTTGATTCTTCCAATAGGATTCCCATGCATTCGCAGTCATCTTCGCTGGTCACTTCTAACTTATTGATCCATAACAAAAATACCCCCGACAGGACTCGAACCTGTTACCCTCTGCTTAGAAGGCAGATGCTCTATCCGCATGAGCTACGGGGGCATGTCTTACTCGTCGCGATCTCTACCCCAATGTCTTGGAGACGATCGCTGATGGAGCGGACGCCAAGGTAGCAGGAAATTTGAGCTTCAGCAAGCGGATTTTCGGAGGTCTCAAGGCCGTCGAAACCGCCGATCGGACGGGCGGCATCGTGGCCGAATCATTTCTCGATAGCAATCGTGTCGACCAGCGCCGGCTTGGTCGACGGCACGTTACCCACCGTAACATGTGGGCGAATTTGTTCCAGCGTCTTCTTCCCGATTCCCCTCACCGCGATCAGTTGCCCCACTGAGTCGAACTGGCCGAGCCGCTGGCGCAACTCGACTATTCTCTGACCGATTATTTGCCCCACTCGCGGCAGCAACATCAGACTGTCTATCGGCGCGGTGTTGATATTCAAAGTTAGCGTTGCCGGCTTGTCCGAAGCGCGTGCTGTGACGGTACGGCTGTTATTACCTTCAGTCACGGTCTTCTGCGTAAGGTTGTTGATTGGCGCGGCGCCGCTCTTGATAGGCGTCGGCGTCGCCGCCGCCGATTGGAAAAACAACTCCGGTGGCAGCGTTTGCGTACTGTTCTGATAGAGCAGCACTCCTCCCCCGACCAGTGCCATCAGCAACAAGATCGAAAGCGCGAAGATTTCGGCGCGGCTGAATTGGAATATTTCTTTCCACTCGTTCATAACGGATCTACCACCAGTGAAAGCATCAACTTGCCGATGCGTGCCAGCGACTCCGGCGAGCATTTGTCAGGGGTGTCCCCAGTCGTATGCCACCAGGGATAGTCAAAATCAATGATGTCCACGGTCTTGATGGATGCTGCCAGCAGCGGCAGGTGATCATCATATATCGGCTCCGTCACTCGTGGATCGAATGTTACCGCCATCCCCAGCTTGCCTGCCCGGGCCCATATCTTGTCCACCAGCTTGGGCTCATATCGCACTGAATAATCTTCTTTGTAGAATATCTGATTTTTGTCGCCGACCATGTCCAGAACCACCGCATACTCGTATTTCTTGGCGTCAACACGCCTCGCAAACTCCTTGGAGCCGAGACAGTAATTGTCCAGATCGCCGGACCTGCCCCAGTCTTCGCCATCCAGAAACACCAGATCCACTCCCCTGGCTGTCTGCTGTGACGCCAATTGACATGCCAACTGCATGAGCACCGCCACTCCGGATGCTCCATCGTTGGCGCCGGGCAAGGGCTGGTTTCGCTTCGCGGTGTCGGGATCCATTTCTGAGCGGGGACGGGAATCCCAGTGCGCACAAAACAGGAGGCGGTCTCCCTTGGAAGGATTAAACCTGCCGATGATGTTCGTCAAACGCAAACTGTCGCCTCCATAGGGGTCCATCATGGTGAACGCCTGCTTTTCGACATCCACCTTGAGACTATCAAGAACCGCTACGATCATGTTCAACGTTTGTTCATGAGCCGGTGTCCTGGGAACCCTTGGCCCAAATTGGCATTGTCTGGTCAAGTATCGAAAGGCCGCCTCGCCGTCGAATGCGACCGACTTGTCGCTTGAACTGCTGCCGGAACCGCACGACAACACCACGAATGCAATTGCTGCGCAGGCCAGGCGTTTGCACATCAGAAGCGAATTTCCACCGAGAAGGCGAGTTCACGCAAATGGCTCTTCTTCGCAACTTTAATATCATTCGAATCCTGCCAGCGAGCGCTCATACTTCCCTTTATGTTCGTGGAGAAATTGTAGGTGATGCGCGGTTGTACCGAAAAATCGGTTCTCTCCGCAGTTACTCCCAACGGTCCGCTCGGACGTTCATCCCTCGTCCGATTCAGGCGTTTGCTTACATCCAGGTCAAACGATAATGCCGACTGAATCTTCATGGAACCGAACAGCGGCAACCACAACTTGCTGCCACCCCGGAACGAATAGGAAGTCTTGAATCCCAACGTGGTTGAATAATCACGGACGCGGCCGTTCACGGCGCCCGAATCGGTGTAGTCCTCCCGTATCGACATGCTCCTGGTATAGTTGACTGACGATTGCAAACCCTGGGCAAACTTCCAATCAATCCTTACCGACACCAGAGGTGAGTAGTCGACTCCGGTCACCCGGCTTCTCTTAAGACCGGTTTGCTTTACCACCGACTCGCTGACCTTGCGCGAATACTTTGAGTCGACTGTGAATGTGCGCGATATCCACTTCGGAAATATCAAGTAATCCAACTTGCCAAACGAGAAACTGAGATCAGGAAAAGTCGTCGTATTATCGGTCGTAGCTTTACCCGTGACGTCCGAAGTGCTAAACGAGTACGAAGTGCCAACCTTGATTCCCATGATCAACTGCACTCCCGAGCGCAACGTGTATCCGCGTCCCAATGAAGTCTGGTCAATTTGATTGATTCCGCCTCCGGTCGCAATTCGGTCGGCGCCAGGATCGTTCGAAAGACCAAGGCGATACAGGAAGCTCGGTCTGGCCAGGAACCCGTTCATTGACTGTCGCTGTTCGAAACGGAATGAGCCGGCTATCGGATCAACGCGATCGGTGAAGAAGCGAATGAATTTCAGGCCGAATGAATAGAACGGTGTTCCTTTGGGTGTACTTTTCTTCTGGCCACTTCTTTCCGCTCCCGGGACGAATCCGGTGCTGTCTGCGCGCCCACCACGTCCTTTGCCAAGTATCGTTTCTTGCGCGCTCCCCTTCTTTCCTTCACCCTTGACGCCCGTTGTGTCAGACTTGATGCGACTCGTGTCCGGTTTGACAACCGTCGTATCCTGCTTGCTGTGCGTCGAATCCGGATTGATATGAGAAGTATCGGGCTTGATCGCACTTGAATCGGAGGCCGGTGGAGGCGTCGCCACATGCGACGTATCACTAGTCTTCTTTTCCTCCTTGGGAGGGCTCGTCGGCTGCGGCGGCGGGGTCGATGGCGGTGGCGTCCTGTTGGTATCGGCAGGCGGATCGGTGACTACCAGAGCGAAAGTCTGTCCCAGATTTACCGGCATATTCAACGACGACCGCTTGCCGCCCTTGGTGCTCGTTGTGTCTCCCGTAGAATCAGGCGCCGGTTGCTTTGGAGCTTCGGTACCACCTCCGCGCCGCGTTGTATCGATTGAAGGCGCCTTCGTGGTATCTTTGAAGACCGGTTGTTGCAAGAGCGAATCAGGAAGTTGTTTGGGCTTTTCTCCTTTACCCGGTTCCTTCCGTCCCGTCGTATCCTTGGGCGCACCCTCGATCTTTCCCTTGCGCGTAGACTGGCTCGGCGTAACACTCTTCTTTGGCTTGGGCGGATTGGTGCCCAGAAGTTTATGTATATCGAAGGTGGCGCTGGCGTTGAACGCTCTGCTGTTGTCTATACGGCGCGTTCCGATTTCGCTGAGTACGGTAGATGTCTGAATAAAGTTCTCCGAGTGCGTTACCGAATATCCAAACTTGGTGCCGGTAATGAACGGCAACACCTGGGGAGAATAATTCGTCGAGAATCCTTGATTGTATTGTCTTTCCGTGCCCAACTTTGCTTGTCTGGGATCGAAGGAGAATTTCAACAACTGCGGATCGTTCAAATCCCTGTCGGTTGAGAAGCTGTAGCTGGCATCCAGGCCGGTCAGAGGCGTCAGTGCAGTCTCGAAGCGCCCTTGGAATGTTCTGAGATACCTTTGCGTTGCCGTATTGAAGCTATTGATCGTGTTATCCAAAGACCGATTCACCGTGCCGTCGAGAGTCAGTCGAACGGGAACCGGGTTGAATTCCGTACCTAGCACTCGCTTCGGAATCAAGGGCATCCCTTGAAGCCATGAAAAGATCTTCAGGCCACGCTTGAGCGGACTGGTGACCGCATAGCGGCCCTTCAATGTATATCGCTCTGACGCCGAATACGGCGTGGTCGGCGAACTTCCAAGCGACTTGTCGTACGAGAAACTAGTGGTCAGGCGGTTCAACAGCGCCCCGTAAACGATATTTCGCGTCTGCTTGTTCCAGCTTTCTCCTATTTGAAAACGCGTCGAAGTGTTAATCGACTTTTCGGTCTGCACCCGGTTGGCCGGAACCGCAATGTCTGATCCGGTAATCAATCGCGGCGATGATTCCGACCTTCTCCAGGCGTAACTTATCGGAATATTAGCCCGTTCGGTGGCCGGCAGGAGTTTATCCAACTTGAAGTCCACGCTGTAGCCGTAAGCAGTGTTGGCACTGCCCGAGCCCAGATCGCGCCTGTCGCTTTGTGTCAAGTTGCGGAAGAACGCATCCTGCTTGAGGTAATCCGCGCGGAACGATGCCACATCTCCAAACGTCCAGGTCGTTCCGCCGGCGGCGGCAAGGCCTTTGTCATTGCGAATGTCTGTGGTTCTCATTTCGTCCAGCCACAACTCTCCGGTCTCCAGTTTCTGGGACTGAGCCGAACTCAAATTGACAACACCCATCGCATAATACTTGATGCGCGTAAGCGTGGGTGCGCCCACCAGTCGATACTTGGGATGGGCTGGCTGAATTACGTGCGTCGAATCCGTACTGGTGTCCTTCGGGGCCAACTTGAGTTGGGTAATTTCGTCGAAGGTGATGTTAACCGCATTGTTGTTGCTCCATCCCGAGTCTATGGTCGTGCGGTATTCATAGTAATTGGCGGCGTCTGCTCCGAAACGGAAAAAGAACTGAACACTGTCACGAATCGAGTCCCCGTGTACCCACATCGCCAGTTTCCGATAACTTGTCAGATCCTGAACTTTGAATGGAATCTTCTCCGCATATACCGTGTCTCCGGGAAGCAATTCCTTGTATTTCAGACTCAACGACTGCTCTTTTTCACGCAATCCCGTCGTCTGATCGTAAAAGCCGGCAACTCCCGGCGGGGAATAGTAGTCGCGATTCTGCTCGGTGTTTACGATTTCGGCTTTCAGGCCGGCGGAATCACTGCGAACGGCTGTGGTCGGAAGCGCTGGCTGAACTTCCCAGGTATTGCGGCTTAACTGAATGTCGGCGATCTGCAGTGTATCTATGTCGGTCTTGACGCCGCCCACCCAGAGGCGTACCGTCGTGATATTGCTACGACTTGGCGTGCCCACGACTTGCTTGACGTACGCATCCGTGAAGGGGATTCGCACTGTGTACCACTCGCCGCGCTGCGAATTGGGCACGATATTCTCGCCTTTTTCCAGATCGACTGAATACGAATAGTAGTTATTCTTCGTCACCAGGACTCCGTCACCAAACAGATCCTCGCTGTCGGGACGTCCGTTTATCCCCGGATCGTTTCTGTTCCCCTCCAACCCGTTGATGTGCTCGTAGTCGTAAGGATTGTCATACGACCAGTCATCTCCGTGCGGATCGGCATCGGTGCAATTGCACTCCTGCTGTTCGGCCTCATCGTTCATCCCGTCCAAGCCGACATCCCGTTCCGGCTTTAGAATGCCCGATGCATCGTTTTCGTTATCGAGTTTGCCGTTATTGTTGATATCCTCGCTGATTTCGCCGAAATCAAGGTGCAGCACTCCTGTCGTGCCCTTCATTCGCAATTCGATGAACTGAGACTTGCTCTGATCATAGGCGCCGCGTCCGAATGCCTTCATCACACCACCCCAGGCGCGTTCACGGGTGCTGTCACCGGTGACAAGCAATGAATCCGGCGGCCTGCCCACGCGCAGATCAGTTACATCCGGCGTAAACTTGAATGTGAGGACCTGCTGTCTGTCTTCACCCGCCTTGACTTGCCGATCATATATATCCGTGACCCTGACCTGATCGTACGGATTGTACCAGACCAGCCGGCCCCTGCGATTGATGCCGGGTTGCGTGGTCGCCGGCGCCGACGCATAATGCCAGCCCTCCCTTAGAACGCCCAGCGAGAACTGCTCTTGCGCACCTTCGAAATCGTCGAGATATGCCTCGCCGGCGGTGTTGGCGTTTGGTATCGACTGTGCTACTTCTCCGTCAAACGATATCCGGGACGGCACATTGGTCTCGATGAATGGTAACGCGTCGACGGCTTTGGTCAGCAATTTGCTGTCGAGCGAGTAGGACATGTCGGCGTCAAGGTTCAGGGCCGTGGTCTGTTCTTCGCCCAGACGCGGCTTCCGATCGGTCGTCTTTTCCGACTTGTAAAGTACCGTCGAGCCAACCTTGAAATTGTTGGATATTTGATACTCGCCTCGCGCCCCCAGCAGTGTCTTCTTCTCCGCCGCAATTAACGGCGCATATTCATAGTCAACCTTGACATCGGCGCCCGGATTCAGTGCATCCTGGTTCAGGAACGTGATTCTTCCC
Organism: uncultured bacterium; assembly: GCA_963726455.1. GTDB lineage: Bacteria > Zixibacteria > MSB-5A5 > CAIYYT01 > CAIYYT01 > CAIYYT01. The sequence continues at coordinate 255,888 of CAVSCK010000003.1, forward strand.
AGATCGTTGTACATCCGGTAATCCACGTCTCGCTTCAGCGGCTTGCCGTTGAGTGTCACTGTCTCAGACTCATTAACGATGTCCGTGTGCCCCAGATAAAATTCGCTTTGCCTCGTGGATGACTTTACCAGCAGATAGTATTTGGTCGCCTGCGTACGAGCTTGCGGAATATTAGTCTTATACAGCGTGTCTACTCGCACCTTGAGAACCGGATCCGCAAAGGGTGTTCGGCTCTTGGGAAATATCAGGTGCCCTCTGGCGGGATCTATGATCTGCGGATTGCGCGTGTCGATTTGATTATCAGCGTTGTCGTCCAGTCCCAACAGATTTATAAAGTACTTTCCGTCCTGGCTGTCAAGTTCTGACGGGTCACGGTCTTCCACGTTCGTCGCGTCACCTTTGTAAATCTTCACTTCCAGATTATCGAGGTCGTCAATCTTGCCCCCGAGACTGTAAACATTGCGCCACACTAGTTGCCAGGTCTGGTAATTCGGTTGCGGATTCGAATGAGCTATCAGTTTCATTACTAAAGTGTCATTGTCCGGTTTGGCGCCGATCGAGCGGTCGGAGTTTTCGCCGGCCCGCCGGAAAGTGATATAGGCGCCGATCGTCAGATCGCTCGTGACCGGCCGATCCATCACGACATAATGTTCCTTCGGATTGTACACGAAGTTGCCGCCGCCCTGATATGGCGGATCGTGCATGTAGGGCAGAAAATTGCCGACGACATTTTCGTTCGTGAATTCTGATTTTCTAAATGGGTCGACGTAGAGACTGCACTGTTTGGCGTCCGTGTATCCCGGTATGTTCGCGGTTGCGTTGACGGAGAAGTACAGTTCCAGATTCGTGATACTGTCACCCGGTTGCAGATCTCCTTCCGAAACCGAGTCACGCCGCGTCAGATCGAAATAAGTCATGTCCAAAAACTGGTAATCCCTGATGACGTGCGTCTGTGATTCCGATCCCGCCTTGAAACTCGCTCCCTGATTGGAGGATTTCTCCTGCGATGCAATCGCGGTCAGTTTCAGCCCGCCCAGTTCGGCGGTTGTCTTGACTCCGAACAGTCCTTGAATCGAACGCGAGTATCCCGTGAATCGCGTTCCCGGCAGCGACAGATTCGTGTTGCCCAGTTCCACCGTCTTCACCACGTCGTCTTCATCCCCCTTGTACCGCAATTGAATCTTATTGGCCAACGACTGCTGGCGCTTGGAATCCTGGTTGACGTCAACGAAAATCTTCGAGCCGATGTTGCCGCTTATCGTGAAACTCGACTGCTGCTCCATATTCAAAGACGGAAACTTGCTCTGCTTTTGATTCGGGAGGGATACCCCTTCCTGCCACTGGCTCCTTCCGGAAAACGATATCGTTCGGTAACCGTTGACCTTCAGCCCCGCGCCACCCTCACCCATGATGGATTTTGCGATCGCCGGCACCTTGAACGGTATCTCAAACTGAATCAGACTGCCGCCCGAGTCCTGCTTCGTCTTCTTCGCGAGATTCTGATATCCTTCCTTCCACAACCGGCGTGATTGACTGTCAAGTAACCACTGCCGGTAATTGATCGGATCGGCGGCAGCCGGCAACCCAACATTCTGGAATCTGCCGTATCCCTGATTGAAGATGAGCAGACGACTATTGGCGTCATACTGGAACGTCAGTCTCCGCTGAATTGCGTCAGACTTTAGCAGCGGTATCGAATCCAGTGAACGTGACAGGCCGATATCAGGTTTTTCAGGACTAATGTAAGCGACAACAGTCTGCGGCATTTGCAGCTTCATACGAATGCCCGCAGAATAGGAGGTCGAGGCAATCACAAGTACCAGAGCTGCGCAGTATAGCAACAACCGCACTCCGGCCCCGCGGCCTCGTGATGAGGAAGTATGATTAGAAAACGCTAAGGTCATGCATTAAATAAGATTCCGATAATTTCCTCCTTCAGTTGAAGTCTCCCAGCAATATAACCTCCTCGGTAAGATCTACACCGTATGCTTGCTTGACCTTCTCCTTTAATCTTATCGACAATTCTCGCACTTCAGACGCGGTCGCACCACCTTTGTTGATTAAAATGTTGGCGTGCCCCGGATAAACACCCGCGTGCCCGACTTCCATTTGCTTGGCGCCCATCTGCTCCAGAAGCTGCCCGGCAGCAATTTTCCCGAATGGCGCCTGTGCCGACTCGATATTCTTAAAGAAACACCCGGCCGAAATGTTTTCCTTCGGATTCTTCTGCCAGCGCTCCGCCAATATCTGCTCCATCTTCTCCGTAAGCGCTTTTGCATCACCGTGTTGCAGCCGAATTCTTGCCGAAATCACGATGTTCTCCGACCACTTAAGATCACTATGGCGGTATCTGAATCCAAGATTTTCAGGGTCTCCGTGTAAAATCCCTTAACCGGATGATAGAGATAGACATCGACCAGATAGTCAGATAGTGTAACTCCGTAAGCGCCTGCATTGCCGACTATGGCTCCACCTACTGTGCCGGCGATGCCCGCCAGCGATTCGAGACCCTGCAATCCTCGCAACCGTCTCTTCCACAAGCTGGCTGCAATGAGTAACCGGCGCCGACGTTGATCAGCATATCATCGATCTGCAGCGTCTCGATCTGCGGAACTATTATCATGCCGCGATAACCCTTGTCCGACGCCAGAATATTCGAACCACCACCGATGACGAAATAGTCCAGCCGCTCTTTCTTGCAGAATTCCACGGCCGCTACAATCTCGTCTGCTGTCTGGCAGAACGCCACCCAGTCAGCCGGACCGCCAATACCAAAGGTGGTCAGTTTGCTGATCGGATAATTCTGTTCAAGTCGAAAACGAGTAGTAATCTGCGTAGTAGTCACACTGGTCCTGTCGGGAGTTATTGCCACTAAACGGTTCTCTCCACCAATGGGAATATACCATATCCCCGCAATTAAATCAAGTCTTGTCTTGAGCAGTGTCCGAAGTAGTTGTACCGCTTGAAGTAGGATCGGTTCCGGTTTTTTGATCCTTGCCGGCTTCGTCGACATAATTCATCTGCAGTTCATACAGCAGACGCGCCAGCAGTTTGCTTTCGTTCTCGGCCAGATTGCCGGCGGTTTTGCGCTTGATCATCTCCATCATCTCGATTGTCGCCTGGGCCTGCTCCAGATCACGCTCAACCTGGCCGGTGAGCGGATTCATAATCTTGCCCAGCTGCTGCATTCCGGCAGCATGCAAGCTGAAGAGCAACGCCGAAAACAGTGCCTGATCAGTATGCTGTTGTTCCGCCATCAATGATTCTCTTCCATTTCCAGCGCGATCTTTACTGAATGCTCAAAATCAATCAACTCGGCGTCAATTTTCTTCAATTGCCGCTGAAATTCATAGTCCTGCGCCAGATCAATCCACTGCTCCAGTCGCTTCGATATATCACTGCGCCTCATCGAGCATCTTCCGTAGCTCGTCCTTGATCAGCGCATCTCTATGAGACCCCACTTGACCGCTCCAGTTGACGTTGTGTCTTGATAAACTGATTCAACCTGGCCTTCTCCTCAGCCGAGGTCAGTTGCTTATCCACAAGCAACTTATGTGCCCATTCGCGCGCCGTCAAGATTAAACTTAGGTCACTCACCAGATTGGCGACCTTGAATTCCGGCATGCCGCTCTGCCTGATCCCCAGCAGATCGCCCGGTCCGCGCAGTTCCAAATCAAGCTCTGCAATCGCAAATCCATCGCCGCTCTCTACAAAGCGCTGCAACCTCTGGAAGCTCTCGGTCAATTCGTCCATCTCGGTCATCAGAATGCAATACGATTTCTTGTCCGACCGCCCGACTCTCCCGCGCAACTGATGCAACTGACTTAGACCAAATCGCTCGGCATGTTCGATCAGAATCACGGTTGCATCCGGAATATCTATTCCTACTTCAACCACCGTCGTCGCCACCATGATTCCGATTTGCCGCTGCGAAAACCGCGACATCATTTCATCACGTTCATCTTTTTTCATCTGACCATGCACCATTCCAATCGACAAATCGGGAAATACTTCTTCCTTGAGTTCCTTGTATGCCTTGGTCGCCGCGCGCAACTGCACCTTCAGCGATTCCTCCACCAGCGGATAGATGACAAACACCTGATTGCCGCGCGTTACTTCGTCGCGAATGAATTTGTAAATCTTGGGTCGCTCCGCCTCGGTGCGCAGCGCCGTCCGTACCGGCAACCGCCCGACCGGCATCTGGTCGATGATCGACAGATCCAGATCGCCGTACGCCGTCAGCGCCAGCGTGCGCGGAATCGGTGTCGCCGTCATCACCAGCAAATCAGGCAGCTCCCCTTTCTCCAGCAATGCTTCACGCTGCGCCACACCGAACCGATGCTGCTCGTCCACGATCACGTAGGCCAGATTGTGATACTCGACATCTTCCGAAATCAGCGCATGTGTGCCGATTAGGATGTCGATTTCGCCGCTCGCCAGATCAGCTGAGCAATTGTTGCCTCGCCGGCGCCGGAGTCGAACCTGTGAGCAATTCCACTCGAATGTCAGACATTGGCGAGAATCCTCGAAATCGTCTGATAATGTTGCTGCGCCAGAATCTCCGTCGGCGCCATCAGTGCTGACTGATATCCCACGTGTGCCACCAACGCCATCGTCAATGCCGCCACCACCGTCTTGCCCGATCCGACATCACCTTGCAACAATCTCTGCATCGCAAACGGCTTGAGCAAGTCTTCGCTGATTTCTGCGATCGAGCGATTCTGCGCGGCCGTCAGTTTGAATGGCAACGAGTCCGTCAGTTGACGCTGCCGTTGATCCGGGGGTTGAATCTCTTGCGGCTTGTGATGGTGCGCCATCCGCTGTCGACGATCGACAACCTGTATCTGAAACAGAATCAGTTCCCGCAGCGCCAGAGTCTGGCGCGCCATATCGCGAATCTCAAAGTTGTCCGGATAGTGCATCTGGCTGACCGCCGTCGGCAAATCCATCAAGTTCAATTCAGCAACGACTTGCTTCGGCACCAAATCTTCGAGATGACCCGCATACTGATCCAGCGCCGGTTTGATGATTTTGCGAAACCCGCGCGAATCGAGATAGATCCGCTTGAGTGCTTCAGTCGACGGATACAGCGGGATGATTCTGCCGGTGTGAAGCTTCTCTTCTTCTTCAGTGTCGAAAATGATCTCGACTTCCGGGTGCGCCATCTGCAGACCGCGAAAATCGGTCACCTTCCCCGACACCGACAGCGTCATCCCCTTCTTGAATCTTCCCGCAAAATACTTCAGTCCCTCAAACCAGACCAGCGGCACATTCCCGGTGCCATCGGTGATCAAGACTTCATAGTATGCCCGGCTCCGCGTGCGCAACAGTCCCTGCGTCAGCACTCTGCCGACGACCGTGACTTCCGCCCCTAGCGCCAGTTCTGCGATTGGTGTCAGCTTCGACCTGTCAAGATACCGCCGCGGAAAATAATAGAGCATATCCGCAACCGTCTCGATGCCGATAGTCTTTAGCGCCTCCGCCTTTTTCGGCCCGACACCCTTCAGATACGTAACTTCAATTTCCGCCGGATTATTCGTCACAGCCATGTCGGCAATGTGATAGATGTTTGGCTGAATGTCAATCGCAGTAGTTGGCGAGTAAGTTGCATGTCAAAACCGCTTCGGTTTTGACGCTGCTCGGGGTTGTGTCATTCCCACGCAAGACGTAGCTCGGGGTCGTGTCACTCCCACGCAAGACGTAGCTCGGGGTGGTGTCATTCCCACGCAAGTGGGAATCCAGGCTTGTTCGCTCTGACAAATTCGAGCAGTGGTAAGTCAAGACCGAAGCGATTTTGACCTACAGAACTAGAGGGAAATTCATCCTACCTCTTCCCTCACCTGATAACTTCAAACCTCGCTGGATCAATCTTCGTCTTGAGGAATTTGATCACACAATCCTTCTTTCTTCTGCTCAAGCAATCGGCGAGAGTGAACATGAATTCTCCATCTGAGTCGTAAAACGATATCTCATATCCGCCAAGGAACTGTAGCGAGTTCCTTGCAATTCTCACCCGCTTCACATCTTCGTACCTGGCAAAAAGCCACTTCTTTCGTTTGCCATCGATTCGTCGGTAGCAATGGAGTACCTCATCGTCGAAGAAGACCAACCTACTAAACTGTGCAGCATCGTTGCCAAACAGAAACAGGAGAAACACAAACGATGTGCCGATTAGGAACCATATTTCCTTTGAGTCCGTGTGGTAGAACAGAAGTATCTTGCACGCCAGCCAGACGAGCCACCCGAAACCCAAGAGCGGTAATAGAAGAACGATCCGCCTCCAAAGTGACAGCTCCCATACGATAAGGCGTATCCCCTTCCTGTAATACTCACTACTCACATTCACCGACTGCCCCTACGCCCGCCACTATGTTAGGCACTCCGCCCCCCTCACTTCCTCCCTCTCTCCAACCTATCCCGTTCCGCATTTTCGACCGTTTGCACTTCGCTCAGTCTGCTTTGCCACAAATTCGTATCTCTCGCCGCGCCGGACTCAAGATAATGCTGGATATACAACCGCGCCGTGATACAGTCCGCCAATCGGTTCCTTCGCGACCGCATAGCCTCACGATAGGCATTCTCCGCCTGCCATTGTTCCGGCGCCATCACTTGCAGCGAATCATACCAGTCGGTCAAACTTCCGCGTTCGGCATCGTACTGTGACGTGGTCCTGGCATACTTGCCCGTATCCCATGCCTGAAACACCACCGGCACATACTTCCCCGAATCCAGCATCGCCTGCACACGCAGTTCGTATTCCGCCGGATCAAACGTCTCCGCGAATTTGCGCTTCTGAATCTCTAACTTTGGCAGTCCCGTCTCCACACTGTCAATCGCCAAAGGAATCGACGGCCCAACATTCATCCTGGCCGCCGCCGGCGGCGCCGTTATGGCCTGATATTGCCTTGCAGCCGCGTCCGCATTCTTCTTGAGATCGTCAAATGAATAGGGCACTGCGCGCTCGGCCGGCTTCTCAGCTTCCTTCAGCGCTCCCTTTGAGGAATCATTCACTGGTATCTTCGCAGATCTGGAATACTGCGAGAGACCCGATGACAGTGCTTTCGGTTCGCTGGTCGGTTTCCCCGCGCCTGCCGGCGCCACAATTGTCGCCGCCGTCTCACTTCGGTTCGGCTCCGCAGACAGCAGCCGTCTTATTGTATCCGCCGGCTGTACCACACTCGGTTGCGCCTGCTGCGGAATTGCCATCGTCGGCCTGGCTTCCCGGTGCTCCGGAAACACCGGCGGTTCTTTGTACTCAGAATCCGGCACCGGCTCTGGAATTCGTTCTCCCTGTACCGTCTTCCCGCGCGTCGTATCCGGCAGCTCCTTCACGATCTGATACCGGTCTGCTCCCTCTGGCAACGGTTTCCGCTGGATCGCCGGCTGCATCTCGCCCGATGTCTGCTTCTTTCTTTCCTCCGGCGGATTTACGATGATCGTCTTCGGAACCGTGTACCTTTCCGACGCCGGTTTGAAAACCTGGTTGACCACCACCACAATCAGGAATACCGCCGCCACCGAACTCAGAATCGCAATCACCTTCGATTTCGGCATGATCGGCTGCAACAGCGCAAACCCTCGCTTGGGTCGTTCCTCGCGCGCCAGCCGCGAATCAATCCGTTCCGCCAGACTATCGAAATACCCCTCGGCCGGCATCTGTGACGGCGCCTGCCTGGCTAAATCATGCAGCTTCCGCAACCGCTCGAGTGACTCCCTCAAATCCGGATTACGCTGTAGTTCCTTCTCGAACTCCGCCCGCTCAGAGGCCGAAAGTTTGTCATCGAGATACGCCGACAATCTATCGTCAAATTCTGGCATACTAACTTATGGCTCCAGCAAATCCTTCAATGCTTCCATCAATTGTTTACGTGCGCGATGCAGCCGCGACATCACTGTGCCCTCATTAATTTTGAGCGTCGCCGCAATATCGGCATAACTCATATCTTGCTGCATCCGCAAAACAAATACAATCCGGTACTCCGCCGGCAGTTGCGCCAGCGCTTGCTGGTACCGTTTATCAATCTCCTGTTGCGACAACGTTTGTTGCGGGTCGGGATCGACGGTCGCCATCTGCTCGAACACCGCTTCACTCTCCTCACTGTCAAGCTGGAATTTCCGGCGCTGCAGGAAGTTGTAGGCGTTATTCGCGGCAATCCGCGCAATCCAGCCGCCGAATGCATACCTCTCGTCAAACGAGTCTATCGCCTGAAATGCCTTTATAAACGCCTCCTGAGTCAAATCATCAGCCACATCATGCGAACCACCAAGCCGAAAACATAGTGCGTAGACCTTGCGTTGGTGGCGCTTGACCAGCACGCCAAACGCCTTCCGGTCGCCCCGCTTGGCACGCCGTATCAACTCCTCGTCGGGAGTCTCGTCCGCGCCCACCATCCATACAAAGAAAAACAAGCTTTATTCCCCGGTTGCGCCCACGATCCTGTATGTCATTCGCTCGAAAATCTGCGCCTTGGCTTCCGCCGAAAATCGGTCGTCTGTTTCGGCCTGGTAAACCGCCAGCAGTGCCTTCACAAGCTCTTCCGGCGCATACCGTTCCGCCTGCTGCTGAAGATCCTTGAGGAAGTACGGATTCATCCCCATCATACCCGCCAAATCGCGATCGGCAATCTTGCCGGACAGCTTCCGGTACTTAAGCATCCGTTCGAACTGGCTGTAGATCGCCCAGAACAGCGGCACCTGCGCGCCCGAACCCGAACTCTCCAGATAGCTCTTGATCGCCGCCAGTGAGTTTTCGAGTTTACGTAGTCCCAGTTGCTTGGCGGTCTCAAACTGCGAAAAGAAGTGGCTGTCGGACAGATACTCGCGGATATCATCCAGCGCTACTTTCTTCTTTCCCGCATGCACGATCGACAACTTCTCCACCTCGTTTTCGATATCGCCGCAATCCTTCCCCACGATACGACAAAATTCCGTCACCGCATCGGCATCAATCGCAAACCCGCGCGCGCCGAAACGTGAACGCACGTATTCCGGCAGTGCTTCATCATAAAGATCTTTGATATCAACAACCGTGCAGCATTCATGCAGCGCCTTGGCGAAAGCCGTCCGGCCATCCAGCTTCTTCGCCACGCCAATAAACGTCACACTCGCATCCAGCGACTTCAACGCTTTCGGCAGAAATTGTTGTGACGGTTGCGGCAAACGCTCCAGTTCGGTCACAATCACGACCGTGTTTCCACCCAAAAGCGGTACTCCGAACAGTCGTTCCTCAAGTGCCGACGGGTTGGCCTTGTTGCCGCTCAGCGAGTAGCGGTTGTACGCCCGTTCACCCGCAGGCATCTTCAGCTTCACGACCTTTTCCGTCAGTAGAAAACGCTGGTAGTAGTTGTCCCCTAGCAGCAAATACGCCGGGTCGATCTTCCCCGTCTCGATTTGCCTCAACGCCTGAGCATAACCCAACGGCTTTGGCCTGTACAGCTCTTGCCATACCCCGATGTTACCCATTTCAAGCACCTTTGTCAACCGCAACAACAGTCCATTCCACTTCTCCCCTCTACCACCGGAAAACGAGCCGGGGGTGAGGGAGCGCGTCAATCCCCTCGTGCGCGGCAGTCGTCCTCGCCTGCCGCGACGTCCGACCACAACCTCAGTAGGACGAAAATTCCTGTTTGTCATTTCGCTTCTCCCCTCGCCCATCGGGAGAGGGGCCGGGGGTGAGGGCGCACACCGACTACAAAAACAGATTTCGCTTCTCCCCTCGCCCATCGGGAGAGACGCCGGGGGTGAGGGTGCGCACAAACCACAAAAAAAGGCGAGACCTTCGTCTCGCCTTTCCCTGGGGAGGATATATGTAGTGTCAGTCCGCTGTCACTTGATTCTGTGCCGGATTCTCTCGTTGCGGAATCCAGTTCAGTGAATAGGTAAACTTGTTCTTGAACAGCAGCGCCATATTGCGAAACGGCTGCAAATCCCGGGCGCAGTACATCTGGTTGTTGATCTGGTTCACCACCGTAAAACTGTCGCCGTATATCTCGATCGTGCGATCGCGAAAGACCTGCGGATTCAATTCGACGAACTCCAGCAGCGTCAACAGCGAGGCGTATTCACATTCAGCAGGCGTGCCGGAAAAACGGGTGCGAAAAAGAATGCCGGCGTCCGGAATCGAGAACGACAGCACTGCATTGTGATGACCATCGGCGCGCTTGTCCATTACTCTTGTGTAGAAGTAGCATTCCATCTCAGTCCTCCGTATCTTGCCGCCTATTCAACCAGCAAAGTCTGTGCCGCCGAAAGTGATTGCACCGCAAGCATACCGAAACTGCACTGCTTTTGCGCCTCGCCCGCTAACACGTTATCGCTGTGGATATTATCTGTTCCGTTGCGAAACAGAGGAAATACGGCGCAATTGCGCAAGTTCTCGACATCAAAATGCCGATGCAACGCGCTTCACAATTTTTGCAGTGAGGAAGATTTTTTTGTCAGAGGGCGTCATGTCCGAATATGCGGCGATATTCCAGCAACGCAAACCTGTCCGTCATTCCAGCGACATAATCTTTGACTACCTGCTTCGGCGGCTCGCTCTCGCAGCGTCGGCGATATTTCTCTTTCAGGAGTGAGAGGTCCCTGAGATACGCCTCAAACAGATCGGAAATCACTCTGCGCGCCAGTGCATTCGATTCCATCAGCGTCGGATGACGATAAAACCGCTCGAACAGGAACTTCTTCAGTTCGCGATTGCCCGCTTCGACTTCGTCCGAAAACTTCACGACGTTATCGTGCTGGTTTACGACATCATCGTAACAACCGATTCCCAGTTGGGAAATCCTGGCCGCCGTGTTGTAAATCAAATCGGACACCGTCCAGTCGATGAGCAGCCGAATAAGATGATAGTGTCGCTTGCGGGGTGACAGATCGGCAAATTGCTGCTTCGACTTCTCGTATAATTGTCGCAACATCGGCACCTGCATCAGATCGTCCACCGTCAGTATCCCCGAAAAGAAACCGTCGTCGACATCGTGCGCATTGTACGCGATTTCGTCGGCCAGATTGACCAATTGTCCTTCCAGCGAGGCGCGCAAGTGCGGATCGAAACTCGACTCGACCGGCAGGTCGTAGTCGGTCTCATGCTTGACAATTCCTTCTCGCGTTTCGTACGTCAAATTCAATCCGGCAAAATGCGGATAGCGATCTTCCAGCAGATCGACCACCCGCAGCGATTGTGCGTTGTGATTAAAGCCCCCGTCATCTTTGAGTATTTCTTGCAGTGCCTCTTCGCCGGCATGCCCGAACGGCGGATGCCCGAGATCATGCACCAATGCGATCGCCTCTGCCAGGTCTTCATTTAGGCGCAGCGTCTTGGCAATCGTGCGCGAAATCTGCGCCACTTCCATCGTATGCGTCAGCCGCGTGCGGAAATGATCGTCGTCGGGCGCAGCAAAGACCTGCGTTTTGTGCTTAAGTCGGCGAAATGCCGCCGAGTGGATGATGCGGTCGCGGTCTCGTTGAAAGCGGGTGCGATAGGGATGCTCCGGCTCGGGAAATAGACGTCCGCGCGATCGCAGACTGAGCACGGCATACGGCGCCAGATATTCGGCTTCGTGGGCTTCCAGCATCTCCCGAGTCGTCATGATCGCATTCATCTATCGTGCATACCTCAGTCCAAACCTATGAGTTCCTCCCAAATATACATTATCGCGAAAACCATAATCAATTGTCAAACGTCCCACGCCAATCGAAAATCCGCCGCTTATCTCGGTCGGTTCGGTCGCGATCCCAAATCGCAACGCCAACCTGCGATGCAGATCAATCTCCTGTCCCAGCGCAAACCTGCCGCGCACGTGCTCCTCGAATCGTTGTAGCACATGACACGAAAACTTCTCCGAGAAGATGTACGATATCCCGCCCTCGCCGATCAGCGGCAGTCTGTTTGTAGCAGACCCATAACGCGGGCGATTAACATTCCGTACCGCCAAACCAATCGCCACCTTGCTGCCAACTTCCCACCTGGTTCCGAGATTGAACGCCGTGGAAGTGAGACTTCGGTATCCGCCTCCGTACGCAATTCGCATATAGTTGATGCTAACGCCGGCACGCAGTCCGTGATGCAGCGCCAGTGAACCCGCCAGCAAGTAGCTATGCTCGGAATAATAATCTGCTCCACCCAACTGTGTCACGCCCGCTGTCACTCCCAGTGCGCGATAGCCCCAGCTTCCGGCCCCTGATGCCAATTCAAAATCCGGCATGTTATAGAGCCGCGACCATGACAGGTCGGCGCTCGCCTTGAACCCCGGCTGAAACGCCGGATTCGCATAGGCGTCCAGCGACGACGATTGAAACAGATTCACACAACCCGACATCGCAAACTGCCGGACCGATCCAACCGGATACTCAAACGCGGCATCAACTCTCCCGTTCGCAAGCATAAAAATCACTGACAGTGCGACTGCGATTCTACTTCTCATCTGCCACCGCGAATCCAAACTTCTTGCTATATATGCCGTCCCGGCTCTCCACCTTCAGGATATATGCACCCGGCGGCAGAGTTCCATAGTGCTCCGATCTGCCGTCGTATTCGCAAACACCGCTCGACATCGGTTGCGAACCGGCAATCGTGCAGTGCTTTCTTCCCGCCAAATCAAACACCTCGATCGTGAACGCGGTCGCCGGCGGACAACTCACACGAATAGTCAGCCGTTCACTCAACCGCGGAGAAAACACCCGATTTGTCAGACGCACATCAATTCCCTCAACGATGTCAGAGCTGACTGAGTTCGCCGCGCACGGCGTGGCGCATGTACCCGCCGTCGAGACATACCATTTTCGTCCCGCCGAGATGTCTCGTTCATTCAATTCCAGCGAACGATTGCCATCCCCGGTGGTCGCATATATCAGGCTGTCGGATATTACGCCATTGTCATCCTTGAAAACTATTGCGTCGCCCGTGTTGTTCAAAGTCGCCCAGGTCGCCGGCTGCAACACCGTGCAATCGCCGACATAGTACCGCCGAAACGCAGCCGAATCCTGTGCCGCTACGAAATACTGTCCCGGCATGACTTCAACATCTTCGCCGAAGGCATACTGATGCACCGAGTCCCCCACCGTCCAATTCTGCAAATTGATGCTTCTGCCCGACACATTCTTCGCCTCAATCCATTCCGTCTCCAGCGCGCCCTCGGGATTCGCGAGAAATTCCGTGATTATCACTTCTCCGGTCAACGGCCCGACCGAGAACTTCGCATAGACTGTATCATTCGCGTTGTTCTCGTCGCGCTGCAGCACGATAATCGCTGCATGCTGCCCCGCTTCGAACGCTTCCTCACATTGTACGACTAGCGAATCACCTGCCGCCAGCGGCTCGATCCGTCTCGCATACAACAACCCTTCATCCTCGGCGAGACTGTCAAAATCCCGATCGTCATATATGCTCAATAGAGATAGCAGCGACGGCAAATAACCAAAGTTCCTGATAACGATCTCAAAACTCACGGGCGTGAGATTGTCGTACGCCACCACCTGGACTTCTGCCTGCGTAATTCCCAGATCATTTTCCGGCGGCAGATCACGCATACTGTTCTCGCGGCACGGCGTGGCGCCAAGACTGTCGGTACACTGATAGAAAACTGTCACAAATGACCCACTCAACGAATCCTCATCTCGCTCCCAACTGAATCCCGGCTGCGGGCTGCCGACAAATTGCACGCTATCCGACAACGCTCCCAGATCGTTCTCGACGACAACCACATCTCCGGCATTATCCAGCCGCTGCCACCCCTCCGGCTGCACCATTCGGCATTCAACAGCTCCAAAGAAGTTCAGGAACGAATTTGTATCCTCGCACACAATTGCCCGTTCACCCGGCGCGATTATCACCTCCGAGTCGATTGCATATCGACGCGTCACGTCCCCGACTGCGAAACCTTTCAGACTTACCGAGTATTCAGCAACGTTCTTCAACTCCATCCATTCGCAATCCAATTGATCCGTCGGATTCGGCACGAACTCATTCACCACCAGTTCCCGAAACAACCGCCCGAACGCAAAATTCAGGATGAGCGAATTGTCGGTTGAATCCGCATCCGCCGGAAGCTCTATTACCATCCGCTTACGGCCCGGCGCTTCCGCGAATTCATGGCTCAAAGTTACGATTGAATCAGGCGCCAACTCGGGCATCGAGATTGAATCCAGCCCGTCGCCCTCCGTCAACGTTCCCGAAAAATCACGGTCAAAGTAAACCCGTACATATCCCGGCTCTGATATGGCGAGGCCATGATTGTACACGCCAATCGTCAACACAATCAGCTGTGTTGTGTCCGTGGGAACGGTCACACCTGAACTCGACGTCACGATTCCCAGATCATGCTCCGGCGGCAGCAGCGAATTCACCGCGCCCGGCGTCGACCCCGATACCGCCTTGCAGATTCCGAAATTCTCAGTCGCAGGTTTGTTTGGATTTATCCGCTCATAACTGACGCCATCCGGTTGCGACGATGCCCAAATCGCCGTCTCGCTTGCGCCACTCTCCGTTTCGACCAGCTTTACCGTATCACAGGTATTTCGCAGCGACATCTTCGCCGCCACAAGCAGATAGCTCTCGCCCGGGTCATCCCCCCAGATACCCGAGCCATTCCCCCACTTAGTTTCGAACGAAACCACTCCAACACTTGCCGTCGCTTTCCTCGCCAGCACCACAAATCCGCCAGCGGGAATAATCACACTCCCGGCAAACCGTGTGGTATCTCCCCCTTCGATGAATATGTACTTTGTCAGATCGCGATCGGCGCCGCCGATATTATGAAGCTCAACCCACTCTAGCGACGTCTCCGAGCCCGGTTCGTTGGCCATGACTTCATTTATGATAACAGCGCCACTCACAGACGCACGGAAACCGGTCGCCAGACAGACCACCCACAGGCCTAAATAAAAGAGATATTTGAATCTATTCGCCGCCACCTTGACGACAATATATCCTCCCGCCCTTTGGAAGTCAATACTATTAAGAGAGCAAACTGTGGATAATTTTGCGGACAAAAAAAGGAGGGCCGAAGCGTTAACTTCAGCCCTGTCCCTCCTCTTTTGAACCCCACCCTTTTATCTGTTGTTTTATATCGGCATCCTGTTTCAGATTATTACACCCCTTCCTCAATTCGTACTGAACATGAAACTGAACAAATTAAGTGGCGAAATCGCAGTACACGCGCGCTTCCCAGCCGCTAAGCCGCTGCTGGTCCAGCAGATATCGCATCTGCCCCTTTATCCACAACGAAAACGCCTTGCTACGGGTCAACTTCTGTCCCACCGCCAAATGCAGATACTCTCCCTTCGCTACACTGGCATCGGGATCATAGTATTTGACCGTCATCGTCGCCGCCAAGTCGCGAACCATTCTGAAAATCACATCGCCGGAAGCGCTCGCAGGATACGTCATTTTGCCCGCTCTCATCCTCCGCTCCGTCTTGACAGTTGTCTCCCACTCGATTGTTCCCCGTCGCGGACCTCCCGCGGAAATCGTCAACAGTCGCCGATTATCTGTGACCTGCCCAAGGTTGAAATCCTCCCAGATCGTTCGTACCGCTATATTCAGATCCGTGCGCAGAACATGCTCGAATGCCAGATTCATACGCGCCGCCACACATTGCCGACCATCAATCCGGTTGCTCCAGCGTACCAGATCAAGCCCCGCATCTACCGACGGATTCACCTTAACCCGCGTCAGCGACAGAACACCTGCCCTTCCTGATCGCTTCTCCGAATACACAAATCCCGTCTCCGCAATTGTGTCCGATTCGTAATTCGAGTAGGCATACCCTCCCGACTGCAAATTGTGATAATCCCGCCCATAGCTGAACGCCGTAAACTCCTGGCTGACTCTTTCCTGAATTATCCCCAGAGTATATACGTGTGCCGCCGCGGACGATATCCCGAACGACGATTCGCCCGACAGCGTGACATCTTTCAACACCGCATTGAAATAGGGCGCCACGTAATCCTGCCGCGATCGGGCACCGGCTTTTCGCTCAAGCTGCTGCCTCAAAAATACTATCCCCGCCGATCGCTTTTGCCCACCCGTTTCCAGATATGTTCCCAGCGTCGACTTTCCGTATTCGGCGCCCGCCACCTTTGACGCCATCACCCCAGCGCGTGCCCTGCCGAAATCCTGCTTGATCAGAATTCCGTTGTGACGATTCTTGATCGGCAGCCAGAAACTCCCCGCGAAATCTCCGTCTTCGTGTAGCTCCGTATGATAAGACGACGCTCCCTGTGTCACTCCCTGCCCAACTCGCAAATCGTAACTCCCGATCGCGATCTCACTCCCCGATCCGCGATATCTCAATGATCGCGAACGCAGCAGCGGTTGCCCGCTGCTACGCGACTCCAGCGCCACATCAAACCGCCAGCGATTCCACGTAACCGTCATGCGGTCATAACGCACGAACGGACTCGCCTCTTCCAGTCTCTGTGTCAGCGAACCGCGATAACTCGCATGCGGCCCCATATCCGCCTGTCGAGCAGCCGCCGTCGTATCCGATGATTTCAGTTTGATTGCCTGCCGAACCTCGACATCATCAAACGGCGACCCCAGAAACTTCTCCAGCAGCAACAGATAATCGTCGTACGAAATTTCCCCTGCTTCCAGCGCCTGGTCAAGCTGATCCAGCGTCGTGTAGGTTTGGTCGGGAAAGAATTCCAGCGAATCGACGTCTGTCTGTCCGGCAACCGCTGCCGTCAGAGCCAGAAAAGCAATTACTGTCGCCGCTAGTTTCAGTCGGTAAGATTGTACTTTTTCAATTTGCGATATAATGTCCGCTCCCCAATTCCCAGCATCGTTGCTGCCTTCTTGCGATTGCCCCCGACACGCGTCAGTGTCTCGCGTATCAACTTTTCTTCCATATCCTCCAGATCACCCGCCGCCGACAGGGCGCTGACTTCCTGCCGTTCTGTCACCTCCCCGAAATATTTCTTAATCACCCGCTTCATGTCAATCACTTCATTCGCCAAATTCAGAAGCGCCTGGTAGATCAGCCGGTAGCCCGACTCCTCGGCACGAACATTGGTCACGACCGGCAGCGTCCGATCCGTCTCGCCATGTTTGTCCAGCAGTCCAACCACCGTCTCACGGCTTACTTCGCCTCTCGGCTCCGTAATCAATAGTCGCTGCAGAAAATTCGTCAACTCTCTGACATTTCCCGGCCAGCCATATCGCAACAGCAGCTCCGTGGCGTCCGGACTGAATCCAATCCCTTTGCCATGTCGCCCCAGAAAATGCGCCACCAGCGCCAGAATGTCCTCCGGTCGTTCTGCCAGCCGAATCAACTCTATTCGGATCACTCCGATTCGGTAATACAGGTCGGCGCGGAAATTGCCGCTATCGACCTCGTTCTGCAGATCGCGATTGGTCGCCGCCACAATCCGCACATCGACATGGACCGTCTTCCGCCCCCCCACAGGAATAAATGATTTGGTGTCAATCGCCCGCAGCAGTTTCGCCTGCAGTCTCGGATGCATCTCGCCAATCTCGTCCAGGAACAACGTCCCCTTATGCGCTTGCTGCAACAGGCCCGGCTGCTTGCTGTCAGCCCCCGTAAATGCGCCCTTCTCATAGCCGAACAGCTCGGATTCCAACAGCGTTTCCGGAATCGACGCGCAATTGATCGACACAAACTCATTCTCGCGCCTTGGGGAATTCTCATGCAGTGCCCGTGCAATCAGCTCTTTGCCCGTTCCCGATGGTCCGCTCACCAGCACCGAAATATCGGTCGCCGCGACCTGTCGAACTCTCACGGCAGCGTCACGCAGATCTTGTGAGTGTCCGACAATGCCTGCCCGATCCATCAGATCGCGCAAAGCAACCGCATCGCGAATACTCTCCTCGATTTCGTTCAATGGCAGACTCGCATCGAGATAACGATCGATCGTCACTTCGGGAATCGTGCGCAACAAAGTCAACAGGAAGACATCCGTCTCCGGCGCCAGTCGATTAAGCTTCTTCAGGAACGGCACTGCGTCCGACTCATGGCTTTCGAAATCGAGCAGCACATACTTGAATGGCCGTTTCGTCAGAATTCGTAGCGCATCACTCAGATGCCTCACTGGTCTCGATTCGCAAATTTGCCGGCTGCGAAAAGGCGGTGACGAGCTGTTCGAGCAGCTTGCTACCTTTGACAATCAGCATCCTGCGCTCGGTGATCATCTGCGTCTCCGTTGCCTGACTCGGCTCTGCCTCATTTTCGGCTTCGGCTTGGGAACACGAGTGTCCTCGACCAGACGCAAATCTATTTCTCCCGATTCCAGCGATACGTTGATAAGCTGCACTCTTACACGGTCTCCCAGCCGTATCCGTCTCCCCTTGCGCTGGCCGATAACTTCGTATTTCTCCAGATCAGCGCGATAATAGTCATCCTCCATCTCCGACAGTCTCACCATTCCTTCGGCGCCGACATCGAGGATTCTGACAAACACCCCGAACTCCAAGCATGCCGCTGATAACACCGTCGTAGACTTCGCCCAACTGCCGTGAAAGATATTGTGCCTGTTTGATCGCCAGCGTTTCGCGCTCGGCCTCCATGATTACCAGCTCTTGCTCGGAACAATGCTTGCCGATGCGCGACAGCGACGACTTCAACGCCGCCCCTTTGGACTCGCGATATTCGCCGCGCAGCAACTGTCTCAGTATTCGGTGTACTATCAAATCGGGATAGCGCCGTATCGGCGAAGTAAAATGCAGATATGACGCAAACGCCAACCCGAAATGTCCGATGTTTTCCGGCTGATAGTACGCCTTCTGCATCGACCGTATCAACAGCTCATTCAGGATTTCCTGCTCGTCCTTGCCTTTCAATCCCTCGATGAAATCCGAAATGAACTTGGGACGCGGAGGTGAACCGAACGATACGCGATGGCCGAAATTCGAGGCGAAATTAATGAATGATGCCAGCTTGACCGGATCAGGCGACGGGTGAACCCTGTAGAGCACGGGTATATTCTTCGACAGCAATTCACTCGCCACGATCTTGTTCGCCAGCAGCATGAATTCCTCGATGATCCGGTTGCTCATCTTGCGTTCGCGGCGCACGACTCGTTCCGGCTCGCCCTTGTCATCCAGAATTACCTTGTATTCAGCCACCTCGAAGTCAATCGAACCTGACTCCATCCGTCGCGCGATCAATTTGAGCGCCAATTCCTCCATCAACTTGAGCGTTCGCCCGACTCCCGCCAGGCGCTCGAACCCTTCGCCGGTGTCAAGAAAGCGTTGCACTTGTTCATAGCTCAACTTCGCCTGCGAGCGGATTATCGTCTCCGCGATCTTGTGGCCGACTACGTTTCCGTCGTGAATCCAGTTCGATGATCGCCGACATCGTCAGCCGATCTTCGTTGGGCCGTAACGAGCAAATATCATTCGACAATCGTTCCGGCAGCATCGGCAACACGCGGTCGACCAGATATGCCGATGACGTCCGCGAGCGCGCCTCCTTGTCGAGATGGCTGTGGTCGCGCACGTAGTAACTGACGTCCGCGATATGCACACCCAGCGAAAAACCCGATTCCGTTACTTCTACCGAAACCGCGTCGTCATGGTCTTTGGCGTCTTCCGGATCGATCGTGAACACAATCTTGTCCCGATAATCGAGCTCGCTTCGAAATCTCATCATCGGTATCATGGCAGGAATTTCCGCCGCTTCATTCGCGACCGATTTGGGAAACGCCATCGGCAAATCAAACTTGTGTATGATTGACAGCACATCGACACCCGGTTCTCCCGGCATCCCCAGCACTTCAATCACGTTGCCCCGCAGTTCGAATCGTCGGATCCTCGGATGGCAACAGCAGCACTACAACTTTCGCGCCATCCTTTATCGTCGTACCTTTCGGCGGACTGACATTCACCGACACCTTCAAGCGTCGGTCATCCGGCTTGACGGTCGTGCCATACCGCGTGTGATGATAGGTCCCCACAATCTGCCGGGTTCTGGCCTCGACAATCTTGGAGATCGCTCCTCGCCGAACCCCCTTGATCGTCTTTCCGGTAATGCGAACTTCCACGCGATCGCCGTGCAACCCACCAAGGTCATGAAATCGATCGATCTCAATATCCGGGCTGCCGTCTTCCGGGGCCACGAATGCCAGACCTGACTTCGTCCGGGTTAGCTGGCCCACTACGGTCACAACCGGGACCGGCAAAGTAATCCGATTGCCCCTGATCTGCGCCAACTGTCCGGAATCGATCAGGTTCTTGATCGTTCGCCTGAACGTCGGGTAATCTTTCTGCGAAATCTGTAGCTTACGAGCAAGCTCGCGTGTCTTCGATGGCTTATAGCTTGCCTCCGAGAGCCTCTGCTTGATCAATTCAATAAAATCTGTCATAAATACAAGTTACTCACTAACTAGCCCCCTAGTCAACATAAAACTGTCAATTGTACGTTACGATATGCCAAAATGGCATAATGGTCGTCAACCTGACGACCGTGCGCCCTTACTTTTGCCCCAGCTCCCTTTCGTAAACCCGATATGTAACATCATCATAGCAGGCGAATATCACTCGCTCAATCGCCCGGCAACCCTTCAAGCTTGCTCTCACCGTGGATATGGCGATCTTAGTCGCCTCCTGAAGAGGATAGCCATAGATGCCTGTACTGATCGCCGGAAACGCAATGCTGGTCAAACCTCGTTCCTCCGCCAGTTCCAAACTCCTGTGGTAGCATCCGGCCAGCAACTCCGGCTCGCCCTGACTTCCTTCCTGCCATCTTGGCCCGACCGCATGAATCACATATTTCGCTTTGAGATTGTATCCACCGGTAATCTTGGCATCACCCGTCGGGCAGCCACCCAACGTTCGGCATTCCTCAAGCAGCTTCGGCCCGGCCGCACGATGAATCGCGCCATCGACGCCACCGCCTCCCAGTAGCGACTCGTTGGCAGCATTGACAATGGCATCAACCTCAAGGTCGGTTATCGAACCTCGATACAATTCCAGTTTGACTGTCATTGGCGATTAGTCTTTGCGGCTGCGCATCAGGACTTTGGAGTACTTGTTCATGTTCTCCAAAATCACTCCGGTGCCCCGCGCCACGCAAGTGAGCGGATCGTCGGCAACGATCACCGGCAGATTGGTCTCGTGGCGGATGCGCTTGTCCAGCCCCTTCAACAGCGCGCCACCACCGGTCAGCACAATGCCGCGATCCAGAATATCCGAGGCCAGTTCCGGCGGCGTCTGTTCCAGCGATTGGCGGACGGCGTCGATGATGCTGTTGACCGGTTCGGTGACTGCCTCTCTGATTTGCGCGGAGGATATCTTGATGTTCTTCGGTACACCCGCCACCAGGTCGCGCCCCTTGATCTCCATGAACTCTTCGCGCTCCAATTCAAACGCCGAGCCGATAGTTGATCTTGATTTCTTCGGCGGTAAGTTCACCGATCAGCAGATTGTAATTCTTCTTGAGATATGATAACGATCGCCTCATTCATTTCATCGCCGGCAATACGAATCGAGGTGTTGTTGACAATACCGTTCAGCGCGATCACCGCAATTTCCGAGGTGCCGCCGCCGACATCGATAATCATAATGCCCGACGGCTGATCGACCGGCAGTCCGACGCCGATTGCCGCCGCCATCGGTTCCTGTACCAGAAATACCTCGCGGGCGCCGGCATTTTCCGCCGAATCGCGCACCGCGCGTTTTTCCACTTCGGTGATGCCCGACGGCACGCAGATCACGATGCGCGGTTTCATCAGGAATTTGTGCCGCACGACGCGCTTGATAAAATCGGACAGCAGCCGTTCGGTCACTTCAAAGTCGGCAATCACGCCGTCCTTGAGCGGTCGAATCGCGCTGATTTCGCCCGGCGTGCGCCCCAGCATCTTGCGCGCTTCGGTTCCGATCGCCAGAATCTTATTCGATGGAGACTTCTACCGCCACCACCGACGGTTCATTGAGCACGATCCCCTGCCCGCGCACAAACACCAGTGTGTTGGCGGTACCCAGATCTATACCGATATCGTTTGAGAACTTGGTAAATATCGACATGTTGCTAATAGGCCCTCACAAAGACGCCCAAGATAGGCACATTAGAGTGTAACGCAAGCGAAATATTTCCTGTCATCGTACTCGAATCGGCATCACAACCATAGTTTGCCCGTCCCAGATCAACCGCTTTTGCAGTGAAAATGCCGTCTGGTTGTGTAACAGACGCGTATACCACGATTCGTGTTGAAAAACCAACTGCCCCGCAAAGAAAGTAATTCGCGAAAACTCCTTGGCGGTCTCGGCGCACAGAGTGTGCGCATCTTCGACGACATCGGTCCCAACCGACATCCGATACGTTGCCGGCACGCCCAATCGCTCCGCCAGCGCCACATATTGCTTCAGCGATTTCTCCGTACGATCTTTCAAGATCTAACAATTGCTCCGACCCCTTCATCTCGCCCGAATCCACCACGCCGACCGACAGGAAGACCAGATTATGAAATTGGCCCGGAAACGATTTCAGTACATTGAGCACCGTGTGAACGCCTAGTCCACCGTAACCCGCGACCAGCACGCCTGCCGTCGGCTGTCGCGGATCAAGATCGGCGCGCTGCGACGCCAGCGGTTCTTCCGGTATGTCGGACAAATCCCGATTCAACAAGTTGATCTTGGCGGCGACGTTGTTGTAATGTCTGCGTATTATCATGCACAGCACAACCAGGACACCCGTAATTACGACCGTCAGCCAGCCGCCTTCCATAAACTTCTCCGCCGTCGTAATAGTCAAAACCGTCGCGCACAGCAGAAAGCCCACCGTGAACAGCGACGTGTGTCCGATCCAACCTTTCTGCCCGTGCCGCTTGATCCACATCTTCAACATCCCGAACATCGACAGCGAAAACGTCAGGAACACGTTGATACTGTACATCACAATCAGACTGTGGATATTTCCGCGCGTGTACAGAACAATAGCCAGCGACGCGGCGCCCATCACTATGATCCCATTCTGCGTCGTCAACCGTTCCGACAACGTGGAAAAATGGCGCGGTACCCAGGAATCCACGGCCATGTTCGCCAATACGCGCGGTCCGTCAATAAAACCGGCTTGCGCAGCGACCACCAGTAGCGCTCCCGCGGAGAACATCGCCAGCACGACAAACACTTCGCCGCCGGGCATATTCCCCACCACTCGATAAGCCAACACGGCATTCATCGTCTTCCCCGGTTCCGGCGCAATATCCCACAGCAGATAGCATATCAGCAGACCGGCGGCCGTAATCGACAACGACACCGCCATATACACCATCGTTCGCTTGGCGGTATGCACCCGCGGCTCCCGCATGATCGGAATACCGTTCGAAACCGCCTCAATTCCGGTATACGTGCCGCCACCCATCGAATAGGCGCGCGCAAATAGCGCCACCATTCCCACCAATCCCATCATTCCGAAACCCGTTTGGAATCCGGTGGTTGCCTGGTCAACGATCACGGGAACGTTGCCCGCGTGCATCAGAATTCCCGCACCGATCAGCAATGCGTGCGTAACCAGGAACAGAAAGAAAATTGGCGCCAATGCCAGAACCGACTCTCTGACTCCTCGATGTTAAGCATTGTCAGTACTACAATGACAGCCGCAGTCAGTGGCAGTCGCAGGAATTGCCACTCGACGGGCATCAAGCTGAACAACGCGTCGCCGGCCGCAACGATCGACACCGCAATCGTCAGAATGTAGTCGACCAGGAGCGCGCTGCCTGACACCACGCCGATGTGTGCCCCCAGCAGTTTCGACGCCACCAGATAACCGCCACCACCATGCGGAAATTCCTCGATGATGCGGCTGTAGCCCATCGAGATAATGAACACCGTTAGCGCCGTGGCCGCTGCCAGTCCGAACGCCAGATAGGTTTGTCCTTGCAACGCGCGGAATGCTTCCTCCGGACCGTAGGACGATGACGACAATCCATCGGCGCCCAATCCGATCCAGGCCAGCACCGGTATCAGAGATATTTTGTGAAATAACGATGGTTCCGAAATATCGCGCGGCTTGCCGAACAGGATATGCTTGACGCGCGAACCGAGGCGTTCGCCGTCATCCGGATTAGTATTGGGTGATTGCGGCTCAATATTCGACATGTATTTCGGGCAACGAACCCGCGTCCTTTCATAGGTTATATCGGGCGATGAATCTATTGTCACTCAATGGGGATGTCAAATGAAACTTGGCTCGTCAGCCATGGTGGGACAAATGAAACAATCGGGGTGAGAGGATTTGAACCTCCGACATCTTGCTCCCAAAGCAAGCGCGCTACCGGGCTGCGCCACACCCCGAATCGCCAAACGGCGGACTAATAATAGACACCGACGCCGTGAAGTCAAGCGGCAATTAGGTCTCAATTCGCCCTGAATATGGTCGTTTCATTCAATCCTGGACTTTTTTGCCATTGACTTGACTCCCGCAGGCGGGGTATCTTCCGCATGTGAATATGCCTGTCCGTGATCTGCACATAGACTGAATCTGGAGAAACGCTGTCGTATGCCTGAAATCACTCGTGAAGAAATGGAAGTTGACGTCCTGCTTGTCGGCGCCGGACCGGCCAATCTCGCCTGTGCCTACCGGCTTCTGGAATTGATCGAACAGGATACAGCCGCATGGCGGCAACTCGGCGAAACTGTCATCATGGTAATCGAAAAAGGCGCACATGTCGGCGCCCATTCGATTTCCGGAGCCGTGCTCGATCCCGTTTCTCTCAAAGAACTGATTCCGAATTTCGCCGAATTGGGTGCTCCCGTCGACACACCGGTCACATCCGAGACCATGTTGTATCTGACCAAGGGCGGCAAATTCAAAGTTCCCTGGGTGCCTTCCAGCATGCATCATCACGGCTGCTATGTCATCTCCCTTAATGAACTGGTAAGTTGGCTCGGCGCACAACTCGAAGCAAAGGGCTGCGAGATCTTCGCCGGAACTGCCGGCGCCAAGCTGCTTTTCGAAGGTGACAAAGTTGTCGGTGTACAGACCGACGATAAAGGCATCAACAAAGAAGGCGAGCAGAAAGCCGTCGTTTGAGCCGGGAATGAATCTGCGAGCCAAAGTCACCGTCTTGGTGAAGGCGTACGCGGTTCGCTGACCAAAACACTAATCAGCAAACTCAAACTTGGATGACGATCGCAATCCGCAGACCTACACTACCGGCGTCAAAGAACTCTGGGAATTCCCGGCCGGAACGCTGAAGCCGGGCACTGTCTATCACACGATGGGCTTTCCGCTCGACCATGCAGACCTTCGGCGGCGGATTTATTTATCATCTTTCCGACACTCTGATGTCGATCGGCATTGGTTGTCGGACTGAATTATCGTAATCCCTTCACCGAACCACAGGCGCTGTTTTCGAAGATGAAGACGCATCCGTACATCGCCAAGATGCTCGACAAGGGCAAGATGATTCGTTACGGCGCCAAGGCGATTCCCGAAGGTGGCTACTGGTCGATCCCCAAGAACTACGGCGATGGGTTCCTCGATCACCGGCGACGCTACCGCGTTTCTCAATCCGGCTCGATCTGAAGGGAATTCATCTGGCGATCAAGTCAGGTATGCTCGCAGCCGAGACCATTTTCGCCGCGCTCAAGAAAGGTGATTTCTCTGATTCGGCGCTGTCGCACTACGATCAAAAATGGCGTTCATCTTTCATCTACAAGGAACTTGTACGGCCAGCGCAATTTCCACCACATGTTCGAGCACGGTGTTTGGTCGGCGCCGGGATTTGTCTTCAAACAACTCCTGAAAGGCCCCAAGGCGTTTCGCACCAAACCGCCATCGATCATCTGAGGACTCATCTCAATATGCGCAAGCTGGCTGACTATTTCGGCGGCATTCGTGCCAAAGCCGGAACAGTGGCGTCCCAAACCGGATGGCAAATTGGTGATGAGCAAGCTGGATGCCGTCTATTTCTCCGGCACCCATCATGAGGAAGACCAGCCGTCGCATCTGCTCGTCAGCGACACCAATATCTGCGCGACAAAATGCGTGTCAAGAATACGGCAATCCCTGCCAGTTCTTCTGTCCGGCGCAGGTTTACGAGATGGAAGAGTCCGAAGGCAAACTGCAGATTGAAAATCAATGCGTCAAACTGCGTCCACTGCAAGACGTGTGATATCGCCGATCCTTACGCCATTATTACGTGGGTACCGCCCGAGGGCGGCGGCGGGCCAAAGTACGACGGCCTGTAGACCGGCTAATTCAGTGGCACCAGCTTGACTGCCTGCTGGTCGATTTTCGGCAACAATCGTTTATCGACCTGAAACCGATATTCTTTGCTCCCCGGCTTTTGCAGACTTTCGCCGCTGAAGCCGACTCCATACTTCCCGGTAATGACATTGGTATAGAAATCGTAAGTGCCGATTTCATTCTCTTTGGTTGAGAACATCAAGGCATAATGCTGCTGCTGCCAGGAGTTGTCGGAGAAATACTCCTTGTAAAGCGAACTCTGGTATGCGTCAGCGGTCTGTGTCGATCCAATCAAGAGAGCTGCTTTCGCCCCGTCAGCTTTCGGGCTCACGAACACATTGTAGTGTGCGCTATCCTCCAAAATCCGCAGTGAGAAGTTCGGTGTGCCCGACTCATACACCAGCTTACCCTTATTCGGCGCGCCGGCACTGATACCGGCGTACTTCTGCGTCTTCACGAATGCTTTGAACTCCGACTCCAAAACGGTCCAACTCTTACCGGTGGCGGCAGCCGCTAGACTCTCGAACTTCTTTTGCGTGATCGCTTTGACTTGTTCCTCGCTGCCCGATAGTTCACGGTACAACTTAAAGTATTTTTCATGTCCCAGTTTCTCGAACAGGAACTTGCAGAACAATCCGGCCACCGGATACGAAAAATCAGGATTGTCTTCCATCCCTCGGAATCCGTCGTAAGTGAGTAGCTTGTCCCACTCATGGTAATTATTCAAATAGATGTAACTTCCGACATAGAGCATCACTTCCGGAGACCGGCCCCAGCGACCGCCCAAAAACGTTGCGGTTCCTTCCTCGATAAATGGCAGCGTATAGTACGGAATCGAATCATTCGCGTAGGCGACCAGCAGTTGCGCAATCTCATGGTATGGCGGCAGAAACTTGCTTACCACTGCATCCAGCGGGCGGTAAAATACGCCGTGCGCCGGTAAACCGGTCAGCATCTGCACTTCTCCGTAAGATTCGCAGAGAATGATGCGAAACTTCGCCTTCTCCAGATTCGCCATTTTCGCATCGGAAATCCCCAGCGTCTTGGCCGTCTCTTCCACAAACTGGTCCGCCGCCGTGATATTGCCGTTTTGCAGCAACGTCAGGTCGCGATAGGTCAGGTCAAAATATTTTCCCTCGGCCTGCTCCCAACTTTCCGTAAACACCCGCAGCGTTGACGCCAATGAAGGTTCCACCGTCGAGGTGGTCACGGCATAATAGACGCCGGTGTACGTTGTATCCTGCGTTTTCAGTGAGTAGCTGATTCTGGCAAATCCCCGGTTGACCGTGATCGTATCGACCGTTACCTTGGCGGTGCCGGCTTTGAGCGCGTCCAGGTTTTCCAGTATTTGCGAACCTGCATCCACCTTGATCGGGGTATCTTTATAGCGAATTCCGAGCTGATCTGACCAGGTGCGATCCAATAGCGACCAATGATTGAGTGCAAACCGATTGTCGCCCGCCTTCAGGGCGGCGACGTATCCGTAGAAAAATGCCTGAACTTCGTCTTGCGAAATTTCCGCCATCGCAATTTGAGAGTAAAGCAGTAGGCAAATTATCAGAACTCGTTTCATCATGTCTCCTGTGTTCGCTACAATACCATTGTCCCGGATCCTTGCAGTCCCGGCGCCCGGAACGTCGATGCGTCCCGATTTATTAATTATAAACCAATGCAGCGCGAGAATCTAAGATTTTTTGCAGGGAATTGCGGCTATTCCGCGTCAACTGAGGCGCACATACACAAATCCGTCGACGACTTCGACGTCGTAGGTCTCGATTTTGACTCCTGGGGCTTCAAGTGACTGGCCGGTAACCACGTTCAGCCGCCAACCATGCATCGGACAGGTTGCCACTTCCCCATCCAGTTCGCCCCCCTCGTAACTCGCGCCCTGGTGCGGACAGATGTCCTCGACGGCATAATACCGGCTTTCGACTTTGAATATCGCCACCGGCCTGCCGTCAATCTCGACCGCCAGCGCCGTGTCATCCGGCACCTCGTCGACGGAACATACTTTTACGTAATCCTCCATATCGGCGCCAATATGTCGTTTGAACTTCAAAAGTCAAGGACGACTGTTGGCTCCAGAAGGACGTCTAAAGAATTTCGAGTAGTTGCTCGGCATGCGCCTCGGTGTCAACTTTGGCAATCACCTCGGCAATCTTGCCGTCCTCTCCGATGACGAAAGTTGTTCTCGCAATCCCCATCGACTTCTTGCCGTACATGTTCTTCTCCACCCAGACCCCGAACTTCTCGGCAACCTTGTGATCAAGATCGGACAGCAGCGGAAACGGCAGATTGTATTTGTCGGTGAATTTGACATGGCTTTCGACACTGTCAGGCGAGATTCCGTATACCGTCACGCCTTGTTTCAAGAGTCGCTTATGCGAGTCGCGAATGGAACATGCTTCCTTCGTGCAACCCGGAGTGTCGTCCTTGGGGTAGAAGTAGAGCACGACCTTCTTGCCTTTCCAATCGGTTGATTTCACAATCGTGCCATCAGTCTGCTTCAATGAAAACTGCGGTAGCTTATCCCCGGCTTTCAACATCTTTGCTCCTCCGTCTTATCTTCAGTTCAATATTTCACTCACCATAATGAATACGAATGAAAGTTTTAGTTGATATTAGCTCCGCAACCTCCTTTTATACCACTGCATGTTGAGCGAATTGCAGGAGATCTTTCGCGAAGCATACATCAAGGAACGCCGGTTGAATCTGCTATACGGTGTTCTTACGGAAATCGTCGAAGCCGAGGGTGACGGCAACGGTTTCTTTGTCAAGGCGCGTGAAGATCAAGACGGCGATCTGCAGATGTTGCAGGAGATAAATCAGAAGTACGGCAATGCCGGACATTGATCCCAGCATTCTCGAAAAGATGGGTGATAGTCTGCTGCACTTGCGTTCCAATCACAAGGGCAAAGAGGAACTGCTGCAGGAAATTCTCGAGTGCGAAAAGGAACTGGTCGACATCTACCAGCGACTCGTTGCGCTTTCTCACATCGGACGATCAAACGCGGCGGCTGATCAACCGCATCCTGACTGTCAAGCTCAACCACAAACTTGAGATCATCGACTCACTCCACAAATACACTCCCTAGTCTGTAATACCTGTTGGCACTGGCAATCAGCGCAATCTGCACTCGCATCAAAACCGCTTGACACGAATCAGTCCCCGCCTTACATTAGCCGCTCAGTTTGTTCCTTTAATCGGGTCCCGCGAGACCGAAAGGAAGAAAATGCACGCCGTTACGAATATCCAGCTGAAACAGCGCTCTTATACCATTGTGACGATAACTTCATTGTAAAGGAGTCACCTTGCCTGAAAAAGAGTATACAGTAATCATGGATGCGAAACAGATTTCGCATGCCATCACGCGCATCGCCCATGAGATTCTCGAATCGCTCGAGCGAGTCGGATAAACTCGCCGATCATCGGCATCCGTTCCAACGGCGATCATCTCGCCGATCGTCTGGCGGCGACGATCAAGAAGATCGACGGCCGCGAGATCGACGTCGGCTACATGGATATCACGCTATATCGCGATGATCTGCTGACCAATCCCGAACATCCGGAGATCAAAGCTACCGAGATTCTCTTCCCGGTAGATCACAAGGTTATCATGCTCGTGGATGATGTCCTCTTCACCGGCAGAACTATCCGCGCTGCGCTGAACCAGATACCCGACTACGGTCGTCCCGAGGCCGTGCGGCTGGCGGTCCTGGTTGATCGCGGCGGCAGAGAGCTGCCGATTCGCGCCGATTTCGTCGGCAAGAACATTCCCACCTCGCGCCATGACGACGTCGTCGTCAAACTGAAAGAACGCGGCGGCGACGATTCCGTGCTGCTGCGTCGGGACGAAGCGAGCCGAGAAAGCCGAAGAAAGCAGCCAAGAAAGGGAGCAAGAAATGACCGTAAAACGCAAGCATCTTGCTCGGTTTGGAAGAGCTCGAACCGCACGAGATCATGAGCTTTCTGGAATCCGCCAAGGTCTTTCGCGAAGTATTGGATCGTCCGATCAAGAAGGTCGCGCCGTTGCGTGGTCTGACTGTCGTCAATCTCTTCTTTGAACCGTCAACCCGCACGCGCGTTGTCGTTCGAACTGGCGGAGAAGCGTCTTTCCGCCGACACGGTCAGTTTCACGACCGCGACATCGTCGGTAAAGAAAGGCGAGACTCTGAAAGACACCGTCCGCAATATCGAAGCGATGAAGATTGACATGATCGTCATTCGCCACCAATCATCGGGCGTTCCCTACTTCCTGACGCGCTTCTCCGATGCCTGCATTGTCAACGCCGGCGACGGTCAGCATGAACATCCGACCCAGGGTCTGCTCGATCTCTATACGATCTGGACCAAATACAAGAAGATCAAAGGCCTGCGCGTCGTGCTGATGGGTGACGCCAAACATTCGCGCGTGATTCGTTCCAACATCTGGGGACTGACCAAGCTGGGCGCTTCGGTTGCCGTCTGCGGACCGCCAACTCTGCTGCCGGTGGAACTGGAAAAGATGGGGGTCGAGGTCTACACCGATATCGACAAGGCGCTGGATGGCGCCGATGTCGTCAACGTCATGCGCATCCAACTGGAACGCCAGACATCAGGACTGCTGCCGTCACTGCGCGAATACACGACACTCTTCGGCATCACCCAGCGAACGTCTGAAACGTCTCAACAAGAACTACACGATCATGCATCCGGGACCCATCAATCGCGGTATCGAACTGGCCGACGATGTCGCCGACAGCGACAACTCGGTTATTCTGGAGCAGGTTACCAACGGCGTCGCCGTGCGGATGGCGGTGCTTTATCTTCTGGCAGCAAGCGAGGGCAAGAATGTCAAACAAGATTAAACTAATCAAGAACGGGACTCTGATTCTTCCCGATAAAAACGAACCGATCGAGGGCGACATCTATCTCGAAGACGGCATCATCAAGAAAATCAATCTGGAGACTGACAGCCGCAAGAAGGAGAAGACCGGCGGTGACGGCGTGATCGACGCCAAGGGACTGCTGGTCTTTCCCGGCCTGATCGACATGCATGTGCACTTGCGTGAACCGGGACGCGAGGATGAAGAAACGATCGCCACCGGCACCGCTGCCGCTGCCGCCGGCGGATTCACTGCCGTTGCTTGCATGCCGAATACGTTGCCGCCGGTCGACAATCAGGAATCCGTGATGTTTATCAAGCAACTTGCCCGCGATTGTCCGGCGCGGGTTTATCCCGTCGGCGCTATCAGCAAGGGACGCGCCGGCAAAGAAATCTGCCGAGATCGGCGAGATGGTGCAACATGGGCGCGGTGGCGATTTCCGATGACGGATCACCGGTGCATGATGCCGCGTATCATGCGGCGTGCTCTGGAATACGCCGGCATGTTCGGCATTCCGGTCATCAGCCACGCCGAGGATTCGACGCTTGACCGGCAATGGTGTGATGAACGAAGGATACGAATCGACCGACTCGGCATGCCCGGAATCCCTCCCTATTCGGAGGAAGTCTGCATCTCGCGCGACATCATTCTCTGCAAACACATCGGCACGCATCTGCATATCGCGCATGTATCGACGAAGGGTTCGGTGGAACTGGTGCGACGCGCCAAAGCGGAAGGTGTCCATGTGACGGCGGAAGCCACGCCGCATCATTTTACACTCACCGACACGCTGATCGGCAAGGAGTTCAACACTAATCTGAAGATGATGCCGCCACTGCGAACACAGGAAGATGTTGATGCGATAATCGCCGGTCTGATGGACGGCACCATCGATGCCATCGCTTCCGATCATGCACCCCATTCATCCGAAGAAAAAGAGGTGGAATTCGATCAGGCGCCCAACGGCATCATCGGTCTGGAAACGACGGTGGGATTGGTCGCGACGTATTCTGGTGCGACCCGGACATCTGACCTGGAACGATGTTGCCCGCAAGCTTGTCAACTCATCCGGCGCGCATCTTGAAAATTACCGGCGGCGAGTTGAAAGCCGGGCAAAGTCGCCGACATCACGATCATCGATCCCAAGGCCACCTGGACGGTGCGTGTCGACAAGTTTGCCTCGAAGTCGCGCAATTCACCCTATGACGGCTGGAAGCTTCACGGCAAAGTGCGCTATACGATTCTCGGAGGTGAAATCAGCTACGCATCGTAACTGATAGCGTCGCTAGCCCACGGTGTGCGCGGCGTACGTCCTCGCGCGCCGCAAATACGCCTGTGCGTGGCGTACGTCCTCGCCTGCCGCACCAGTAGTCACGCACGGCAGTGCGCCCGTGCGCGGCAGTCGTCTTCGCCTGCCGCACCAGTAGTCACGCACGGCAGTGCACCCGTGCGCGGCAGTCGTCTTCGCCTGCCGCACGAGTAGTCACGCACGGCAGTGCACCCGTGCGCGGCAGTCGTCTTCGCCTGCCGCACGAGTAGTCACGCACGGCAGTGCACCCGTGCGCGGCAGTCGTCCTCGCCTGCCGCACGAGTAGTCACGCACGGCAGTGCACCCCTGCGCGGCGGTCGTCCTCGCCTGCCGCACCAGTAGTCACGCACGGCAGTGCACCCGTGCGCGGCAGTCGTCTTCGCCTGCCGCACCAGTAGTCACGCACGGCAGTGCACCCGTGCGCGGCAGTCGTCTTCGCCTGCCGCACCAGTAGTCACGCACGGCAGTGCACCCGTGCGCGGCAGTCGTCCTCGCCTGCCGCACGAGTAGTCACGCACGGCAGTGCACCCGTGCGCGGCAGTCGTCCTCGCCTGCCGCACGAGTAGTCACGCACGGCAGTGCGCTCTAATTATAGCGCGAATCATTACAATCCGCGATGTCAAAGACCAAGCGAACCTTTAAACGCGTGTTCCGGTGACGGATTCGCTCCGTTAGTCCGGCATGGATAGCTTAGTCGTTGCCGTGTTGTCATCGGGGATTCCTGATCGGTAGAAGGTTGATTCACAAAACTCCCATTTTGCTCAGCCGCTAATCACCAGACCCACAGAGCCCTCCGGGGTGACCTTCGGTGCCGCAACCTGTGTTCTACTTATATGGGGTTTTGAGATTTATCCTCAGAAGGAGAGTAAGTGGTTGGGGGAGATGGAAGTGGGAACGTGGATGCTGGTGAAAGAGGTGGAAAAGAAGGTGATTGGAGGGAGAAAGAAAGTGAAAATATTTTTGAGAAATTCCGGCAGGTCACACACCGCGAGGAGATGTAACACTCGAAGACAAGAGGTTAGGCGCGGCGCAGGACCTGCCGGAACGGGGAAAATATTTTGGCGGGTTTGTAGTGCTCTTGTTGGTAATTGCTCAGGTCAGGGTGAGAAGAATGAGCCGAGGGGAGCAGAAGTCGCCGGAAGTCCCCACTCGCTGAGTGGGGTACCGAGTGGCAGAAAAAGTCTACGAACTGCTCAACTAAATTGGGTGCTTGAGAATTATGTTGTCCACCAAGTCCTCGATGACACTCACGACTTTGCTTCGGTGAACTTCCACGGTAGAGGGATGAGCGCAAGTATTCCGGATACCGAGTTTCTCATCAAGAAGTTTCCGGACGTCGTTAGTTATGACACCGGCCGAGCGAGCGACTTCGATAAACACGGATTCTTTCAAATCCGCGAAGTCGTCTTTCACGCTGATAGTAGTCTTTGCACAGTGATCCTTGCGCCTCGCAAGTGCTGCGTTGAACTCCGCGAGTTTGTGCTTGAGTATGAAGTCATACAGATGATCTACGGTACCTGCCCACGCCATCACAATTGTCGCCCGGGGCGCATCCACCGCTAGGCACGAGGCGGCTTCAGCCATGAATTTCCGTTGATTGTCGTCGCCAATTTTTGCGACAGTCTTCTTCAAATAGTTTAGAGCGTCAGCGATCATGGCATCGACCACTGCGGAACTAGGGCCCGTTCCTGACAAATAGCTCTCGACCTCATCCAATCCAGGCATGTTAAGCGAGAAGGAGTCTCTTGCGCTTCCTCTCGCCAAAAGTGAGTTCTTCCCTTTGGCTAATAACCGGAGCTGAACTCTGAGGTCGGACGGCGGCTTGAGTAACCCGCGACAAACGTCTTCCATATCTGCTGCAGTGAATTCCACCATGCCTTTGTATTGGCGAAGATAATAGGCGAGCAGGAGAATCTTCGATTTCCGCGAGAAATCCCGAAAATTGGGTATGCCTCTAAGAAATTCAAGCAGTGTCATGAATTCCTCACATGCTTGAGAGCGTTGAATCCGCGGACAGCGTAAGTGAGTACTTGCCGCGACTATGCATGCGAAGTAGTCCCTGCTTCACCGCATTCGAAAAATATTGGCTATGGATGTCCTTTGGTAGTCTCGCCTCTTTGCCCAACTTATTCACATCTTCACGGCTAAACGCAGACATGCCGCGATACACTTCGAGGTACTTTCCGAGGATCAGAATTTGTGAGATTCCATCCTCCTTCCCCTTTTCGCGATAGAACTCAGCAGGAGTGGGTTCCTTTTCACCAGCGGGCGCAGAGGGTGGTTCAAGTATGTCTTGCTTGATCTTCGACGCGGGCGGGCGGGTGACCGCATCTTTCATACGCGAATAATAATCTGCCAACTGCGCTTTGATGAAATCATCTGAACCATCCAATTCGATCTCATGTTCGCCGTGTTTGATCCTAATCTTGCTCACCTGCAATCCTCCTCTTTTCCTTGTTGTTTCCAAGGCTGTCTTTGTGACTTCAGGATAGACCTATTCACGAATTTCGCGTCTGGACAGCAGTCTAAGTGCATTTGCTCCTGACTCGACACTGGTCGATCCCTCCTATGGATTGTTAATGACAATATCGTCTTTAAGGTTGCGTTTCTGTTGAGGCGTGTCAAGTGCTATTTCAGTGTGGTAAACGATTCTGCAACAGGTCACAGTCGCAAGGCGCGAAGTGAGATCTGCCGTAACAGTGAATCAGCCTGGATTCCCGCCTGCGCGGGAATGACATAGCTCCGGGACATACGAGATGATTCCGTCAGGAAAGGGTTCCTGACGGCGCACGAGTCATCGCGGCAGGCGAGGACGACTGCCGCGCACAGCGCACGGGGAATTCCCGCCTGGGCGGAAACGACAGGCGCGGGATCAGTACTTATCCAGCCCCAGTGCCTTCTCGTATTTAGTCGCGATGGCGTCTGGGGAGAAGCGGCGTTCGGCGTCGGATTTGGCGTTGGTGATTAGCTGGTGATAGAGTTGGTCGTCGGTGAGGAGGCCTTTGAGTTGTGTTGCCAGTTGATTGACGTTGCCCGGTTCGAAGAGCAGGCCGGTTTCGTGATCGCGAATGATATCGGTGATGCCGCCGGAGCGCGCGCCGATGACGGCCGAGCCGGAAAGTTGCGCTTCGACCAGCGTCATGCCGAATCCCTCATTGATCGACGGCAGTACGGTGATGCGTGCGGATGGATATATTTTGGCCAACTGCTCCTGCGGCACCGGTGATTTGAGAAATACTTTGTCGGTCAGTGAGAGTTCAGCGAGTTGCGCGCGCAGTGCTCGTTCTCTGTCGCCCTCACCATAAATTTCGCAGATGAACTCCAGCCGTTCGTTGTCGAGTATCTTCAAGGCCGACAGCAGCACATCCAATTGCTTCTGTTGGGTAAATCGCGCGACCACCAATATCAGCGGCGACACGCGTTCGAATACCGGCTGCTTGCCGAACAAATCGGTGCGCGCCGGCATGGGACAGACTTCGATCTTCGCAGGAGTGGTCAGATCGAGATCGAGCGCAATCTCGCGCAGATAATTCGACACCACAAACGCCTTGGTAGTGCGCTTATAGATCATCCGCGCCAGCGAGCGCATCAAACCGCTCTTCTTCAGCAGGACGATGTCGGTGCCGTGGCTGGTGACATAAAGTTTCTTGCCGCGAAACACCGAGACCAGCCAGCCGACAATACCGGACGGCAACAGCCAGTGCGCAAAAATCACATCGGGCTTTTCGCGATTGACCAATTCGATGGCTTTGGTGATAAAGCCGAACATGAACAGCAGAAACTTGAGGAATCCGAGCGGACTCGCCACCTGCTTGTGCATGTTGCCGGCGTACGCAAGCGTCTCGCTCTTTTCGGGGGCATAGCGAAAGCGATGGACCTTTAAGATAGTCCCCTTTTTCCTCGGCCGCCGCTCCCGCAAAATGGGGGGCGATTACATCCACGGTGATTTGTCTGGCGCGAAATTGGTCGACCAACTCCTTCAGAAAAACACCGGCGTAGTCACCCTCCCAACGCGGATAGTTATGCGTGAGAATGAGTACTTTTCTACTCGGCCCCATTTCTCGTTTCTTCGCTCGGCGACGGAGGCAATTCCCTCAGCTTTATCGACGGTGGCTCAGAACCACCGGTTCGGAGATTTGCGGCGGCGCCGGCGGCTGCGATTGCTGCTCACCTTGCGGCGGCTGCACCCGATCGGGTGGGCGTTCGCGACGATCACGACGTTGATTCGGCCGACGCGGACGTCGTCCTTCTCTCGGACCGCCACGATCACCGCGGTCTGGGCCGATCACCACGTTCCGGGCGGTCGCCTCTCGGCCCGCGATCACTGCGTTCCGGACGATCACGCCGATCCGGACGATCGCCTTTCCGGCCGTGTCGCTGCGTTCCACCTGCGGCCGATCCTGCGAAAAGGCCGGCTCCGGCTTCCGCGTTCTCTCGTGAACGGGACGGTGGTCCCCCGCGCGATCCCATGTGCTCCATCTGCTGCGTCATCGCTTATTCTGTTCCTTCATATCTTGCAGCGAATCGCGCAAGTAAACCAGCGCTTCGGTAATGATGCCCATCACAAACAGAATCAGAGACGATGAATTCCATCAGAATCACCGCATACAGCAGAGGTCGATAGCCTGGTGCGGCTCGTGAACGAAGCGTTCATAGAATGCCACACCCGCAACAACTAAGCCGGCAAAGAAGAAGAACAGCGACCATTTGCCGAACAAGTGCATCGGATCACCGAACACTGAGACCTGAAACTTGACGGCGATCAGATCGGTGAAGCCCTTGATGATGCGTGACGATCCCCGGAATTTGCTCTTGCCGGAATGCCGTTTGGACAGATTGACCGGCATCTCGCGCACCACGAAATCTTTCGCGGCCGCAAATGCCGCCAGATAACGATGCCAGCCCTCACGCATCGGTCGGCAGACTATCGTAGACTTCGCGCGTGAACGCCTTGACTGAGTTCATGTCGGTGACTTTGAGTTTCGGGAAGAGCATTCGGGTCAGCAGATTGTAAAACCAAGCTCACCATTTTCTTGCCGTAAGCGCCGACTTTCTTGCCGCAGACCATATCGGCGCCATTTTCGATGGCATCAACCATGCGGGGAATGTCGCGCGGATGGAATTGGAGGTCAGCCGGGTAGAATACCAGGATGTCGCCCCGTGCGGCGGCAAAGCCCGCGTTCAGCGCCGTCGTCAGCCCCATTCGTACCCGGTTCTTTACCAGTCGCACGTAATGGTAGCGGCGCATCGCGTCGACCATTTTCAGTTCGGTCTTGTCGGTCGAGCCGTCATTTACGAAAATGACTTCCGCCTGAAAATTGCAGTTGCGGAAGGTGTTGTCGAATTCGGTCATCAACGGCTCGATGATTCCCTTCTTCGTTGAGGGCGGGAACTACGATCGAGACCTTCGTTCGTCTATTTCGTCCATTCATCGTTTACTTGCGTCTTTCCAAATTAGAAATCGTTTCTGCCAGTTTCTTGTCCTGAAGTGAACAGGCGTCTGGCAATTTTCAAGTACACGAGCGCCGAGTCGAAATAGGCCGGGTTGCCGACAGTTGCTTCGGCACTGCCAGAAAGGCAGTAGCCCAAGCCGCGGGCGCTCAGCGGGTCTCCCGGAGAGAACTGCTGTGCCTTGCGGAAATAACCGAGCGCGTCGTCGTACTTGTTTTGGGCATAGAGGGCGTCAGCCACGATACAGGTTCGCCGAGTAGTTGGGTTTGTCCGCCGACACGAACCGCTTGCAGATACGACATTCGCCGAATCGTCGTTTTGCTGACTCCATAAACTCCTGCGACCGTTCGTAATCCGACGGCACATACTGACTCGCCTGCTGCATTGCCGGTCACATTGCTGATACGATACAGTCGTACCGGGAATCCGCGAATTATGTAGCGAGTGATGAAGCCGCGCGGCTCATCATCTCGGCATAATCTTCGCGGGCCCGTTTTTCGTTTCCGTCGTCCATCACCAGGTGCGTGATCGGATACTTCGAAAACAGCTCCTTGTCGGCCTGCGTCACGCCAAACATGTGAATCACGCTGCCGAAGTGATTGTCCTGCGTCAGCGCCGGACCATAAGGACCGGAAATCACTGCGCCCTGATTCAGAATCGCGGCCAGATCACGGTCGGCGGTGATCAGCGAGTATGGCGACTTCCCGCCCAGGTCACGAACTTCACCGCGTTCAGGACGATGAGGAACAGCACGACCAATCCCGAGGCCGCGACTCCATACACGATGACCTGTCGTGAAACGCGTTTGATCGTCCACCGTATCAGGGCAATCAATGCGGCCACCACCAGGAGTACCAGCGCGTATGGCAGAATACCTTGCCGCATCGACATCACCATACTGCCGTTACCGGAGGACGCGATCCAGAGCAGGATCTGCGTCACCAGGGGCAACAGCCAGATGGCTACGACAGCGACAAATAGTACCGGCTTGCGTTTGTCCGTATGTTCGTGCGATTTACCTTTGGCGGAGCAGCAGCTTGAGCCGGATGCCGCAAGTAGTCGAACGCATAGGCCAGCGCCACACCTGCCATTGCCATCGCCGGGAACATCAACGTGGTCTGATACCGTAGCGGTCGATAGTTCCACGGGAACAGCGCCAGGTAGCCGATCACAAACCAGGCGAACAGCATAACCCAGCCGAGATTGAATTCGCCGAAGAGCTTCTTCCCGGTCTTCCGGCCGACAAACCAGTTGAGCACGCCGACACCGAACAGGAACGCGAGAATCGTCACGACCGGCATCTTGACGAAGAAATCGCGCTCCCAGATCAGCGAGACATACTGCCAGATGAAGTCGTTGATCGAATCCAGTGCCTTTGGGCGCCCCGTAAAGGCCGACTGCCTGCTCTGACAGATAGCCGGCGAATTGTCCGCGCGACGGCAGATAGATGATGAACAACCACGCCAACGTTGCGATCGCAAATCCGGCGTAGAAGCGAATCGCCGATTTGATGACTGCCTTGCGGTTTTCGGCGTCATTCAGATAGAGCACCAGCCAAACCAGCGTAAAGCTTCCCAGCATGAACAACGCGATCATCTTGCCGAAGAAGGCGGCGATGGCACAAGCCAAACCGGCGGCGGCATAGTAGAGCCCGTTATCTTTGCCGCGCGAAAACAGATAGACGGAGCCGCAGAGCCAGAAGTTCTGCGATGCCTCCAGAAACGGCGTTCGCGCAAACCAGGTCAGCGTGAAATCAAACGACGCAATGATAGCGAAAAACAACGCCCCCAATCGCGAACCATAATTTTTCAACGCCAGCGCCAGCAGCCAGATCGACGCCAGATTGAAGATCACGCCGACGACGTTCCCCTGCGCCCGGCCGGTTCCGAACAGGTTGAAGACGATCAGCGCCAGCAGATTCTGGCTCGACTTCTCCCACTGGCTGAAACGCGGATCGTTATAGGGATTGGCCGTTCCCTGATCGACCGTGTTCTTGGCGAAGTAAACGTACTGAAACGGATCGGTGGAGAAGTCCTGCGACTTGGTGATGCCCATCGGCGGGTCGGCATCGAGATAGGTAACCCGAAATACGAGCGCGATCAAAAGAATGACGCCGAGTATCAGGTAGAATGACTTCCCCGATACTGCGGCATCAATCTTCTTGATCAGTTTCTCCAAATCGGAATCCTACTTGAACGCTTTGATCTTCTCGGCAGCGTACTTGATCTGCTCTTCCGTCAACTCCGGAAACATCGGCAGACTTACGATTTCCGAGGTAACCTTTTCCGTCACCGGATAGGCGCCCTTGCCAAGTCCCAGATGGCGATAAGCGTTCTGCAAATGCACCGGAATCGGATAGTGAATCAAGCTGCTGACACCCTCGCCCTGCAGGTAGGCAATCAGGTCGTCACGGCGCTTGTGCCTGATCACGAACAAGTGATAGATGTGCTTGCAACCTTCACCCTCAATCGGCACAATCACGCCGGTTCCCGCCAGATACTTGCGATACAAATCGGCGTTTTTCCGGCGCGCATCGTTCCAGCTATCGAGATGCGGCAGCTTCGTATGCAGCACCGCGCCCTGAATACCTTCCATGCGATAGTTATATCCGACGACATCATGATAGTATTTCTTCGCCGATCCGTGATCTCTGAACTTCCGAAGTTTCTCCGCCAGGGCCGGATCAGAGGTCGTTATGGCTCCGCCTTCGCCGTACGCACCCAGATTCTTGCCGGGATAAAACGAGAAACAGCCCATCACGCCCATGCAACCCGTCGGTTTGCCTTTGTACGTGGCACCATGCGCTTGCGCGGAATCTTCGATCACCGCAATCTTGTGCTTGCGCGCAATTTCCAGAATCGGATCCATGTCCGCCGGTTGACCATAGAGATGAACCGGCAAGATCGCTTTGGTCTTGCGAGTGATTTTCGCTTCCAATTTGGTCGGGTCAAGACAGTAAGTCTTTTCGTCGCAATCGACCAGCACCACGGACGCGCCGGTGTAACTGATTGCCTCACAAGTGGCTATGAACGTATTGGCGGCGGTAATGACTTCGTCGCCGGGGCCGATTTCCAATGCCAAAAGCGCCATGTGCAGCGCGGTCGTGCCACTATTTACGGCAATACAATCGGTGGTATGGCAGTATTCAGCGAATGCCTTCTCGAATCCAAACACGTACTTGCCAAGAACGAATGCGGCATCGGCGCAAACGCTCTGCATGGCCGGGTCAATTTCGTGCTTTATCGACTGGTACTGAGCCTTCAGGTCTAAGAACGGAACTTGCATACTATCTCCTCAGTGCAAAATAATCCTCGTAAGTAACCAATTCGGCAGTAGTTGTCAAGGGTTTCCGGGTGAGGGTAGTGGGTCAGTTTGGATTCTGCATGTCTGAAATTGCGCTCAATATCTTTAATTTTAGTTCTTCGCTATCCATTGTATCGTTCATCACAGCAGAAATAATTTCACGAAGAAGTTCCTTCCTAATCTTTCCTCCGGCTACATGATAGCTGATATTTTCCATCTCTCGGATGAACCGACCAGCCACAAAAACATATCCATTATTGACGAGGAACTTTGCTCCGAGAGCTATTGCTATTCTCTTGTTACCGTCCTGAAAGCAATGAAAATTGCACGCTGAGAAGAATAGATGTGTAAGCTTGTCTTCAAAGGTTGGATAATAGTCATCATTCTGCATATGGCAAAGCACACCTCCAAGTGTACCAAGGTCGAGATGGCCCAGAAGGCCTCCCCCGCTAATCTCAACAGTCTTTCTATGAACTTCAATAGCTTGCTCAATCGTTATGTAGATAAGTGCCACTACTTGCGTTCCTTGAGGCGCTTGAATACTTCCTTGGCATCTTCGAGACGCTCGATGAGTTCTTTGCTCTTTTCACCCAGGAAACGTTCGAACTCAGCGGATTCCAGTGGAGTCAAGTACTCCTTCAATTGAAGATGCAAAGCTTCTCTAAATGCGAGATCACGTTTGGCCATCTTAATACGCGCGTCATCTAGAAGGGGTTTCCAGTGAGGCTGAGCTTCAAATTCTGCAAATAAAGTATCGACTTCCCACGAGGTAAGCTTGCGACCCACTTTATTGTGGGCTTCTTCAAGTATCTTCGCAAATCCGTACTCATACGATGAAATAAGTCGAAGGATTTCTGAATAGAGTGTATCCCTAACTTCCTCACTCTTCTTCAAGCGGAGAATCTTCCGGTACTCCTGTGCATTTTCTTTGAAAATGCTCACGTATATTTTGTTCGTGTAGGCGGGGTACTTGAAATTGCCCATCTCGACATAGTCTCTTAGGGCATCAGTAAATTCTTTGCGATAGTTTTCTTCCCTGAAGTAGGTGACTATAAAGTCTTCGTCGCGCTGGTTGATATATTTGGTTCCGCCGCCAGTTCTCTGATTTATTGTATCAATTACAATGTCAAGAATGGCCTGTCGAAGAAGTCTGGCGCGTTCGCTTTCTGTGATTAGCATGGCAAGGTTTAGAAAGGCACGAAAGTCAAATATCCCAAGCGTCGTGGTTTTGTGCAAACTTTTGCCTATGAAACGAGTTTCGTTAGCAAACTGCTTCTTTACAGCTATTTTGTACTCCCGTAAAGACTTACCCCGCAAAACCTCGTAGCCATTTTGCCTCAATTCTGATTCGAATCTGGACAGATAGTTGTCGATTGTACGGGGATCAACCTCAAAGAACTCCGCAACTTGTTCCTTTACTAGAGTCATTTTCCCTTGAAACTCAATTCCTCGCCAATTAGTGGCCTTCTTGACTTCCTCGACCGCGTAGGGATTGTTGAGAATATTCTGACGGTCAATATCTGAGCTGGTTAAGTCTTTACCCATTTGCTGCTGCTAACACTTTCCGATTGTTTTTGGACTTCGTCTTATGGTGGCATTTCCGGCTTCGGCACTCACACATTAAACGCAAACCATTCTAAATATATCTTTAGCAGGGAAAACGGGTAGAGCTATTTTGTTTGTATGACTAAGCGGTCACTCAGTAAGCAAAGAAGGCTCACCAAGCAGCAACGTAGTGATGCGGCGCGGAAAGCCGCAAGAGTAAGGTGGAAATCAAAGAAACCTCGTTAACTTAACGAGTGCACGGCTTAGTAGCTCTCTCACCAATTGGCTCTATATAGTGGTTCTTGTAGCGAAAAACGGCTACGCTTTCCCGTTTCCCCGTCTTGTCTTTGACGCCGCTTCGCAAAAACTCGCGAACAACTTGCGGCTGTAGACATCGCAGCCCCAGCTTTCCGGATGCCACTGGACGGCGATTGAATATCCGTCACCTTCGATGGCCTCGATCACGCCGTCGGAGGCAGTGGCGGAGACTTTCAGTCCGTGGCCCAGTTGCCTGATCCCCTGATGGTGTCCCGTATTGGTCTCGATGTGGTCAACGCCAAGTATTTCACGCAGCCGAGTGCCCGCTCTGATTTCGACCTCATGCCGCGTCGAAAAATCAAGTTCCCCCACTTGACCGTGATTGCCCGCACCCGGCATCTGGCTCAAATCCTGATACAATGTCCCGCCGGCGGCAACATTGAGAATCTGCAGCCCGCGACAGACTCCCAGAATTGGAAGGCGCAACTTGAGGCATTCGCTGATCAATCTCACTTCAAACTGATCGCGCCTCGGCATCATCGGCTTGCTGATCGGCTCAAGCTGTTCTCCGTAGAGTTGCGGATGGATATCCTCGCCGCCGACCAGGTACAACCCGTCAATCATCCGGCAATAGTGCTCAATTCGGTCCGGCCGTTCGCTGGCCGGAATGCCGATGGGGATGCCGCCCTGATCCTCGACTGCCTCATAGTATTGTTCCTTGAGAAACTCAAACCGATATGCCGGCTGCGACGCGAAGTTGTGGTCTTCGGCGGCCAGCGCCAGCACAATGCCGATCACCGGATGACTCAAGCGCCACCTGCTCTCAAATCAGAATGCGTAAAGGATGCTCCAGTGGAAGACGCCGCCATTTGGGTAATTGTTGATATTGGTGCGCCTGCCATAGTCGAGCCGAATCGGCCCCACCGGCGACATCCATTGGACACCGAAGCCAAAGGTGACTGCCGGGCTTCGCCATTTGAGGTCGGTAATTTCGGCGACATTGTATCCGGCGTCGACAAAGGTCGAGCCCCAGATTTGC
This sequence comes from uncultured bacterium, assembly GCA_963726455.1. GTDB lineage: Bacteria > Zixibacteria > MSB-5A5 > CAIYYT01 > CAIYYT01 > CAIYYT01. The sequence continues at coordinate 299,800 of CAVSCK010000003.1, forward strand.
CAGAACAGCGGTTTACGCAATTCCAGATTCAACACTCCCATCGCTTCGCCGCCCGTCGGCACGCCGTCAATACCGATCGGCCCCAGAGTGTTCTCCACAAAGCCACGCACCGTGTAGGCGCCGCCCAGATAGAATTTATCTTTGGTCGGTACGCCGAGAGATTTGCCATACTCGGTCACCCATCCGAGTTTCACTCGGGAAGCGAACACGCCGTCGCGGTCGAATTTGTTATACTTGGACCAACTCCAGACCATTTTGACGAAGGTATTGTCTCCCCCGAGGATGCCGCCGACATAAGTGAACTGATACTGCGTGAGCGCTCCCGATGCGGGATTGAACTTGTTAAGCAGCGGCCGCGTGTCCTGATCGAGTTCGAAGACGACGGAGCGGTCAACGTTCAAACCCAGTTCGTTTATGTAAAGCCGCGCGGTGGCGGTGTCGACGTCGAAGATTCTGAACTGCTCGTAAGTTCCCGACACCGACAGCCTCGTCCAGAGCGAAAACTCGCGAATCAGGGTTGCATCCACGCCCACCGTCTGGATGCGGTACTTCTGTACCAGCGAACGCACCGCCGGCTCATAACGGAAGGTCAACAGCAACGGCATACGTTGTCCGAACACGTACGGTTCAGTGTACCCGAACTCAAAATGCTGTTTGACAAATCCCCAATTGTTGAACGCCTGGAACGATGTTACCGACTGAATACTCATATTGCGGCCGGTGCCCTTGATATTTCGATTGCCGGCAATACCGGTCAGCGCCCAGAGAAAATCCTTTTCCTGATCCTGTGTCGCACCGGCGGCGAGATTTAGGTATCGCGGCAGCCGCTCAATGGCGTTCACGCGGAACGGCGGCATCAGACTGTCGGCATGGCTCATCGAGTCCGGCGTGCGCAACGTCGCGTAGCTGAACAGTCCGGTGCGGATTAAGCGCTGTTCCGATTCAAACAGCTTGTCGCGGCTATACATGTCTCCGCGCTTAAACGCTACCTCGTGCTCGAACACACTCCTTTTGGTCGTGACCGTCGAGTCGACAATCAGGTCGCCGAACGCCACGCGATCACCTTTGTCGATCCTAATGTTCACCGCCACCGTGCTGTCTTGCGGATCCCTGGTGAGTGAATCTGTCTCCCGCGCGTACGGATATCCGGAATTGGCGAAATAGCCCTTAATATCCTGCTGCACGGCTTCGATGGTTGAGTAGCGCAGATAGTCTCCCGGCTTGTACTTTCGCGCCGATCCCTGCACGGTTTCCAGGTCCTTTCCCAGCACACCGCTGACGCCAACCGTGGAAATCCGGTAGCGAATTCCTTCCGTGATCCCGATGTATACCTTGACCTGCGTGTAGTCGGTGGAGCCGGCGAAATCGACGTCGACTTTGGCGTCCGGGAATCCCTGATCTTTGTAGAAGTATTCCAACAGGATTTGGTCGTAATAGAGATCCATTTTGGTGAACCGATGTTTGCGCTTCAGCCTGACCGATTGCCAGAAGCCGTCCTCTTTGGAATACAGCTTCTTGCGAATCGTGCCCTCGGAGAAATTCTTGTTTCCCGAGATGATTATCTTTTCGATATGAGGACGTTTGGCCAGTAACTTGCGTTTTTCGGGAGTAAATACCGCGCCCAGAGCGGTCTCGGCACACAGACAGAGAATTAACAGGAGGGCGGCTGGTTTCACTTAAATTCCCATTTCAGATTCAAGTTTAGATTCCAGAGTTTGTCGCGATTCAGACTTCCCGCCAGGAACAAGTGCCGGCCCAGATGATACTCCGCGCCGTATTCGGCGCTGCCGTCCAGCGACAGCGAGTTGACATAGGTGTAAACATTGGGCAACGTGTACAAACCGAGCGTGAATTCCGCCCCCGTGACGTTATTCTTGGAGCCGTAAGTTGGATTGATCTCCACCTTCTCCACGCCGAAGGTGCGACTCAGTCGTCTGCCAAGCAGATTCCCCAACATGCCGATACCGCCGACCTGAATGCGATTCTGCAGGGCCGTGGTGGCAAAGGGATCGTTCGCACTGGCGCTGGCCGACTGATTCATCAGGATCAACGTGAGAATATCCTGATCCGAGTAGTTTGATCCCGAAGCCGCGCTAAATTTCGGGGCCGATAACGTATTGGTGACCACAAGATCAAGTGTATTAGTCGCCGAGCCGCCGACGTTGGCGCCATAGTTGGGCAACTGTGCGCTCGCGGTAATGGCGAGTGTCGGATCCGGTTGTTTGATATCCTGGTAAATGAGTTGGCTCCCCTCGCCGATCTTGAAGGTTAGGTCTCCCAGGTAGTAACTGCCGCGATTGATGTTGATCGTGCCAAGATAGTTGTCCTTTGCATTAAGCCGCTCAACATACAGATCGCCGTCCACGACCATGTTGACGTCGGAGTTCTTTACGATCACCGATCCCGGCAGCATGACCAGATGAATTATGTAATCCCACGTCGCTACGGTGTCGGCGGCTTCGATGGCGGTGGATACGGCCTGCGTCGCGAAGTCTTCGTAGTAAGTTGCCTCTTTGACCGTGACATCACCCGTGATCTTCGGGGGGTTGTCGCCCTTGATTTCCAGATCAGCATCGCAGAGGCCGTAAATGTCGCCCAGGTCATACTTGATCGGCACGTCGAAACCGACGATATCGATATCGTAGTAGAATGTTTGCAGATTCCGGATCAGGATCGTCCCCGCCGCGCGCAGTGTTCCTTCCTTGCCTTTGTAGCGTGCCTTGCCCTCAGCCCACTCGATTTTGACCAGCTTGTCCTGCGAGGTCACCTCCGCCTGAAGGTCCTGAATCGGATTTTCCATCTGATAGATCTTGACCGCGCCATTCTTGAGATTGAAGAAACCCTTGGTCTGCGGCTGATGCGGCGTGCCGTAGACGTCAAGTTGAAGGTCATAGTCTCCCGAAAGCGACTCGATGTTTTCGTTCAACGAAGACAGGATCGACAGATCGTTACCTGACGATTTGACCGTAAGCTCCATCGGCTGTTGCGGCACGTAAGCAAGCCCGCTGTCGAGATTCATAATAAAGGGGAACTTACCTGTCGCGGTCGCGCTGCCACCCTTGAAATTCAGAACCAGGTCGTCGAAAGTCACGGTGGAATCCTCGAAGTGCAGCTTGGCGGCCAGGGTTCCGATTGAATCGCGACCGAACGCCAGATCGGGCACGATCCCTTCCAACTTGACATGTGGAAGCTTCAACTTGCCGGTCATTTCGCCGTCCATTTTGAGTGTGCCGGTCAGAGCTGAATCAACGCTAAGTTCCTTCAGCCACGGCGCGACCGCAAATGAATCCGTCTCGACCCGCAGCACGATCGTGCTGTCGTAACCGTAATCGCAATAGATATTCAGAGCGCCCTCATCGCCTCTGATCCGGGCAGTATCAACCACGATGCGATCGACCAGAAATTCCACGGGAATCGGCGCGGTGTTGTAGTATCGCAACGAATCGAATGTAAACGCGAAATCAGAGACTTGCACCGAGGCCGTCGAGTCAGCCACGATAGCCACTGCTTTTCCGGCCATTGAATAGCGCGGATCATAAACCACGGCCGTGTCAATCGTAATCACATTCGAGTCGATCTTTACGTCGGCAATAAGACTGTCGGCAGGCAACGTCCAGACGTCACTACTGAAGGCCTTGAGTTTGACACTCCCTACCCGGCGATACAGGAAACTGCCGATGTCGAAACTTGCCCTGAGACTATCGGTCGCCAATCCATAGAAGCTGCACGAGTCGCCGTAGAATTCGCCACGGATGTCGGGATCGCGATTGTTGCCTGTGACGACGAAATTCCCCCGGCCGGTTCCCGACAATTTCTTGATGAAGAGATCGCCCCAGAAATCCTGCAGTTGCGTGGTGGTAAAGTCACCGGTAAGCCCCATCTCGCCGGTGTAGTCAACTACTCCCTCAGTAGTGAAGCGTGAATGCTTGTAGTTGAGACTGAACCCCGGATGGAAATACATATCGGTGGTATTCGCGCTGATGGTACCCTCAAGCGAATCATAATTGACGAAATCGAAACTTCCCCTGCCGGCTCGTACGTTAAGATCGATGTTGAAGCTATTCCCGCCCAGTCCCGAACCGCTGATTTGCAGAATGCCGTTGACCTTCGATTTGAAAGTATTCGGCAGAATCTTATCGAGATTGATGCCCGTCACAGCCAGATCTCCGGAGTAAGTTTCCGGCCGCGCCACCAGATTCATCTCGATTGAACCGCTCAGGTCGCCGTCGAACGCCTGCCCTTTCAAGTTGCGAAAATTCAGCACGCCGTTGTCATAGCTGTAGTCGATGTTGACCGGCCCGATCAAGCGGTCAAAGAATGATCCGTTGAGATCGGCGTTGCCTCCGAATGTCAGGCCCTTGCCGGCTACTTTGGCGGAGAAGTCGATATCCCCCAGCAGACTGAGACCGGTAACATTCGACAGTTCCCACAGGCAGACGCGGCTGTTGGTGAAGGCAAATTTATATGCTCCGGTTGAGTCCAGCGAATAGCCGCCGTCGCCGAAAATCTTCGACGAATCCGTCACCAGCACCAGTGAATCAACGTTGAGAATCTTGTTGGCCAGGGTCAGATCACAATGCAGAGACCGTATATGAAAATCCTGCTCCGGATAATTCAGCAGCACCGTATCAACCGCCGCTTTGATATCTCCCTTGTCGAGCAACAGCGATCCGGCGAGCGAAATGCTGTCCACATAGTATGCCGACGGAAGCTTGAACCATTGGAACCGCCCGTTGTCGACGCGATAGTGGTCGATAGCGATCCTCAGCGCCGAAGGTTTGCTCTCCTGACCGTTGCCGCCAAACTCGGGAATCAGGACCGCGCCCGAACTGTCCGACCTTAGCACCAAAGTCGGCTGCTCGATCAAGAGACTGTCGAGGTGCCAGTTGCCGTGCCAGAGGTTGTTGATATTGTAGTAGGCCTCAATCCGTTTGACGTTGAGCAACCGATACCGATGCGGCGACTTCTCGAAATCCACCCGCACATTGTCGACCGTCAGATATTCGAACAGGGAGCCGCCGATGTTGCCGTATTCGACCTTGACGTTGTATCGCGATTCGATGTACTGCGCCAGCAGCATGTTGATGCCGCGATGCACCAGCGTCGTCTGCGTGACAACGAATATCGTCACAATCACGGCGCCCAGAACGATCAGGACCAGCGCGATCGGTATATGAAAGATGAACTTCATTGCCGGTAGACCTGCTTCACCGTGTCCTCGACGAGCGCTCGTTGGCCGGCTGTGAGCGGCGTGCTGCTAATCGCCGCTATCACAGTGTCTGCGCTTGCGCCCAAATTCCGCGCTCCCCGGACATGGCTGTAAAGCTGCACGGGATGGCCCGACAATGCCAGAAACACGATGCTGGCAATTTCCCGCTCAATTCCTGTCGGCCCCGGCCGCGACAATACTTTACCGTAGCCGTCGCAAATCATCCAATCCGCCAATTCCGGGGACACTTCGCGCATATTCCCTACCAGCCGTTCGAAATTGGGATGGTAGACTTTGCGGCAGAGTTGTTCCCCACGGCTGCGGATTTGCTGCATTTCTTCATTAACCCCCGGACGATGCTTCAACTGCAATCCCGATTCCGCCAGCCAGTGCGAAAACACCTTGGCGGTCTCGATTGCCTGAGCGTACCCAAAGAACAGATGCGACTGCAATAGCACCTCGTAAGCAACTTCGGGCGGCAACGGGTTGGGGACAATTTTCGACAACAACACGGGAAGCTTTTCCGGTTTCCCCGGCCCCAGCGCTGCCGCCAATTCGGCTACTGCTTTTATACGTTCCATTATACTAACGTTTCGCGGGAGGCCTGTCGTTGGCGCCCGGTCGGCGACCAATGTAATCTTTTATCAATTCAGAGGATACAACAAAAATGTCGGCGTTTTGGGCTGGGCTGCTTCGTAACCTCACGCAGGGGATTTCTGATATGACTCGAATCGGATCATTCAACGGTTCTGGAGGGTACTAACGACCACAAAAATATCGCCCGGCGATCTTGCAAATTAGCTCTCACAATACCGCAGGGCGATCTGATGGTATCATCTTCAGGTAATCAATAGCTGACAGTTGCCGCGGCGTTCCTCATCAAATTTCTGTTTGTGCTGTAAACCGGCCGAAAGAACGGCGATCGAATATCGTAATACGAACTGCTCGCATTCACCATGCTTCCTTCGGGAATGATATACTCACGTCCCAGCCGCTTCAGCGTCTCCACATACAGCGATTCAACTTTGTCTTCCGAAAGCCGCAAGCCCCGAACCTGTGCCAGATTGGTGGCGCGATAATTCGACGCCGAGCCGGAAACACCGATGATGTTTTCGTAAGTATTCGCCGGCACTCGCTCTCTTACGTGTCGCGCCGCCGGAACAGCATTCGGTTTTGCACTCGCGTTTTGGGAATACATCGCGCCGTCTTCCGGAGAATTCGGCAACGTGTTCGACTTCGAAATGAACACAATCGCCAACAGCGCAGCCACCGCTACGGTAGCCACAGTCGAAATCCATCCGACGGGGCGCCGCAGCCATGGTATCACCGGACCGGCCAGATAGCTTTCCGTGGGACAACTCTGCTCCGCATAAATGCGATTGAGTAGTTTCAAATTAAAGTCGTCCGGAACCGCTTTGGTCGGCAATGAGCGCGCGGCTGTCAGTATTTCTTCAAGGATGAATTTTTCGCGTTCGCAGCGTTTGCAATCTCTTATATGCACCTCCATCTCCCTAAGGGTGTCCGAAGTGAGCGAGCCGTCAGAGTATGTTGAGAGGTAGTATCGTACCTTTCGACAATTCATAGGACTCCTCCAGCCGCGGTTTGAGACGATTGCGCAATATTGCGCGCGCCCGATTTACCCGCGACTTGACAGTCCCCAGGGGCACTCCCAATACCTGGGCTATCTCTTCATAAGAAAGATTGTCGACGTCACGCAGCAAAAAGGCGGTTTTGTATTTCTCGGGTAATCTCTTCATTTCGGTATCCAACAATACCTTGAGATTCGAAGAAGTATCCTTCTTCTCCTCCTTCGCCGTCAGTTTGTCGGAAAAATCAAATATGTCGAGAAACTTAATCTTCTTCCTGCGACGTAGTTCATTACGGGCCAGATTGAGGGCGATCGTATAAATCCACGTTGAAAATGCAAACCGGAAATCGTACGACAACTTGTGTTGCCAGACACGCAAAAATGTCTCCTGCAACAGGTCGCTCGCTTCATCTTCAGACGAAAGCATCCGGTAAAGTACGTTGAACAATCGGTCTTTATATCTATTGACCAATGTGTTGTAGGAGACCATGTCTCCTTCCTGTACCCGGCGCATTAGATCCAGATCAGGAAGCGTGTCTCTGTTCAGCATCGGTATCCTTCCTCAGTCATGTACATTCAGTGTAATTTACAATTAACTACGTACAACTGTTCCCTAAATCAAGAAATAAGCTGTCTCCGGAGCACGTCACTCCAACCTCTTGGACGACAAAACCGCTCCAGAACATACGCTTAAAGATATCTATACCGGGACGGTTCCAGTATTCTTTTTTTGGCCCCGACCCATTCAGCCGTTGGCTTTTCGGGCCACTCTGGTTATATTCGTCCGCGATAGTCAAAGTAACCAGTCCCGGCGTACTAAGACAGGAAGAACAGGGGGACCAGAAGTGTACACCGGCACAATTTCCTATCGGGAGGAATCGGACAAGTGAATGTCTCAGAAGCAATTGCGAAGCGCAGATCGGTTCGATCATATAAAGACACCCCTATCGAGTCCGACAAGCTCGACCTGATCCTGCAGGCCGCCCGGCTATCCCCGTCGGCGCGGAACCAGCAAATCTGGAAATTCATCGTGATCCGCAACAAAGATACCCGTGAGAAGCTCGTCCATGCCTGCGATGAGCAAATGAACATTTCTGAGGCGGATACCGTTGTTTGCTGCTGCGCCCTGAAATCCGATATGCGTTTGCCTAACGGAGAAACCACTCACACTATGGATTTGGCCGTCGCGGCCTCGTTTATGATGCTTCAGGCGACCGAATTAGGGCTGGGCAGTTGCTGGGTCGGCAATTTCAACGAGGAAAAGATTAGGAAGCTCCTGCGCATTCCCGAAACCGTCAAGGTCGTCTGCTTGCTCACTCTCGGCTACCCGCATTTTATGCCACCGGCGTCCGACAGGAAGCCGTTGAGCGAGATTGTCAGTATCGAGAGTTTCGTGCAGCCGCACCCGTAACGATTTCGCACAAGGATTGTGCCTAAATACCCACAGTCCGGCAGCATTTTGTTCATTCAGTGGCGCCGAGTCTGCATCACCCAACCGACGCAAGTAATTTACTTCTGTGTCTGTCTTATAATTAGCACGGATGTTGCTGCCAGCCGACAGCAACGGCACAAAGCTTGCTTTGCATATCAAGGACCGATGTTCACGAACGGCAAGTTATTGTTGACCGGCGCCCGTGCCGGCTTAGATTCAATTCTGGAAACTCTGTGGATTGAATTTGAGGAGGCACGAATGCCGAAAATAGCACTGGTATTGATGATTATGACTTTCATGGCCGTCCCGGCTTTTGCACAGACTGACAGCGATCAGCGTCAAGAAGAGGGAGTTAAGAGAATCTACACGTACGACGACATGCCACCCCGGCAACTCATCGACTGCCCGACAGCGGCGACTCTGCCCCGGGCGAGTTTCGACATCAGAATCAGAACGCTGTCCAACGGCGGTCTGGTCGCCCAGACCAATATCGGTTTACATCGCAAATTCATGCTGGGCGTGTCGTACGGTGGTGAGCAGATCCTCGGCGAAGGCAAGGCGCACGGACAAGGCAACGTCGCATTTCAGGTGAGATATCAGGCCATATCGGAGACGACCGTACTCCCTGCTATTGCCGTTGGTTACGACGGCCAGGGCTACGGGCGGTATTTCTCCGACTTGAAACGCTTCATGTACAAATCGAAAGGATTCTACCTCGTTGCCTCCAAGGGTTATCAAACCTATCAGTGGTCATCGGGACTGCACGCCGGTGTCAACTACTCGCTGGAAAACGAAGTCGACAAGGACGATGAGGCCACCTTCTTCTTTGGCGGCGACCTGTCTTTGCAGAACGATCTTTCGATCGTAGCCGAATATGACCTGGCACTCAACGACAATAAGTACGACAAGAACAATATCAATCCGGTAACAGAGCACTCGGGCAAGGGTTGGGGATATTTCAACGTCGGTTTGCGCTGGATATTTTCCGAACGGCTGGAACTCGGAATCGATTTCGAGAACCTGTTCGAAAATCGCGCCGATGTCAACACCTTCACCCGGGGCCTGCGCATAACATATCTGGAGTTCTTCTAGACTCAGACTGTGAGGTAATCCTGTGGTTAAGAAATTGATTATGATTGCGGCAATCCTGTTCGGCGTCATCATTACCACGCACGGCTGCTACACGATCATCAAGCATCCGTCGGTGATGCAGGCCGACAACAACAGCGGCGCAGACGAGTCCCACGCCGGCGGGAATCGCGATTGCGTCAGTTGCCACCAGGATTATCATCAATATCCGTATGGCTACTACTACGGTTATTACCCCGATTATTACTGGAGCAATCAACGCTGGGGTGAATACTACGCCTACCCCTGGTGGTGGGACTACTACTATTCCAACGGCGGCAGCAGCTCCGGCAACGTCGAACAAGGCGAGAAGCCGCCGATACGTCGCGGGATGGAACCACCGTACGCGCTTCCAGGTCCGCCACCGATTCTGACTGACTCCCTTCCGCCTCCGATCATCAGTCCCGGTCCCTCGACGCCACCGGTCATCATCAATCCGGGTGGTTCTTCTACCGGCGGAACCGTGACGAATCCCCCCGAACCACCGAAAGAGTCGCCCAAAGTCGAAGACAAGAAACCGCCCAAGCGCCGTGGCGGGAATTGAGGTAAATTCATGCGACAGTCCCGAATTTTCCTAATCATTCCCCTGCTCATTTTCCTGTGTCCTGTTCTGCTGTTGGCTCAAAGCGATACCGGCGACGTAATTAGCGAATCCTCGGCTGACAATACCTTCGGCGTCGGCGCCCACAATGTGGCGATGGGCGAGGCGGTTACCGCTTCGGTGCAGGACGGCACGTCACTGATTTACAACCCGGCTGGACTGGCACGCATCACGCGCCCGGAATTCTTCATGTCGTTGTCGAACGAAAAAGTCGACAACAATACCAGCGGAGTCCTGACTGACGCGCTCAAACAATTTCGCCAAGACTCGGTTTCAATTCACTTACGCTGTCGGTTCCCGTCCCCACCTATCGCGGATCATTCGTACTCGCCTTTGGCGTTAACCGCGTCAAGTCTTTTGATCGGACATTTACTTTCGACCGAGGCGGATTCAATTACGAGGAACACGCGCTGGAGACCGGTATGGGCGGTCTTAATGAGTGGTCGGCTGGCGGCGCCATCGAGTTGTCGCCCAAAATGGCGGTCGGTCTGGCTCTGATCTATTATCACGGCAACGAAGATTATCTCTGGCAATATTCCGTGCAAGATCTGGGTCCGGTTACGAGGAACGACGATAATATCCAAAGTCATTACTCCGGCGTCGGTCTCCGGCTGGGCATGTTGGTTGAAGCCAACCGCTTTCTGACTTTCGGTTTTTCGCTCGATTCACCGACGCGATTCAACATCTCGCAGGAGTACACACAGGTTACCTCTGGTAGCGGCGTACCCGATGAAGTCGTCGGCTCGTATGAATACAAATTGCAGCAACCGTTCATCCTCAATGCCGGGGCGGCGTTTCGATCTGAACAACCTGAGTGTCGAGGGTGACGTCGGCTATACTGACTGGTCGCAGTTGGAATATAAGAACGCGGCCGACAAGGCGAATAACCAGATACTGCAAAAGTATTACACTGACGCGCTGCAATTCCGCTTCGGCGGCGAATATGTGCTCGCAAACTTGGGTGCGGTCCTGCGCGCAGGTTTCAAACATGATCCCCTGCCGACTTCGGGGAATTTTGTAGTGAGCCAGATCGAACGGAACCGCAATTCGTTTTCGTTCGGCGCCGGTTTCCTGATCGACCGGGTTGTCATGCTCGACGTAGCTTACGCGCGCGCCAGCTATAAGATATATGACGGGAAGAGACTGCTGACGGAGGACTTCACTTCCGATCGTGTCTACCTGTCGGTCGGCTACCGCATCTGACGAAGTCTGGCCCCCAAGACAAGAGTGCCGTCAGGAAGGATTCCTGACGGCGCACTTATTTCATCGATATTTGAAAATCTACTTGTCGGGGAAGAACCGTCCCCAGCGCGCGAAGATGTCGTCCAGATAATCCCCCATATATTTCATCACCTTCTGCGCATAGACTTTGCCCTTGGCGACATCAAAATCGGGCTCACCTTTGCCGTCTTTATCGTAGATCAGCACCGATCCCGGCACCGGCACCACATCCGCGCCGCTGCACATCGTGTAGGCCAGTTGCGAATCGTAGCGATCTTTGACGCCGTACTTCGGGTCAATTGCCATCACGAATCCAGTTTCGTCGCGCCCGGCATGTCCACCCGGACCGCCGTAGACTTCCGCTGTGATGTCAGCACACAATTCCCACCAGTGCAGGATGGCAACCTTCAATCCAAAATTGAAGAACGCATCATACGCGGCCTCTTTCAGCATCGCGTTGTTGCCGCCGTGGCCGTTGACGATCACCACGCGGCGAAATTGCTTGTCGTGTAGCGATTGCAGAATATCGTAGATGTAGTTCTTGAAATGTTCCGGCTTGATCGTAATCGAACCCGCGTAGCCATAAAGCGAGCGCGTGATCCCATAGTTCACGCACGGCGCTACAATGGCATTGAATCTTTCCGCGAGATAGTCACCGATGGCAGTGGGAATGATATTGTCGGTTCCGATCGCCGCTGAGCCGTGCGCCTCGACCGTTCCGACGGGAAGAAAGATCAGATTGCATTTCGCCGGAACAACTTCCTGCACCTGCTGCCAGATCATCTCCTGCAGCCGATACCAGGTCATTCGGTTTCCTCGCGCTGGAACTTTTCGATCAGAGTGTTTAGTACACCCTCAGTGCGCTTGGCCGAGGATTCGTCACCAATGATGCGAAACGCGTTGATATCGCGCACGAGGTATTCTAGATCCTCCGGCTGGCACAGGTCGTACCAGAGTTCCAGTTCTTCCCAATTCAGGTCGTCTTCACGGGCGACTTCGACGATGCGCGAATAGATTGATTCGTCCTCCGACCAGTTGATCCGGGTGAACAACTGCGAGATGAACTTGCGCATTCCGATCAAGTAGAAGCTTCCTTCCAGCGTAGGGCCGAAGGCGATGTCTTTCTTCTTCAGAATCTTATGCGCCGCTTCAAGCATGCGATGGCTGATCGTCGGCGTCACGCAATCGATCAACAATACGTGGCCATACCCGCCGTCAAAGCACTTGCGGAAAGTCTCCTGCAACGACGCCGAGAGTCCGCCTTCCGACTGCTCCCAGACCTGAATCGCATTTTGTTCGATTCGCGTCTTGGCCTTGCCCTTGAGCGACAGCTTCAATTCCGCGATCGCGCCGGCGACAATCTTTTCCGCCTCACCGGCGGACGCCGATATGATTATATCAAAGGAATCAAGGGTCAGGCAGGCAGTTATGGTATCCTCGAGAAAAGCGCGGTACAACGCGTCGGCATCGCTACTCTCTAGGGTATCGGAAAACTGCGATTGGACGAGTTGCCGATGCTTCTCTTCGAGAAATATTACCAGGACATTTCTGGTGCAGTCACAAGATTTCGTTGCCATAGCTGGATCAGATTGTGATTAGTCATTGCTGGCGCAAATATAGGACTTCCCCCACAAAAGACAAGCGAATTAAATCACGTACCGATGTTTTTTGAAGTAGGTGTTGACAAACTCGAATGCAGTTGTCAGAAGATTAGCTGACTTTGCGCATCTCGGCGAGCATGTCCTCCGGAGTCACAACACCCTGCATGATCTTCTTCACGTTCCCGGATGAATCCAGCAGCAGAGTCGTCGGCAATGAATAGAACTTCAGCCCAAAGCGGCTCATGAAGTCTTTCGTGATCGGAGACGCTGATGTTTCCAGTTGCACTTTGATCGGATAAAAGCGTTTCGCTTCCGCGACGATGGCGTCATGGCGAAATGTCGTCTTGTCCAGCACGCGACAGTTGACGCACCAGGTCGCCCAAGTATCAATCAACACCGGCTTGCCGGCACTGCGCGCTTCCTGCAATCCCTTTTCCAGATCGGTCTTCCAACCAATCGGACTCGCTTCAACTTCGGTTGTCTGCCCGCTTCCCGCCGGCAACCATTCCGACACCGGCGGCAGGATCAGTCCCGATCGCACCAGTGCGCCCAGTATCAAGATAAGTCGCCACAATCACTGCGAGAATGCCGAGAAATTTCTTTAGTCGTGGGAAAAACTTCGAATCGGGCGTCAGCTTGTCCAGATCCGCCCCAGAAAACAGCAAACGCGACCAGAATCAGACCGGCCGCTATGGCAGTGATCGACGGCGACAAAATCGTCCGCAGGAAATAGACCGCCATCAACAACAGCACGAATCCGAAAAACTGTTTTACCGATTCCATCCACATGCCCGAACCGGGCAGCGTGTTGATCGCCGACGAAAACGTTCCGACGATGACATAGAGCGTTCCCAAGTCCGAGTGCGAACACGAACAGCACTAGGAACCCGATCAATTGGCGATCCACTGGTCGCGATATACAAGCAGAATTCCTGCGACGAACGGTCCGACGCAGGGCGACACTACCAGCGCCGCCACCAACACCCAGTATGATTGATCCGCCGATTCCTCCGCCGGATGCCGTCGCGCCCAGACGTCTGACGCAACCACATCGGCACCTGCAGTTCATAGAGTCCGAACATCGACAACGAGAAGATCACGAAGATCACCGCGATACCGATGACCACCGGCGTACTTGCCAGCCACGCGCCGAACACGCCGCCGACCAGGTGCCACAATCAGTCCCATGATTCCATACACGACCGCCATCGAGCCGACATAGAACAACGACAGCACGAATCCCTTGCCGACGCTGCGCTGCTGTCCCGCGAAAATGCTGACGGTAATCGGAATCATCGGATAGGTGCAGGGCGAGAATGAGAGCAACAGCCCGGTCACAAACGCCAGTCCCAGCGCCATGAAATATCCCCAGAAACCGTACTTGCTGATCAATCGCTGCAGATCGTTTTGTTCGACACTTGCGGCAGCCGGTTCACCGGCCGGCTTCGCTTCCGGCTTGGCGGCGGCAAAGACTTCGCTGTTGGCAGCAACACCTTCGACGCCCACCGGTACCTTTAGCTGCATGTCAATCGTCTGAGGAGCGCGGCATTCTTTATTGTTGCACGGCTGATACGTGAACCTCACCGGCATGACGTATACTCGCCATTCGCAACACCGGCGCCAACGGCAACGTCAAAGAGCATCACTGCGCTGACCGCTATAGACCGACATCATCTCGTTGATCAGCGAGATTTCCTCGCCGCTCGGATAGGTGATCTTTCCGGGAGTCAGTTGCGCGGTAGTATCGAATTCCAGTTTCGCTGGAATCAGAAAATCCTGTCGTGGACGCGCTGAATTGATGTGCCAGCCCGCAAGTATATCAACCACGACCGCCGCGCGATAGGTTGCTCCTGCCTTCGCCGATGTCATCGACAACAGTGGCTTGGCCGTCACCAGTTGTTGATCCGGTTGTTGCCCGGCCATACCGCTAAAGGCATCAAATTGCGCAGGAGCAGTCGCCGCCAGCACGACGGCTAGCAGAAGAGCGAGGGCAGTATGTGCGCGGAGATTAATGAGAATTGACGAATGCAGGCGATTATTCATACACTGAGTGATACAATAGCAAATTGTGATGGGATCGCAAGTTACTTCTCGGCTGAGACGATCAATTTTGGCGGCCGAGGGCAGTCACCAGCTTTCTCGAAATCAACGTTCTTGGCAATCTCGCTGGCGAGTGCTTCGGCAAAATGCTTGACGAAAATCTGACGGACGTCGACCTGCCGGGAATCTTTCAGGCGCGCCGGTTCGTGCCCGGTGTTGTCCGTAAACGGCTCCTGCAGCTTTTCGAGATAGACTTTGGTCTTCTCGGACTTCCGTCGCGGTTGCATTTTCTTGAGTTTGTCCAGAGTAATCTTGGATGTGCCGATTTCTTCAACCTGCAATTTGCCCGACGTTGACCCCGAGATCACGGGACGCGCCGGCTTTGCTGCCGCCGGGGGCTCACCCTTCATTTCGCGGATAAACCAGTCATAGTCGTGCGGGGATTCAACTTCAACTTTCTCCTCCGCCTGAACCGACTCCAGATCATACTGATCTTCGGCAAGATCAAGACTTGTCCAGTCGCGGCGGCTCTTCGGTCAGACTCATTGTCCGTTGCTGTCGACAGCATGCTGAGAAAAATCTTATCGGTTGCGTCCGAAATCTTCTTCTCGAAACTCTTGGCGTCATCGCTCAAGAATACTTTCGATATCCAGCTCTTCTGCCGGCTGTTGCCGGTTTCGGACTCGCCAAGTCTTGCAGTATTCTTGTCGATCCGGTTCAGCAGTTCCTGCGGCGAAAACGGTTTGTTCAGCGTATCGCTTGGCGCCAGATCGAATAGTTCCTGCGTGTCGACCAGTTCCGAACTGCCCAGTAGCATCAGTACCGGCAACTTCTCTTTGGCGCGGTCCTGCCGCAATTCGCGAATGATGAACTGACCGTTAACATTCTGCGTAGTCGTGGCAATGACCGCCAGATCGTATTCGGCGCGCTTCAACTCTTCCAGCGCCTTGAGTTCCATCTTGAAACAGGCGACCTCATACCCGTGCTCGACCAGCAGTTTGCGGCAGACGGATATGATCGTCTCGGAACCGTCCGCCACCAGTATTCGTTTGCCCAATGTCAGTCCTTCTTGTCTGAGAGATGCTTGGCTGCGTTCTCCAGCACTTTCTTTTCTTTCTCGGAGAGGTTGTCGTAACCTCCCACTTCATTTATTCGGTCGAGTACGCGATCAACTTCATCCATAATTTCGATTCGAGCGGTCGATGCTGTTTTCCTGCACTCTGCACCCGACGCTTGAAATCGCCACCTGTCTTAAACGGTCGCAGCAGGAACGACAAACCGCCAGTCCTGCTTGAGATAAAGATAGCCGATCGCGGCGCCGCCAAGATGGGTAAAATGCGCAATGCCGGTCTGCGACTGACTCCAGGCCGCAAATACACCCAGCCCGATCATCACCATCACCAGATATTTGACTTTTACCGGAAACAGGAACCAGATGTATACGATTCGATTCGGATAAAGCACCGCGAATGCCACCAGCACCGCGAAAATCGCACCCGAAGCGCCGATCGTCGGAACATGGCTGTTGAGCGTCAGCAGGAACGTGATTATGCCCGGCGCCGATGCCGGTCAGATGAAATAGAACTTGAGAAATTCCCTCGTTCCCCACTGCCGTTCCAGATCGGTGCCGAACATCCAGAGAGTGAGCATGTTGAAGAAGATGTGGAAGAAGCCGCCATGCAGGAACATGTAAGTCAGCGGCTGCCAGAGAGTGAGCCTGTGAACAATGTCGTAGGGCACCAACCCGAAAAGTCGCGCGCCAATCCGGCAACTGGCATCGCCATCTGAAGGATGATAGATCAGGGTGTTCGCCACCAGCAGGATACATGATGCCCGGCGTGATTCCCTGCTGCATCCCGAAGGATGACCAACTGCTATTGTAAGATTGCTGATTTCGATACATGTGCGCCATCTATAAGTAATATCGGAAGACCAACGCAAACATTATAAGCATCTATGGCACGCTTTAGCAAGAAAGAAGCAAGATTATTGTGGAGGAAGAGCTTAACTCGCGCCTCAGAAGCCCGCCGGAATACTCAATTCTCGTCTTTGCGAGGAGTGTGGGGTGTTTGTGGGATGCGATGGCAACTGACGAAGCATCTCGATTCGCACTGTCGAAAATCACCGAATCTTCGGCAATTCCTTGTCGATACAACGATCCTGCAGCACCACCAGTCCCGCCGCGCTGCGCGCGCAGGCTCCGGCGTCATTTACGACGCCTTCCTGCAGCCAGAGCGCCTTGGCGCCGATTTTGATCGCCTCATCAATTATGGGATCGGTCTGATCGGAACGGCGGAAGACATCGACGATGTCAACGTCTCCGCCGATTTCGCTCAAACGTTCTTGTAGGCCTTTCGCCCCAAAATCTCGCTTTCCTGCGGATTCACCGGAATGATCTTCGTAGCCCCGGTCGATCAGATACTGCGGCCACTCGAATGCGACGGCCGATCGGGATTGGACGACAAGCCGACCACGGCAATCCGCCGCGCCCGCCGCAGCAGGTCACTGATCTCTGACCGGTGAGGGATTTTGAAAGGCCATCGCAACTATCGCCAGAAACTTGTTGACTTTGTCCTGCAGCATCTTCTTCGGCACGGCGCCGATCACCTGATCCTGCACCTTGCCGCCCTTGAAGAAAAGCAACGTCGGAATCGACATGACACTGTACTGCGAAGCCGTCTTGCTGTTGGAGTCAACATCCACCTTGACGACCTTCAATTTCCCGGTGTACTCGGCCGCAATTTGGTCAAGAACCGGAGCAATCATCTTGCACGGTCCGCACCATTCCGCCCAAAAGTCTACGATAACGGGAATATCACTTTGAACTACTTCGGACGCAAAAGTGGCGTCAGAAACTGCTGTGGCATTTGACATGAATCTTCTCCTCACTTTCACAATAACTCAACCTGAATGCATAGAACGCTATCTCATTCACTTTTGTTCCAGCATCAGACTTACGCACGAAATTCAATCGGGATACTGCCGTACGACAACAGGTGGTCGTGGAATTCCTTTAGATTGATATCGCGCACCCTGCTGTCGGCGATAGTCATCCCGCAGTCGTAAGTATTTCCATTTTTCCGACTATGTAGCTCATTGGTTGCGTTGGCGACTGCGTGTAGCGTCTGACTTCGGCCATCGGCATTTACCCGTTCCAATCTTGGCCGTATCGACCAGCAGGCTACTGCATCATCAAAACTCATCGTGCCGGTATGCAAGCCGACATCAATCACCACCCGACAGGCGCGCCACAATTGCAGCGCCAACTGCATCAATCGCGTCTGCGCGTCGGGATAGTAACCGGTCTCGATACATCATCTCTTCGCAGTAGAGCGCCCAGCCCTCGACAAACACCGAGGTGCCGAACAGCTTGCGCACTTCGGACGCCAGCCGATTGGCGCGCTGCAATTGCAGATGATGCCCCGGATACGCCTCATGCAAAGACACGACCAACGCCTGATAACTGATTGTGTCCGCGCTTCTGCTGCTCCTGTAATTCCGCCGGTTTGTCGGAATCGATCGGAGTCACCCAGAAGAATCCTTCGTGCTCTGTATCGAACGGTGCGGCTCCCATGTATCCGGCGTACGGATAGGTCGGCCTTGCAAACGGCGGCGTATTTATGAATGTCAAATCATGTGCCCGCGGAACTGTCACCAGCTTGTGGTCGCTAAGATGCTTGCGCGCACTCTGAACGAATCCCTGATAGTAGTCCAGGAGATCATCAGTCGGCGGACTCTCGCTCTTGAGTGATTCAATTATTTCGTCCGCGCTCTTCTGCGAGTCAATTTCCTTCGCCACGAGCTCCATCTTTTTCAGCGTATCGGTAATCACTTCGCTGCCCGAGTTGGTTCAAATCTGTGCACTTATATGACAAGCCGTGCTGATGCAGCAGCAGTGCGTCAAATTGCTTCTCACCAAAAGCGTACCCATCTGTGGTACGGCTGACAATTCGCTCTCTTAAGAAATTCAGATAATCATTGCAGGCGGCCGCCGCTATTCGACATGATTCTTCCAGTTCGCGCTGTAACCGTGGCGAGATCCCGCCAAATTCGTTCCCCAATCCACCGAAGAAACCCACGCCTGATTGCGCAATTTCCTCCCCCATTTCCGCCCAGATTGCCGGAACTCCCGGCTGGTCATCGAGATTTCTTTTCGCCTCGGCAAACAGTCCCGGCACTCGGCGCAACCGCCCGGCCAGACTCGCAGCACGCAATTCTTTGGTGCGAAGTCACGTAGCACGAGCAAATAGCAGCCATACATTGCCAGTTCCAGCGGCACGCAGGGGTCGCGCTGCCACCGACAATAATCCTCCTCAAGAAGCAATTCGGATCTCAGCGCGCCGATCAAGAATGTGATGATCAAGCCACTCCTCCCCCTTCTTCGCGATTGTCGAACGCATTTCCTCGAGCTCATTTACGAATGCGCGCAGCTTGCTGCGAGCGCTCGGTGCGAAAATCAGGACTCAATGAATCCAGCAGATGATCATACTGATGGACACCAACCGATGTAGCTACGACAGGGGATGATTCCAGATAATATCGAATAACTCGGTCAGCAGCTTTACTGAATTCCGACAAGGTTGCGTCTCCCGGTGCGCCATATTAGCACGTTTTTGTTTCCGCGCAATCAATTTTGCGACCGAATCCAACCCCCGTTAGCGCTTCAACTTTCGACTCTAACGCATTTATGTACAATAAGTTACGTCTGAGTCAGTTGCAGTCGGCGGCGGCGCACATACGATATGCCCGTTCCGACGCAGATCATCACCACTCCCAGCCAGACCAAATTGATCAGCGGCTTCTTGGATACTTCGAGAATCAGCAAATCCATCACCTCCATGCCCGGCACGCCTGAAAACGTCAGCGAACTTTGCCGTCATCCGCCCTGACTTCCTGAAGCATCACGCTGCCGTCGCCGTTGGGCAGGTCGGCCTTGAGGAACCTCTTACCCTGGTCGGTGAATGTCATCTTCGGTACAACCTCTTGGTCGTCTCGACTGCCCGGTGACTTCCAGTACTGCGCCAACCTGCATGTCACCCGATTCGCCATGATCTGCCCATGTCGAAGTTGGCGAACTTCACGCCATAGTCACCCATCTTGCCGCTCTCGCCTTTGCCGAGAATCAACTGATTTCCTTCACCGACGGTTTGCTGTTCCTGCGGCGACAGATAGAGGTCATAGAACAGATACTTGCGAATGTACGGTTTGCGCATCAGCCCTTGATTTTCTTTGGCAATGAACAGCTTCGGATCGGCCTCGAAAATCGTCCCCTGGTCATCAACTTCCAGCTTGGCCGCATTGTCCTTGGTGTTCATGTCTCCGGCCATGCCCTTGTAGGCAATCTTGTATTGGAAAGCCGGTGTCGGCTTCCTGACCGGCGATAGAGATTGACCTTCTCCGATCTGCGAAAACGCCGACGACACAACGATGCCGACCATCATGATTCCAAAACCCATGTGCGTCACGAATCCACCCCAGCGAAGGCCAACATTGCCCGGCTGTTGATAGACCACCGCGATGTTGCCAAACAACGCAAAGCAGGCGAAGAATATCATCAGCAGATACAGAATCTGGGTCACTCCAAAAATGATCGCGACAACCGTTCCAACCAGCGACAGAACCAGAGGCAACGCCAGCCGCTTCATAACGGACTGCAACGTCTTTTCCTTGGCCGACAAGAACGGCGACACGCCTGCCAGCAGCGCGATGATAATCGCCATCGGCAGCGCGGTCGTGTTATAGAACTGCGTCGATACATTCGACGGCTTGCCAAATATCCGCGTCATCAACGGCGCCGACGTGCCGACTAAGGTCAGTACCGACAACAGCACCAGGAAAAACACGCCGATCACAATGGCGAAATCGACCGAATACGGATCCTTGATACTGGCCCCGGTCTTGGCACTTTTCGCCCGCACCACCAACAGCACCACCGACAGCGCCAGGAAGAAAACCATGAAGAAGATCAGATAGCCGGAGATGCCAAGATCGGTAAACGAATGAACTGAGAAATCGGCCAGCACGCCTGATCTCGTCAGGAATGTGCCATATATCACCAATAAGAACGAGAACATCGCCAGCAGCAAATTCGAGCGCCGAAATACGCCTCGGCTTCGTTCAATCAACAGCCCATGCATCAACGCCAGATTGAGCAGCCACGGAATCAGCGACGCATTCTCGACCGGGTCCCAGGCCCAGTAGCCACCCCAGCCCAGAGTCTCGTACGCCCAATATCCGCCGATAAATATTCCCGCCCCCAAAAATAGCGAACCTAGCGCCGTCCAGGGAAACGCATTCTTAACCCAGTCCTGGTAGTTGTTGCGCGCCAGCGCTCCCAGCGCATACGCAAACGGCACCGCCAGAAGCGAAAATCCGATAAACACGATCGGCGGATGAATCACCATCCAGTAATTCTGCAGCAGCGGATTCAAACCCTGCCCATCCGGCGGTACGCCACCGGGGAATTGCGCCAGAATCTCGGGGCTAATCGTGGCGAAAGGCGAACGTGCAACCAGCAAAGTCAGGAAGAACGAGATCACCAGCATGTAAAAGAACATCACCGCCGAATGATTCTCGGTCTCGCGCCGCAGCACGAAAATCCCGATGATGGCCATACACAACAACCAGAGCGTGAACGAACCAACCTGTCCCGCCCAGAATGTCGATATCAGAAATCCGAGCCCCAGATCGCGCGACGAATAATCATGCACGTAAATCAGCGAGAAATTGTGATTGAGAATCTTGATGCAGAAAATAGACGCTCAGCGCCACCACGGCCGCCGCGAAGACGTAGTACGCCTTGCGCGCCAGCGACACATAATTGCTGTTGTTGAAAAGCGTCATGCCGTAGCCGACGGTGGAGATAACCGCCATCGCGCAGGCAATCGCGAGAAGCGTATTTCCGATTGGCATGAACTAGGATTCTCCCTGATACTTCGAGGGGCATTTGATCAGCAATTGCTCGGCCTGAAAGACCTGACCGTCTATACTTGCCCACGCATACCGCATGAGTGGCCTGTCCGAAATTGCCCGGCATGGTGCCGTTGTATCTGACCAGCATCGTGACGCCGGCCGTATCGGTGATCGGAAACATTAGTTGCTTCTTATCAACATCCCAGCTGACCTTGTCATGGTCGATCGCTCCCATCACCTGCACGCGCTGCGGCTCGTTTTTGCGCTTCGTTGAAGGTGACATACGAGGTCATCGACTTGGTGAAGGACGAAAACGCCCACACGGCGACGACCGCCACAATCACCGCCGGCGATTATCAGCTTGAACTTCATTTCATCTTCTCCAAGTTGGAGATCTTCTTGTCGAGACGGAACAGAAACAGGAATATCCCTGCCCAGATAACCAGGTTTGCAAACATCACCGTGTAATTACTGGTCATACAATCTTCCTACGCCTCTTCGGCGCGTGCCAATTGAAGTTTATGAAGCCGGATGCCCAATCCGAACATCCAGAAATAGATCACCGTAAAGCAGAACAGCGACATGAAGAAAATCGGTAATTCCGTCCTCCCCATCGTGAACTTCAGATTCTTGTCAATCACCGAATCCGCCGGATGCAACGACAGCATCATGCGCGGCATCACGAAAATGAAGAACGGCACCGTCGGAAACGCAAAGATCGAATACGCCGAACTCAGCACGCCCTTGCGTTCCGGGTTCGGTATCGCCGCGCGCAACGACAAATACGCGCCGTATATCAGCAGCAGAATAAAAATCGACAGCATACGCGGCTCACTCCAGGTCCAATAAACACCCCAGGTAACTTGCGCGAACATCGATCCGGTTATCGTCGCCAGAACGCAGAACATCGTCCCCAGTTCCGCCGACCAGAGCGACCGATAGTCGTCAATCTCCTTTCGTGTCTTGAGGAAGCGAACCGCATAGATCAGATTTACGGCGTAGGCCAGAACCGTCATCCACGCCATCGGGATGTGATAATAGAAAATTCGCGAGGCGTCGCCGATTTGCCTCTGCGGCGCTGGCGTGGCAAAGCTGAAGTAGATTACTCCCGCCAGCACGACAAACAGACCTATTTGAAGATATCTTCTAACCATTCCACACAAAATCGAACAAGACCACCGACGCCGTTATCATTATAACAGCGTAGGCGGCCAAAAGTTTAAGGTGATTTTCCGCTCCCGCCCAACCGGCCTCCTCCAATGCCGCATTGGTGCCGCCCATTGCCGCCACCAATAAAGGCAATAGAACCGGAAACGACAACACCGCAAATAACGCACCGCGTACATTCGCCTTGGCGACGATCGCGCCGATAATCGTTGTCGCCCCTGCCAGGCCGATTATCCCCAACACAATCACAACCATAAACAGCGACCAATCGGGCACGGTGACGTTCATAAAGATTACGAACAAAGGCGTTAGCAGGACGCACAGGAATCGCCAGCAACAGCATGTTGTAAATCAGCTTGCCGGCATAAATCACCGACGGTCTTGCAAAAAGCCGCAATGTCTGCGCGGTCTTGGTGTCCTCTTCCTTGACAAACACGCCCGCCAATGCCGACATCGCCGAGAAGAATATGATTATCCAATACAGTGCCGACAGTACCTGCGCCGACAGTCCGAGCTGCCCCAGTGAAAAACTGATCACCACCAGCGTCGTAAACGCAAACATGAACAGCGCATTCAGCGAATAGCGCGTCCGCAATTCGGTGCGAATATCTTTCGCCAGCACCGCCAGCGCTTTAGTCGCCCAGCCGGATGACATTCTCTACCTGCTTTAAGTCCTCTGATTCATTGGTCGCGATAACAACTATTCCATCCGACTTCTGCTTCGCGATAATCTCGGCAACGATCTTCTTGCCGGCATCGTCCAGATTCGACGTCGGCTCATCCAGCAGCAAAATCCCCGGCTTGGCCAACAACACCACCGCGTATTTCAGCCGCTGCTTCATTCCCGACGAATACCCCGCTACCAGATCATCCCCACGGCCACTCAAGCCGACTCTCTCCAGCAGACTCATCCTGATCGGTGCGATTCTGCCGCACTCCCGCAAGAGTGGAAAAGAATGCGAGATTCTCATACCCGGTCAGCATCTCGTACATCGCCATCTCCGGGGAGATCATCTTGATGTGGTTGATATAATCGGCCGGTTGAATCTCGGTCTCGCCGTCAAGCACGGCAACTTTGCCCCGCGTGGCGGGCGCCAACTGGCACAGGATCTTCATGAGTGTGGTTTTGCCCGAGCCGTTGCGGCCCGTGATGCCGAGTGAACCGGGAGCGTTGACTTCGAAATTCAAGATTCTGGAAGACTTTGCGGGTGCCGAAGCTTTTGCTGAGCTTGTCGACCGATAGCGTTAACGCCACCAATTCTCCTTTGGAACCGTCACCTGTCTGTCCTGCCCTTTACGGAAAAGCAAAATATCGCAAACGCGGAGAAAAGCAACCCATCATTATTACAATTCGCTGGGCGCCGCTAGGTCAGTACCTGCCCCAACCGATCCCAACGCACCCGCTGGTTGAAATGAACCAGGTTATACCACAGATTCGGAAACGGGTTGAGCCAGCTCCAGGCCGGGCAGGCCGGATCGGTCGCCCACGACCAGTGCACTACCAGCGCTTTGCCGAGAATGAACCGTTGCGGCACCGGACCCCAAAAACGCGAATCATACGAGTCGTCGCGATTGTCGCCCATCATGAAGTAGGATCCTGCGGGCACCTTATACGGCCCGAAGTTATCGCGCTGCCGGTCGATGTTCGGATCAACGTGCTTCGAAAATGGATAATCTTTGAATTCGACGCCATCAACCCAGACCCTCTTGTCGCGCACTTCGACAACTTGTCCGCCGACGGCGATACAACGCTTGACGAAGTTGGTGGAGGAATCGCGCGGAAACTTGAACACCACGATATCGCCCGGCCGCGGGTCGCGGAGTCCTTTGAAACTCACGTCAACGAGCGGAATCCTGACATTATATATGAACTTGTTTGCCAGCAGGAAGTCGCCCACCAGGATCGTGTCTTCCATCGAGCCGGTCGGGACATTATATGCCTCAATCACTGAGTACTTGATCAACAGCGCGCCGATCAGGGCAATCACCAGTGATTTCAAAGTGTTGAAGCCCGATACTAGCGCAGCTTTCGAGCCGGAGGCCTTTTTCTTCCTGGTCGGTGTGGTCTTCATTAACTCTCCTAACTCACGACGCTGAACACTCTGCCCCAGCGCACGCGGCTGGACAGGTGGCGTACATTATAACCCATACTTTTCAACAATGAAAGTGGTTTTGTCATGGTCACGGGCGGCGCTTGTGCGTCCGGCGCCCACGACCAGTGGATAAACGACGCCTTGGCAATGATCAGATTCTTCGGCACGCAGCCCCAGTAGCGCGAATCCGAGGAATTGTCGCGATTATCGCCGAGCATGAAGTACTGGTCGGGCGGCACGATAATCGGCCCGAAATTGTCACGCGGCTGATTCGAACTTCTGGGCATCACGATCTGGTCGAAATGCACCGCGTAGGCCGCATCGTCGATGACGTTATGATTCACGAACAGCGTCTTGTTCACGATTTCCACCGTGTCGCCGCCGGCAGCAATGATCCGCTTGATGAGATTCACGCGCCTGTCTTCGGGAAAGCGAAACACCACGACTTCGCCAATCCTCGGTGCATGAACTGCGGGCAGCCGAATGTTGGTGAAGGGAACGTAAGCGCCATACACTAATTTGTTCGCCATCAGGAAGTCGCCCACCAGCAGCGTATTCTCCATCGATTCCGACGGAATCCGGTACGCTTCCACCACCGATTCCTTGATCGCGAACGCCAGGATCAGCGAAAACAACAACAGCCGGAAATAGTGCCAGAGATCCCGGCTCCTGTGTTTTCTATTTGCTGTTCCCCAGGTTGCCTGGTACCCCGATTGACTATCGTTTATTGCCATAATCCTGTAATCATTAGTCGTCAGTTCGTCAAAATCAATCAGCTTTTATAACGCCGCGCCGACACTTAAGTTTCACACTAATATATTCGACGGATTTCAGCGCGAATCGGCACAGCCGCAATAAGTTCTCTTGAACATAAGTTTTACTGCTGCGTCTCAATTATGGCAGCTACCAAACAGAATATTATATTGAGCAGGGGTATCGACCGGTCATAATTTGCAGATGCTTTTGGGGAGGTTGACGATGCTGCATATCGAAATTTCGACTGCACGTTTTCTTGCGGCGATTCTGATTCTGCTTGTCTGCCTGGGTATTGGCTGCACCACCTTGGAGATCCAGGGACTTGGCTATGATTACCGCCGCGAGACCTACTTAGCTACGGTGCCGAACGATTCCACGCGCGCTTATCTGCTGAAGGTTTATCGGATCATCGAAATGCTCGACGATTCACTCTCAAGGAAATTGCAATACCTCGATGCCGAATACGATCGGGCTGCTATCGACAGTCTGGTCGAGGCCTTCATACGGGAGAAGGATTTCGAGACCCGCCCCGACACTCCCAACCGTAACGAATGGTGGGACGAAATCTGGAACGTCCGCGCGGCACACTGTGATTCGTTCTACCACACGACCGCGATGAAACAATGGTGGGATATACGCGCACGGCCCGTGATCATGATGGGTCTTCCCGAATCCGAGCAACTAGGTGCATGCGAGACCTGCGGCCTTGGGACCTGTCAGTTTTACGCGATGGATTGGATGAGCAAAGGCCTCTGGCTGGAGTTCATCGATGCCGGCTGCGACGGTGACTACGAGGACACCGTGTCTTCGCGCGAAATCTTCGTGCAAGCGCTCGGGCCGAAACTCACTGCCTTCGTCGATCACCAGCCGAAGTTCAAGCCATATCCCGAAGTCACCAAACAAATCAAGTCCGCCGTCGATATCGTTTCCTTTCCCGACTCGGGTGGCTTTGCCCTCTGGGTCAGTTCCGGCGTAGGCCTCAATCAGTACGTCCCTGACTCGGCGCAGATGGTCAGCTTTCATCAACAGATCACGATCAATCGGATGGAGACGGTGCCAAAACTGGTCTATCTCGACAGTACGCCTTCCATGACAATGCTGCTCCCCGACACGACCGAGAAACTCGACGACTACTGGTACCCCGTCTATCTGGGCGGCTGCATCCTCGCGGCGGGAACCTATGACATCTTTCTAACATTGTACGACGACCACGCGCCGGAGCATCGCGGCGCCTACCGCGCAACCGTTACGCTGCCCACGGCACACGCATCCAAAGACATGAGCGACATCCTGGTCGCACTGAAACCCGCCGAATATACCTGGGAGGCCGGCGACAACAGAATTGTCAGGGGCAAGTATTCGTTGATGGGCAATCCCGCCTACTATCACCGCGGCGACTCAATTCACCCTTATGTCGAGTTTGACATTACCAAGTTTGCGAAACAAAAATCGGGCGAACGAGAATACTCGATAACGGCCAGTCTCTACCGCGCCAAAGAAACGTTCGGCAAACCGACAACGGAAATCGGCAGCGTTTTCGAGGTCTCCCATGACACGCAGGACACGGGGCCATCGGCTGCCCATTTGCGCAAGCCGCGGAAGAATGATGAGGCCATGATCTTCTCCGCGTCGCGAGTGGCTGCTGATCATCAGGTGACATTCCAGGCGCCAATAGCGTTACCGAGCAATCTCCCGGCGGGGAAATATTATCTCGTGGTTGCCGTTCAGGACTCATACAGCCGCAACTATCTGACCGGTTGGAGGGAAATCCGCATCAAGAAGTAGAATGGGCGGGAAGATTGAACGAAATCGCCACTTAATCGTAAGACCATTAGATCAACAATCACGGTGCGGCACTTTAACGGCTGCTAAAACCTTGCGGAAAACTTCGGGATGACGATGGAGAAGAAACTGGGACCGGTCAGATATGCCGCCTTGTGTCTCACTCACAACTGCAACCTGCGCTGTCGCTACTGTTACGCTGGCGCTAAGACCAACAAACGCATGACATCTGTTATCGCGCGACGTGCCATTGACTTCCTTGCCGACCAGACACCCGACAAGTGCACTGTTACCTTGTTCGGCGGCGAACCCTTGCTCGAATTCCCGTTGATCAAACAAGTCGTCAGCTATTCGCACGAACAATATCCGGCAAAGATCGACTTCCGCCTCGCCACCAACGGGACCCTGATCACGCCTGACATGCTCGACTACTTTCGCGACAACGGCATTTACTTTGCGCTGAGTCTCGATGGCAGCCGCAGCCAGCACGACGCCGTGCGCTGTACCTCTGACGGTGGCGGCTCATATGATCTGATCAGTGCGCACTTGTCGGAAATCCTCAGCTTCAATCCGTACACGATCGCCGTCTCCGTCATTGTGCCGGAGACCGTGCCAATGCTGTCTGCCGGCGTGCAGGATCTGTTTGCCAAGGGGTTTCGGTACATTCTGCAGACGCTCGATTTTCCCGCCGGCTGGCAATCGGAAGACATTGCTGCCCTGAGCAAACAATACAGCGATCTCGCCGATTTCTATTTCACCCAGCTTAGTAAGGGCGCCAAAATCTATTACAGCCCCTTCGATGAGCGCATCAAAACCTGGGCGCAAAAACCGTACAAACCGGGCGACCTCTGCGACATGGCCAATTCGCAAATCGCCATTGCCGCGTCGGGACGGATCTATCCCTGCGTCCAGTTCGTCAATGCCGACGATGACACCTGCCGCTCGAATTCGATCGGCAATATCTTCGACGGTCTTGATCTCGACCAACGCGAACGCTTCGTCCGCGAGAATCATCAGGAAAAGGAATCCTGCACCGGCTGCGCTCTCGATGGCCGCTGTGCCACCTACTGCGGCTGTGTCAACTGGCGCGCCACCGGCAGCATCAGCCAGGTGCCGCCGATCGTCTGCGAATATGAGCGCATGCTGATGCCCATCGTCGATCAACTGGCAAACAAACTGTGGAAAAAGAATGTCACTCTCTTCAAACGCAAGTTCTACGAGCGCACCTTTCCGGTTTCATCCTATATTGAAGATTGTCTGATTAGCAGGAGGCAGCCCGATGCTAAGAGTCAAACAGGTTAGAAATTACCGCGTCGCGAAATACCCGCGCGCAACCTACCAACACCCGCCGACATTTGCCGTGCCCGATCTGCTGAAACACAGCGCAGCAGCTACCGTGATGATGTTCCTGCTCGAATCATGTGATTTTAGCAAGCCAACATCGGGCTTGCCGAGAGTCGACTTCGTGACAGAAACCGAGGCCCGGCAGGTCCTGAACAACGTATTGCAGCGAAACGGCATTAGCTTCAAGTCCGACGTCGTCATTAATCTCGACCTGGGCATTCACGGAAGCGGAGTTCTGGTAGTTGATGCCTATAACGATTCGCTGCGAGTGGGCTATGAATACCTGCTCGCGGAAGATGTCGGCTCCTTTGACGGCACGGTTACGATGCGCTTGATTCTTTGGCTTGTGCCCAGGGACCATACATCGACGTGATCGCCGCGGTCACGAAGCGAGATCACTTTGAGCACTACCAACTGCTCGACTCGACCATGCAGCAGTTTCTCGACACACTGCGCGCCCACGGAGTTATTTAGGCGCGACTCCCGACTTACGGGCTGACGTGGTCAAGTATCTGTTTGGCGATGGTCTGGTAATCGCCGCCGAAATGGTGTCCGCCAGACATCTGTATCGACGTCACGAAACTGGTATCGAGATCAAGGCAAATCGAATGTTTTTCCTCCGATCCATAGAAGCACAGGACGCGTTGTCCCTTGAGTTTGTCCACTTCCGGCTGCACGGGCAACGCCGTCTTGGGATTGCCACCGGACAGCCAGTCGGTCAGATGAAACTGGAAGTCGACCGACTCTTCGAGACCCAGCAGCGCTACGCCGACGACCTGGTCCAGAGTGGACGCCGGTAGTCGATTCGCCATGAAGGGCAAAACGTCAGCGCCGCGAGAATAACCAACGAGCAACACTTTGTTTTTCTTCCAGGCGTCTGTGTAGTGGCTGATGATACGCAACAGGTCCATGCTGGCACCTTCGGGTGTTTTGCGATTCCAGAAATACTTCAGTGAATTGAGCCCGACTACGGAAATTCCCTGTGAGGAAAAGTACTCTCCCAGTTGCTTGTCGATATTTGCCCAGCCGCCGTCACCGGAAATGATCACCGCCAGTAAATCTTTTGAATCACCCGTTGCGGGCAGTTCCACCAACGGCAAATCGCTTAGATTCGTTGAACCCGGCACCGCCAGGGATGTATCCGTAGGAATCGTAAGTCGACCGAAGGCATGGCGCAGTTGCGGCAACCAGTTCTTTTGCACGGCAAAACCATGGCCGACCTTGGGCAATAGCTCGAGTTGGGCGTTCTTCACCTGCTTGACGAATTCTTCGACATTCTTGGCGTCGCAAACTTGATCGACCACTCCCTGAAATGCAACCCATTGCTGCTCCAGATGCTTTGCCGGCAGGAAACTATACCCCTTCCCTTTCGGGCCGGCCGTCCATTCCAGTCCGCTTCCTTTACAAAGCGGTTTAGTCAACGGCAGATCGGGACAGAATCCCATACTGATGGCGCCTGCGAAGGTGTTTGGCGGCGCCTCCACCAACGCGGCATATACCAGCGTTGCTCCGGAGGAATAACCGATAAGCACCGGCGGCTGGTAAGTCGGCAACTCCAGTTTCTTCTGCGTGTACTGGCTCAACGCCTCGAAATCGGCGGCAACATACGAGCACTGGTCATTCGCGACAGCCAGTTCCTTTAGATAGTGGATGATGTCAAACCCGATGACGAGCGCGTTTTCGCCCGCCAGCGACCGCGCCATTTCGACGACACCCAGATTCCAGCCGCCGTCGCCCGATACGAAGATTGCCACGCGCTCCGGTTTCGGCGTGGTCTGGTAGAGATATACTTTTCCGAACTTGCCAAACCGCAGTGTGTCCTCTTGCACACCCCACGCCGTGGCTGACATCAAGAACAGCACTAACAAGAGACCCGTTAGTTTTCTCATTTCTTAACCACTCCTGATATGCCTCCGGAAATCATGGAGGCAATATTGGTCAAAATCCTGAATACTGCTACGCCGCCCGGCGACGCCAGATAGCGCGGCGCCCAGACCGGCTTGTACTTATCTTTATACTGCCGTAAGCCCTGGAAATTATAGAAATGCTCGCCATGCCGAAAGATAAACGTCCCCAACTGATTCCAGAATGGCGCTATGGCACGATTCTCCAGCCCGGATAATGGCGCCATTCCCAGATTGAACCAGCGGTAGCCCTGTTCCTTGCCGTACAGCATCAATTCGATAAACATATAATCCATCACGCCCACCGGCGCGTCGGGCAGATGCCGCATCAAGTCGATGGAAAGTTCTTCACAGTCACCCGTGGCCCAGATATTGGCAAACGCGATGATCTGTCCTGTCCTTCCACACCAGGGCCATCGGCATCCGCGTAAGATACGGCTCGTAGAAATAGCCCAGCGAGAATCGTTTCTCGCGGGTGTTCTTGTATTCCAGCCAGGAGTCGGATATCTCCCGCAATCTTGGCAGCAACGCCTTCACTTCCTCCGGCGGCACAATCTGGAACGAGCATCCTTCACTCTCCGGCTTGCGATGCCAATGCCGAAACGGCTTGTTGGCATGGCCCTCAAGCGAAAACCCACTCAGCGGCACGATTGCCTCTTCCCCCAGTTTGAGCAGACTTAATCCCATTTCCAGATAGAGCGGCAAATTCTCCGCATCGACCTGATAGAATGCCGTCCAGCCCCCATGGCGATCAGACATCTCATGAAATTGCCAGAGCAACTCTTTCCATTCCTCGCGTGATCCCACCGGATCCCCCATGGCCGCCCAGGTTCTGCCGGAGATTCCATACATTATAAACGCCCGTCCGTTCCGGCTGAACAGCAGTTCCTTGTCTCCGATCAATGCCAGATGCGAAACTGAACTCGAACAGCTTTTGACAATCGGCATTGTGTTGTCAAGAACCTCCAGACTTGGCAAGGTCGGTTCCGGCGGCGCCGGTCGCAGCAATCGCCAGATCGCCAACAACAGCGCCGCGCTGACTACT
The DNA here is from genome assembly GCA_963726455.1 of uncultured bacterium. Lineage (GTDB taxonomy): Bacteria > Zixibacteria > MSB-5A5 > CAIYYT01 > CAIYYT01 > CAIYYT01. The sequence continues at coordinate 331,623 of CAVSCK010000003.1, forward strand.
CCCGCGCCGGCGCGCAAAGAACGTGGCGCGTCGCCGAAGAACTCGAATTGCCACCAGAGTTTGCTGCCGTACTCAACGTGTTTGAACGAGAACATGGTTAACCAGAACGAACACGCCAGCACGACCACGATCGCGCCGATCCAGGCCGGACTTAACGACCTTCCCAGCAGCGAGGACTTGCGATAGAAATATGATCTGGACGGCAGCAGCAACAGCAGCATGAGCGACAGTATCAGTGCTTCTTCATAGTCGAAACCCTTTAGCAAAGACACCACGACACCGACACCCAGCAGAAACAAACTCAGCACGTAGGCCGCATCAACACGGCGCTGCAATCCGCGCGCGAGCAACAACAATCCCAGCCCGGCGATACTCCCGATAAAATGCGACAGTTCGATGACCGGCAGCGGCAGGAAATCGCGCAGCAACTCCATGCGTTCGCTCTCCGCCGGCGTGGCGCTCGAAAACAGCAGCACGACACCCGATATGAACACGAGAAACGAAAACAACTGCGGCGCAATCATCGAAATCCAGCGGCCCACATTCGCCGCCAATTTCATCAAACCTTCACGCTTGCGCGAAATCTCGAACGCCGCCAGCGAACTTGCCGCTACGAAAAGTGGCACCAGATAGTAGACGATGCGGTAGGCCAAGAGCGACCCAACCAACTCCGCCGGTGTTGCCACCGGACCGATGAGAAGAATAAAGACGGTTTCGAAAACTCCCAATCCCCCAGGTATATTGCTGATCAATCCCGCGATTTGCGACAGCAGAAAAATTCCCAGCACATGGAAATAGCTGACCTGCGCCGAGTCGGGCAATACTATGTAGATTGCGCCTGCCGCCATCAGCCAGTCGAATGTGCCCAGCGCCATCTGCGCGAATGTGGTGGGCAGGGTCGGAATATCGAATTGCCAGCCCTTGACCTTGATCGGGCTGCGGAACAACGTGATCTTGACCAGGTAGGCGAGCAATAGTCCCACGAAGAACAGTCCCAGGGGAATTGTCGAGACGAACGGCAGCCGGATCTGTTCCGGTATCATGACCGGTGCGGTCGTCAAGACTATCGCAGCGGTCGTCAAGTAACCCAGCCAGAAGGTAGCGACTCCGAATCCCATCAGTGTCGTAATCTCCAGCGCGGACAAACCCCACGCGCCATAGATTCGATAGCGCAACGAACCGCCGGTGAAGACTGAGAAACCGAGATTGTGAGCGATGGCGTATGTTATGAACGAGGTCATGGCGACCTTGGGATATTCCAATGGGTGCTTGATGTGCCGCAACGCCAGCATGTCGTAGCCCGACAGCGCCAGGTAGCTCAGCAGCGAGAACATCAGCGCCATCAGCACATGCGGAAACGGTATCGACCGAAATTGAGCGATAATGTCCGCCAGCCGATGATGCCCCAGTTCCCGATGCAGCACCCACAGAGCTGCCAGGAATAACCCGATTGCGATAACCGACCCGATTACTTCGAGCAGTCTTTTGTTCATATAGCTCCCACCAAATCAACAGAGTGGTCGCATGGGTGTCAAGTTTGAGTTAGATAACCGGTGCTTGGCATTTCCTCGCCCACCTTGCTCCGATACGCTTATGACCGGCCTGCCGTTGGCGTTGTATCGCTATGGCCTATCGTTCGCAGGGTATAGTAGGTTGAACATTCCTGTTTGACATTCCCCAACTGTCATTAGAGTAGCCAAAAACAGGACAAGCAGGCATGCTCATTCTACTCCGCGGGGAGAGAGAATGTGACGGAGTGCACTACATGAACCACTTCTTCTTTTGATGGATGATGTCACCGAACTTCTTCATAAATTCCATTTCGTCGGGTGACAGCGGTCCCTTGCTCAGGCCTTTGATATTCTCCAGCAGTTGTTTTTCGTTCAGCGGCGCATTCAAGCAGACGTCAACATTCGGATTCGACAGTACAAAACGATAGCACTGATCCGCGCTCGGAATCGGTGCATCCGCCGGATAGCCGCCCGGACGCCGCAACAAATATCCCCAACGCGTGGCGGTATAGCTGACGACTCCCGGATCGTGCGCTGCCAGGTGCGGAAAGATATCCTGTTCCGCGCCACGGTGGGCCGCATTGTAACGCATCATCGTGACATCAATCGCCCCGGCGGAAATCAAATTCCCGATAAACTTCCGATCATGGCACGACATTCCGATCGACCGCACCTTGCCTTCTTCGCGGAACTTGCGCATCTCTTCGAGTTCGCGCTCTCCGATGTGTTTCGGCTTGGTCACCCCGAGAAAGAGGAACACATCGATGTAATCGGTCTTGAGCTGGCGCAACCGCTTTTCCAGAGTGCGACGCAAATTGGGATGGCCAACCAGCAAATTGTACGCGCCGGTACTGATGACAAGCTTCTCGCGCTGTGTCGCCGAGAATTCCCGCAGCGCTTTGGTCATCTGCCAGTCAAAACCATAACAGAAGAAGTAGTTGACGCCGGCGTCGAGTGCTTTGTGAATGGCGTTCTTACCGGGACGATAGGTACCCGACAGACCGAGGCGAAATACCTTCAGCCCGGTGTTGCCGAGCGTGGCATGCAGAAAGTCATCATTCATGTTTCTGGTCTCCGATTGGCAGTGATGTTCCACTACAAGATCGCCGTCGGAGCGCCAAACAGCAACAAAAACGATGACTTTGTAACTTACTTGATATGAACTGAGATTGTTCGCGCGCGGCGTACGAGGTACGTACACCGCGCCCGATTAGAAATCGAACTTACTCCAGACAGTCCGCGAGTTTGTCGAACATCTGGTTCCACCCGTCCTTGCATTCGTCATTTATCTTACCGGCTGGTATCCCGACATGCGTCAGCGTCATTCTGGTTTTGCCGTTTTGTTCGTGGAACGTAACGGTGATGCGCGTTTCCATCGGGAAGTCCCCTTCAAAACCGTAGTGCTTCGCCGAAACGGGATTACCCTTTTCGTCGGCGAATGAGTCGGTTACAGTGATGCGTTCATTCTTGACAATTTCGCGATAGGTGCCGGTGGTGTAGGTGTCCTTCCCTTCCGGCGACCGCATACAACCGACATACTTGCCGCCCACGCGGAAATCAATTTCAGCCATCGGCGTAGTATAACCGTTCGGCCCCCACCATTTCTTGAGGTATTCCGGTTCCGTCCAGGCCCGCCATACGTGTTCGCGCGGCGCATCGAACACACGATTGATTACGATGTCTGTCCCCTGCTTGGTCTTTTGACTAACACTGTGCTTGGATGACATATTTCCTCCAGTCTGTCCTGTTGTGGATCAACTCTCTTAACTCGGTCACCTGACGATACGGGACATCATTGATCCGCGTTGGACATGATCGGCACAGCCCCGGACGTAATCAGCGGCAGTGACTTCGTAATTCCGCCTACTGTATGGGCTTTCTCATACTGACGACCAGACTCCGTTGCCCCACAGGACATTGGCCGTGCCCGCCGACATATATCTTGCCTGAAACGCTCCTGTTTACTATCATCCCTCGGCACATGTTGAGCATGATTCATCGGAAAGGAAGTTGAGAATATGGGCGGAACACGACGCAAATCCTGGGCAGAACCGTTCAAAATCAAAATGGTCGAGCACCTCAAAATGACAACACGCGAGGAACGTGAACGCGCGATCGTCGAGGCCGGCTATAACACCTTTCTGTTGAAATCCGAGGACGTCTATATTGACCTGTTGACCGATTCCGGCACTGCCGCGATGAGCGATGTGCAGTGGGCGGGAATGATGATGGGCGACGAGGCCTATGCCGGTTCGCGCAACTTCTACCACCTCGAGGAATCAGTTCATGATGTCTATGGATACAAGCACCTGGTACCCACTCACCAGGGACGCGGCGCCGAACATATTCTCTCGCAGATTCTGATCAAGCCGGGCCATATCATTCCCGGCAATATGTACTTCACTACCACGCGGCTTCATCAGGAACTGGCCGGCGGCACTTTCGTCGACGTCATCATTGATGAAGCGCACGATACCACCAGCGATCATCCTTTCAAAGGCAATGTCGATCTCAACAAATTGCAGAAGGTCATCGACCAGCACGGCGCCGCCAAAATCCCTTACGTCGCCATCGCCACCTGCGTGAATATGGCCGGCGGACAGCCGATCTCCATGCAGAACCTCCGCGACGTACGACAACTTTGCGACAAGTACAAGATCATGATCATTCACGATGCCACCCGCGTCGCCGAGAATGCTTACTTCATCAAGGTTCGCGAGCAGGGTTACGCCGACAAAACCGTCGCGGAAATCGTCCGCGAGCTTTGCTCCTACACCGACGGCTGCACGATGTCCGCCAAGAAAGATGCGATGGTCAACATCGGCGGCTTTCTGGCGGTCAACGATTGGGATATTTTCGAGAAGGCCCGCAACATGGTCGTCATCTATGAAGGCCTTCACACTTACGGCGGTATGGCGGGGCGCGATATGGAAGCGGTCGCCATCGGCCTGCGGGAATCGGTGCAGTACGATCACATCCGCGCGCGCGTCGGGCAGGTCGAGTACCTTGGCAACAAGCTCAACGACTGGGGCGTGCCGATTGTCAAACCGATCGGCGGCCACGCCGTCTTTCTGGATGCCAAAGCATTTCTGCCGCATTTGCCGCAATTGAGTTTTCCGGCGCAAACGCTGGCGGCCGAACTGTACCTCGAGGCCGGGTATCCGTTCCATGGAACGTGGCATCGTCTCCGCCGGACGCAACAAGCAAACCGGCGATCACTATTACCCCAAACTGGAATTGGTTCGCCTGACTCTGCCGCGCCGCGTCTACACGCAAGCGCACATGGATGTCACCGCCGAGGCCGTCCTTGAGGTCTTCGAGCGCCGCGACCAAATCAAAGGTCTGAAGTTGGTCTACGAACCGGAATACCTGCGCTTCTTCCAGGCCCGCTTTGAACCGTTGAATTAGCTCTATCGTCTGACCCGTAGGAACACCCGTAGGGACACCCGTAGGGACACCCGTAGGGGCGCACGGCAGTGCGCCCAGTTTTACGTAGGTCGGCGTTCATGTTGTGTCAGGTCCTGCGCACGACGAAGTCGGGCGTGAGACCTGACACTTTCATATTCGCGCCGTCAACTCGTGCGCTGTCAGGAACCCCTTCCTGACGGAACCATCTTGCATGTCCCGGAGCTATGTCATTCCCGCGAAGGCGGGAATCCAGGCTGATTTCGTTTGCCGAGGGCCCGGCTCGCCCCTTTCGACTGTGACCTATTGCAAGATCGTTCATTACACCGAAATAACACTTGACACGCCTCGACAAGAACGCAACCTTAAAGGCGATATTGTCGTTGACAATCCATGGGAGGGATCACAAAGTGTCAGAACCGGAGAGGTTCGACCCATTGGGACGCGTAGTCTTCTGACTTTAACAAGGGAGAATTATGAACGAGGAGTTGTTATACTCGATTGATCGTAGTCTTAAGGCTCTGCTTGGGCTTATCGTTTCAATTCGCGACGACAAGCCTCTTTCACTACGCGAACGAATCGCACGACTGCACGATTTGGGATTTAAGCCAAAGGAGATCAGCGAGATCCTAGGGCGGACGGGAAAGTTTGTTAGTAAGGAACTGTCAGAACTTCGCAAGATAAAGAGCAAAGGTGGTAAGAAGAATGGCAAAGGTGCAAAACAAAAAGACTAGCCAAAAGCCGGAAAAACAGATCAAGCCCAGCACCACGACGGAGGACTTGTTACGTGACCTGATGATGATCCAACTCGGATTAGCTGGTGTATCTCAGGAAAATATCAGAACCATTGTCGGCGTCGACAATAACCGTGTAAGTTGGATTGTACGACACGTCAGAAAGGGGGATAAATAGAATGGCCGCCAAGAAAACGACACCAACAAAGAGAGTGCCCCAGGATGATCCAGACTACCTGCTGAACTATTTGGTGGCGTTAGAACTCTTTAAGCTTGGGCTGTCGCAGGTGGATATTGGAAAGCGTTTGCGTCTGCAGACGGCTATCGTCAACCAAATGCTCAAGGGCATTGATAGGAAGAAGCTCAATCAATGAAATCTGAAAACAGAGTCAGAATCCTCATTTGGAGCAGGAAATGGTCTCGTCCACGGAGTGACATAACACGGACTTTCGGTACACCGATCAAGACTGTTCGAACGCTATTAACCCCGAAAGGGTGTAAGGCGTAATATGGCTCGAGCTAGGCTTGATCCTAAGTTGATGCAGAAGGTGGCACAGAAACTGAGGCTCGCCAAGAACCGAGTTAATGTCAAGATCAGCAAGAAGGCAAACAGGCTCGGGATATCCTCTGAAGCAGCTCTTGCCATCTTGGCGAAAGAACTTGGTATCGCTACCGGGGTATATCAGAGAAGACTTGACCCAACGATCCAGTCAGAGATCAGGATGGCGCTGCCTACCATAATGCCCTCTCCGAACATACCTCCACCTAGAGTAAATCTACGTCACAAATCCGGTGGAACCGCAGTCGGAAATCAGCGTACCGCATTAAAGGCCGCTGCTGAATATGTCATTCAAGACGAGGAACTTCGGTCCAGATGCACTGATCTACTTCTGGGTAAGAAGCACTTTGATAGAGCTGTGAATCAAGCGACGTTGGTTCTTGAAGATAGACTGCGACACAAAGCACAGCCAACAGCGCGACTGGTCGGCGAGAATCTAGCTGGGCATGCTATCAACAGCGATCTTGTAAAGACAGTATTGAAGGTGAGCGATAATCAGGACGAACAGAGAGGCATTTCAGAGATTGTCAGAGGCATCGTTCCAGCATTTCGCAACACCACGCATCACCACCTAGTCGATAGTTTTACTCGCGAAGACGCATTGAGGGTGTGTGGGTTCATCGATGTATTGTTACGCATCATCGATAAGTCAACGAAAGTAAGGTAGAGTTTACGATTTTAGGGATCGCGAGCATGTGCTTTAGGTTCCGCAACAACCAGTATGCCACAGAACGTTACTGACATTCGCTCTAATCTCAACGACCAGATTGCAAATGCTGCCAAGATCATTGGAAGGTCCAAACAAAGACAAATTGTGTTCAAAGAGATTTACAGAGGCAAGCAGAGAACCAAGACGATTGCGGAACTGGTGGATGCCACTGGATTAACAAATATCCGCGTTTTGCAGGAAGGAAGTCGCCTAGCACAGCATCAACTAGTTGAAAAGGTTAAGAATGGCTATCGTAAGGACCCATTCTATTCGCTTCATTATCGAAGGATTCTTAACTTCGCTCAAAATCCCAATCGACTCAAGAGACTGCCGACTAAAGTCTCTCCCAATATTGCGTCGCAGAATGTCCGTGTCACTTTTCCTGCTACTGCGGCGAAGGCTATTCACATTACAATGGACGATATTGACTCTTTTAGCATGGTACGACAAGTAAAGATCTCGACTTCTGCAGTTGACGATCAAAAGCTTTATGAAGCTCACATCAAGTCAGCCGTGAAGAGCTTGATTGGCGAGTCGGGCAAATTCAAAGACTGGGGTGGCGAGAAGAATGACCTTTTCACGACAAAGGTCAAAATTAAGGGGAGGCGCAGACCAGCGGCATTTGCATTCAAGGGTAGAGCAACGAAGGGAACCCTCACTCTTGACAAAATGGGTAAACGTGCGGATCAGGTAATTAGACTTTTCTCTGATTCGGTAGCAGAAGTGTACTTGATTGTCTACCAAGGGCAGATAGCTCCGGTGATATTAGATCAGATGAAGGCTCTAGCCGTCGCAAAAGCTATCGGTGGTGAGAATATCTACTATGGAGTGCTCGATGGGGATGATCTAAGGCGACTCAAAGCTGCTTACCCCAGCTTCTTTAAGGTGCATAAGTGAAGGGAAAATTGCGTTGCCTCATGCGCTAATTCCAGTACCGTAGGTCAGGAGCCCGCCACGGTACCCCACTCAGCGGGTGGGAACTTCCGGCGACTACTGCTCCCCTCAACTTTTTCATCTCACTCTGACCTGAGCAACTACCAACAAGACCACTACAAGCCCCCAAAATATTTTTCCCCGTTCCGGCACTTCCTGCGCCGCGCCTAACCTCTTGTCTGCGAGTGTCACATCTCATTGCGGCGGGTGAACTGCCGGAATTTCTCAAAAATATTTTCACTTTTTTTCTCCCTCCTATCACCCTCATTTCGTCTCCTGTGACTCCATCCACGTTTCTACTATCCTCTCCCCCAACCACTTACCCTCCTTTCGAGGATAAATCTCAAGACCCCATATAAGTAGAACGCAGGTTGCGGCACCGAAGGTCACCCCGGAGGGCTTTGTGGGTCTGGTGATTAGCGGCTGAGCAAAATGGGAGTTTTGTGAATCAACCTTCTACCGATCAGGAATCCCCGACGACAACACGGTTACGACTAAGCTATCCATGCCGAACTCTAACCGTGTCGTCCCGGGCATACTCGTCCTTCGCCGTGGTGAGTGAGTCTGTCGCTGTAAACCTTGTGGTTCGCGCTGTCGGATACCCGCCGTCCCCCCGACACGCTTTGATGTACCGCGCCGTCAGGAATCCTTTCCTGACGGAACAGGTACTCCACAGCTTGCTGTGGGTGTACTCGCCACATCATCGCACCGGTGCCCCATCCGCTTGCGGTGGGTTTCGTATGTCTTCCTTACCGATTGTCTTCGGTTTGGCTCACGCCTGTCAAGACGGTCTCTATCGACGAACAGTTCACACCGTCGGAGGGAACCCAGTAATAGAGCGTATCGCGACAACCGTGAATCCGATCAACTTCGCTACCAGGGCGAACAACGGCGAAGTTGGTGGCTCAATGGAGGAGCGTCCCCTTATCCCCGCAACACGTTCGGCGTTTCCGGGTCTCGGCAGTGATCAAGTCCCCGATCCAGCTGGAGCATCGACTTCTCGTGGCGGTGCAGGCGCCATATCGGCCTGCTATGACGGCACAATGCCGCAGCACGAGATATAAGATACCCAGGCCGGACTAACGGAGTTAATCCGTCACCGGAACACGCGTTTAAAGGTTCGCTTGGTCTTTGACATCGCGAATTGTAATGATTCGCGCCATATACGTTTGACACGTCTGCCATGACGTGACGCCTGGAGCGCCCGTAGTCTAGCCCCTTGTGGGCGTTTGCGGCGCACGAGGACGTACGCCGCGCACGGAACTGGACACGGCAGGCGAGGACGACTGCCGCGCACAAAGCCGCGCACAGCGAAGGTCAGGCGTCGATCTTCTTTTTGAAGGTCGGGATGAGGTCGGCGATTTTGACGCGGGATTGTTCCATCGTGTCGCGGTCGCGGATCGTGACGGTCTCATCCTCTTTGGTCTGGCCGTCGATGGTTATGCAATAAGGCGTGCCGATTTCATCCATGCGGCGGTAACGTCGACCGACCGCACCGGAATCATCATAGAATGCCTTGAAGTGTTCTTTGAGCTCGTGGAAGACCTTCATCGCGATTTCGGGCATGCCATCCTTGTTAACCAGCGGGAAGACGGCGACCTTGACCGGCGCGATTTTGGGTGAGAATTTCAGCACCACGCGCGTTTCGCCTTTGACTTCTTCTTCCTGATAGGCGTCGACCAACAGCACCAACAGCGTGCGGTCACAGCCGGCGGAGGTTTCGATGATGTAGGGAATGAATTTCGTCTTGGTCGGTTCGTCGAAATAGCTTAAATCCTTGCCGGTGGCCTCGGCGTGACGGCTGAGGTCGAAATCGGTGCGGTTGTGGATGCCTTCGAGTTCTTTCCAGCCGAACGGGAATTCGTATTCGATGTCGTAGGCCTTTTTGGCGTAATGCGCGAGTTCGTCCTTGCCATGTTCGTGATAACGGAGCTTGTCCTTGTTGATGCCGAGTTCGTAGTACCATTTCAGGCGTTCGGCCTTCCAGTATTCGAACCACTGGTCGTCATCGAACGGATTGATAAAGAACTGCATTTCCATCTGTTCGAATTCGCGCGTGCGGAAAATAAAATTGCCGGGCGTGATTTCGTTGCGGAAGGCCTTGCCGATCTGGGCAATGCCAAACGGCACTTTCTGGCGCGACGGGCCCATGACATTGAGGAAGTTGACATAGATGCCCTGTGCTGTCTCGGGACGCATGTAGACGACGGCGGATGAATCCTCGACTGGGCCCATGAAGGTTTTGAACATCAGGTTGAACTGGCGCGGTTCGGTGAGTTCGCCGCCGCATTCCAACGGTGATTTCGAGGGTTTCATCGGGCAGCGCGCGGTTTCCAGTTGATCGGCGCGGAAACGGGCTTTGCATTTTTTGCAGTCGACCATGGGATCGGTGAAGTTGGCGACATGGCCGGAGGTTTCCCAGACTTTGGGGTGCATGAGAATCGCGGCGTCAATGCCTTCGACATCGTCGCGTTTCTGGGTCATGGCCTTCCACCAGAAATCCTTGAGGTTGCGTTTGAGTTCAACGCCGTAAGGGCCGTAATCCCAGCAACTGCCGAGGCCGCCGTAAATCTCCGACGACTGAAATACAAAGCCGCGCCGTTTGCACAGGGAAACTATCTGCTCCATTCTGTCAACTGTCTTCGCCACGGATTCCTCCATCCTGATGCATAAGATCCAACTTGCGCAGGAAATCGAACGATTTGAGATCAGCCCGTTTCCCGATGTGATACTCGGTGAGCGCGACCAGCATCTGCCGAATCTGTTCGGCCTGCGCCTTGGCCAGCGTGACTTTCCGATTATCACTGATGTCGGTACCCGCCAGTTTTTCCAGCGCCTTGACCGTGCCACGGTCGAGGGGAATTGTCAGGCGGTCGCCGACACATTTCTTACAAAGCAGCCCACCGCTCGCCGGGTCAAACATCAGCCGGTCGCCGACGATCTTGTCGCCGCACTCGACACAGGCGCCCAGCTCGGGGGCGTAGCCGGAGAATATACAGAGCAGATACCAGAAATGCAAAAGCTCCCTGCGGAAACTCTGCTCGGAGGAGTTGTTCATCAGACGCAGGAATTTCTTGAGTGTGAAGTAGAGCTGGCTGTTGACCTCGTCCTCGGGCAGGAAAAGATTGGCCAATTCGAGCGCCGCCGAACCGTAGCCGAATTTCTGTTCGTCCTGGGCGATGTTGTCGAAGCTTTCCACGACTTCGGCTTTGGAGATGTAATCGGCCGATTCGCTTTCGCGCTGGTAGAAGACGACATCGGCAACGACAAAGTATTGCAGCGATTCGGCGCTGGCGGAACCGGGGCGCGTGGCGGAACGCGCCACTAGCGGCAGTTTGCCGTAGTCACGCGTGAGACAGATCAGGAAGAGCGAGCTTTCCTGAACTTTGGTTCGTTTCAGAACCAGCAATTCGGTTTTCTTAAGTGACATGGCCGTGAAGCCGGCTAAAACTCGATGATGGTTTCGCCGGGGCGTTTAAGCTGGAAATTCTTGCGGGCAACCTTTTCGATGTAGAGCGAGTCGTTCAGAAGGCGATCGCGCTTGAGTTCGAGATCGGCGACCTGTGCTGAGAGCTTGAGCTCTTCGGCTTTGAGCTCGGTGATCTGTTTCTTGAGTTCCATCATGTTCAGGAAACCGTATTCGCCGACGAACAGTTTGAAGCCGACTGCGAGGAAAATGGCAAGCAGGATGAAGCGCAGGACTTTGACGCGGTAGCCGGGTTTGGTGTCTTCGGTGTTCTTGCGCACGTGGTTTCCCTTTCACTAGCGTCAGGTCACACCATTCGCCTCGCGGGGCGAGGCGAATGGCAGGACCTGACGCAACTATTAGGAACTTCTCTCGAGTCGTGTCAGGTTACTTTGACCATTCCGTTCGACGGGACAGTCGGCAAGACCTGACGCAACAATTTTACCCTACCGCAAGTTAAAGAAGGCCGCTTTGCCGGGGAACTGGGCCATGTTGTCGAGTTCCTCTTCAATACGCAGCAGGCGGTTGTATTTGCACACACGATCGGTACGGCAGAGCGAACCGGTTTTGATCTGGCCGGCATTGACAGCCACGGCGATATCGGCGATGGTCGTGTCCTCGGTTTCGCCGGAGCGATGCGAGACCACGGACGCAAAACCGGCGCGGGTCGCCATGTTGATGGTGTCCAGAGTTTCAGTCAGAGTACCGATTTGATTAAGCTTGATCAAGACGGCATTGGCGGCTTTCAGTTGAATACCCTTATTCAGGAAGATCTGGTTGGTGACAAACAGGTCGTCGCCGACGATCTGCACTTTGCTGCCGAGTTCTTTGGTCATTTTAGTGAAGCCGTCCCAGTCGCTTTCGGCAAGGCCATCCTCGATCGAAATGATCGGGAAGCTTTTGACCAGTTCCTGATAGAATTCGATCATCTGGTCAGTGGTAAGTTGACGGCCTTCGCCGGCGAGAACATATTTCTTCTTCTTGTCGTCATAGAATTCGGAAGCGGCCGGATCGAGGGCTAGCATGACATCCGCGCCGAGTTTGTAACCGGCTTTAGTGACAGCTTCGCTGATGACCTCGAGGGCTTCGCGGTTGGATTTGAGATCGGGAGCAAATCCGCCCTCGTCGCCGACGGCGGTGTTGTAGCCCTTGGCCTTGAGCACGCCTTTGAGACTATGGAAGACCTCCACGCCGATGCGAAGCGCTTCGGCAAAGGTGTCGGCGCCAACCGGCATGATCATAAATTCCTGCAGGTCGACTTTGTTGTCGGCGTGTTTGCCGCCGTTCAAGATGTTCATCATCGGTACGGGCAGTACGTGGACGTTGGTGCCGCCGACATAGCGATACAGCGGAAGCATCGAATAGGACGCCGCGGCTTTGGCGACCGCCAAAGAGACGCCAAGGATGGCATTTGCGCCGAGAGTCTTCTTGCCGGGAGTGCCGTCGAGCGAGATCAGAAATTCATCGACTTCACGCTGATTGAGTACGTCGATGGATTCTTCTTTCAAGGCGGGGACAATCTTGTCGTTGACATTTTCGCAAGCTTTGAGGACGCCCTTGCCGCCGTAGCGTTTTTTGTCGCCATCGCGCAATTCGAGCGCTTCGTTGGTGCCGGTTGATGCGCCTGAGGGAACAGCGGCCCTACCAAAAGAACCATCTTCGAGTAAGACATCGACCTCGACTGTCGGGTTGCCCCGGCTGTCAAGAATCTCACGGGCTCGGCACTGCGCTATCTTCGGCATCGGTCTCTCCTTGCGTTGCGAAAGTTAGACTGCGAATTTATCGAGCATTACGATACCCAGCAACATAAAATTTAAACCGTTACTTTAAGGGGTTGCGGCGGCGAACGATGGGCGCAAGTTGTTGTTATGCTGTGAGATAGAGGGACGTTCCGGGGTTGCCCGTCTGCGGTTAAGGCGGATATGGTTGGAGAAAACGGGACAAACAGGAATGCTCATCCTACTGGGGCGCCGAAAATGCGGCAGGGATGTTCACTGCGGACTTACGCGCTCCCTCACCCCCGGCCCCTCTCCCAAAGGGCGAGGGGAGAAACGAAATCGACAAACAGGAATGTTCATCCTACTGAGGCGCCGAAAGTGCGGCAAGGGTGTTTCCTGCCGACTTGCGCGCTCCCTCACCCCCGGCCCCTCTCCCAAAAGGAGAGGAGAGGAATTGGGATCTTCGTCTTGCTGGAGCGCCGAAAGTGCAGCAAGGATGTTTCCTGCGGACTTACGCGCTCCCTCACCTCCGGCCCCTCTCCCAAAGGGCGAGGGGAGGAATGAAATCGACAAACGGGAATGTTCATCCTACTGGGGCGCCGAAAGTGCGGCAAGGGTGTTTCCTGCCGACTTGCGCGCTCCCTCACCCCCGGCCCCTCTCCCAAAGGGCGAGGGGAGGAATGAAATCGACAAACGGGAATGTTCATCCTACTGAGGCGCCGAAAGTGCGGCAAAGATGTTTCCTGCGGACTTACGCGCTCCCTCACCCCCGGCCCCTCTCCCAAAGGGCGAGGGGAGAAATGAAATCGACAAACAGGAATGTTTATCCTACTGAGGCGCCGAAAGTGCAACAAGGATGTTTCCTGCGGACTTACGCGCTCCCTCACCCCCGGCCCCTCTCCCAAAGGGCGAGGGGAGGAATGAAATCGACAAACGGGAATGTTCGTCCTGCTGGGATTGTGGTGGGACGTCGCGGCAGGCGAGGACGACTGCCGCGCACGAACTGAACGGACAATCGCCGCGCACGAGGGGTTTGGCGCGCTCCCTCACCCCCCGGCCGTGATCGCGGAGATGCTAAAAATTTAGCAAATAGCCCTTGACAGATTGAGGGCGAGATGCTAAATTATTAGCAGATAGGGTTAATTGAAAATGATAATGGGATTGGCCAGGAACAGGCAGGTCGTGGTAAGGCAATGAAGAAACAGGCGATCGAGCATTTGAGTCGCAGGGAGAGGCAGATTATGTATGTGATATACCGTCAGGGGGAGGCCTCGGTCACCGATGTTCGCGACAACCTGCCTGATCCTCCCGGCTATTCTGCGGTGAGGGCGCTGCTGGTACTGCTGGAGGGCAAAGGGTACGTGAGGCATCGGAAGGTCGGCCGAGCTTATTTGTATAAGCCGGTCGTCAGCCGAGATAAGACACGATACGCGGCGCTAAGACAGATGATACATACGTTCTTTGACGGCTCGGTGGAAAATGTCGTAGCCGCGCTATTGGGGTCATCGCCAAAGCTGTCGGAAGATGAACTGGTGAGAATCGAAAAGCTTATAAAGGAGAAGCGGGGAGGAGATAAGGAATGAGTCTGTTCGAGTCAATGGTGCGGCCGGCAGGATCGGCTGAGATACCGGTGCTACTGATCGTAAGCTTTCTGAAGGTCGCGATCTTCGTTGGCCTGGCACTTCTGGTCAGGAATTTCATGTCGGACGCCCACCCGGATCGACGGCACTTGTTGATGCGGCTGGCGCTGGCGATTTCCGTACTCCTGCCAGTGACGTCGTTCGCGTTTTCGATCTTCAACTCGCGACTGATCAGTGCGATTTCGACCACGATATTCCTATCTGTCCCGGGATTGATCGCAACGAGTTCAGCCGGCGACCGGCTACCTTCGAGCGCAGTCGCTGATTTTCCATGGATGGGATTGGCGGTAGTGATTTGGCTGGCGGGCGCCAGCGCGGTTCTGCTCCGGCTTGGGTATGGGCTGATATTGAGATCGAAACTCTTGCGCCAATCACAACCTTTTGACACGGACGACGGTCAGCAGTTGGCACAGCAGCTTACACAGGAACTTGGAATTAAGAGGCGTATTCGGTTGGCGATCTCATCGGCGATCAGCGGTCCCGTCGCCTGGAGTCTTCCAAGGGCGACAGTAATATTGCCGTCGGAGTCACTCACCTGGAGTCGGGATGAATTGAGAGTAGCGCTGGTACATGAGTTCAGTCACATAAAACGTCGCGACGATGTTTGGATGCTGATGGGGGTACTGGCCACGGCGATTCATTGGTTCAATCCACTGGTGTGGTTGACAAAGGGGAAACTGATTCTCGATGCGGACAGCGCCTGCGACAGCATGGTTGTTAATTCGGGCTCTGACGGAAACATGTATGCCCGCTTCATGCTGGCGATGGCACGTCGATGCAGTATGACCAAGATATCGATAGCGATCGGATCAGAGATTTTCGGCAGAAAGCAATTGGAGGAAAGAATCATGGCAATTCAAAATGGAAGCGTTCGCTCGCATCAGGTGAGGCGATCACTCGTCGGATTAGCATGGATACTGTCATTGTCCATCAGTATTCCGGTGGCTGGGGCGCGAATTGCGGGCAATACCGATGCGGCTGATAATGCACAGAAGACCGAAACGGCAAAACCCGCGCAATTTCCAGCGCCGGACTCGTTCGTAGACGTGTCGGAACAGCCCGTGATGCTGCACGCGGAGAATCCGGCGTATCCGGACTCGGCCAAGAAGGCCGGTATAGAGGGTAGTGTGTGGGTACAGGTGCTTGTTGATACAGCGGGCCATGCGGCTGACGTCAGAATCAAGCAGACGTCCAACTTTGAGCCGTTTGACAAGTCCGCTCTGGCGGCGGCCAAGAAGACTGCCTGGAAGCCGGCAGAGTTTGAGGGGCGCAAAGTAGCGGTGTGGGTTGTTTACCAGATCAAATTCACCTTGGGAGATAAGACCGCTAAGCCGGGGAAATAGTCGGTGGGAAGACAAACGGAAAAACTTACGCGCTCCCTCACCTCCTGCCCCTCTCCCACGGTGAGAGGGGAGAAATTGGGATCTTCGTCTTGCTGGGGCACCGATAGTGCGGCGAGGTTATTTCTTGAGGCCCGCGCGCTCCCTCACCCCCGGCCCCTCTCCCAAAGGGCGAGGGGAGAAATGAAATCGACAAACGGGAATGTTCGTCCTACTGGGGCGCGGAAAGTGCGGCAAGGGTGTTTCCTGCGGACTTACGCGCTCCCTCACCCCCGGCCCCTCTCCCAAAGGGCGAGGGGAGAAATTGGGATCTTCGTCTTGCTGGGGCACCGATAGTGCGGCGAGGTTATTTCTTGAGGCCCGCGCGCTCCCTCACCCCCGGCCCCTCTCCCAAAGGGCGAGGGGAGGAATTGGGATCTTCGTCTTGCTGGGGCACCGATAGTGCGGCGAGGTTATTTCTTGAGGCCCGCGCGCTCCCTCACCCCCGGCCCCTCTCCCAAAGGGCGAGGGGAGAAATGAAATCGACAAACAGGAATGTTCATCCTACTGGGGTTGTGGTGGGACGTCGCGGCAGGCGAGGACGACTGCCGCGCACGAGGGGATTGGCGCGCTCCCTCACCTCCTGCCCCTCTCCCACGGTGAGAGGGGAGTTAGTAGGATAAACATTCTTGTTTGTCCCGTTCGAGCGTGAAGTTCAGTTGAGGAGCAATGGACAAACAGGAATGTTCGTCCTACTGGGGTTGTGGTGGGACGTCGCGGCAGGCGAGGACGACTGCCGTGCACGGGGGATTGATGCGCACCCTCACCCCCCGCCCCTCTCCCAAAGGGCGAGGGGAGAAATGAAATCGACAAACAGGAATGTTCATGCTGCTGGGGGTGTGGTGGGACGTCGCGGCAGGCGAGGACGACTGCCGTGCACGGGGGATTGATGCGCACTTTCACCCCCGGCCCCTCTCTCAAAGGGCGAGGGGAGGAATGAAATCGACAAACGGGAATGTTCATCCTACTTAGCTCAGATGACGGGCAGCAGGTGACTTAGGGTCATGCCTGGAAAAGGGGCACCCCCGGCCCGTGGGGAACCGGGGGTGGAACTGGTCTCATGGCAGTCATGGGATCAGAGTATTCTTGCGGCCTCCATCTTGCACGCGATGCTCGCACGACGCAGCAGTCCGTCAGGAAGGGGTTCCTGACGGCGCAATCGACTAATCGACTGATGCCGAAGAGAAAGTGAAGCAGACGGGAGCTCTACCGCCGTCGAAATGACACCGTAAGGAATGTCAACACCGATGCGGTTTAGACCTACGTGTCTGCACACAGCGTCAGCGAGTCCGTCAGGAAAAGGTTCCTGACGGCGCGGTGGAAGGGATTCCTGAGGGCGCGATGCGCGGACGGGCATTAAGGCTCGTCGAGATTGACACACATGAAAGTGTGTCCTACGGCGGTGACCAAGATTGTTCATTCTACTCGACTCACAAAGGTGCTCCTCGTACATGGACAAACAGGAATGTTCGTCCTACTGGATGGACAAGCAGGAATGCTTATCCTACTGGATTCCCGCCTCGCGGGAATGACAACACTTATGACACGCAGGAATGGGCATCCAACCGCGTGTGCAGTTCCGCATTATCGCGGACGATTTCTCAGGAATGCCGGAACATCGAGATCGTTAACGTCGACGGTCTCGTTATTCTCGGATACTAATTGTTCCTGTGGAAGTGAGCGGTCGAGACCGGCAATCCGATTTACAAACGGCATTTCGCCGCGTTTTTCAAACAGGTCAACCGCTTCGGGCTGCTCCATCTTCTCCATCATCTGGCGTTTCGCCGTACCGAAACCGGTGGCGATAACGGTCACGCGAATTTCGTCCTCCAGAGCGGGATCGATGACCGCGCCGAAAATGATGTTGGCATCAGAGCCGGCGGCATCATAGATCACCGTGGTCGCTTCGTTGACTTCATACAGCGTCAAGTCAGGCGAGCCGGTGACATTGACCAGCACACCTTTGGCGCCGGAGATGCAGACATCCTCCAGAAGCGGCGAATTGATAGCCATACGTGCGGCGTTGGCAGCTTTGTTTTCGCCGGTGCCGACTCCGGAACCCATCATGGCATCGCCCATTTCCATCATGACCGTGCGAACATCGGCAAAGTCGCAGTTGATCAGGCCGGGAATCGTGATGAGATCGGAGATACCGCGCGTGGCGCGAAGCAGCACGTCGTCGGCCATAATGAATGCGTCGGTCAGGCGCGTGGACGGGTCGACGATCGACAGGAGCCGCTGGTTCGGGATAACAATCAAAGTGTCGACACGGGTTTTGAGTTCGTCGATTCCAGTGAGGGCGCGATTCATGCGCTTGCGGCCTTCGAATTCGAATGGTTTGGTGATGATCGCCACTGTCAGAGCGCCAATCTCGCGCGCGATTTCCGCCGCAATCGGAGCGCCGCCGGTGCCGGTACCGCCACCCATGCCGGCGGTTACGAATACAAGGTCGGCTCCCTGCAATAACGCCGCGACGCGTTCGCGGTCTTCTTCCATGGACTGTTTGCCGATTTCGGGGCGAGCACCGGCTCCGAGACCGCGGGTTATGTTGCCGCCGATCTGGAGTTTGACGTCGGCCTTGGAGAAGTCGAGCGCCTGTGAATCGGTGTTGATCGAGATGAACTCGACGCCAGTCAGGCCCTGCGCGACCATGCGGTTGACGGCATTGCCGCCCGCGCCGCCCACACCGACTACTTTGATTTTGGCATAGTTTGCGTAGTCGGATGCGAATTCCAATTTCATCGGGCTGTCACTCATCGTTTCGCCTTTCTCTATACTTTAGAAATTAAACATCGAGTTAAACACCTTCTCCAACCGGCTGAAGGCGCGGTTGAACACGCCGGCGTCACGTCTCCCCTTTTCGGGATGATCAATGCCGTAGCGCACGAGGCCGTAAGCCGTCGAATAGATCGGATTGCTGACAATCGCTGACATACCGGTGAATCCCTTGGGAATGCCGACACGCACCGGCATATCGAATATTTGCTCGGCGAGTTGGTCGATGCCACGCAGCAACGAGCCGCCGCCGGTCAGGACGATACCGCCGGCAACGGACTGGTAGAAGTTGGTGCGTTTGAGTTCCATCAAGACCAGCTTGAAGATCTCCTCCACGCGCGGTTCGATGATGTTGGCGATGACGCTGCGTGAGACCTCTTTGGGAGGACGGTCACCCACAGTCGGAACGGTGACCATTTCTTCCGCATCGACGAGACTCACCATGGCAGCGCCGTAGTCGATCTTGATTTGTTCAGCGTGATCGACGGGAGTACGCAGGCCGATGGCCAGGTCGTTGGTGATGTTGCGACCGCCGAGGCCGATGACAGAGGTGTGCCGGATTGAGGAATCGGTAAACAGCGCCAGGTCAGTGGTGCCGCCGCCGAGGTCGATCAGCACGGTGCCCAATTCCATTTCATCGTTGTTGAGCACGCAGAGGGCGGACGCCAACGGCTGCAGGACGAGGTCGTTGACTTCGTAGTCGGCGCGCCTGATTGATTTATAGATGTTCTGCGCCGAGGTAATCGCGCCGGTGACGATGTGGACTTCGGCTTCCAGGCGCACACCGGACATTCCAACCGGGTCCTTGATACCGCCCTGGTCATCGACGATAAATTCCTGCGGCAGGATATGGATAATTTCACGGTCGGCGGGAATGGCCACGGCCTTGGCGGCGGCAATGACGCGCTCGACATCATATTCGGAAATTTCGTTATCGGATCGGCTGACAGCAATTACGCCGCGCGAATTGATGCTTTTGATATGGTCACCGGCGATGCCGGCGTAAACGGAATCGATTTCGATTTTGGCCATTTCCTCGGCGGCAGTGACGGCGCGCTCGATGGAGCCGATGGTCTTTTCCAGATTGACAACCACACCGCGCTTGAGTCCTTCAGACGGCGCCGTGCCGATACCGATGATCTTTTCCTCGCCATCGGGGGACACCTGACATATCAAGGCACAGATTTTGGTGGTGCCGATATCCAGTCCGCAAACGATTCTTTCAGATGCCATTGCTTGCCTCTCTATTTATAGTTCTTGTTCTCAAAACAGCCAGGTCAACAAGCCGGAGATCGAGGTCGAGCCCGGGATTCTTGTTGCCGGTCAGGATATTTTGCAAACGATCAATCTTCTTGTCATTGTCCCCCCACCCGTAGTTGACGACGATCGAGCCGGGCTCGAAGATGAGGCCCAAGCCGGATGCGTTGACGCGCACCTCGGAAAGGTTGGCGAAGACGTCGGGGCGCTTGCTACGTAGATCGACGACCAGCCGCAGCGCCGAGCGCAGTTCGGGCTTGTCGATGATCTGGTACATCTGGACGGTGTCGACATGCAAACCCTGAATCACAGGGAGCGAGAAGATCGTGTCGGCGATATTGGTCGGCACGAGTTCACAGCGCGATGTGACACCGTAGAGATCATCCAACAGGATATAAGCGACCGGAACTTTCTCGGTGACGTTCACGAGAAGTTTGCCGGTGTGGTCGATGCGGGCGTAAACCCGCTCGACGAAATGGTGACCGTAAACGGCATTGACCACGCGCGTGAGATCGGTATTGAGCACATTCTCACCCAGCGTGACCGGAAGGTTTTCGGCCGTGATTCTGGTGCTGCCGGTGATTTCGATGTCGCGGAGCGTGATGACCGGGTATTGCTTCATGGCGTAACCGGCGCCGAGCAGCAGCAGCGAAAACAGAAACAGCAATTTGGGAAGCGCACGCTTCATTTCTTCAACGCCTCCAGAATTTTGGGGGCCGTGCGATAGATGTCGCCGGCCCCGATCGTGAACACAACGTCGCCCGGCTGGGCATACTCAGCTACGGCGGCGGGAATCTTTGTGACGTCTTCGATATAGCGAACATTCTTGTGTCCGAACTGGGCGGCCGCATCCGAAATCATCTGCGCAGTGACTCCGGGAATGGGTTCCTCGCGGGCAGGATAGATCCTGGCGAGGATAAGCATGTCGGACATCAAGAGTGACTTGGCGAAGTCCTGATAGAAATCGCGGGTGCGACTGAACAGGTGCGGCTGGAAGACGGCAATCACGCGGCTTTTGAAAGCGACTTTGGCGGCGCGCAAGGTGACGTCAATCTCGGTCGGGTGGTGCGCGTAGTCATCGTACACTTTGATGCCGTTATGTTCGCCGATCAGGTCGAAGCGGCGGTTGACGCCTCGGAAACTCTCGACGGCGCGCTTGATAGTTTCAAAGGGCATATCGAATTCGAGCGCGACAGAAATCGCCGCGAGCGCGTTCTTGACGTTGAAGATGCCGGGCAACGGCAGGCGAATGTGACCGAGACGATAGTGGTGATAATAGAGATCGAAATCAGTGGCGGTGCCGTCCGGGACAATGTTGTCAGCGCGAGTCTCGGCCTGAGCTTTCATGCCGAAGGTACGAATCGGGCGTATCAGGTCGGGAATCAAGCTGACGACATTGGAATCGTCGAGGTTCAGATGAATCGTGCCGTAGAATGGCACCTTGTTGGCAAACTGAGTGAAGGCGGCGTTGATTTCCGCGAGGTCTTTGTAGTAGTCGAGGTGGTCTTCCTCGATCGTGGTCAGCACGGCGAGCGACGGCGTGAGACTCAGGAACGAGCGGTCGTATTCATCGGCTTCCGCAATGAGGAGGTCTCCCTCACCGAGTTTGACGGTGGTCTTGAAGGAGATGACGCGGCCGCCGACCATGACGGTGGGGTCCATACCGGCTTCGACAAAGAGATGTCCGAGAATCGAAGTGGTTGTCGTTTTGCCGTGAGTTCCGGCGACGCCGATGCCGAATTTGAGGCGCATCAGTTCGCCCAGCATTTCGGCGCGGCGAATTACCGGAATCTTACGACGTTTGGCCTCGGTGACTTCGGGGTTGTCAGCATGCACGGCGGACGAAATCACGACGCAGTCGGCGTCATCAATGTTGACGGCGACGTGCCCCTGCATGACCTTGATGCCGATCTCTTGCAGGTGATCGGTGACTTCGGTCATTGAGAGGTCGCTGCCCGTAATGACATAACCCTGGTTGTGCAGCACTTCGGCTATGCCGCACATACCGATGCCGCCGATGCCGACGAAATGAAGCTTCTTGACTTTCCCGAATTTCATCTCCACCCCATATATTCAAATATTCTTTGCACAATTGCTTCGGCGGCATCACGCCGACCGAGTGACAGACTTGCCATTGACATCGAGGTCAGCCGGGGCTCGTCTTTAAGTAGCAGGGACACCAGACCGGCAAGGTTGAGTTCTGGAAGCTGGGAATCCTTGACGATCATGGCGGCGCCGTTTTGTTCGAGCGCCTGCGCGTTTTTCGTCTGGTGGTCGTCGGTGGCGTACGGAAACGGCACCAGGATCGCGGGTTTGCCGGTGGCGGTGATTTCGGCTAGGGTCAAGGCACCGGCGCGCGAAAGCACGAGATCGGCGGCAGCATAAGCGGCAGGCATGTCGTCAATGAACGGCAGCGCGAAGCCGGCGACACCGGAGGATTTGAAGGCGTCGATGTCGGCGGGATAATTGCCGAGCTGCCAAATGAGTTGCAGATTCGGTATGGCTTTCAACTCGCTTAAGGACTGGCGAATCTTGCCGTTGATAGATTTGGCGCCCTGACTGCCACCAAGAATTAGAAGCGTCTTTTTCGCTGGATCGAGGTGAAAGCGAGCGATGGCATCATCGTGTTCAACGGTTCCCAGTTTCGGATTGACGGGATTGCCGGAGAGGATGCACTTATTGTGAAATTTGATATTTCGCAGTGATTCTTTGTAGGCGATGAAGATGAGATCGGCGAAGCGCGCCAATTTCTGGGTGGCGATGCCGGCGTACGAGTTTTGTTCCTGAATGAAAGCCGGACGATTCGTGAATTTGGCGGCAAACACGGCCGGAAATGAGAGATAGCCGCCGGTACCGACGACAAAGACGGGATCGTAGCTGATGACTTTGGCGACGGCTTCCATCATGCCGAAAAACAGAATCGGGAAGAACATGGTGTTGCCAACAAGTGTGCCCCGGCGCAGACCACGGACGTGAATACGGGAGGTGCCGTAACCGCGAGAGGTAATCAGCTTCATTTCGATATCGCGACCGGTGACGAAGAAACGGATTTCGCAGTCGTTGGGCAGGCGGCGTTTGAATTCTTCCGCCAACGCAAATGCCGGAAAGAGATGTCCTCCGGTGCCGCCTCCTGCAAACATGATCTTCTTCATTCCGCCCTCGACCTGAATAGCTGTGGTGTAGTGACGGCATACTTGCTGATGTTTAGCAGCATCCCGATGCCAATCGAGGTGAACACCATCGAGGAACCGCCGTAACTGAGGAACGGCAACGGCAGCCCGGTCGCGGGAATCAAGGCAGTGGCTACCAGAAGATTAGTCGCAGTCTGGACGAAGATCAGCATCGTGATTCCCAGCGCGAGATAGAAGCCGAGCAGGTCGGGCGAATAGAGGGCGGTGCGAATGCCGCGCCAGACCAGCAGCGCGATCAGAATCAGAACGATCAGAGCCAATAAGAAGCCGCCTTCCTCAGCAAGCGTGGCGAAAATGAAATCGGTGTGAGGCGCTGGAAGATAGAACAGCTTGGCGCTGCCATGACCGAGACCGCGACCGAGAAAACCGCCGGAGCCGATGGCGAGAACGGATTGCTTGATCTGATAGCTGGCCAGCATCGGATCGGAGACGGATGCCAGGAAGGTGTCGACACGGGCGCGTTTGTAGCCGATGACAAATACCATAAGAAAGGCCACCGAACTAATGCTGGTCAGAAACAGCGCCAGTAACCGGGCACGGACACCGGCGAGGAAGAACAAAACGAACACCACGGCAGCAAGCACGAGCACAGTGCCGAGGTTGGGTTCGAGCAAGATCAAGAGAAAGCCCACGAAGATCAGCGGACCGGCAGGCAACAGAACTGACTTGAGATTCTTGATCTTTTCTTTCTTCACCGAGAGCATCACGGAAAGGAAGATGATCAAGACATACTTGAAGATCTCCGACGGCTGGAAACTGACAAAGCCGAGACTGATCCAGCGTTTGGCGCCATTTATCTCCCGGCCAAAGAGCACCACCACGAGGAGTATCAGAGAAACGACCACCAAAGGCCAAACCAGCGGGATTAGTTTTTGATAATCGAAACGCGAAGCGAAATAGAGCGCGATGGCGCTGATTGCCAGCCAGAGGAGTTGGCGTTTGAAGAAGAAGGCGTCGCCATTATAACGCGTGTCAGCGAGCATGGCGGAGGCCGAATAGACCATGACAGTGCCGACCAGGAGCAACAAGCCAACAATGATGATGAAAGTGCGATCAACGCTTTTGAGATGGCGTATCATTGGCTCCCCTCCTTGCGGGCGAGATCGAGGACGGCCTGTTTGAATTTGTTGCCGCGATCTTCATAGTCGGTGAATTGATCGAAGGAAGCACAGCCGGGAGACAGCATGACAACGTCACCTGGTGCGGCGTTACGATACGAAGTCTGAATGGCGTCGACAATGTTGGCGGCTCTGACTGTATCAGTGGCGCTGCCCAGAGCGGCTTCGATCTTGTCGGAGGCTTCGCCGATCAGGACGAGCAATTTGACATGCTGCTTGACGAGCGCTGACAGAGTGGTAAAATCGCCGCCCTTGTCGCGACCTCCCATTATGACGATCAAAGGGTGCTCTTCCGACTGCAAGGCATAGAAAACGGAATCGACATTGGTGGCCTTGGAGTCGTTGATGAAATTCACACCTTTGATTTGGGCGACCGGTTCCAGACGGTGCGCGATAGGACGGAAGGTTTCGAGACCATGAGCGACCGCATCGGCGCGTATTCCGAGGGCCATTACCATAGCGGCAGCGGCAGCGGAATTGGCGAGATTGTGCGGACCTTTGATGCCCAGCTTACCCGTCGGGCAGATCGTCCTTGATCTTCCTCCCGACGAGTAAACCAGATTTTCTGAATCGGCATAGACGCCGTTTTCGACTTGCTTCTTGATCGAGAAATGAAGGAGTTGCGGCTTGCCCCAGAAGGAAGCGCGCTCGAGAACGGGATCGTCGGCATTCAACACAAGAAAGTCGGACTCATCCTGCGAGTCGGCGATCCGGCATTTCATTTTGGCATATTCGTCAAAGCTGCCGTAACGGTCGAGATGATCGGGAGTGATATTCAGGATTGAGGCGACCTTGGGCTTGAAAGTATCGGTGGCTTCGAGCTGGAAGCTGGAAATTTCGACGACGGCAAAGTCATCCTCGGTCAGGCCCTCGATGTCAGCGGCAAACGGCGAACCGATATTGCCGGTGGCGACGGCTTTCTTGCCGGCGCTTTTGAGCAGATGCGCCACGAGTGCCGTGGTAGTGGTTTTGCCGTTGGTACCGGTAACGGCGAGGACGGTCGCTGGGCAGAGCCAGGAAGTGACTTCGACTTCAGAGAAGACGGGCAGATGGCGCAATTCGATTTCTTTCATAAAGGGCGAAGTCGGTGGCACGCCGGGCGAGACGACGATATAATCAACGTTGTCGAGCGCCTGTGACGTGTGGCCTCCGGTTTCGAAATCGATTCCGGCGATCTCCAGCATCTGGGCCTGGGTCGCGACTTTATCGTAGGGCTTCATTTCCGTCACAAAAACCTCGGCGCCGTATTTTTGCAGGAGCACCGCAGCCGCGCTACCGGAGCGAGCCATGCCGACAATGGTAATTTTCTTTTCATTCACAAGATCCGGCCGAGTCCTCATCTGACCTTAAAGGTTGACAGTGCCACCAGCGCCAGAAGAACGCCGACAATCCAGAACCGAACGACCACCTTCGATTCGTGCCAACCGAGTAATTCAAAGTGATGGTGAAGGGGAGCCATCTTAAATATCCGTGTTCCCCGCAATTTGAAAACGGATACTTGCAGTATGACTGATAAAGCTTCAGCTACAAAGACTCCCCCTACTATCACCAATAGCATTTCCTTTTTCAACAACAGCGACAGCGCACCCAGCGCGCCACCCATTGCCAGCGCACCGGTGTCGCCCATGAAGACCTGCGCCGGATGAGTGTTATACCAGAGAAAACCAAGACCGGCGCCGATCGCCGCTGAGCAGAAGACGGTTAGCTCTCCGGCGCCGGGTAGGTAAACAATGTCGAGGTAGTTCGTAAAATCGAAGCGACCGGTAATGTAGGCCATGCCGGCAAAAGCGACCAGGCAGATCATCGACAGTCCGATGGCGAGGCCATCAAGGCCGTCGGTGAGATTAACGGCGTTCGAGAAACCGGCAACGATGATGATGACGAACGGGATATATAGATAGATCGGAAAATCGAGATAGTAATTCTTGAAGAACGGCAGATCGGTTTTGAGATCGAAAGTCGGCGTCGGCGGATAGTAGTAAAGAATCAATCCGAGGGCTATGCTGAGAACGATCTGTCCTGCGAGTTTCTTGCGTCCGACGAGGCCTTTCTTCTGGTGCTTGATCGCTTTGAGATAATCATCCATGAAGCCGATGACACCGAGCCATAGTGTTACCAGCAGGATATAGATCGTGAAGCGATTGCTCAAATCGGCCCAGAGCAAGGTCGGAATGACGATCGCGGCGAGAATAATCAGGCCTCCCATGGTGGGAGTACCGGCCTTGGATAAATGAGTCTGGGGACCCTCGGCGCGGATTTCTTCCTTCACCTGATGATTCTTCAGCATGCGAATCAGCATCGGACCGAGAATGAGACTGATAATGAGCGCCGTGATCGTGGCGCCGGCACTACGGAAAGTGATATAGCGGAACAGATTGAAATAGCTGACGTGATGGCTCAGAGGATAGAGGAGATGGTACAGCATCAGTTTCTCCTCCCGAGCGTGGCCTTGAGGCCGCTGTCAATTTTTTCGAAGGCCATGGCGCGCGAGGCCTTGAGCAACAACAGGTCGCCGGGCTGCAGCATCTTTGCGAGACGGTCAACGACATCTTCCAGAGATTGCGAGACTTCGATAGTTGCCGGTTCCAGTCCATCAGCGACGGCGGCCTTGCGCATTACCTCGGCGAATTCACCGACGACGATCGTATGATCGGGGCGGCAATGCGCCAATTTGCGGCCGATCTGACTGTGATATTCTGCGGCCTTGTCACCCAGTTCGAGCATGTCGCCCAGGACGACGACACGCTTGCCGGTGATCTTCATGGCGGTGACGGTATCAAGAGCGCCAATGACCGAAACGGGATTGGCGTTGTATGCATCGTTGACAACGGTGACGCCCCGAACATCCTCGACGCCCATGCGGTTATTGTCGGGCACGAAGTTTTCGATGCGTTCGCGCACCAGCGCATATGGCACATCGAGAACGCGCGCCACGGCGAGCGTTGCGAGAACGTTGGAGACATGATGCATACCCAGGATCGGGAGCTTGATTTCGTGGCCTTTGTAAATGATGTGGGCGTGTCCGGAACCGTTGGTGAAGACTCTCTCAGGATGGACTTCGTACTCGCGCGAGGTGCCGTAAGTGATGCGATTCAGGCGATAGCGATAGGAACGCGAGCGGATATTGGGATCGTCCATGTTCAGGACGGCCCAGTCGGTTTCTTTGGCGTGATGCAGTATCTCGAATTTGGCCTCGGCAATGGCGTCGATGGACTTCATAGTCGCCAGATGCGCGGGACCGATGTTGAGAATGAGGCGAATTTCGGGATCGAATAAATCGACCAGCCGGATGATTTCGCCCGGCGTGGACATCCC
Source organism: uncultured bacterium (assembly GCA_963726455.1). Lineage (GTDB taxonomy): Bacteria > Zixibacteria > MSB-5A5 > CAIYYT01 > CAIYYT01 > CAIYYT01. The sequence goes on from CAVSCK010000003.1 coordinate 359,333, forward strand.
GAATTCCATGACGGCGACTTCGCAGTCGTCGTCGAATTCGAAGATCGACAGTGGGACGCCGAACTGGTTGTTGAGATTGCCGCGCGTGGCGCAGGTGCGGTAACGGGCGCTGAGCACGGCGGCGATCAAGTTCTTGCTGGTGGTTTTGCCGTTGGTGCCGGTCAGGGCAATCTTGCGCGGATGAATCTGGTTGAGGTACGCGCGCGCTAACTCCTGCATTGCCCTCAGCGTGTCATCGACGGCGACGAAGGTGACGCCGGCAGGTTTGTCGAGCCCCGCAAGTTTGGTGCGGTTGACAACGATGGCTTTCGCGCCATGAGCGGCGGCATCGGCGATGAAGCTGTGCCCATCATGTTTTTCACCGGCGATACAGAAGAAGATATTATCGCGAGTTACGACGCGGCTATCGATGGAGACCCCACGGAAAGCAGAGTCCGTTGCGGGCGCGCCGACGATGCTGTGGTCGCCAAAGGCAGCGACATATTTGTTTAGAGTGCCGGCGATCAACGCATCTTCTCCCTGAGGTAATTCTCGATGATTTCGCGGTCATCGAAATGAATCTTGTGGGTGCCGAGAATCTGATAGTTCTCGTGGCCTTTGCCGGCGACGACCAGCAGGTCGTTTTCTTTACAGAGCGATAGCGCCAGTTCAATAGCTTTATGACGGTCGGGCTCGACGATGATCTCTTTGCGAGAATCGAGGCCGGGCTTGATGTCTTCGATGATGGCAAGCGGATCCTCAGTGCGCGGATTGTCGGAAGTAACGACGACAACATCCGCAGCAGCGCTGGTCACCTGCCCCATCAGAGGACGCTTGGAGCGATCGCGGTCTCCCCCACAGCCGAACAGTACCAGCAGCCGACCCTTGGTCAGTTGCCGGCCGGTTTGGAGAATGTTGGTGAGCGCGTCGGGAGTGTGGGCGTAATCAACCAGCACGGTAAACGGTTGGCCGGCATCGACACGCTGGGCGCGTCCCATCACAAAGGTGCGGTCGCTAAGACCCTTGGCGATCATCCAGGGATCGAGGCCGATGGCGAGCGAACAGGCGGCGGCGCAGAGCGCGTTTTCGAGATTGAATTTGCCGACGAGTTGATAATTGACATGTTCCGAGCCGAGCGGCGTGACAAGTTTGAAACTGGAACCAGAGGCGGTCATTTCGATGTCTTCGAGACGAACCTCGGCCTTCGGATCAGAAAGCGAGAAGGTCAGGTAAGATGACTTTACGCGCGGCATCAGGTAGTCGAAGCTCTTGTCATCGCGATTGAGGACCGCCCACTTTTCCTCGCCGGTGACCAGGTCGAGGATATGCGCTTTGGCGTCGCGGTAGTGTTCAAAATCCTTATGATAGTCGAAATGATCCTGAGTGATGTTGCTGATGGCAACGACGCGGAAATCAAGCTCCTCGACTCGCATCATTGAGAGAGCATGGGAGGAGACTTCCATAACGGCGTAGCGGAGTTGCTCGTTGTTCATGATGGTGAACAGCCGTTCGAGTTCGATCGGCCCCGGCGTTGTATTGAGCGCTTCAAACGAGTGTTTGCCGGTGAAATAGCCGAGGGTGCCGATCACGCCAACCGGCTTGCCACGGTTTTCCAGAATTGATTTGAGCAGGAAGGTGATCGTGGTTTTGCCGTTGGTGCCGGTGACGCCGATCAGTCGGAGCTGGCGGGTCGGAAACGCATAGAAGCGCGCGGCGATTTTGGCGGCGGCGCTGCGGATGTCATTGACTACGATCTTGCAGCGAACGTCCTGGGGGAAATCACTGCCGGCGACAATGGCAGCGGCGCCCCGGGCGAGAGCGTCGGGGATATACCTGATGCCGTCGTCCTTTTCGCCGGTGATTGCCACAAAGAGATCGCCCTCGGTGACAAGGCGGCTGTCGACCTCGATCTTTTTGACTGCAACCGAAGTGTCGCCGGTAATCGCGGCGGCATTGAGAGACTCAATAAGTTCTTTGACCGTAATCATCATCCTCTGCGCTTAATCCACCCCGCAAATGACTTGTACGCTGCGTGGTCCCGCGACGGCTACGGAATCGGGTACCAACGGAACAATGCTTTTCACAAAACCGGACCCCTGAATGGCGAAGTTGTAACCCCATTCCATCAACTTGGGAACGGCTGACCGCAGGGACATGCCGACCAACTCATTGAGCTGGTTGGTGTAGGTTGTATCCGGGTCGGCGAGATAAAGTATCAGACGATCGCCCGCGAGCAGCGGTGTGCCTGCGGCAGGAATCTGACGCGTGATAATATCGCCGGCATTGATAAAGGCGATATCGAGCTTAAGAGTATCGAGCAGGTCTTCAACCGTTGACAGCGTGTGTCCCTGCAAGTCGGGAACTCTGATTTTCACCGGCGCCTGCTTGACCTGTTTGGCGGCATATTCAGGAGATGTCGGAAGATGCTGCATCGTGGCGATACGCTCGGCGATGTTCTTGAAAATTCTTCCGGCGGTCATGCCGGCATAATGCACGGGCTGGGGATCATCGAGCACCACGACACCGACGGCGATCGGATTGTCGGTCGGGAAAATATCCGGCAAATGTAGAGGTATAGCGATTCTGGTAGTAACCACCGTTTTGCGGGTCGGGTTTCTGGCCGGTGCCGGTTTTGCCGGCGAAATCGACCATATCGGATTTGCTGTATTTGGCGGTGCCGCTGTCGACGACTTCTTCCATGAATTCGCGAATGATCGCACAGGTTTTCGGCGAGAGAAAGGTTCTGATCTTGTTCGGTTCGGTTCGCGCGATGACGTTGCCATCCGGCCCGATCACTTCTTTAACGATATAGGGCTGATAAAGTGTGCCATTTGACGGGATCACACTGAAGGCCGAGGCCAATTGCAGCGCGGTGATGCTGACGCCATGTCCCATCGCCATCGAGGCAGTAAAGAAATCAGACCAGACCGACGGCTCATGCATGAGGCCGTTGGCCTCGCCGGGAAGATCGATGCCGATTTTTCTGCCGAAGCCGAAGTACTTGGCATATTTGAAAACATTCTTGGATCCGAGACGAAGGGCGACGCGCGCAATGCCGATGTTCGACGATACCTTGAATATTTCACGGGTCGACAGGGCGCCGTGCCGGTGGTCATCGTGAATCAGTTTGCCGGAGAAGTTGGCGACACCATTGCCGCAGTCGAAGCGCTGTTCGGGACGCACCGCGCCATCTTCGAGTGCGCCGGCGGCACTGACCAATTTGAACACGGAGCCGGGCTCGAAAACGTCGGAGATCGATTCATTCTTCTGTGACGCGCCGCCGGCGGAATGAGGATAATAGGCGGCCATCGCCAGGACAGCGCCGTCATTCGGTTTAAGCAGGATGACGATTCCGGATTGCGCTCCGAACGTATCGACGCCATGTTGCAGTTCCTCTTCGATGATGGATTGCCAGTCGAGGTCGATGGTGAGGGTGACATTGTTGCCGTTGCGCGGAGCGACGACGTCTTTACTGCCAACACGATAGATTTTGCCGACGGCATCGCGCTCGACTCTGGATTTGCCGTCGGAACCGATCAGGCGCGGATTGAGGGCATATTCGAGTCCGGAGATGCCGTTGTTATCAACATCGACGACGCCGAGCAAATCACGGCCGAGTTCATCATTCGGATAAACGCGCTGCATTTCTTTCTGGTGAAAGAGCCCGGGCAGTTTGGCGGAAGCCAGAAGTTCGCTTTTGTCGTCGGGTAGCTTACGCGCCAACCAGGTGAAGGCATCGAGTCGCGAGGAGAGGGTTCTGCGAAGCTGATTCGATGGCACGCCGACGAAGGGGGAAACTTGATCGGCAATTTTGAAGGCATCCTGCTCATTCTGGGGATAGGCGAAAAATGAACGCCGGGCAACATTGGCGGCCAAGGCGCGTCCTTTGGCGTCATAGATACCACCGCGCTCGGCGGGAACGATGATCTCACCGTTGGTTTGATGGCTGGCGATGCGGTAATAATCGTCGCCGTGCACGAGCTGGATGCTGACCAGACGTGCGACGAGGGTACACCAGACCGCGCAGAGCAAACCGATCAGGAGATATACTCTGCCACGAGAAATGAAGAACCCCGATGTCATTTTCTACTTGATAGCTTTCTTGCGCGCCGCGGGCGCTATTGATTTTGCCGTCGGTTTGGCAGCGAGTTGCTGCTTATCGTCTTTCCGTTTACTATCGAGCTGTTGCGTCTTGGCGGATTTCTTATGCGGCGAAGCAGATTTCGCCTTCACGGTCGCGGATTTCTTGGCAGTCGGTGTGGCTTTGGCAAGTACGGGCGTTTTGGCCGCAACCGGAGTCGTCACGGATTCGGCGTTGGCCGGTGTGACGTTCGGCTTGGTGGTGGTGAAGCTGGCCAGGAGCAGTTCCTGTGGCGGCAACAACGCCAGGTCGCGGCGGGCAATGTCTTCGATGCGCTTAAATGAGGCGAGTTGATTGATGTCGAACTCGAGCGACTGCAGGCGATCCTTAAGGTCGTGCACCCGCTGACGCGTCTGGGCATTTTCCGCCGCCAGCCGCAATGTATAAACACGCTCCCAGACAAACAGATAGCACAGGCCAACGAACAGCACCAGCAATCCGGCTGAGAGCAGAAACGTCCGTTTGCGACGGCGCACAACGCCGTCCTCGTACTTAGTCCTCTTTTTCCCTGTCACGATCGCTTCCTTGCATTCGTCTCGGTGCCGAGACTGATTACGCCCTTATCAAACTGCCAATTTGCGAGCCGCGCGCAGCCGTGCGCTGCGAGCCCGCGGATTTGCCTCAATCTCATCCGCAGACGCTTTAATCGCCTTGCGGGTAATTTTTTCCAACATGGGCTTGCGACCACACACGCATTGCGGCAGGTCGCGCGGACAAGTGCAGGGATTCTCCTGAGTGTTAAAGAATTCCTTCACCATTCTGTCCTCAAGCGAATGGAAACTGATAACCGCCATCACGCCGCCGGGCCGCAAGCTCGCTTGCACTCTACCCAATCCGGTTTCCAGTTGGCCGAGTTCGTCATTGACCCAGATTCTCAGCGCTTGCCAGATCTTGGCGAGATACTGATTGCGTTTACCGCCACGAAAGTGTTTGGACACCACATCTCTCAAATCTGCCACTGTATGCAGCCGCCCTTCGTTGGCAGCATCAGTGATGCTTCTCGCAATTCGCCCCGCATTGTCGACTTCGCCGTAGTTCCGAAGTATCGTTTTCAGCTCTTCAGCCGAGACTGTTGCCAGTTTTACACTCAGCGGTTCACCTGAGGTCCGGTCAAAGCGCAAATCGAGTGTATCCGTTGCCTGCTGGAAAGCGAACCCGCGCCCGGAGGCCTCGAGTTGGAGTGAGGACAGCCCCAGATCCAGCAGTGCGAAATCGACCGCGCCGAATTTGTCGGCCGCCAGATGGCGGTCGATATCGGCGTATGAGCTATGAACGAAAGTTATCTGATTCGGAAAATGCGCCAACCGCTTCCCTGCGATTTCCAGCGCATCGACATCCCTGTCAAAGCCGACCAATTCTGCCTCTCTCCCCAACTGACTAAGAATTGCCTCCGCATGACCACCACCACCGACGGTACAATCGACCACGATCTTCGCCGAGTCGGGTACGATTGCCAAAACTTCTGTTAGCAGCACCGGTTTATGAAGCCGGTTGTTCACCTTTGCCGTACAGTTTCTCCTGCACTTTCGATCGAGGTTGGTTCTTCTTGGCCAGATATTCCTTGAAGTTGGCCTCAGTCCAAATCTCAATCTTTCTGCCGGCGCCGAGAATGAGCACTTCCTTGTCGATTCCGGCCTCCTCCATTAGGAAGGGCGGAATTATGATCCTCCCCTGGGGATCTGTGGGAGCAGGTACTGCGTTGGAGTAGAAGAGGCGGTTGAAATGATTCTCGTCCTCACCCTCCAGCGCGTTTTGGGGTCCCAGCTTGTCAACGATGGCATCCCAATCCGTCTGGCAGTAAAGTTCGAGACATCTTTCCGTCCCATTGTTCAACATGAAGTTGGAAGAGCCGCGGATCACAGCAGTGTCCCGCAATCTCTTGGGAACGGCAATTCTGCCCTTTCCATCCACAGCAACTATGTAACGACCGAAATACGATGCCACGAGAACCTCTTACTCACCACGATTCCCCCTGTTTCCCCACGAATGCCCAAATATTGGGTTAAAATCCCAATCTGTCAAGCAAAAAACGTAAAAATCTTACGGTTTTCCCAACTCCCCACAGGTATGGGAATTAGCCGATACCATTTTCGACCTCTGAGGATGCCTAAACTGGATGTTTCAATCTGGGATAGGGCTAGTGAGATACCGGACAAAGGATTACAGACCGATTCTTCAGTTCCCTGACTGCGGCACGGGCTTTGCGAATAGATGTGCTGTAGAAAGTGAGCGCATAAAACATGAGAAGAAGTCTGTTCTGGGTGGCGGTGCTGGCGATTGTGGTTACGGGTTCAAACGCATTGGCCGAAAGCCGGTTATCGTTTGAGTACGATTGGCAATCTCTCCAAAGTGCGGGTATTCCGAGCAACAGCAAAAGGTTCGTAAGCGGGACTTCCCTATCGTCCCTCTCCAGTCGTGGGCTACGCGAAATCAGCCACCTGCAGTTTCTCGTCCTTAGCGGGCAGGTGGATTCGGTGATGGTAAACAGATCGGAACCGTTTTCGGTGGAGAGCGCGAAGATAGAATCGGAACATGCGGTGACGACTTTCTCGGGGGACGATATTCGCGGCGAGGACTATTATCGACAGGCGATTGATACTTATTCGATGCGTGACCGTGAGATAAATCCCGCTCAGATAATCGAAAGCAAGACGAACGTGGGCGGCAAGGAACTGCTGACTGTCGGAGTCAAGACGATTGATCAATGTCAGCCGCAGCTGTCGGCGACCGGGTTTGGGAAGATCGCTCTAGTATTTTATGGCAGCGATGATCTGCAGGTTGAGCAGATTACTGATGCGCGCGAGTTGATGCAACTTGCGGCGGAGGAATCGCGTGACTGCGTTCTCAGCGGATCGGCGGCGAAAGTGACGGGTGATTCGTATCCGGAATATTTGATCATAACCAATGATGATTTGGCACCCGCGTTCCAGCCGCTGCTGCGGTGGAAGTCAATCAAGGGCCTGGCGTCCGGAATAATAAGAATGAATCAAGTGTTAGCGATTTCGTACGGCGTGGACGATGCCGAGAAGCTGCGCAATTTCCTGATTGAGATGTACAACAACGGCACGCGCTATGTGCTGTTGGGTGGTGACGAAACAGTGGTGCCGGTGCGCTACGCATTTCCCTCGAATACGACATCCATGCCGACACTGGACATACTGCAATTGTGCGATCTTTACTATGGCGACGTAAACGGCAACTGGGATGTTGATGGCGACGGAGTTTACGGCGAGCCGACGCAGGACAGCCCAGATCTCAACGCCGAGTTGCTGGTGGGACGATTGCCTGTCTGCACACCCGCGCAGGTTACAGACTATGTCAGCAAGCTGATCACGTACGAGCAGAATCCGCACAACGGAGACTATGCGTATTTGAACAAGTCGCTGTTCGTGGCAGCAGACCAGATGCGCGATTACGGTGGCGGCGTGGGACAACATACGTTGTTGGCGCAGTCGATGCCGGCACAGGTGATTTCCGACACGACCGACTTGATTGAAGCGCCAACTGGTTTTGCGGACAATCCCTCCTATCCCCTGGCGGCGAATTCGACGGCGAAGTTGGGAGACGGCTGGGGCATAATCTCGCTCTTAATACACGGAAGGGGCGACGGCTGGATCATTCGTTCGAATCAATACAATCAGTGGCCGAAGTCATTTATTCTCACCGCGACCGGCACGGATGATGGACACGGGTATATGTCAAATATCCGGTCGAACGGCATGCCGGGGCTGGTTTATTCGGTGGGCTGCAACAACGGGGCGTTTGATCTGGATTTGCCGCCGTTTCCCTCGGCCAATCCTACGGTGGCGACGGCGTTTCTGACCAAGCCGGATGGTGGCGCGGTGGTGTTTGTGGGATATTCACGCTGGGGCTGGGTAACGACCTCGTGGCAAATTGAACAGGCGTTTCTCGACTATCTGTACAACACGAACGCCAATCCGGCGGAAGCGTTAAGGTATGTCAAGTTGCAGTATTCGTATTATCGCGACGAGTGCTATGGCCTGAATCTTGACGGCGATCCGGAGATGAAGATCTGGACAACTTTGCCACAGACGATGACGCTGTCGGTTCCGCAGAGTTTACCGGCCGGTGCGGGTGAGTTCGAAGTGACGGTGAGGTCGGGATCGACGCCGGTTGCTGGCGCGCTGGTGTCAGTGGTCAAGAATGATTCGATTGCGACACAATTGCTGACGGATGCGAGCGGCAAAGTCACGATGCCGATTGAATACAGCGTGTCGGATACATTCAAAGTATATGCTTTCAAAGCCGGCTATGCCACGGCGACGCAACGGCTCAATCCCCAGTTAGTGCTTGGAACGGATGACGACGTGCAATTGCCGAAGGCGTTCGAGGTCTTTCAGAATTATCCCAATCCGTTTAATCCGGCGACAACGATTGCGTTCCAGACCGATCGTACGGGTGATGTAACGCTGGAGATCTTCAATATTCTCGGCGAGAAGGTTAAGACGGCGATGGCAGAACCGCTGGCGGCGGGTCGCCATGAAGTCTCGTGGGACGGTTCGGATGATTCCGGTGTGCCGGTGAGTTCGGGCGTCTACTTCGCGAGAATCCGGACAGAAGATCAGAGCGCGATAGTTAAGATGTGTTTGATGAAGTAGGCGGATTGCTTCGTCGCCCCGCTCCTCGCAATGACAGGGCGTAGTTCTACCAGAAAATAAACGCCCTCACCCTCGGTTCGTATTCCAAAGAATAAACGCCCTCACCCTCGGTTCGTATTCCAAAGAATCAACGCCCTCACCCTCGGTCCCTCTCCCAAAGGGAGAGGGAAGAATGCGCACCTCACGAAGATGGGCTCAGTCTTAGGAGGCGGTGATGGAGATGGCCTCGCGGTAGATTGCGCGAAGGATGGCGCTGAGGGAGAGAATGGCGGCGGCAACGGGACGCAGCGCTGCTTTGGAGCCGCGCAACTCGTGTTTGGAAAGATAACGGTAGAAGCTGCGATGCGAGCTGAAGACGATCCAGCCGCGTTCCTTGCGGGTCGATCCGGCGACGGCATGGTAGGCCCTGGCGTCGGGATCGAAGAGAATGCGATGACCGGAATCGATCAGGCGTTTGCAGATGTCGACGTCGGAGAAGAAGATGAAGAAAAGTTCGTCCCACGCGCCCAACTCTTGCTGAGTTGAGCGTCGCATCAAGAGCGCCGACGACATGGGTTGTTCAACGTAAGCGCGGGTCTGGTGATCGAAGTAAAGATTCTTCCACCTACCAAAGCGAGGATTGCGTCGAAACAGGCGCGACAGTCCGCAATGCTCGTAGATCAGAGTTGAGAAGGCCGGGAAGTTGCGAACGCTGAACTGAATAGAACCATCGCGGTGCAACAACTGCGGCGCGACAGCACTTACCGGCGGGTCGGATTCGAGATCGGAAATGAGAAGTCGAGTGCAATCGGGCGTAAGTTCGACATCGGGATTGAGAAAGAAGAGGTAGTCGCCGGTCGCGGCTGCGATCGCCTGATTCACGGCTTGTGTATACCCCTTATTTTCAGAATTGACGATGATTTTGGCTTGCGGCGACAGCGACGTCACGATGCGGCAGCAGTTGTCGGCGGAGTAGTTGTCGACCAGAATAATCTCGCGCTCGAAGTTGCCGGATTGCTGCTGGATCGACGTGATGCCAGCGGCAATGGTGTCATTTGACTTATAGGCCACCAGCAGGTACGAAACCAACGCCATCAGAATAACTCCTCAATCTTCGCCAACAGGCCCGCGAGCTCGCTCTGTCGTTCGAAGTGATCGACTCCGGTGCGGATGTACCTAGAGGAAGTACTTTCTCTGGTCGCGACTTGCTTCATCGCGTCAACGAATTGCGCGGCGGTATCGACAATAAGAACGCCGGGGAAATTGTATTCCTCCAATAACAGGCGTGCGGCATTTCTGGGCGGGAGAATCGCGATCAGGGGCGGTTCCGCGCGCAGTAATTCGAACAGCTTGGAAGGAATAATATAGGATGTGTCGAGCGAATCCGAGAGCATGATGATGTTGGCGGCGTGGCTGCGAACGGCCTGAATACTTTGACGATGTGGAAGGTAGCCCAAACATTGGAATCTCTCTGCTAGTTGATAGCGCGCCAACAGGGCGTCGAAGTTCGGAAAGTCCAGGTAACCGATGTGCCGCAAAGAAATCGGCGTGCCGGAAGCGCTTCGTGCCTGACCGATCCAGTCAAAAAGCTTCTCGATGCCTACGAGCTCATTCAGAGTGCCGTAGATGCCGAAGCTGGAGTTGCGCTCGACGACGCGGTCGGCAAAGTCTGATTCGTCATAGCCGTTAGGGAGGAAATGATAATCGACGGCAGCATTGATTTCGGTGCGAAGATACTCAATCGTCAGCGGCGACGTGGCGGTGATCAGATCAGCGACATCGGTAATATCTTTCAGATATGACGCTGCCTTGGATCTATATGAGTCGGATTGCTCGGCCAGCGGAAGCGATCCCCAAATATCGCGGAAGTCGGCGATCCAGGCCGGGTTCTTGTGCCCGCCGAAATTGAGTCCGAGTTGATGAAGAGACACGGGCGGAGACGTGGTTATCAAGATGTTTCGTACGTCAGGCCGCAATATCTTTGATAACTCAACTGACGCCGGACGGACGAAGCCAACTTTGGAATCAGGAAAAAGTGCGTCACTCGCAGTCGATTTGAATTTTCTGCCCAGCTTCAGCAATGGTTTCAGGAAAGGAACTCTTCTCGCTAATCGCGCTGGATCAGTTGAGCCGGCACGGTAAACTTTGACAGCGGAGCTGAGTTGGTCTAGTTGCGTGCGGTCATATACGGGATATGAGATCGGTTTAACAGTCAGCACAGACACGGGGTATCCCAGCCCGGCGAAGAAGTTCGCCAGCGCCAAAGGCCGCGCGGTTCCTGCCAGCCCGAGTGGCGGGAAGTAGTAACTCGCGATGATGAAATGTCTATCGGCGTGGGTATTCATCGATCAACTTTCGAAAGGCGAGATCGGCAATTCGCATTTGGTCCTCGCGGATGCCCTTTTGGGCGAGCAGAGGTTCGTACCCGGCGTATGCCTGTTCGCGCGACTGACGTAATGCACCAAGTCTGATTTTTGCCGCAAGGTCGGCTGCATTAGAGGGCTGAAAGAAGTGTCGGTCATCCGTCAGCCACTCGCGATTGCCGGGAATATCAGTGACGACCGGATAGATTTTCTGCGACATGGCTTCTAACAACGACACCGAAGTCGTGTCCGACAGCGCGGTCGAAACGTAAATGTCGGAGCGGCGATAGGCATTGAAGAGCTGTTCGGCGCCGAGCGCTCCTACAAAGGTCACGCGATCTTTGATTCCCAAAGTAGCAACAAGTTTGCGAAGGTCGCCGTCAAGCGATCCGGAACCGGCCAGAGTGAGATGGAAACCGAAACCGTCCTCCGCGAGTATTTTGGCAGCGCGAATGAGAGTTTGCAGGTCGTAGAGTGGCTCCAATTGGCGGCAGCCAAAGATCTGCAGAACGTCAGTGTCCGTAAGGGGACGCACCCGGCCACTTTCGTACCAGGCGCGGCTTACGCCGAAGCTGACGATCAACTGCCTTTTGAGAGGAGCAAACTTTGAAGCGGCGTCGATGGCACATTGCGCATCGGCAACCACGAGATCGGCGCGACGCAACACAAAGCGACTGCGCCAGCGACGTAACGCGCCATGATCGGCGGAAAGCAGGATATCCGAGCCCCAGAGCGTGAGCGCCATAGGATGAACATTGACCATGGCGGCGGTCAGGCCGTACGTCGGGAGAAAGTGGGCGTTGATCAGATGCGGCTGGAATTCGGCGACTAGATTTTGCACCTGGTCAATTATGGAAATATAGCGCAGCGGGCCGGCGGCGGATTTGGTAACGAGCCGGTGGCCGCTGAAGCCCTCGATAAAATCGCATGAGGCAACCAAAGTCTCCCAGCCAAGTTCGTTGAATTCCTTTTGCCAACGAGCGATGTGGGGCGAGATAGCTTCGGCGAGAAAGAGGATTCTCACGGCCTTCCCCTCACCATGTCGGCGATACGTTTGGCAAAGGAACGCCGGTGGTACTCGTGGTAAGTGACGGGTTGTGCGCCCCAGCCGGCCTTGAATCGCTTGAGTCCCTCGTCGGTTTCAGGAGAAGCGCCGAAGTTGAAGCGTTGCCGTCCGAAGTCGCGGCTGCGGGAAATCATAAGGTCAAAGAGGAAGAAATTCGCGGCGAGCTCAAGTCCGACGGCACTGGCATAGCCATCGAAGTAGAAAACATCGGACGGGCTGACGAAGTAAAAGTGCAGGGCAAGGAGACTGTCGTCACGAAAAGCGCCGACCATGGTGACGCCGCTGTCATCGGATTGACTTAGTATGTAGAGGGCGGCATAAAAGGTTTCCGAGAGACGGCGCTCTTCTCCGGTTCGGTCAATATGGTCGCGACGAAGTTGATCGATGGCGACGATATCGGCGATGCCAAGGCGACGGCTGACCAATCCCTGTTGTTGGGATTTCCTGACGTTGCGGAGAGTGTTCTCGGAGTATGAGGAGGGTATCGAGAGATCGAGAACATGCGTCGTCAATTCATGCCTCTGATATTGATCGGGGTATTTCAAATCGAAGGACGGCGACATTTGGACGATGCGTTCGTCGATAAAACGCTGGTCTTGCAGCCAGGCGAATACCTGTTCCTTGAATGCGGGGTCAGAAGAGCCACCGAGAAAACCGCCATACCATCCGAATGGCAACGAGTAGAACGTGGTGCCAAGTGCCATCTTCTTGCGGAAGCCGACAAACAATTCCTGCCCGTCGGATAAAGCGACTCCGTCCCAACCGTACACTTGCTCCCAGATTGCCAGCAAATCGCGGGTGTAAAACATCCCGGGGAGTCCATAGCCCTGCGCTGGTTGAAGAACGGAATCAGGAATTTGTGAGACAGGAATTATATCGAATGACATCGGCACACATCACTTGCGCACGACAAATAACTTTCCGGTATGACGGCTCTTATCTTCGGCGATGATGTGATAAATATAAACTCCGGAAGCCACGAGAGCACCCGCATCATTGCGGCCATCCCACCCCCGGTCGACATCCGTAATCCGTATCAGTTCGCCGGCCACGTTGTAGATTCGCACCTCGGCGCGCTGATTGATCTTGAATTGCAGTGTGGCATTTCCACCGAGTTGAATTACGAAAGGATTGGGGTAAGCATAGTTTTGTGCGGCGGAATCGACGGGGCTTAACGAATAATCGAGAATCGACAGGCCGCCGCGCGTGAAGATCAGGAGCTTGCCGGATTCGTGATCGAATGAAAGACCCTGAATTTCATTGGCGACCAGCTCGGAGTTGTCGGTATTGAAAGCAATCTTCTGCGACTGACCATACGAGATGAAGGCCAGTCCGTCGGTGGTGCCGACCCAAAGATTGTTTCTGCTATCGGATGCCAAAGCGCGCACATCAGAGCTGACGCCATCCGGCAATGCCACGATGTGGAAGAAATCGATGTCGGCGTCAAAATAGGCAAGCCCGAGAGGTGTGCCGACCCAGAGGCGGTTGTCGCGGTCGAAAATCATGGTGTTGACCGTAGCAGACGGAAGCAATACGGAGCGGCTATAGTATTTGAGTGTGTCGCCGGAGTGATTAAACGGATCGGCGCCGTAACGGACAAGCATGACACCCTGGCTTTGGGTGCCGAGGGCAGCCATGCCGATTCCGGCAGCTACGCAAGTGCAGTTGGAGTCGACGACGCCGTCGGAGGCATCGAACCAGGTCCAGAGCGAATCGTGCGGATCGAACATGACGAGCGGGCGCATAGGAGACGCCTGATATGACGAAAACCAGATGCGACCGGCTGGGTCGGTGTACATACCGTTGATGACACCGACGCTGTCCGGATACAGATTCGGACCTTTTAGTTGGGAATTTCCACCGTGGAAGTTGCGGCGGGTGCCAACGGGGAGATACTGCATCGCTCCCCGGGCAAAGGTGCCGACCCAGAAGGAACCGTCGTCGCCGATGGTGGACGAAATCTTTTCGGCGTCGGGAGCGGTGAGCGTGTCCCAGACATTGTTCTTCATGCGCGCGGGATTTCCCTGTCGACTGACAGCGTAGAGGTACCCGTCGGGCGTAATGCCGCCGCCGATGAGGTCGTTGCTGGTGGGGCCGGGGACGGGAACGCGGATGTAAGTAAACTGGCTGTAATGGTAGATGCCGCTTTGAGTCGTCCCGGCAAATGAATACTGCAGGAAGTTCAATTGGTCCGGAGGGAATACATTCAGTTGCTCGACTCCGATGCGGTCGTCATACACAAGATAGGTCATGTTACTATCGGAGATGACAAGCAGTTGACTCCCGGAAGGAGACAAGCTTCTCACTCGAACACCGGTATCTCTAACGGTTAGAGCCGTGTCGCCGTCCATCAGATACGAGAACCCGTTCGTTCCCCCAATCCACAAGCGATCGACTATGATGCAGAGATTCGTAAGTGAGTTCTGATCAGTAGGGATGTTCTTCCACTCGTTGGGATCAAGCAGGAATAGATTAGTGTCGTCGGCATAGGCGAGACCCTCGCCGGTGGCGGCGTAGATTTTGCCGTTGAAGATCGCCACGTCGTTCACCGGTATTTCGGTGCCGAAGTTGCCGAGGGTGCGGTAGATTTCTTTTACCTCACCGCCGTTGCGGAAGCGGTCGAACTTGATGACGCCAATACTCGACGCAATCCAGAGATAGCCGGCGGAAGTGTCAGCATGGAATAATTCGACATTGGCGCCGTCGCGGCCGGTGAAGGTGTAGGTGGTGAAGCTGATATCGCGCAAGTCGAGCCGGTTGAGCACGCCGTCGGCGGAGCCGAAGTAGGCAATTGAGTCGCCGGCGTAGCACGAGAAATTCAGATCGATACTGCCGAGACCGTCGTTCTTGACATAAGTCACGATCGTATCAAGCGATTGAGTAAACTTCACCAACCCGCCGGTCGTGGTCGCCCAGACAAAACCACCGAAGTAGTTTAGAGAAGTGATGGCGTCCTTGTTGGTGTAGGTTTGCCAACTGTACAGTTGCGCCCGGGAGACGTTGCTGACTGTGAGTATGACGGTGATGATGAGTAGCGCGCGGTTAATCATGATGCCCTTTCGTGAGCATCAGAATAAACGCAGCTAGCGCGGTAACGGCAAGACAAATCTTCGAGAGGAGCAGGCCGTAGGTGTCGAACAACGTGGTGCGCGTTTTGTCGCCGATCATGCCTGAGAGTATAGTCGTCTCCCGCAATTTGGTTTTCGCCACGATTCTGCCGTTGGGATCGATAATTTCACTGACGCCGGTGTTGGCGGAACGCACGATCCAGACACGATTTTCGACGGCGCGGAAGATCGGAATGGCGGCGTGCTGATAAGGACCGGCGGTAGGCCCGAACCAGTCATCATTGGTGATGGAGGTCAGGAAATTCGCACCGGAGTTGACCATTTCGCGGACATACTCGGGATATACAGTCTCAAAGCAGATCAGCACACCGAAACGGTGACCGTGGGAGGTAAACGTGACCAGCGAATCGCCCGGCTCAAAGTCGGAGATATCGAGGTTGAGTTTGTTCTTGACGAATTCGCGGAACGACGCCAGGAAGCCAATTTTGTCGGCGTATGGCATGAGTTCGCCGAATGGCACGAGGATGTGCTTGTTGTAAGGCACCTTGTTCATGCCTTGCGGAGTGAACATGAAGGCAGAGTTGTAGAAGTGTTTCTTGAAATCCTCGGTGCGGACCAGATGCAAAGCGCCGACGAGCATATCGACGCTGTCGCGTTTGGCAATTTCCTCCAGCCAGGTGATATAATTGTCCTCGTAGTACAAATATGCCGGAACCGCTGATTCCGGCCAGATGAACAGCTTGGCGGAATCGGCAGCAGCAGCAGCCGCGAGACGTTGATAATCCATAAAGCTGCGGTCAAGCCCACCTGGCTGCCACTTCTGGCTGATCGGAACATTGCCCTGCAAGGCGGCAACTTTGAAATCGCCGGTGACCGGCTCGACGCGCGTCGCGCCCCAGAGATACGCTCCAGCATAAACCACCAGTGCTATCGCAAAGACTATCGAGGAGCGGAGTGGATGATGAACATTGCGATAGCCGAGATAGAGCAGGATGCCAATGACAACGACGAAGAAGCTGACAACGGCGTCGCCACTAAGTTCGGAAAGCTGGACAATCGGCAGATTAGCTGCCTGGGTGTACGACAGGTTAAGCCACGGAAAAGAGACCTCGGTCAGCGAGCGAAGATATTCGACGGCGACCCAGACGAACGGCAGCAGAATCAGGCCGCGGGTACCGTAGCGGCGTGTTGACGCGGCCAGGAGTCCGGCGATGACGGCGTAGTAAATCGCGTGCACGACAATCAGCAGGATCACGCCGGTGATGGTGACATAGACGACCCAGTAGAGGGTCAGAAATGAGATCACCATTCCGAACATGTAGCCGCTGCGAAGGCCTTCCTTGAAAGTGAGCCCGCGCGTGGCGGCGATGAAGATCGGAACAAAGAAGTAGGCCAGAAACCAGAACGGCAGCGGCTCGAATGATAGACTGAAAAAGATGGCGGCAACCAGAAGAGCGAACCAGCGCTGCGGAAGCTTGAATCGCATTGAGGACGTTCGCGGTTCCGTTACAGGAACAGCGACCTGCCGGTCATTTCGGGTGGCACGTTCATTTTGAGTAACTGTAACATCGTGGGGGCAATATCGGCTAATATTCCACCGGAACGCAAGCGAGGTTTAACGGACTGGTCATAAAAAAGCAGCGGCACCGGATTGGTCGTATGTGCCGTGAACGGTTTGCCGGTCTGCTTGTCGATCATGGTTTCGGCGTTGCCATGGTCTGCGGTGATAATGGCGCTGCCGCCGAGTTCCTCGACTGCTGCCAGCACCTGGCCGACTCCGGAATCGACAGCTTCGATGGCTCTGACTGCGGCCGGAATTATGCCGGTGTGGCCGACCATGTCGGGATTGGCAAAGTTCAATACGACAACATCAAATTTCCGTGAGCGAATATGCTGCGCGCACTTGGCGGCAACTTCGGGCTCGGACATTTCGGGCTGCAGGTCGTAGGTGGCAACCTTGGGAGAATGAATCATCTCACGAGATTCGCCGGGGAATGGGATTTCCTCGCCGCCGTTGAAGAAGTAGGTCACGTGAGGATATTTCTCCGTCTCGGCGATTTTCAAGTACTTCTTCCCTGCTTCAGAGAGAAGCTCGACCAGAATTCGACTCGGTTTGTGATATGGGAAAGCGACGGGAAAATCGAACTTCTCGTCATACAGAGTCAACGAGACAAGATTGACGTCGGGACCTTCGGGATGTGGGAAGGCCGACTCAGTATGTTTATACAGGATCGACGAAAGCTGGCGAACGCGATCGGCGCGGAAATTGAAGAACAGGCAGAGATCGCCGCTCGTGATGCTGAAGGGATGAACCGTGTCGATGACAACCGGCTCGATGAATTCGTCGGTGACGCCTTTGGCGTAAGAGTCTTCTACGGCCTTAACGGGGTCGCTTGCGTGAACGCCAATGCGTTTGACGATGGCGTTGTAGGCCTTTTCGACGCGATCCCAGCGTTTGTCACGATCCATGCCCCAGTATCGTCCCATCACCGTCGCGACTTCGCCGAGGCCGGCTGACGCAAATTTGGTAACGCGCTGTTTCATGAAGCCAGCACCGGAGGTTGGTGAAGTGTCGCGGCCATCCATGAAGGCATGCAGGAAACAGCTTCTGCACTTTCTCCTTCTTCGCCATATCGATCAAGCGCATCGAGATGCTTGAGCGATGAATGGACACCGCCGTCGGAGACCAGGCCGAACAGATGCACGGCATTGCCTGATTTGGAGGCGTTGTCGAAAGCGGTTTTGAGCACGGTGTTGGTGAAGAAGTCGCCGTCGTCGATAGCTTTGTCGATACGGGTTATTTCCTGATAGATTACGCGCCCGGCGCCGATGTTGAGGTGGCCGACCTCGGAGTTGCCCATTTGACCAACGGGAAGTCCAACTGATAAACCGGAGGCGCCGATTTGCGTGTGCGGATAGGAAGCAAAGAGTTTGTCGAGGTTTGGCTTTCTTGCAAGTGAGATGGCGTTACCCGGACCGGGGGCATCAATTCCGTAGCCATCCAAGATCATCAGCAGCAGCATTGGGTCCCTATTGTAAATCGACTTTGCGTTCGCCCTTGACGACTTCGCCTATTATATACGCGTTGAGGTGCATTCTCTTGAGCAGCGCCATGGCTTTGTCGGCCTGTTTTGGGTCGACGACTGCCGTCATGCCGATGCCCATGTTGAAGGTTTGATACATGACGCCATCGGCGACACTGCCGTTCTTCTGGATGAAGTGATAGAGAGCCGGAATCGGCCAGCCCGATTTTTCAATTACGGCGCGGCAACCTTTGGGCAGAATTCGCACCAGGTTGCCCGGAATACCGCCACCGGTGATATGAGCGAGGCCGTGAATGGCCACGGATTCTCTCAACTTCATGATCGGTTTGAGATAGCTACGGTGGACCGCCATCAATGCTTCGGCAACTGTGCAGCCAAGGTCGTCGATGCGTTGGTCGGGCTGAAGTTGCAGTTCGTCAAAAAATAATTTGCGCGCCAGCGAGAAGCCGTTCGTGTGCAAGCCGGTTGAAGCCATGCCGATCACGACGTCGCCAAGTTTGATCTTCTTGCCGTCGATGATCTGTTTCTGATCGACCACGCCGACGATAAATCCCGCGAGGTCATATTCGCCGGGCTGATACAGCGCCGGCATTTCGGCAGTCTCGCCACCGATCAACGCACAACCGTTTTCCTTGCAGGCCTTGACCATGCCGGAAACGACGTCGGCAACCACGTCAGGTTCAAGCTTGCCGGTGGCATAGTAGTCGAGGAAGAACAGCGGGCGTGCGCCGTGAACGAGAATGTCATCGACGCAGTGATTGACGATGTCCTGTCCGACGGTCGTATGAATGCCGGTCATAAATGCAAGCTTGACCTTGGTGCCAACCGAGTCAGTTGAAGAAATCAACACCGGCTGACGCATACCGGGAAATTTGCCGGAATAGAAGCCGCCAAACAGGCCGACTTCGTTGAGGACATTCTTGTTGTAGGTTTGCTTTACGAGCTTCTTGATACGGGAGGCAGCTTCATCACCTTTGGCAATATCCACCCCCGCGTCTTTGTAGGTTAGTGATTTTGAACTCACAGAAGTTTATATCCGTTTATATCAAGTTCGAATCTCATTTTCAGGTAAACCGCTGCGGCGCGGCAAAGCGACATACGCGAAAGGAATATTTCGAAGTACTCCATCACGGACGCGATGGAATCATCAATTTTGATTTCCAGGGCGATGGTTTGTTTCTCCGGATCGACGCGCAGAGAACGAGGATTTGGCGGCGTAGTTGACGCGGTCATGAATATCGGAAGTCAATTGCTGCAAGGTACGCACGCGCGAGGAATGCACGTCTGATTTGTCGGCAAGGATAACGGCGGCGGCAATATCGGATACGGGCTGAGTGTCCATATCGTCATGATTGCCGATGGCGGCGGCGACGTCAATCGCCTCGTCGACGGCATACCGATTTGGCTGAGCAGGTTGTACGCCAATAACGCGCCGGTTTGAGCGTGAAATCTGCGATTGATAGCATTGCCAATGTCATGCATATAGGCCGCGATAGCTGCCAGTTCGCACAGCCGTTCGCTGCGTCCGGTGCGTTCGAGAATGTTGAAGGCGATCTTGGAAGTCAGGCGGCAGTGGCGCTGCCCGTGTTCGGTATAGCCCACCTGGCCGAGATAGAAATCGGCCTTGGCGATCCAGGCGTTGATTTCTTCAGTGTGCATCACCTGATCTATGGTAACTGATTTCGGACGCGTTATTGTCTTCTCCATGCTCGATGTCCTCACTGACAGGATGTGGAAGTTAACGATAACCCTGATGTTGTCAAGGCAGAATCTCCTTACATCATATCGACCGCGTCGACATCGACTATTACGTTGAGTTTCGCAGATCGTTGGAATTCCTTTGTGGAAAGCACTTCGTGCATAAACGACAGGGTCATCTTGACGCGCGTGGTCTTGAGCAGCAGGTGAAAACGGAACAGATTCCGGCGTTTGAACATCGGCGCCGCGATCGGGCCTTTGAGGTGGTACAAGCGCCGGTCGAACTTTGCCAGTTGCTGACGGAGGTTTTTGGAGGTGGTTTCGGCGAGCGAAGCGTCGGGAGACTGGACCTCGATTAATATCAGATGGGCAAACGGCGGGAAATGGAGGTCGCGCCGTTCGGCGATCTCGCGGTTGTAGAAACCAAGATAGTTGTGCTCGGTAGCCAGTGAAATGATTGTGTCCTCGGGATGCAGGGTCTGGAGGAGCACTTCGCCGGCGAAATTGAGGCGCCCGGCCCTGCCGGAAACCTGCGTGAGAAGTTGGAAGGCACGTTCGCGCACGCGAAAGTCGGGAAACTCGAGGGCAGTATCGGCGGAGATCACACCGACCAGGGCAACATCGGGGAAATCAAAGCCCTTGGAGATCATCTGGGTGCCGATTAGAATCTGCGCGGTGCCCGACTTGAAACGATGGTAAAGATCGGCAAAGCTACCCTTGGTGCGTGTCGAATCCAGATCCATGCGAATTGCGGCTGAGTCAGGAAAACGGCGGCGAACTTCCTCCTCGAGCTTTTCAGTGCCAACGCCTTTGTAGAGAAACAGGTTGCTGCCACAAGTGGGACATTTCTCGGGATAGGGTTCGTCATAGCCGCACAGATGGCAGATCAGGCGGTGCTTGCCCTTGTGGTAGACCAGCGCTACAGCGCAGTTCTGGCAGGTTATTTTGGCGCCACAATCAAAGCAGTGAACGGACGGAGCGAAACCGCGACGGTTCAGCAGGAGCATGACCTGCCCACTCGCCGCGAGCGTGAATTGCATTCGCTTGACCAGCGGATCGGAAAGATACGCAAAACCGCGCTTCTTAAACTGCTCGCGCAGATCGACCGTGGTGACCTGCGGCATGAGCCGTTGATCGATGCGATAGGGCAATTCCAGAAGACGGTACTTGCCGGTGGCGGCGTTGTAATAGCTTTCAATTGAAGGTGTGGCTGAGCCGAGCACGACGGTGCAGTCTTCCTGCTGGGCGCGGAAGACGGCTAAGTCGCGGCCGTGGTAACGAGGCGCCGGCGAGGATTGTTTAAGCGACTGATCATGTTCTTCATCCACGACAATCAGTCCAAGGTTTTGGAGCGGCGAGAAAATAGCGGAGCGGGGTCCGAGGATGATCTTGATTTCGCCCGATTTCGCTTTCTGCCAGATATCGAAGCGTGCCTTGCCGGTCAGGCGGGAATGAATCAGCGCGAGTTGGTTGCCGAAAACGGATTCGAGCCGATAATAAATGGCCTGCGACAGGCCGATTTCGGGCACCATCACGATAGCCGATTTGTTGTGGCTGACGGCGTGTTGAATAGCTCGGATGTAAACTTCGGTCTTGCCGGAGCCGGTAACACCATGGAGCAGGAACGGCGTGTAGGTCGCAGCGGTGATCGAATCGATCAGCGATTGGACGGCGATTTGCTGAGGTTCGTTCAGGGCAATGCTTTGCGGAACAATCTTTCGCGGCTCGTCGACAAACGGAGGTTTTTCGACCAGCTCGACGAGTCCGGCTTTCGTCAACTTGGTGACGAGAGCACGGGAAACCTTCATCTCGCGGCGAAGTAATTCGAAATCAGCGCCTCCCCTATCGGCAAGATAGGTGAGCAGGGATTTCTCGCGAACGCCAAGACGTTTCGGTTCGGGAGCGCCTGCGATCAGTCGAACTTCGTATTCCTGATCAGCGCTCCGCTCCTCTTTGAGCTGCCAATGGAAACTGATGACGCCTTGATCGCGATATGTCTTCAGCTTCTCTGCGGAAATACCGGCCGCTCGTTGCGAAGATATCGAAGTGCGTTTTCCCAGAAGGGCGAGCAGCTTGACCGCTGCTCTGTCGCCGGATTCGGCGAGTTGTTGCAGAAGCTCCCGCGAGAGCAGTTCTAGCGACTGATTCAGGCGCGCGGTCAGTGCCTGGGGCAGGTACGCCTTGATGGTTTCATTCAGCGAGGCGAAGTAATATTCGGCGACAAAACGGCAAAGTTGCAGTTCCGCTTCGGTCATAACCGGCTGGAGATCGGGAAAGGAATCGATTGACTTCGTTTCGCCCGCGAAGGAGACATCCAGCGCGGTAATGATTCCAAGCTGTTTGCGCCGTCCGACGGGCACGACGACTCGGCGACCGACGAGTTCAGCGTCGCCGAGGTCACGTGAGACGCTATAAGTCAGCGGCTTCTTTAGCGAGGCAAACAGGCAAACCTCCACCAGGCGGATGTCAGCAGAATTTGTCACCGCCTATACTAACGCCTGTGGGGAGTGATTACGCAAAAAAAAGGAGCGTACGAACGCTCCTTTGTCTCCGAATTTCATCAGATCCTATTTCTTTTCGCACTTGGCGTTGGCCTCTTCGTAGGCCTTGGTATCTTTCAACTTGGCATACACCAGCGCCAGCTGGCACCAACAATCCTTGTTGTCGGGCTTTTCTTCGACGCACTTTGTGTAGGCCTCCTTGGCTTCACCCAGTTTATCGGTCAGCAGTGCGGCGTAACCATACCAGTTCCAATACTCGGGCTCTGTCTTAATGGCCTCGGCAGCGAACTTGAAATCGGGCAGCGCTCGCTGATAGAACCCGAGCCGGTACGCCACCAGGTTGGCACGAGCTTGTTCAAGCGCCTTATCGTTCGGGCGCAGGTTAATGAGACTATCGAGTGTCCTCGCTGAATCGGCAATGGATTTCCCGGCGGCTTTGCGCACTATGAGAACGCCGCGCTGATAGTGAATCTCGGCGTTCTGTGGATTGGCTTCGAGAATTCGGTCCAGTACCTTCTCGAGTTTGTCCTCTTCCTTGAGTGCCTGATAGCACATGGCCTCGTTAATCAGCGCCGCCTCACGATTCAGGGTGTCCGCCACCGCGAAGGCATCATAATACACGGCCGCAGAATCGTACTGCTGCAGCGAAAAGTAGGTGGTACCCAGCGTAAAGAGTATTTGCTGATCCTTGGGGTTTAGCTGGTGAGATTTGGCATACATTTCCAGCGCTTTCTGGGTGTTGCCCTTCTTGGTTTCCACCAGCCCCAAATTGGTGTAGACAAACGCCACCGTGTCATCGATCTGCAGGCAATCGCTAAACAAGCTCTCTGCCTTGTCAAATAACGCTTGTGCATTCTTTTGCTTAAGCGCTTTGGCGCTATCGTCAGGCATGGACGAGGCTTCATTGGACAAGGAGTCTGCTATCTTCAGTTGCGCGACCCCCTCATCGAAACTTTTCTTCAGCGCCGACAAACGCAGATTATTGACCTGCTCGGGCATTTTGTTGGCCTCGCAGGCCTTGATCAGCTTCTTGTCGCCGGATGCCTTGGCCTTGGCGTAGATTTCCTCATACTTCTTGATGTGAACCATCATTTCCTTGTACTGCGCCTTGTCGAAATAGATGGTGCTGATGAGCGATTGGGCCTCGGGCTGATCGGGGTAGTTGTTGACCGCCGAATCGAGAAACTGCTTGGCTCGCTCCGAGTCCTTAGTGCCCATATAGATTTTGGCAGACCGGATCAGAACGTCGTAAGGCGCCGACTTCTGCTGGGCGTAAGCCACAGCCGCGAAAGAGATTACGAACAGGATGATTGCTATTTTTTTCATCGGAAAACCTTCCTCTTAAGTGAACGCATTCACAAATTCAGCGCCTAAACTAATAAACTGCCAATTCCAAGTCAAAGAAAATGTCACATGGTTATCCGCACCCGAAACTTCAACACCGCTTCGCCATCTTTGGCAACCGGCACAGTGAACTCCATTTGCCGGGCGCTCTTCTTTACCCAATTGAAATTGCTTTCCAACACATCCCAGTCGCCCCACAGATTATACAAAGCACTGACCGTGACGTCCTCTTTTTTGTGGTTGCGGAGCTTGACCTGCATGGTCAGTTCCTGGACGCGGTCGGAGAT
The DNA here is from genome assembly GCA_963726455.1 of uncultured bacterium. Taxonomy (GTDB): domain Bacteria; phylum Zixibacteria; class MSB-5A5; order CAIYYT01; family CAIYYT01; genus CAIYYT01. The sequence goes on from CAVSCK010000003.1 coordinate 383,422, forward strand.
GCGCTTGGTGTCGAGAGTCGTGGTTTCGCCGACGACATCGAAAGCGTTGCCAACTTTGATCTCGACTTCTTCATCTTTCGGCGTGTGATCGATTTGGTCCTCGCCGAGGAATTCCTCTGAGCCATCAGTGTCCGCCTTGGTCAGCCGAATCTTGCCGGCAGGCAGAGGCATGCCGAGATCGTTGGCCTCCGAGTTCTTGAAGCTGACGGCAACGTTGACGTCCTTGTTGCCGTCGGCAATGGTATAGCGGTAGAGTTTTTTGATCGGGGTCGTAGCCGGTTCGAACAAGCTGACCTGTTTGGTTTCGTTGTCGGCGATAGTGGTCGGACGACCGAGCGTGTACATGTGATATTCGAAAAAGGTTTTCTCTTCAAAGCCGCGTGCTGCCGTTGCCATATCCATTTGCGCGCCTTTGGCGTACATAACCGGCGGCTGCGGTTGGACGCGGTTTATGTCGCCGGCGACCAGTTTGAGTTTGGCGTCGCGGTAAGTTTTGCCCGACTTGTTGTCCAGCGAGACCCAGCCCGAAAGTTGCAGTTTGGTGTCGTTGGCATCGAGCAGCGCGATGTATTCAGCATGCCAGTTGATGTTGCTGGTCAGGTAGCTGATTTCGGCGTCGCGCTTGCCGGCGACATCGCTGGAAATCAGCCATTGAAGCGTCGGGACAACAATCAGCCCTTCCGGGAGTTTTGGCGCCGTGACCGACAGAAGTTCTTTGTCATTGATCAGGCGGACCGCGCCATCCGGAAGTTGGAGAACGATGTAGTCGCCCGACGATGAGAGATACTTCCCTTTCAGGACGTCGCCGTTCTTCATGATGATGTCGATATCGTTGCCGAGATATTTTTGCAGAACTTTGTCGGATGAGACCAGATCGTACTGATAATTCTGCTCCAGAAGCTGAATCTTGTCGCCGCTGTTGCGCAGTTTGAAATGCACTGATGTGGGGTCGATGTATGCCGCGACATCGGTCAGACTGAGACTGTTGACGCCCTTCTGGAAATCGAGCGTTCGGCCTTCCTTGACCAGCGCGAGGTTCTGGTTGTAGACGGTGATAGCCACATCGTCGGCCAGAGCGGTACCGGCCAGACCGGCGATGAGTAAAGCGGTAATGATCGGGGTTTTCATCTTGTTCCTCCTTCGTGACGGGCGTGGAGACCACACCCCTGCGCGGCATGCGTGTATGCCGAGTAATCTATAAGGAATACAAATGGAGAGGGCAAGGTATTCCAGAGGGGAAAACGGGTGGCGAAAGAGGCCTAAAGCTTCTCGGCGCCGGCGACTTCGGGGACGTGTTTGCGCCGGGATTTGGGCGGTTTGACGAACAACGAGAAGATGGCGTCGGCCAGGACGATCACCGCGCCCATCAGGAAGGTGTTGCGGAATCCCAATGTGTCCCACATGACGCCACCGGCGATGGGAATGACGACGGCCGCGATATGGTTCATGGTCAGGCCGATGGAAAGCGCGCTGGTCAGGTCCTGTTTGGGCGCGATCTTACGGATGAACGAGTTGAGCGCGACGGAGGAACCGAACAGGACGCTGTCGAGAATGAAGAAGCCGAGCAGCACATATAATGAGACGACGTAGGCGTATCCGGCGAAGATGAAGATCAGAACGAATGAGGTGAAGGCCAGCATGAAGCGTTCGCCGAGCTGTTCGGTCAGGTTGCCGAGTTTCTTGTTCGTCCAGATCGTGATGGCGGAGGTTGCCAGGAACAGCAGAGCGGTGTATTCGATCTTGAGTTTGTAGTTGGCTACCAACAGGAAAATCGCAAACGTCGAGAACATGTGACGGCGGCAGCCGCGCAGGAAGGAAATCACGTAGTACAGCCAGTATTCTTTCTTCATCGTAAAGCTGCCGGTGTCGGTAATCTTGCGGTTGTCCTTGAACACGAATGACAGCGCGATTCCCGCCACGACAAAGCCAACGCCGGCGGACACGAGAATCAGGCGATAGCCGAGCACGAAGCTGAACAGAAAGACAATCATCGTTCCGGCAACACCGGCGACGGCCTCCCAACTGGCCATGACTCCCTGCAGGCGTCCCGATTCGTGGCCGCGAATGTAGTTCAACAAGAGCGACTGGTTGGCGCTGACGAAATAGTGAAAGCCGGTGGACATGATGAAGGTGCCAACGCCGAGCATCCAGATGTTGGTGGCGGTGCCGGCGATGATCAGTCCGAGTCCGTTGATGGCAATGCAGATCGTGGAGATGCGCACTTCGGAGGCAAACAGCGCCAGCAGTCCGACGCCGAAGCCGAGCAGGCCGGGGACTTCCCTCACCGCCTGAATAATGCCGATTTGGGACGCCGTGGCGCCGAAAGTCTCGCGGCTGAAATTATTGAAGAGCACCTGCCAGATGGCGAACGCGAAAAATGTCAGGAAGTCGATGGCGACAATGCCACGGAAACCGACGCGGCGGGTTTGTAGCATTGGATCATGTAATGGATTATTGGCGGGGGAGCAACTGGTTTTTGGCGTGTCCTTCCGCGCGGCGTGTCATTCCCGCGCAGGCGGGAATCCAGGCCTGACCTGTGAGCGGCGTACGTCCTCGTGCGCCGCAGACGCCCACAATGGGCTAGACTACAGGGCTAGTCGGCGAGTCAAGCGTTGTGGCAAAAGAGTTTCTATCTAGCTGACTTATAAATGTCGGGTTTCTCGCCGTGTGGATGTGATTAATGGTACTGAAAGGACTGACGTCATTCATCAGCAATGGGAATTGCCATGATAGTGAACGGCTCGGAACCCGACCTACGGAACTGACAGATTCTGACAGTGGCACCCTCCTGTATTGTGCGTTTCGGAAAGAAAAAAGAAGCAAAACCACATTTTTCATTTGACATTTTGGCGCTTCCAACGTTTCTATTAGTGTTCAAGATCAGTAGCATGTCACAGGAGATATTTTCGGTGGGCAAGATTAGTTCACGTATTGGTCTTCGAAGATTGTGTTTGACCGTAACAGTGCTTCTCTGCTGTTTACAAACGGCGTCCTGCCAAGACTCCAAGCGTGTCATCAACCCGGAACCCAATTGGCGCGTTACCTACCGTGACATCCTACCCGTCTGGTCACCTGACGGATCCAAGATACTGTACTATCACGATGACCCGGATTCCCAAGTTGCCGCTTGGTGTTTGTACGACGTGGCCACTGGCAAGAGTGAAATGCTCGACTATCCCATGCTGATCAGGGAGCCAAGTTGGTCGCCCGACGGTCGGTGGCTCGCCTTCGGGTGGAACCGGCAAATCTTTGCCATGAAGTTGAACGGAGATAGTCTCAGGCAACTGACATTCAACGAGAATGGCAATTTCTTCGCCAGTTGGTCGCCTTGCGGATCACTGATCGCTTACAGCCAGTCGGGAGGGGTTGATCGGGGCCTATGGCTGGTCGATTTTGCCACTGGCAGGCGTAAACTTATCAGTCTGTTTGGGGACGGACTGGCAGTTGGAACTCAAGATGTGACTCGTTGTGCTTTGTGAGTCATAAGTTCCCGTCCGGCGGAGGCGGACAAGTCGCCATAACGATACAGTCGGCTCACCCGATAGTTCTGTTTCCCGAGGAATTACAGATTACTAGCAACACTTGCTTCAAGCGAAGCGTAACGATGTCTCCTGCTGGTGACAAGATAGTAATCGTTCAGCAATGCGGTGACGAACCGTCGAACCTTTGGATAATCAATCCAGACGGAAGCGGACTCACTCGCCTGACCACGAAAGGAGGTGAATATCCCGATTTCTCGCCGGATGGCCAGTGGATCGTCTATTCGAATACGGCCGAAGGGGATGGCTGGCTTTGGCTCATGCGGCCCGACGGTAGTGACCGGCGGCAACTGACATTCCCTAGTACGACAAGTCACTTTGTACCCCACCCAAAGCTTTGCGTCGGGTGGGTTTTTCTTTGAACCGATCCTCCTGTAACTATCACCCACACCATCATCGGCTGTAACTACACCGAATGATTTCTGAAAAATATTTTCACTTTAATTTCCACAACAAACGACTGCTATTTTCCACCTTCTGCGTCGTTCTGTAATTCCATCTTTCCTCTCCCCCAACCACTTACCCGACGTCGTCGCCTGCCCGTCACTCTTCCTCGCTGCCGCGTCTGCGACGTCGTTATTCCCTCGAAAGGAAATATTGAAAAGGCTCGCTCAAATCATCGCGAAGTATGTGCGTGGTAGTCCGCGTCCATCGCAGCCATCCGCTCGAACGTTGAATGAAACAAAAACGTTTTGAGAACGTCCTCATATATAAACATCTGATCGCGCGCCATCCGGCTGCGTCAATTCACGATCGTTAAAGGAGGATCCCGCATGAAAAGAGCTATTGGACTTTTTGTGATGCTGGCACTGTTGTCGGTTTCGGCGGTGTCGCAGGCGGAAAACACCCGCGCTGCCGATTCGGTGGCTATCCGACAAGCGCTGCTCGATTTCGCGGAGGGCTATTTTTCGGGGGATGTCGCGCGCGTGGAGCGGGCAATTCATCAGGATATCAACCGTTGCACACCGCGCGATCTGCCGCAGACCGGACGTACCGCCACGAATTACAGCACCTACTCGGCACTGATCGAGAATACGCGCGCCAAAGCCGCCGCCCTGGATGACACCGCCAGACATATCCAGGTGCAGATACTGGACATCGACAGCAACGTCGCGAATGCGAAATTGCTGTCGGCAGCCTTCGCGGACTACCTGCAACTGGTCAAACTGGACGGTCAGTGGAAAATCATCAACGGCCTCTCGGCTCCCGGGACCAGCCAGCCGCCCCGCATGAAAGACTTCAAACCGGAGGATGAACGCGCGGCGATTGAGCGCACGGCACTGGACTATCTCAACGGCCTCTACGCGACCGACGCCATGCGCCTCGACCTGACCATCGATCCCGAATTCAGCAGGATCGCTTTGGCAACGCTGCCACAGACCGGCAAAACGGGCATCAGACGGCAACGCTCCGAGACGATGATCGAAAATGCGCTGGCTCACGTGGGTAAGCAGGACGAGGAATACCGCAAGTTCAGCGGCGCGCATCCTGGACATCGGCGATGGCCTCGCTGTCGTCCGGGCGGATGCCCTGACCAGCATCGACTACCTGCAACTGTACCAGGCCGGCGGCCAGTGGCGAATTCTCAACAGCATCGTCAAGCCCAGAACTGATCTGACCCTTGCCGGGGCGATGACGGTGACCGCCGGTGATCCGATGCCTGATTTTACGCTGCCGATCTATGGCGGCGGAGAGTTTACGCTGTCGAAGTATCTCGGCAAAAATGTCCTGCTCATGTTTCCGCGTGGCTGGGTAGGTACTGCCTGGTGTTCGTACTGTCCCTACCAGTATCTGGAGCTGGAACGACGGATCAAGGAATCTGACCTGAAGTCCAAATACAATCTCGAGGTCGCGTTTGTTATGCCCTATGGCGATGACAGAGTGAAGAACTGGCTGGAAACCATGCCGCAGGCGATGAACCAGGTCGAGACAATCAAGAATCCGCAGCCGCAACCACCTGCCGGATCAGTGCAGGCCGAGTATGCCGCCTGGGCGCGCAAGACGTGTCCGATCAAGTTTGATGTCAAAAAGGATGATCCACATACGACGATCCCGGTTCTCACGGATCAGGACCGAACGTTGTCGCGCCAGATCAAGATCTTCACGAGTTTCTGGGACGGCGCCTCTTCCGAGCAGAATCGTGCAACGGTTTTGGTCATTGACAAGAATGGTGTACTGCAACTCAAGTACGTGGGACAAATGACTGAGGATCGCCCGAGTCTCGGACTATATCCTGAATTTCATTGAGCGGATGGAGTAGTCGTGTAGGTGGGGTTCCGTCGGTCACAACCGCTTCGGTCTTGACTTTGTGTTGTTGTGTCAGGTCCTGCGCACGACGAAGTCGGGCGTGTGACCTGACACGAGTGAAGTAAGTCAGGCCGTCAGGTCACACGCCGCGAAAACACGCGCTGGCAGAGGAAACTGGAAACGGCGCGGCGCAGGACCTGACGGAACGAAAAAGGTCGGGTTTGTCACATGTGATTGACCTCGCAGCCAATTTGCTCTCACGCCGTTTTTTGTTTCTTAGCCATGCAAGTCAAATCCGCTTCATTTTTCGCGCGTGAGGCGCACTGCCGTGCGTCGCTACGTTGGATTGATGGCTTGTGTGGCGAACCCACCCTTGAGGGTGAGGGACCGGTTACCATCCCATGAGTTGTTCGAGGTTGGTGTTGATCTTCTCGACCATTTCCTCGTATTCGTGCTTTTTGGCTTCCTGTTGATCGACGACTTCGCGCGGGAGCATTATTGATGAACTCGTGATTGGCGAGTTTCTTGCGCGTCTTCTCCAAGCAGTCCGGTGATGTTTTCCAGTTCCTTGTTGAGACGCTGGCGCTCGAGATCGACGTCAATCAGGCCGGCGAGCGGAATGTAGATTTCGACTCAGGGGATAACGCCCGATGCCGACAGCGGCGGCTTTTGGAGGTCTTCACCGAGGGACAAGTTTCTCGATCTTGCCGAGATTGATCAGATAGCCCTGATTGTTCTGCAGCGTTTCGAGCAATTTGGCGTCGCTGATCTTGAGATGCACCTCGGCGCGTTTGCCCGGCGGCACATTCATTTCATGGCGGATATTGCGGATGGCGTAGACGACACGCTGCAACTTGTCCATCATCTCTTCGAGTTCGATATCAATCAGCTTGTCATTGTAGTCCGGGAATTTCTCGTGCATGATCGTGCGATCGCCCGGCTCCAGATGATGCAGCAGATGCCAGATTTCCTCGGTGATAAACGGCGCGAAGGGATGGAGCAGTAACAGGATGTTATTCAGAACATATCCGGTGACGTTCTTGGCGAGCGTCTTGTCGGCCGGGTCGCCCTCGTTGTAGAGGCGCGTTTTGACCAGCTCGATGTACCAGTCGCAGTAGTCGTGCCAGGTGAAATCATAAAGCAGTCTTGGCGGCCGTGGTGAACCGGAAGCCGTGAAGCTGCTCGCTGTATTTCTTGATAGTTTCGTTCAAGACGCGACAGAATCCAGCGATCCATCAGCGGCAATTCGCCCTTGTAGTCGATCGACGGCCAGGTTTTGCTCGCTGATGTCATCGCCGAGGTTCATCAGGATGAAGCGCGACGCATTCCAGAGTTTGTTGCAGAAATTGCGCCCGAGCTCGAAGGTGTTCATCGCGATGTTGGGGTCCTGTCCTTCGGGGGTTGACAGAATCAGCGACAGGCGCAGCTGAATCGGCGCCGTGTTTGCCGATGACTTCCAGCGGATCGATGCCGTTGCCGAGCGACTTGGACATTTTGCGTCCCTGCGAATCACGGACGGTGCCGTGAATGTAGACATCATCGAAAACCAGTTTGCCAGTGAATTCGTAGCCGGCCATGACCATGCGCGCGACCCAGAGGAAGATGATTTCGCTGGCGGTGAAAAGCGAACGCGTCGGATAGAAGCGCTTGAGGTCGTCAGTTTGCTGCGGCCAGCCGAAAGTTGAGAAGGGCCAGAGCCACGACGAAAACCAGGTATCGAGAACGTCTTCTTCCTGACGGATCTCGGTGGCGCCACATTTGGTGCAAACCTTGGGCGCATCTTTGGCGACCATCTCGTGGTTGCATTCCTGGCAATAGTAGACCGGAATACGATGTCCCCACCAGAGCTGGCGGGAGATACACCAGTCGCGGATGTTTTCCATCCAATAGAGATAGGTCTTGGACCAGTGCTCGGGATGGAAGCTCAGCTTGCCGCTTTTGACCGCCTCGATCGCCGGCTTGGCCAGCGGTTTCATGCGGACAAACCATTGCTCTGAGAGATACGGTTCGACGACGGTGTTGCAGCGATAACAGGTGCCGGCAACGAGATCGTAGTCCTCGATCTTTTCCAGCAGATTCTTCTTTTCGAGTTCTTCCAGTACCGCTTTGCGTCGCGGCATAATCGATCCAGACCCTTGAACTTGCCGGCGTTTTCGTTGAGCGTGCCGTCAGGATTCAGGATGTTGATCTTTTCCAGATCGTGCCTTTGGCTCAGATCGAAGTCATTCGGATCATGCGCAGGAGTGATTTTGACGACGCCGGTGCCGAACTCGGGATCAACGTAGTCGTCGGCGACGATGACCAATTCGCGATCCAGAATCGGCAGGATGGCCGTCTTGCCAATATATTTCTGGTAGCGTTCGTCCTTGGGGTTGACCGCCAGAGCCGTGTCGCCGAGCATGGTTTCGGGACGCGTAGTGGCGCAGGTCAGATAGATGATCCTGACCTTTGAGCTTGTATCTTGATGTACCACAGCTTCGACTTGGAGGACTTGTATTCGACCTCGTCATCGGACAACGATGTCTGGCAGCGCGGACACCAGTTGACGATGTACTTGCCTTTGTAGATCAGCTTCTTTTCATAGAGATGGATGAACACTTCTTTGACGGCTTCGGATAGTTGCTCATCAAGAGTAAAGCGTGCACGCTGCCAGTCGCAGGCGCAGCCGATCTTCTGAAGCTGTGACAGGATTCGGTCTTTCTTGCCATTGACATAATCCCAGACGCGTTTGACGAATTCCTCGCGGCCGACTTCGCGGCGCGAAGTGCCTTCTTTAACCAGTAGCTTCTCGACGACGACCTGAGTGGCAATGCCGGCATGGTCGGTTCCGGGTAGCCAGCAGGTTTCGTAGCCGCACATTTTCTGCCAGCGGATCATGATGTCCTGCAGCGTATTATTGAGCGCGTGGCCTAGGTGCAGGATGTCGGTGGCGTTAGGCGGCGGTATGACTATCGAGTAAGTCGGCTTGGGAGAGGTTACGTCAGCGTGAAAATACCCTTTGGCAAGCCAGTCTTTGTAGATTCGATCTTCAATACCGGTAGGGTTATATTGTTTGGCAATGTTGTCGGCGTTCATCTTTTCCTTCTTCACAAATGAGCTACAGAGTATAGTATTTGGCCCTTTGGACTGTCAAGCCGATATTAATATGGCTTGGAGCGCCTGCGGGCGGCGTCTATATTAGAACGCTATTAGTGATCGGCAGATATGGACAAGATTTCAGTGAGCGATAACGACAAGTCCTTCAATAAATTAGTCGACATTCTGAAAGAGCTGCGGGCGCCGGGTGGCTGCAACTGGGACCGGGCGCAGACCTCGATGTCGCTGCTCCCCTACCTTATCGAAGAAACCTACGAGGCGGTGGAAGCCGCCGAAAAGGAGGACTTCTCGAAACTGAAAGAGGAGTTGGGGGATATCCTGCTGCATATCATTTTCCAGGCGGAAATCGCGGAGGAAAAGGGACTGTTCAACATGCAGGACGTGATCACGGAGCTGACACAGAAAATGATCGATCGGCATCCCCACGTCTTTGGTGAGCGCAAAGACCTGACCCCGGAACAGGTGCGCCAGAACTGGGAAAACGTGAAGATGCAAAAGCGCGAGCCGGAAAAGAACGGCAAGACGGTACTGTCGGGCGTGCCCAAGACGATGCCGGCGCTGCTGAAGGCCTACCGGGTTCAGGAGAAAGCGGCGCAGTTCGGGTTCGATTGGGAGAAGCCGGAGGACGTGTTCGACAAGATTGACGAAGAGTTGGCTGAATTTCGAGAAGCGCTGGCGTCACACGATGCCAGGGCGATTCGCGACGAATTGGGCGATCTGTTATTCTCGCTGGTCAACTTGGCGCGACACATTCAGTCGGAACCGGAAGGCTGCCTGAACGGCACGATCGAGAAATTCACGTCGCGCTTCGACAAAATGGAAAAAGCGTTGCTAGCTGAAGGTCTCACTCTGAAACAGGCGACTCTCGAACAAATGGAACAAAAGTGGCAGCTCGCAAAGGCCAGCGACCCGCGTTCCTAATTCTACTGCACATTTGCCCCAAAGTCCAAATCACTAATACACCCTGATTGCGAGTTCCCTCTTTATTGCCCCTTTTCCGCAGGAGAACCGGGAAAGTTTTGGGCGAATGTCGCCGATAATCTGAACAGGCCATTGGAGTTTGAACACGAATGGATGGGCCGCCTGGATCTCCGCCTAAGCGGAAGACGCTGGCGTCGCTCGCGCAGTGTTAATTGGCGTCCATTTACAAGGTTTCGACTCTGATGTTCTGGGGCAGAGTCGCTCGGGATGGTCTGCGCAGGTGTCCGTGAAGGCGGCGTCCAGAGAAAATCTGTCTCTGACGTACACCGATACCGATAGAGTACGAGGTTAATTCCGCACGTGAAGACTCAGTTCAAGATAGTAATTCTGGCAGCGTTCGCGTCGGTAGGTCTGTGGGTTTTCGATGCCGGCTTTGACACGCTGATACTTCACCAATCCACCTTCTGGCAGAGCTTCTTTTCGCAGGTCGTCACGGAGGAATGGGCTGAGCGATTGATCGTTGCAGCCGCATTCGCGGGCTTCGGCATCGTGCTGGCTTCATTGCTTCGCCGGCGCGAGAAACTGCGACTCGCCTTAGCGGAAAGCCACCGACGCTCGACTCGAATTCTTGCCGAGTCCCCCCTACCGTATCAGTCCCTGGACGAAAACGGCTGTTTCCTGGCGGTCAATGACGCGTGGCTTAAGACTCTCGGCTACAAAAGAGACGAGGTGATTGGCCGGAATTTTGCGGAATTCCTGACGCCTCCGTATGCGGAGCTCATCTGCAGCCGCTTCGCACATTTTAAGGAAGTCGGGCAGGTAAGCGGCATCGAATTCGATTTGGTGCGGAAAGACGGAGCGATCGTCACTGCCAGTTTCAACGGCAAAGTGGCATACGACGACAGCGGTAAGTTCCAGCGGACGCATTGCCTTTTCGCAGATATTACGGAGCGCCGGAAAATGGAAGCCGAATTACGCAAGAGCGAAGAGCTCGCGCGTATGGCGCTGAAAAACTCTCCCCTGGTTGTCAGCGGCCAAGATCGGGATTTATGCTATGTCTGGTTTGAGAATTCGCGCCTTGGCCTCAGTTCTGTGGACACTATCGGCAAGCGAGACGACGATATCTTCCTGCCGGAGCAGGCAGAACGTTCGATGGCGATCAAACAACATGTGATGGAATCGGGCGAGACTGCCCGAGAGGACGTATGGGTGACCGCGAACGGCATGACCAGATGCTATGACCTGACTGTTGAGCCATTGCGCAACAAGAACGGTGAGATAGTCGGGGTGACGAGTGCGGGCCTTGATATCACCACAAGCAAACTGGCTGAAGAAGCACTGAAGGCGTCCGAAGAAAAGTACCGATTATTGGTCGAGAATGCTTACGAGGCCATCTTTGTCGCCCAGGAAGGAAAGATTAAGTACTGCAATCGCCGGACGGCGGAAATACTCGGACGCACAATCGAAGAAGTATTAGCGGCGGCCCTTGACGAGCTTGCCCATCCTGACGACCGCGAACGAATTCTCGCACGACACCGTATGCGACTGGCAGGCGAGAAACTTCCCAGTGGCTATTCTTTCCGCGTACTGACCAAGACCGGCGAGATCAAGTGGGTAGAAATCGACGGCGTAAAGATCGACTGGGAGGGCAAACCTGCCTCGATCAATTTTGCGAGCGACATTACAGAACGCAAAATGGCGGAAATGAATCTGCAACGACAACGAGAATGGCTGGAAATCACGTTGGCCAGTATCGGCGACGCGGTGATTGCGGTCGACACCAGGGGACGAGTTACCCTTGTGAACCGGGTCGCCGAGGACCTGACCGGCTGGCAGAATATCGATGCGGTCGGGCAATCCATTGACGCTGTCATGCGTCTGCATGACGAGACGTCGGATGCAGTGATAGACAACCCGGTCCGAAGCGCGATCCACGAACATGTCACGGTGGCCATGACAAATCATGCGATACTGGTATCTCGTGACGGCCACCGGATTCCGGTCGATGACAGCGCGGCGCCGATCATCGATAGCACCGGCGCTCTGCAAGGAGCGGTGATTGTTTTCCGCGACATCAGCGAACGCAAGGAAGCCGAGCGCGCGATACGTGAAAGCGAGCGTCAGCTTTCGACTTTGATGACCAATTTACCGGGCATGGCATATCGCTGCCGCAACGACGAAAACTGGACGATGGATTTCGTCAGCGAGGGATGCCGAGAATTGACCGGCTACAATCCGGACGAGTTACGAAACAACGCCAAGGTATCCTATATGGAGTTGGTCGAAGAGAGTTATCGCGAAAAACTCTGGGACGCCGTTCAGACTGCAGTGGCGAAGCAGGAAGCTTTCGAGATTGTCTATCCGATCGCGAAAGCAGACGGCGCTGAGAAATGGGTTTGGGAGCGCGGACAAGGCGTCTTCTCCCCGAACGGCAGACTATTATTCCTGGAAGGGTTTATCGCAGATATCACGGAGCGAGTCCGCGCGGAAGACGAACGTGACCGCTTCTTCAACCTGTCGGCCGATATGCTCTGCATAGCTGATTTCAAGGGCTTTCTCAGACAGGTAAATCCCGCCTGGCAAAAAACGATGGGTTGGACGCCGGAGGAATTGCTGTCAAAGCCGTTCCAGGAATTCGTTCACCCGGATGACCGAAAGAATACTGAGGGCGCGATGGAGTGTCTCGTTCGCGGTGAAGAGCTGACCAATTTCGAGAATCGTTATGTCTGCCGGGACGGTTCCTACCGGTGGTTATCATGGAAAGCGTCGCCGCTGGTGAAAGATGGGTTGGTGTTCGCAGTAGCGCGTGACATAACCGGCCGGCGCGAAGCCGAGGATGCGCTGCTTACGAGCGAACGGCGTTACCGCGTCGTTACCGAACAGACGGGACAGATGGTGTACGACTGGGATATGAAGAGCAGCAAAATATTCTGGGCGGGAGCAATCGAGTCGATTACCGGATTCAGCAGCGAAGAATACAAGAAAGTGACTATCGAAGTTTGGGAGGAGATGATTCATCCCGAGGATCGCGCGCGAGCTTCTGAACTGCTGACTGCAGCCATGAAATCAAGGCAGCAATACCTGGCGGAGTATCGACTGCGACGCCGTGACGGTTCATACGTTTGCGTAGAAGATCACGGTGTTTTCGTCACTGATTCGGATAGCACCTCCAGCCGAATGCTGGGAACGATGAAGGACATAACCGAGCGTATGCGCGCGCGTGAAAAGCTGATTGAACGCGAGCAATTCCTGCAGGGCGTGTTTGACGGCATCCAGGACGGCATAAGCGTTCTGGGCACTGATCTAACGATACTACGCGTCAATAAGACCATGGAGAAGATGTATGCTCACGCCCTTCCGGTTGCCGGCAACAAGTGCTACGCGGTCTATCAGGGCGCCGATGCCCCCTGCTCCGTCTGCCCGACCATTCGTGCAATGGAGACCAAGACTCCGCAGATGGAGCATGTGCCGCGCGTAGGGCCGCACGGACAGGATGGCTGGTATGAGTTACATGCCTTCCCATTACTGGACGCCGACGGCAATTGCAAGGCCGTAATTGAGTACGTTCGCGATATCACGCAGCGGTTACATGCCGAGGAGGAACTGGTACGGAGCGAGACCAAGTATCGAACGCTGTTTGAGTCGGCACAAGACGCAATCTTCATAATGAAGGAAGACACCTTCGTCGACTGCAATACCACTACTTGTGAGATGTTCGCCTGCAGCCGCGACCAGATCCTGGGACAACCCCCTTACAAATTCTCGCCTCCGACGCAGCCCGATGGCCGCGACTCGATGGTAAAGGCCAAAGAAAAGATAAATCTGGCGGCGTCCGGCAGGCCACAATTTTTCGAATGGACTCACACGCGCCTTGACGGCACACCTTTCGACGCCGAGGTAAGTCTCAACTGCATAGAAATCACCGGCGAGCATTTCATACTGGCCATTGTGCGAGACTGCACGGGCCGCAAGAAGTCGGAGAAGGCACTGGAAAAATCGTTGTCACTCCTGCGGGCGACTCTGGAATCAACCGGTGACGGCATTTTGGTGGTTGATCGCGTCGGTAAGGTGACAAGTTTCAACCGGAAGTGGCTGGAATTGTGGCGCATTCCCGAATTTCTCACGGTGCTGGCCGACGACGAAAAGATGTTGAAGTACGTGGCAGAGCAAGTCAAGGAACCGGAGAGATTTCTGGAACGCGTCAAGCAGCTATACGCCATGCCGGAATCGCAGTCATATGACACGATCGAGTTCAAGGACGGCAGAATTTTCGAGCGTTACTCACAACCGCAACGATTGGGTGACGAGATCGTGGGGCGGGTCTGGAGTTTCCGCGATCAGACAGAGCGCAAGCGTGTGGAGAAAGAACTGGCACGACTGGCGACCGCAATCGAACAGGCCGCCGAAACGATCATCATTACGTCCGTGGAAGGCAAAATCGAGTATGTAAACCCGGCGTTCGAGAAGATCACTGGCTATTCACGTGAAGAGGCGATCGGCAAGAATACGCGAATTCTGAAGAGCGGCGAACATGACCCCGAGTTCTATCGCGAACTCTGGCAAACACTGCACCAGGGTCAAGTATGGACCGGCAGGTTCAAGAACCGCCGGAAGAACGGAACGATCTATGAGGAAGAGTGCAGTATTTCACCGATTCGGGACCAGGCCGATAACATCATCAGTTACGTGGCGGTGAAGCGCGATGTCACTCAGGAAGTCGAACTTGAGAATCGGCTCCGGCAATCTCAGAAGCTGGAGGCGGTCGGATTGCTGGCGGCCGGTATCGCGCACGATTTTAATAATCTGTTGGCGGGAATCAAGGGGTTTGCCGAGTTGCTCACGCTGGATGAGACGTTAGAACCCAGAGTCACCAGTTACGCCGAGGAAATCCAGAAGGCCGCCGGACGAGCCGCCGATTTGACCGGCCAGCTTCTCGCCTTTGCGCGCAAGGGCAAGTTCCTGTCGTTGCCAGTCGACATGCATGAGGTCCTCGACGAGGTTGTCGCCATACTCAAACATTCGATTGATCGCCGCATCGAGATACGCCAGGAATTCCACGCCGCCAGGAAGATGATAAGCGGAGATTCCTCGCAGTTGCAGAGTGCGATTTTGAATTTGGCCATCAACGCGCGCGACGCCATGCCGAATGGAGGCAAGCTAACGTTCAAGACAGAGAATGTAGCTCTGGATGACGAATACTGCGACTTGCATTCTCTTGACCTGGGCGCGGGAGAATATCTGGCGTTATCAGTGATAGATACGGGCGTCGGGATGGGCGAGGAGGTTCTGGCTCACATCTTTGATCCATTCTTCACGACTAAAGAGCAGGGCCAGGGCACGGGTCTTGGGCTGGCAGGCGTGTATGGGTGTTTGCGGAATCACCACGGGTGTGTTGAGGTCGAGAGCAAAGTGCGTGAGGGCTCAACTTTCCGGTTATACTTCCCTCTTACCGGTGACGAAAAACAGCAATCGCCCGAACACTCTACCGAACGTAATCTCGCCGGGAATGAACATGTGTTGCTGGTTGAAGACGAGGAAGTAGTCAGGAGTTTGGCCAAGAACATACTTACCAGCGAGGGATATCGCGTGACGGCATGCGTCGATGGGGTGGAAGCTGTGGCGCTGTTCAAAGAAAAAGGATTCGAGTTCGACCTGGTACTGCTCGACGTGATGATGCCGAAGATGCACGGCAAAGATGTCTTCGCTGCGATGCAGAAGATCAATCCGGCGGTGCGTTGCGTTTTCATGTCGGGATATAGCGACCTCGACGTAAAAGATGCGATGAAACAAGGCCTCAAAGGATTCCTCGCCAAACCCTTCCGAGCGGGCCAACTTCTTGGCAAAGTCCGTGAAGTCCTTGATACCAGTCCCTCGCCGGTCAGGCACTGATAATCCACAATCCGCAGTTCGTCTTCCCCCGATAAACAATCCCGAAACTTTGGTTGAACAATATTGTTTATAAGAATAAGTGGTGTCGACAATATTATTGAGTCGATAACTATTAATGAAGGATATAGGGTACCGGTAAACGGCTATGAAGTTGACTTTTGCGAGCAAAGATAACTGGTGGAAGCTCACCAGTCTGGCTGCACTTATCATACTGACAGTATCCATCCATTACGGTTGGATCCTGATGCAGATTTTTGGCCATTCCGACTGGGTGCATGCGATTCACAGCCGGCTTTGCTATATCCCGATCGTCATGGCAGCAGCGTGGTTCGGTTTGCGAGGTGGGTTGGGCGCGGCGGTGATTATTTCGCTCGCAATACAACCCTACATCCTACTCTCCGACAACCCGCACTTGGATCCGTCGAGCGAATGGGTGGAAATAGTTTTCTATTTCGCCATGGGTGGATTGATCGGGCTCCTGGTTGATCGCGAAAAACGTGTTCGTGCCCACCAGGAAGAGACCGCATTGCAGTTAGAGCGCTCAGAGCGTCTGTCAACGATGGGACAGATGGCCGCCAGCGTGGCACACGAGATTAAAAATCCACTGGCATCCATTAAGGGCGCGGTTGAAATCATCAATTCGCCGGCCACGTCGTCTGACGAAAAGCACGAATTCCAAGGCATAATTGCGTCCGAGGTTGGGAGAATTGACCGCACGGTCAGGGAGTTTCTCGATTTCGGCAGGCCGCGCGAGATCGTGCTGCATCGAGCGGACATGAGCTCGGTGGTGGCTTCCGCGACAAAGCAGATGGAACGGCAAATGACTGATCGGCAACTGGAACTGGTCAGCGTGATCGAGGATAACATTCAGGCCGAGATCGACAGCGAGAGCATCCATCAACTGGTGTTGAATCTGCTGCTGAATGCGATCGAGGTTTCCCCTCCGGAATCGACTATTGAGGTGCGGCTCGAACGCGGTTCCGACTCCATGGCAATTCTTTCGATCCGCGACCATGGTTCCGGCATCGCGAAGAATGAATTGGAGAAGATCTTCGAGCCATTTTACACGACCAAAGCCGCCGGATCGGGTCTGGGGCTGGCGATTGTGCAGTCAATCGTGGCCAAGCATGGCGGTACGATCAATGTGGAGAGTTCGCCCAATCAGGGAACCGTTTTTCGGATATCACTGCCATTGACAAGGAAGAACCGATGAACATAAGAATACTGCTGGCCGACGACGATGCATCGCTGCGTCGCGTGCTGGAGGTCAAGCTCAAGCAGCGCGGCTACGGCGTGGCAACGGCAGGCGACGGCATTACGGCTTTGGCGGAGCTGAAGCGAAACAAGTTCGATCTGCTGATAACCGATATGAAGATGCCGAACATGAGCGGACTGGATTTGCTGGAACGGACCCGGCAGGAATGGCCTGATTTACAGGTCATTATGATGACCGCGTTCGCAACAATCTCGCAGGCGGTCGAAGCGGTCAAGTTGGGGGCGTTCGATTATCTGACGAAGCCGTTCGAGGATGAACAACTGTTCGTGGCGGTGGAGAAAGCTGCGCGATTTCGGCGACTGGAGGAAGAAAATCGCTCGTTGCGCGAGCAGGTTGGCGACAAATACCTGAAGCACTTCGTAGGTGCATCGCGGGCGTTCAAGGATATGATGTCGTTGATCGACAAAGTGGCGCCGACCGAGGCGACTATTTTGATCACCGGCGAATCGGGATCGGGAAAGGAGTTGACGGCGCACGCCATTCATCTTAAGAGCCCCCGCGCCGGTGGGCCGTTCGTGCCGGTGAATTGTGCGGCTATTCCCAGAGAACTTATCGAGTCGGAATTGTTTGGTCACGTTAAGGGTGCGTTTACGGGAGCGATCAAAGATAAGAAGGGGAAATTCCAGTTGGCGGACGGCGGCAGTTTGTTCCTGGACGAAGTGAGTGAACTCGGCATCGAGCTACAGGCCAAGTTATTGCGGGCACTGCAAACCCGGATGGTGGAGCCGGTCGGATCGGAGGCGCCGGTCGAGGTTGATGTCAGGATAATCGCTGCGACGAACGTGTCGCTGAAGGAACGGGTGTCGGAAGGCAAGTTCCGCGAGGATTTGTTCTATCGATTGAATGTGATCCCGATTGATGTGCCATCACTGAGGCAGCGACGGGAAGATGTGCCGGTATTGGCAAAAGAATTCCTACGAAAGCTGGACGGAGAGCGGGTTCAAATTGAGCCGGAGCTGATGAATCGACTGTCGAGCTACGACTGGCCGGGGAACATCCGCGAGTTGGAGAATTTGATCGAACGGATGGTGGTGTTGCGCAAGTCGGATGTGCTCACGGTCGGGGATTTGCCGCAAGACTTTGGGGAGATGCTTCCGCCTCCGAGCGATACGTCAGCGAACGGCGCGCGAACGAATGTCGGACTCATGGAAGTTCAGCGGCGGGT
Source organism: uncultured bacterium (assembly GCA_963726455.1). GTDB lineage: Bacteria > Zixibacteria > MSB-5A5 > CAIYYT01 > CAIYYT01 > CAIYYT01. Next base: position 401,555 of record CAVSCK010000003.1, read on the forward strand.
GATTGTCGAGGCGCTGGAGAAGTGCGCGTGGAACAAGTCGAAGGCAGCAGAGTTGCTGCAGGTGCCGAGGCATATTCTAATCTACCGAATGAAGCAGTTAGGGATCACCAGTCCGCAGGTTTAGTATTCTGCTTGGAGTACGGTTTGCCAAAAGTGTAGACGAAACCGACAGCCACTCCCCCTTCGAAAATCTGCTCAGTGCTACCCCAACGGATGGATGCGTCAATGGACGCGTTTCTGTCTATCGGGAATCGCAATTGATGCACCGCTCCGGGCTGATAATAGTGGCCCCAGGATATTCCGTGGAACATGGAAATACTACCCACCGGAAAGCCGATACCGGCGGTAAAGTTGCCTCCCCCAGAAGCCAACGGCAGACTTTCGTTATAGTCGCCATAAACATGGAATCTGTGAGGTTTGCCGAGGCGGACATGGCCGGTAGCATGTTTGGTCCAGTGTACGTCATCAGAGAAATTATCCGGCACCGGTTTGAACAAGTAACCCATGCCGAAACCGAGATCCTCAAATTCAAAGCTGAGGTTGGGGTTGAAATAGCTGTAAGTGAAGTGAATTGAGGAATTGTTGGCATTGGGATAGGCCGGGGCATTCCAGGAATAGGTTGGCGGATTAAAATCAGAGCCGAAAGTACCGGCTCGCAGGCCGAGGACAATCGGTGATTCGCTCCAAGTCCCGGTTACCGGAATGCGAACATAGGCGGCACCGGCGACATCCTTGAATTTGTTTTCCGATTTAGCGGTCTCGCCTTCACAGCTACGAATGATCGCTGCATACTGCCCGGTGCCGCCGTAGGCGCCAACCGAGACATTGGCTGAGTCTGGGTTGCCCTGATAGACGCCAATCGGCAGCGCCAGTAAGCAGGCAAAGCCAATGCCGTTCTTGAGATTACTAAGAATTCGCATGAAGTGGTCTACCTCCCGATGCAATGATGGTTTGAACATAGCGAAAAAAAGTCGAATAACAACTTGATTTCTTGAAACCTTATATGCATCGTGGCGTATATACATTTGGAAGTATGAAGAAGGACAATGACGATAAGCAACTGGCACCGGCGCTGCAGGCGCTGGCGGACAAGACGCGGCTGAAGATTCTGCTGATGCTGGAATCGAAACCGCGGACGGTCGGAGAGATCGTGGATTTCTTCGATTTGTCGCAGCCGACGATAACCCGTCATTTGCAGCAATTACTTAAGACGGGGCTGGTGACGCGTCACAAGCAGGCGCAGAAGGTGTATTACGGACTGAATACCGAGACCATCAAGGAATTCTGCGTGCAATTGGTCGGGTGTTTTCCCTGTTGCTGCTCGCCGTTCACGAATTCTGAGGAAACAGCTTCGAAGCATAGTGATAGATCGCGGGCGACTCGTCCGGCAGCCGTTCGCACCAAAAGGAAGACACGTAAACCAGAAGGAGAGAAATCATGACACGCTATAATACTCCGCGTGTAGCACATTGTTGCGGCGGTTCGTAATCTGCGTCCCGGGCATGACGTAAAAAGGCCCAGTGAATAGAATACGCCGTCGGGATGCAAGTCCCGGCGGCGTTTGTTGTATAAGTGCCGCATGAAACCCACCGCAAGCGGATGGGGCACCCAGCGATGCTGAATAAATGTCATCTTGAAAAACGCCCACCAGGGGCTAGACTACATTAGAACTGTCTACGGAACGATTCCTTGTCGAGCGATTCCGAGTATGTAGCGAAGTGTGACTTGGCATCGCGCGGTTTCTTGAGGCGCAGGCGATCCTTGCCGAAAACGCGTGAAATCAGGCCGATCGGTGTGACCACCAGATAGAAGATTATCGCCAGGATAATCGGCGAGACTATGCGGCCGAGGATGTAGGTCAGGGCCATCCAGAGCAGGTAGATTGTCTTGCCAATAGGTGGGATGAAATAGCAAGAGAGACTCGCGATCAGGCCGCTGCCGATGAACCAGCCGGCAAGGCGATATTTGCTTCCGAGTAAGAGGATCAATGACGCCAGGGTGAAAGCGATCAGCATGGTGACGGCAAAGTAGCGCAGGTCGCGGCGGGTCGGATGCCAGTTGATGCGGCCTAACATATCAATCGACTCCGAATTGTTTGCGGTAGTCGTCGGCGCCCGGATATGGCGGTTGGTCGGACTTGTGTAGCACGAAATTTTCCAGAACCAACATATCCATATCGGTGAACATGAAACAGCGGTACGCCTCCTGCGGCGTGTTGACAATCGGTTCGCCACGGATGTTGAAACTCGTGTTGACGATCACGCTGCAGCCGGTGCTGTCCTTGAAGGCGCGAATGATGTCATAAAAGATGCCGTTGCGTTCACTGGTCACGGTCTGCAAGCGACCGGAATAGTCAACATGAGTCACGGCGGGAATCGATGACCGGATTGTTTTGAGGCGGTCGATGCCGGTCAGCTCAAGTTCTGAGGCGCTCGGTTGACGGCGAATAGATGATTTGATCGGTTCGACCAGCAGCATGTAGGGGCTGTCGCGATCCTGTTCGAAGTAGTCGGCAACATCCTCGCGCAACACAGCGGGCGCAAAGGGGCGGAACGATTCGCGGAATTTGATTTTGAGATTGAGCTTCGACTGCATCTCGGGCGAGCGGGCATCGGCGAGGATACTGCGGGCACCGAGTGCGCGCGGTCCGAATTCCATTCTTCCCTGCACGAGGCCGACGACCTTTTGTCCGTCAATCGCCTCGGCAATGATGCCGGGAATATCCGTGAGATCGTGCCGCGTATATTTGGCCCCGATGGAATCAAGGAAGGTCTTGATTTCCGACTCGGAGTAGGACGGTCCGAGATAGCTGCCGGATTGGCTGTCGTCCGGTACGGGCGTGCGATCATTACCGAGTGCGATATGCCAGGCCGCCAGCGCTGCGCCGATAGCGCCACCGGCATCGCCGGCCGCGGGCTGGATGAAAATCTTGTCGAAGATGCCGGCGCGTCGAATCACACCGTTGGCGACGGAGTTCAGCGCACAGCCACCGGCAAGGCAGAGATTCTTTTCGCCGGTGATTTCTTTGGCATGACGCGCGAGCTTGAGCATGATCTGATTGGTGACTTCCTGAATCGAGGCGGCGATATCAAGCTGCTTCTGGTTGAACGGTTCGTCAGGCGCTTTGGGTGGCAGGCCGAACAGATCGTGAAATTTGCGTGAGGTCATGCGCAGGCCGCTGCAATAATCGAAGTAGCGCATGTCCATCCAGAGGGAGCCGTCGTCTTTGACATCGACGAGGTTTTCAGGATCAGATCGACGTATTTCGGTTCGCCATAGGGCGCCAGGCCCATCAGTTTGTATTCGCCGGAGTTGACGGTGAATCCGAGATAGTAGGTGAAGGCCGAGTAGAGCAGGCCGAGCGAATGGGGGAAACGAATTTCTTTGAGAATTTCGATGCGCACTGCCCTCTGCCCTGCCAATGGTCGTGGTGCTCCATTCGCCGACACCGTCGAGCAGTCACGAATCGCCGCCCGCTCAAACGGCGAAGGATAGAATGACGAAGCCGCATGCGACAGATGATGCTGGGAGAACAGAATCCCGCCGCCAAAGCCGTCGCCAAGACCGCGTTTGATCTCACGCGGAATATGCAGCTTGAAATTCAGCCAGAGCGAGAGTGCTTTGGAGAACGAGCGAATGCCGCGCGGCGCAAAGGCAAAGTAGGTGTCGAGCAGGCGTTCGAAGGTCAGCAGCGGTTTGTCATAGTAACAGACGATGTCGATCTGATCGGCGGTGATGCCGGCGAACTCGAGACAAAACCTGATTGCATGTTGCGGGAAAGCGGGCATCATGTTTGACGCGGCTGAAACGTTCCTCCTGCGCTGCGGCAATGATCTTGCCGTCGCGACACAATGCCGCCGCGGAGTCATGGTAGAATGCGGAGATGCCGAGGATGTACATACCGACAATAATAGACGCTGCGACGCCGAAGTTGTCCAGCAATAAAAAAGGTGTTCAGCTCAACCTGAACACCTCGAAATTACGACAATGCAAGAAATGTCCGAATTACTTCTTCGGCGGAATGATCGCGTCCTTGCAGGCTTTGGCGACACGGAATTTCACCACGGTCTTGGCCGGAATCTTGATCGCTTCGCCGGTCTGCGGATTGCGTCCCATGCGCGCCTTGCGGTTGGCTTTCACCAGTTTGCCGAAACCGGGCAGCGTGAACTCGCCGGCCTTCTTGGCTTCAGTGACGGCGGTCATGTGCAGAGTGTCGAAGAATTTGTTGACTTGGACTTTGGTCAAGTCCGGTCTTGTCGGACATCGCGGTGACAAGCTGTGATTTGGTCAGCGGCTTGTTTGCCATGGTTTCCTCCCACGGTTTAAGTTTAGCCAGTCTTTACAAGGGCGAAAACTGCCTAACATTCATTTCACCCTGTATTTACAATGTCTTGCGCGTAGTTAATACGTTGCTTTTAAAACGGTTGGCAATATAAAAATCAAAGAAACATGACTGTTTTTTCAAATTTTTTTGGGGTAGACCCCCCCGGAGACCGCTTAAATAGCGGTTCGGGCGGTCAAACCGAGAGGGTGGGTAGACTTTACGAGTTTACCGACCCGTATCCGACCCTTGTGTTTATTGGGCAGAACGCGATTTGAGAGGCCGGCTACCGACCTCGCATTTGCCTTTGTCAAAAGGTAGCGGAAACGATAGATTGTTCCCCCGATGGTCGTAAGAGAATGAGGATTGGGTAACGATGTTTTGGAATTATCCGGTTGCAGTCTGGTTTTACCTGGCCGCAGGGCTGGTTTTGGCCGTTGGAGTACTGCCCCGCTATTTTGATGCGGTCATCAAGTCGCGACTGTTCTGGTTGGTTGGCGCCGCGCTTTTCGTCGCGGGAATGCTGCTCTTGCCGGCGAAAAACTATCTGCTGGGCGACGGCCTGACCCATCTGGCAAACCCGGCGCGTGTGTTTTCCGCCACTGAACCGCTGGAGGTCTTCCTGCATCACGTCGTGTATCTGGTGCTGGGAAGTTCAACAGTCAGTTATTGGTCGGTGGCGTTTGTGGCTGGGTTGTTCTACTTGCTGGGAGTCTACCTAATCAGCCGGCTGGGTGAGACCACCCTTGAGAGAAGTATCATTGCGCTGGCTTTTATCTGCCTGGGGACGGTGCAATTCTATCTGGGATACGTCGAGCACTACACGCTGTTGAACCTGTTCGCTCTTTATTATCTGTATTTCGCATGGCGGGAGATGAAGCGGGAGTCCGTCTCGCTGGCGCCGCTCTTGTTCTTTGTACTGGCGTTCGTGTCGCATTTGTCGGCGATCGTGCTGCTGCCTTCGCTGTTCTATCTGTACTGGCCGAGATTCAAGAAATGGCTGTTTGTAATTGCCGTGCCCATCGTGGCAGCGGGCGTCGTAGCTGCAATAGCAGTGAACATCAGGCAGATCATGGTGCCGCTGAGCGCGAATGATTTCTCGACTTATTCGCTGCTGTCGGGAGCGCATCTGGTCGACCTGGTGCGGCTCTTGATACTCGTGTCGCCGGCGTTCTTTTTGACATTCTGGAAGCCACGCTGCAACCGGACGCTGATATTCACGCTACTCGCGTTGGCGGGCGCGTTGGCATTTACGATATTGGTTGACCCCAAAATCGGAGCGTTTCGCGACTGGGATTTGCTGTCAGTGTTTGCGGTTCCGCTGGCGGCGCTGGTGGCACTTCAGGTGCCGAGGTATCGACTGACGGCTGTTATTCTGCTGATCCTTATTGTCGTCCGCATCGTGCCCTGGCTGGAGTTCAACAGCAAACAACAGAATGAATTCGTCGAACGGGTGGTGTTGGCCGACCCACATTATAGTGAGCAGTACGACAAGGGGCAGCGGCTGGTAAGCTGGGGTTTGCTGCTATACAAACTTGGAGATTACCGGGGAGCGGAGACGGCCTGGAAACAGAAGTTGCAGTATACGCCGAATCATGAGAACACACTGGCGATGCTCGCGCCGCTGGAGTACAAGATGGGGAATCTCCCCGAGTCGTACCAGGCATACTTGCGGCTCTTGGGAATCGATCCGAACAATGCGGAATATCGGTATCATGTGGTCTATATGATGTTTCGGATCAACGACTATAATTCTGCCATGAGTATGATGCTGAGTTCGCCGCCCGAGTTTGTCAACAATGTGAACAGCCAGCGCTTACTGGCGGGTATTGTCGGCGCGATGGGAGACCACGAGCGTGCCGTCCAAATTCTTGAGTCAGCCCCCGGAACCGATTCGGACGGGTATCTTCCCTATATGCTGGCGAAGAGTTGTCTGGCGGCCGGCAGGATCGATTTGGCACGGTCTCTGATTGGCCGAGCAATGGAACTGGATCCAACCAACCTGACGTATCAAAAACTCGCAGACAACATTCCAGAGTAATGTTCTTACACGCCTGGCGGCGCTTGGAACCACTTGCAAATGCGTTTGGAGAACTGTCGGAGAGCGGGTAGATTAACCAGTTGATGGGCCGCAAACGTACGGAAGTTCAATGATGTTCTGGAATTATCCGGTAGCGATTCCGTTCTATCTGATTGTGGCAGTGCTCCTGCTTGCCGCATTTGTCCCACGTTATGTCGAATTCGCTGTCAAGTCCAGGGTCTTCTGGATTTCGGGTGCACTTCTATTCACCGTGGGAATGTTGCTGCTGCCGTCGCGAAATCACCTGATGGGTGATGGCATGCAAAGATTGGCGGATGAGAGCCGGACAATCATGTACACGGAGCCGCTCGACACGCTGTTGCATCGATTAGTCTATTTGATCGTGGGCTCATCGCTCTGGAGCTTCCGGATCGTCGGGTTTGTAACGGGACTGTTTTACCTGAACGGAATTCGTCTGTTGAGGCGGCTCGGAACGAGCCCAATCGAGAAGGCGATCATTGCGCTGTCATTCATCTGCACGGCGACAATTCAGTTCTATTTCGGGTATGTGGAGAGCTACGGGCTGGCGAATCTGTTCATTCTGTACTACATGTACTTCGGGTGGAAGTGCGTGGCCGAAGACCGGATCACGGCGGCGCCGGCTCTGTTTTTCGTGCTGGCGACTCTGTCACATATTTCTGCGGCGGCTGTATTTCCGTCATTGGTCTATCTCTACAAGGACAGGTTTCGGCTGACAGTAAGGATCGCGGTGCCGCTGATTGTCTTCAGCGTAGCAACAGTGTTTGTAACTGGACAGTATTGGAAGCACTTGGTCGTGCTGATGCCGAATGAATGGTCGGCATACTCATTGTTTTCGGGAGCGCATTGGCGAGATCTGTTGAGTGTGCTGTTGATCGTATCGCCAGCGTTCTACTTCGCATTTTTCGGCAAGCGTCATGACAAAATAACGATTTTCGCTATTGTTGGCCTGGCAGGGACATTGTTGTTCTACATCCTGATCGACCCAGTCCTGGGGGCGGTCCGTGACTGGGACATGTTGTCCCTTCTTGCGCTTCCCCTTGCCGCAGTGATTGCCTTACGAACGCCTCGCAAGGCGATTGTCGTGGTCATTTTGGCGGCAACAATCGCAGGGCGAATTGTGCCCTGGCTGATATTCAATAGTCAATTGCAGACCGAGTATCTCAAAGGCGTACTTGCGAAGGATATTCATTATTCGGCGCAGTTTGCTCATGGCGAACGACTTGACAGTTGGGGCTACTGGTTAAGCGAATGCGGCGACGACAAAGGAGCAGAGGACGCATGGAAAGCGCGGCTGGCAATAGATCCCAATTGGGTCAATACGTGGACAATGTTGGGCCGACTGCAACGTAAGGAGCGCGAATATCCCGATGCGCTTCGGACATATGCCCGACTAATGTTGCTGGAGCCGGAAAACCAGATGAATCGATATTACACAGTGTATCTGCTCTTTCGGATGGGGGTGTACGATCGAGCACAACAACTGCTTGCGGACGGCCCGGAGGATTTTCGAAAGGACACAAGTGTGGAGCGGCTGCGAGCCGGTATACTGGGCGCGACCGGACATGACGAGGAAGCGGTGGCCCTAATCGAAAAGGACTCAGTGGAGGATTATGATGGTTACCTCCCTTACACGCTGGCAAGAAGCTGCCTCAAAGTCGGGAAAATTGATCTGGCGCGACGACTTATCGATCGGGCGGTCGAACTTGATTCCGCCAACTTCCAGTATCGCGAGCTGTGGAACGAAATCGGGCAAAGATAGCCAAACCTTGACATCCAGCAAAGGAGGCGCTTAGATTAGAGCGTATGCCGGCGAATTTAACCCCACCATATAAAGCCGCCGAACAGCGCTATCGGGAGGCGACCGACGATGCTGCACGCCTGGAAGCTCTCAATGAGATGATGCAGGTCATCCCTAAGCATAAGGGGACGGAGAAACTGCAGGCAGAGATCAAGGCCAAGATAGCCAAGATCAAGAAAGGGGCGCAGGCAAAACCGGCAGGGGCAAAGGCCAAGTCACTCGATAACATTCCACGAGAGGGCGCCGCACAGATTCCGCTGGTGGGCCCGCCGAACAGCGGCAAGTCGCAGTTTCTGGCGGCTGTCTCGCACGCGCACCCGGAAATCGCCGATTATCCGTTTACGACACGGGCTCCGGTGGCGGGAATGATGCCTTGGGAAAACATCAAGTTTCAGTTGATTGACTTGCCGCCGATCTCAGACAGTCATTTGAGGGCTGGATGACTTCGCTGCTGTTTCGCGCCGATGCCATGTTTCTGTTCGCCGATCTGTCCTCTGATGACCTGCTGGATAGACCTGGAGCATTCGCTCAATCTCTTAAGGGAGCATCGGATATTACTGACTCATCCCGATTTCGAGGTGAGCGAAGAGGATTACTCGCTGGATGAGGTTTCCAAGCGAACGTTCCTGATCGCCAACAAGGTTGATCTGGATGAGGACGGAATTCGGCTGGACTTTCTCAAACAGGCGTTTGGGGACAAGTATCCAATATATCCAGTCAATGCCACCACCGGCGACGGAGTAGCGTGTCTGGAAGCCGATCTGTTTCATTCGCTGAAACTGCTGCGTGTTTACACCAAGACGCCGGGGCATCCGGCAGATATGGGTGACCCGATTATCCTGTCGACGCCGGCGACGGTGGAACATGCCGCCTTCAAGATTCACAAGGATTTCGCTCAGCGTCTGGCGTTCGCCAAGATTTGGGGTAAAGGCAAATTCGACGGATCGCACGTACATAACGATTTTCATTTGTCGGATGGCGATATATTGGAGTTTCATCTAAAGTAGATCGTATTTCGTATTTCCCGCAGTTTTTCTTGCAAATCAAATACAGTTTTAGTAAAGCATTCCCCGGTCTAATCATTTGGAGACTCTGGGAAGGAAGGTAAATGATGTTTCGACTGATTATGATTGTTCCGATAATATTATCCCTGTCAATCGCGATAGCACAGAATACTGAGAAGGCATCACCACCGAAGAGCGCGGATTCGACAACGAATTGGCGTGCACAGGAAAAGCATCTTAAAAATGTCAAGAAACTGACCTCGGGCGGCGAAAATGCCGAGGCGTATTTTTCCTCCAAGGCGGACATGCTGATCTATCAGTCGACACATGCTCCCTACCAATGTGATCAGATCTTCATGATGAACTCCGATGGCTCCAACAAACATCTCGTTTCGACGGGAAAGGGCAGGACGACGTGTGCCTTCATCGCTCCGGATTATCAGAGGATTATTTATGCATCGACGCACGCCGCCGACACGGCCTGTCCACCGAAACCGGACTATTCCAAAGGTTATGTTTGGGCGTTGTACGAGTATGACGTTTACTCTGCAAAGCCCGACGGCTCTGACTTGAAAAACCTTACAAATTCGCCGGGTTATGACGCCGAGGCCGTTTATTCTCCCGACGGTACGCGGATCGTGTTCACTTCGATGCGCACTGGGGATCTGGAAATCTATTCAATGAAGCCGGATGGTTCCGATGTCAAGCAATTGACACACGCGCTGGGCTATGACGGCGGGCCGTTCTTCTCGGCCGACGGCAAGCAGATTGTCTATCGGGCGTCACGTCCCGAAGACGGCGAAGGACAGCACCGATTATCTGGATTTACTCAAGCAGAATCTGGTGCGGCCGTCGAAGCTTGAAATCTACATTATGAACGCCGACGGCTCCAACAGCAGACAGATTACCAATCTCAATTGCGGCAGTTTTGCACCGTATCTTCGTCCTGACGGCAAGAAGCTGGTATTCTGCACCAACTACGGCGGCTCGATGCGCGATTTCGACATTTACCTGATAAACGTCGACGGCACGGGCCTGGAGCGGGTTACGTTCAATCCGACATTTGACGGTTTCCCGATGTGGTCGCATGGACGGCAAGAAATTCGTGTTCTGTTCGAACCGCGACGATTCACAGCCGGGTGAGACGAACGTGTTTATCGCCGATTGGGTGGATTAGCAGCCGGAACAGGACTGGGCACTGTCGCAGATTCCGCTTGAGTATCGACCGGGTGAGCATATATTGCCGCCGTGGACGTAAAGGAAAGCTTCCGCGAGAACACTTCATTGCTGGCTGAATTCTGGCGCTTCATCCGCTATCGCAAGCGTTACTGGTTGCTGCCGTTCTTCCTGATCATCTTTCTTGCTGGCGGTCTTTATCGTCCTTACTGAGAGCAGCGCGTTTGCGCCTTTTATCTATTCACTTTTCTAAACCAGGCAGGCAGGAGAGCATGAAAGTATCCAGAATAATCATTGCAGTTGTCATCACTCTGGCCCTACTCGCGGTGGCGCGGCGGGCATCGCAACGCCAGGTTCCCAATGTAACCGAAACTACGACTTACGGAGAACTCACTCTCAGCCATACCTGCAAGCATGTTGACAAAGGCGACCAGACGCCGGCCGTTCTGGATGTCAACGTTGCCGGCGGCCTGCTTCCTGAAAACACGACGGTGGCTCTGTACTACACTCCTCGTGTCCTTGATGAAGGCGCTCCTGCAACACCGGTGCGAGTGGAGGCCGTGACTGTTCCCGGGCGCGAACTTGTGTATCGGGTGACAATACCAAATCAGGGCCGCGGCAAGGAATACAGCTATTGGTTCCAGCTTGAGAGCAATGACGGCCGAATTCTGGCGGCCGTGCCGACGGGTTCCTCGCAGGAAAAGCCGGGCAGGTTCTGGTTCCGGTTTGAGGGGAAGCGCTCGGTGCCGCTGTTAGTTACGCATATCGCACTTATGTTCGGCGCATTCCTGCTGATGGTAATGGTATTCATGACCGCGATCGAAGACACGAAACATGATTCGGTCAAGCTGCGACTGGGCAAGTTGACGCGCTGGGCAACGATCGTGCTGTTCATCGGTTCATTTCCGATCGGCATCTGGCTGGAGTATCAGGTCTACGCGACCTATTGGACGGGCATTCCGTTTGGCACCGACAAGACCGACACCAAGACGCTGTTGATCTTCATCTATTGGGTGGTCCTACTCCTGTTGCTCAAGGGCTCGGCGTTTCGTTCGGACCCGAAACAGGATGTGGTCGGGCCGGCGGCAGCACGTTGGGCCGCAATTATTGGCGTGTTATTTTCGCTGGCGATGTATTTGATTCCACATAGTTCAGGCAATTTCTAGTGAATCCGGGTGTCAGTGCGGCTCCGGGTGACCGCCTGAGCCGAGAATGTTATTTCGGATGAAAATCCGTTCTGTACTCTTTGGCGCTGTCACCGTATTTGTCATTCTGCTGCTGGCTGAAATTGGATTACGCGTTGTCGGAGTGAATCCGCGCGTCGATAACCCGTTCTTCATGCTGGTCAGGGTATTCGAGTATCCCGAATATTTCGAAAAAGATCACGAGCTGTTCTGGAAGCTGAGGCCGAATATCAGGGAGGGCACCGAATTTCTGGTGCCGGGTTCGTATCGCACGAATTCGCTGAGTTTGCGCGGAGATAATGCGCCTATCGAGATGTACGCCAATCGAACGCGGATTGCCTGTTTCGGCAATTCCTGCACCTTCGGCTGGAGGATGCAGGAAGACGAAACGTACGAGCCGCAGTTGGAGAAGCTGCTGAACGATCAGGCGGGTTCGAAACAGTACAAGGTCTTCAATTGCGGCGTGCCGGGTTATTCGACCTTCCAGGGGTTACGGATGCTGCGGGAGTATTTGCCGATTCTCAAGCCGAGCGTTGTGACGATCTGTTACGGCTGGAATGACCACTGGGCGGCCGGATTTGATATCGAGGACAAGAATCAGCGATCGGCGCCACAGATGGTGCTGGAGGCACAGAATCTGCTCTCGGAAAGCTACGTCTATCGAGCGGTGAAGTACGTGCTATTGGCGAAATATGAGAAGCAAAAGCAGTACCAGTTCGACCGGCAGTCGGTGCATTATCGAGTGTCGCTCGACGACTACGCTGCAAATCTGCGGGAAATGGTGAGTATCTGCCGGGACAACGGCGTCAAACCGATCCTGATCACGACTCCGGCGGGTGACGTTGATCCGGGAGTTGAGAATCCGATGGAGCAGTACCACGAGCTTTACAATGAAACAGTCCGGCAGGTAGCGCAGGAGCTGAAGGTGCCATTGGTAGACGCGGCGCTGCTGTTCCGCGATCATCCTGAGTTCTACGACAACCCGAAGGCCGATTTCATACATTACAACGCCCGGGGAGCGGCGCTTATCGCGGGGCAATTGGCCGTCGCCGCCCGGCAGTTGCAGTGAGAATTCTCAGCCGGCGAAACCCACCGAAAAACTTCTGACGATTTATTGAGCAATCGCTCCTCAAGCACGTAATATTCGCTGAGTCGTCGTCAGGACACTTATCTTCGCGACACCCTTTGACGACACTACTGACGATGCATCTATTGAAGATTCTGCAACCGGCTCTTTTCACCCTCGTTCTAACTGCGTCCGCACTGATTGCTGCACCGCTTCCCGCGACTCCCGTGATGATTGACTCCGTGGAGATGCAGGATTACCGCCGCATCTGGGGCAGCCCATCGGGTTGTTTCTATTTTCTGCGCCGCAATGATTTTGAGGTGCGCCAATTCACCGAAAACAAAACCCTGTCGCAGCCGCTGGGACCCAACCAGAAACTGATCTCTTCGGAGCAAGGACGTTATTTTGCGTTGATCAGTTACAGCAACTTCTTGCCGACGTCTCTGCACGTGACTGAGATCCGGTTGTTCGACTGCACCGGGCAACAGATCTGGAGCGTGCGCGATCCGGGATGCACGTCATTTGTCCTGTCCGACAAGGCGCCGATTGCGGTCGGTATCTCGGGCGCCGAAGGACTGCCGGAGACGCAGCTTTACTTCTTCGGCCCGACCGGCCAGGAAGCCGGCAGCGCCAAGGTTGACAATTTCGCGAGCGGGCGCTTTTCGGAAGACGGAGATTTCTTCTTTGCGATTGCGGGCAGCAAGGGGCTGGTCAAGTTTTCGAATACCGGCAAAGAAGTGTGCCGCTACGCCGATTGCAGCCGCTATTGTGTCGGGCGTAACGGCGAGATGGTTGCGGCATTCAAAGATTCGGCATTGACGATCTACAAGAGACAGGCGCGACTATACAACTACAGAGTCTCAGAACTTGTCAGTGCGCGATGTGCGGTTTTCGTATGATAATCGGTTTGCCGCGATCCTGTTGACGCAGGAATTACAGTTGATCGACCTTGACAGCTCGCGTGTTGTCTGGGAATACTCTCTTCCCGATTCGGGTTATCAATTCTTCCACTTCGACTCGGATTCAGCGTTCACATATTTCGCCTGCTCGACCAACAACTCGGTCGATGCACCTGAGCGCCGCAATACGCTTGGGCAGGCGCTGCTCCTTGACGCAGAAGGCAAGCTTGTCTGGCAGACGGAAATGGGATACGCCGAGTGGTCGGTCAAGTACCCGGAAGTCAAGATCGACGTGGCGGCAAGGATTATCACGTTGCTGACTGCGGAGAAGTTTTGGGTGTACAGCTTTTAACGTGTCTGCGATATCACTCCCTGTCGATGCCGCCGTTCCTTCACGCTCGTACTGATAAGCGCACTGCCGTGCGCGACTACCTATGCGCTGGGTAGTAACTAATTCCTAACGGTGCGACAAATTCACTTGAGAACACAGCGGCTTGGATAGGCCAAGTGCCCTCAAACTTGTGCAAACAGAAAACCGGCGGTCGGATTTGCATCCAGCCGCCGGTTAGTTTTGCCGCTAGAGACAGAATTTACTTAGCCGCAGCTTTTTTGTTGAGAATCTTGGCGAGACGGCTTTTCTTGCGGGAAGCGGTTTTCTTTTTCATGATGTTACGCTTGACCGCTTTGTCGAGCACGGAAGCCATCTCGGAAAGACTGGCTTTAGCTTCCGGTTTGCCGGCGTTGTCCGCCAGTTGCTTGGCTTTCGATTTGATAGCCGAACGAATCGAGCGATTCTTGATGTTCGCTTTAACCGACTGTTTATGTCTCTTCTTGACCGACTTATGTACTGCCAATTGCTGTACCTCCAAATGAGTAATAAAATTTCAACACGCCATTATACGTCGCGGCGCACGGATGTCAATTGAAAACTAACGGCAATCAGGCGAGTTTGGCCAGGTCGGCCGGCATCGTTTCGGCGGCGACATTCGTTTCGCGCCTGCTGGGATTGATCCGCGAGCAGGTCACGGCGTACCTGTTCGGCGCTTCCGACCAGGTTGATGCCTTCAAGTCGGCGTTTCGAATCCCTAATCTGTTGCGTGACATGTTCGCCGAAGGGGCATTGTCGGCGGGGTTCGTTCCGATCTTCTCCGAAAAACTCCGCACCGGCACCAAGGAAGACGCGATTCGGTTCGCCGGGATGGTATTCGGCGCGCTGACGGCGATCGTGTCAGTGATCGTGCTCCTGATGATGGTCTTTACGCCGGAAATCGCGACGGTGCTGGCCGAAGGGTTCGAGAAAATTCCGGGAAAACTGGATAACACGATTCTGATGGGCCGGGTGATGATGCCGTTCCTGTTGATGATGGCACTGGCGGCGCTGTTGATGGGGATTTCCAACTCACTCGGCTATTTCGGGATTCCGGCACTGGCGCCGGTGATGCTCAATGTCGGCATGATCATCTGCTCGATCGTGCTGTCGCCATTCGTGCATCCTCCGGTATTGAGCATAGCTGTCGGAGTGCTGGTCGGCGGCGCGGGACAGTTTGTGATGCAGTACGTGGCGCTGCACAAGATCGGGTTTCGATTTCGAATCATTTTCGATTTGTTCAATCCTGACCTGCTGCGACTTCTGCTCTTGATCTTGCCTACTGCCATCGGGCTGGCAGCTACCCAGATCAACGTCGCCGTCATCACGAGGATTGCCTCCAACGATTCCGGCGCGGTTTCATACCTAGACTACGCCTTCCGGCTGCTGCATCTGCCGCTGGGATTATTCGCCATTGCGATTGCGACAGTCGCCCTGCCCAAATTGGCGAGCGAGGCCGCGGGCGGGAATCACGTCGAATTCAATCGAATTCATTCGAGCGCGTTGCGGCTGGGGTTGTTCCTGAGTATACCGGCAGCGATCACTATGATCCTGCTCTCGCGCGAGGTCTGTGGCGCGGTTTACCAATACGGCAAGTTCACGTCGGAAGACACCATTCAGACCGGACGGGCTCTGGCGATGTATTGCCTGGGGCTGCCGTTCTTCACATTGGTGCGCATTACGGTGCCGGCATTTTATGCGCTGAAAGACACGCGCACGCCGGCGTTGATTTCGATCTTCAGCGTGGCACTAAACATTTTCTTCTGTTTTCAATTGCGCGCCAACTATGGATTTGTCGGGCTGGCGCTGGCGGCGTCGCTGGCGGGAGTAGCGAATTTCACGTTGTTGACCTATCTATTGCGAAGTCGCATTCAGATCACCGGCATGAGACAAGACCTGATCGCTATCGGCAAGATTGTGATTGCATCGTTGGTGGCCGGAGCGATTGTTTGGGTGGCGAAGCACTATGTCGGCGCCGAAATGCACCAGTCGCGATTGGCGAATCTGGGCGCGGTAACGTTAATGTTGGGTGTTGCCGCCGTCGCATATCTGGCAATTTGCAAGCTGTTCAAGATGGAAGAGTGGGATCGGCTTTCGAACGCATTTTTGAGGCGGTTCAGGCGATAGTTTAACGGAGGGGTAATTGCGCACACCGGCGCTTTATGCGCTGATCTTTTTTGCCGGGGGGATATTGCTGGCAGTCAACACCGAACTGCCTGCGATGATCTATCTGGGCGTAGCGGTTATTGCTGCGGCGCTGGCAGTGATCGTCTATCTCACGGGCAAAGCGCTTATCAGTCGTGCCCTGATTTGTGCAGCGATGGTTGCGGGCGGCGCGTTTCTCACCGAATTGCAGAGCGCGGAGTTTCCATCTAATCACATCTCGCGGTTCGCATCCGCCAGCCAGATTATGACCGTCACCGGAACGGTTGTCTCTGAGCCGGACATCCGGCCGGACAAGACGTTTCTGACGGTCGAGGTTGATTCCTTGCGGTACCGTGAACGGGCGATTCCCTCCTGCGGGCGACTGCGGCTGCAAGTTCAGGAACCGACCACGGCATTCGGCTACCGCGATCGCATCATGTTTACCGGCTACATGAATCTGCCGCAGAGCGGACGCAATCCGGGCGCGTTCGACTACCGCCGTTACCTCGCGATTCGGCAGATCAGCGCCATTGTCACGATTAACAGCGCCAGTCGCATTACGATTCTGCAGTCGGGCGGCAGTGAGCCATTCGTGCGAGGCGTTATTACGCCCGTGCGTGAATATATCGCTTCGGTTTTCGAGCACTATCTGCCGGCTGAACAAGCGGCAGTGATGAAAGGATTTTTGATCGGCGACGTGCGCTACATATCGCGCGATGTTTACCAGCGTTTCAAGGACACCGGCACGTTGCACGTGCTGGCAGCATCGGGAGCAAACGTTGCATATGTCATCTCGGCGCTGTTTCTCGGCATCCGGCTGTTTCGCCTGGCTCGGCAATATCGAGTCTACCTGCTGATCGCAGGTGTCGTCGTGTTCTCGTTTCTGGCATACAACCAGCCGTCGGTGGTGCGCGCCTCAGTTATGGCCGTGGTGACGCTGATCGGAGTCGCGCTGTATCGCGACACCAACTGGGTTAATAACATCTCGGTTGCGGGTTTGATTATTCTGGCATTCCGGCCGCTGTATCTCTATGACCTGGGCTTCCAACTGTCGTTCGGTGCGGCTTTCGCGTTGATACTGTTCATGCCGGCGCTGGAACGATTTCTGCCGCGCCCACAGGGCATACTGAAGAAGAGTGGCCGCTATTTCCTGTTAATACTCAATGGCAGCGTTGTCGCACAGTTGGGCGTGATTCCGGTTTTGATCTACAATTTCCACACGGTGCCGCTGGTCAGTTTCCTGGCCAACCTTGTGGTCGTGCCGTTGGTGGGGATTTCGACAACGCTGGGTATCATTCTAGTGTTTTTGTCCGCGATTCCCGTGGTGTCGACGCTGCTCGGAACGGTGCTGACGCTGTCGCTGAAATTGACGCTGACCTCCATCGACTATTTCTATGCGCTGCCGATTCCACAATTGCGGCTGGCCGCGCCGCATATTTTGTTGATCATCTGCTACTATCTCGGACTGCAGATTATCTTCTCCTCGATTATGAAAAGGCGGTTGGCGGCACTGTTTCCGGTGTTGCTATTGGTCTGCCTGAACACACTGGTCTGGAAAGATGTGATTGCGGGAGAGAATCCACGAACGGAGGTCACGTTCCTGGATACACGTGACATGACGACAGTTTTTATCAAAGAACCTGACGGCACATCCACCCTGATCAATGGCGGTGGCGCCGACGTGTCGACAAATCGGGGCGAGACAACGGTGTTGCCGTTCCTGCTGGCCAAAGGCGTCAGCCACTTGGACGAGGTTCGAGTCACTACCGACGGAGCGGGCAACCGTGAGTCGATCAGGTCAGTTATGGCAGGTCTGCGACAGCGTTGGCCGGGAGACGGTGACAGGACGGCTGACGACCTCGATCTCGATGAGATGATCGCAGCAACAGACTCACTGCCGATTTTGTATTCCGGCGATTTTACGATTGCTTTGCTGGCGGGCGAAGTTCCTGTGCAAAATCTGAACAATCTGCCGCCCAACGTCCAGGTTTTGGCTGCCGATTGGCGCTATTTGAAACAATCCGAGTTCGCGGGCTTCCTGAAATTGCTTCACGTTGAAACACTAATACTTACGAACTACCCCAGCTATTACACGGCGAGAGAGCCGCTGCGCCTATTGCGCGAGTCAATGCCTGAATCCGAAATCTACTCGGTACTGGAATCAGGCGGAATCGTAGTCAGCATATATACAGACGGTTACCGTGTATCGGCAACAGCCAATAGGTGACCGTAGAAACGGGTTATCCCACATAGGCCTAAACAGGCCAAAAACCAAATCCTCTTAAAGTATTAGCCGAATCCACCCGATAAAGAATATGAATTGGACTGCGCGGGAGTATTCCCGTCGTGAAATATTGAACAGCTAACAGGTTCTTAAAAAGCTCGAGACATGAGTTTTACCGGTAATCTGCAGACGGTGGCATTTTCCGATCTGCTCCAGCTTTTCTCTGCCGGAAAAAAGACGGGCACCGTCACCATTGTGCGTGGCAACATCCGCAAGGAGCTCGTCTTCAGAGACGGCAATATCATCAGCGCGACCTCGCATGATGCTGAGGAAGACTATCTGGGACAGATCCTCTTGAAAGCCGGCCGCATTTCGAAAACCGACCTTCAACGGGCAGTCTATATGCACAAGACCTCGGGCAAGCGCATGGGGCAAGTGCTGGTAGAGATGAAGCTCGTGAGCCGCGATGAACTGGGGTTGTATCTGCGGCAGCAGATCGAAGAGATCATCTACAACCTGTTCAGTTGGAAAGAGGGAGAATTCATCTTCCGTGAGGGGCAACTGCCGGCCACGCGCGAGGGCCTGGTCGAATTGAACACGATGAACGTGATTATGGAGGGCACGCGGCGCATCGACGAATGGGTCGAGATCCAGAAAGTATTGCCACGCGACAACCAGATTCTCTGCGTCTCGCCGCTCATCCAGTCCAAGAATGACGAAGTGACGCTGTCGCTCGATGAGTTCAAGGTGATAACGCTGGTGGACGGCAAACGGACGTTGCCGGAAATTCTGGAATCGTCGCCGTTGGGCGAATTCGTGACCTCACGCGCGATCTACAAGCTGATTAACTCCGGGTTGGTCGAGACCACGATGGTCAAGGAAACCGAGATTAACGACCCGCGCGAAGAGGATTCCTTGTTCTGGCTGTTGCTGCGCGTGTATGCCTCCGCGTTCAGCCAGATTCAGAAGGTGCTGGAACGCAAACTCGGACCGGAAAACGAAAAACTGCAATCTACGCTGTCAGGATTTCGCAAAGGCATCTGGCAGTGTTTCGTCGGCGTGAATCATTCGGACTTCCCGACCAACTTTGAGTCGATCAAACGCGCGATGGCGAAGATACCCAAGGAAGTCAGAGTCTTGAGATTAGTCAGCGGGCTGAACCAGATTCTGGAGGAACAGCTCGCGTTCGTATACTCATATCTCGGTATAGAGGTTCGTCGCCAGGTCGCGGCAGATATCAAGAAAGAAGTGGCGTTGCCGTTGGCGGAGCGCCGCGAAGTTGATAAGAAGTACGACGTCGGCAACGAGCTGTACCGGATTCTCAAAGAAGTCAAATTGACCAAAGCGGTCTTGTGAGGTAGCTATGAGAAAAATCGCGTGTGGGTTAATCGTGACGCTGATGGCACTCCCCTTCTCCGGAGCGCTGGCCGAGCCACTGGCGAAGTCAAGCGATGTGACGGCGATGGGTGTGGCAATCGACATCATTCTGCTGGCCGCCGGTCTGCTTTGTTTCGTGCTGTGTTTGAGAATATTCGCGTTGCTCCGGGGCGGCGAACTTTCACCGGGCTGGCAGGTGCTGGCCATTTCGTTTCTGATCTTCTCGCTCGGAGAGCTTCTGAGCGTAGCCATCAAGCTGGACATCGTCACCGTGCAGAAGAACGCCATCGGCGTTCTGCAATTACTGGCGTTGTTCTTGGTGGCTATCGGTGTAGCGAAGATTAAGAAGAGTTTGACGTAAAACCGCATTCCCAAGGGTCTGTATGATGGAAGCAGCAACAATAGCCGAGCGGATTGACCAGTGCGAACGAATTCTCAAAGAGAATTCGCGCTCACAGGTCTTTGCCGCATTGGCCGATGCTTTGCGCCTTAACGGCGACCTGGAAAAGGCATTCCGGGTATGTCGCCAGGGATTGCGAATTCATCCCGACTACGGCGCCGGCCATCTGGTGATGGCAAAGATCAGTCTCGGCCGCAAGATGTACGATTGGGCAGAGCAAGAGCTGACGAAAGCAGTGGAATTCGATGGCGAGACTCGCGCCACGGAGCAATTACGGGTCGAGATACTGATTGGCAAGGGGAGTTACTCTGAGGCAGACGCGGCCATACGCAAGCTCAGGGTAGCGGGCGCCAATCCCCTGCTCGTTACGGATTTGCACCAGCGACTGGAACGCCAGAAGAAGGAATCCAAGCGCCGTAACATCGATCAATCGACCGGTGCTCCAAGGGGGAAAGGTTCCGAGGCCAAGACGGCCGCCCCTGTTGCAAAGCCGAAGACTCCACTGACACTGGGACAAGCGCTGGATCAATTGGCGGCGTTGCCATTTGTGGATTCGATAGTCTGCGCCCACACTGACGGCACACCGGTTGATCATCGCGGCGATTCGCCGCAGGATATCAACGAGACTGCGGCCTTTGGTGTGGAGATGTGCCGCATTGCCGAGACGGAGAATGCGATTGCCAATTTCGGGGAGGCACAACAGATCGCCGTCGAGAACGGCGAACGCACGATTGTGATCATGAAATTCAGCCGTTACAACCTGGTGATCTATTGCCAGAAAGGGATCAACCTGGGCGCCATGCGGATGCGGCTTGAAGACATTAGAGATAACTTGCAGGACGGCTAGGAAGTGAGAGGCATGTATGGATTGGACAATTAGGAATAATCGCCATGTAGCTCTGATAGCGTTGATAGTAGCCGCGCTTCCAATGCTGATCTATCCCAATACTTTTGGCGTCACGTTTGACATGAGCTGGAAGTGGTACGTTCCGTTGGAGGGAACTTACTTCTTTGCGGTGGGGCTGATTCTCTATCGCCGCCGCTCTCTGGGCTACACGATAGTGGCGACTTTGTTTGCCATCGTAGGCCGGCTCGTTCTGTCCGGCATCTTCATGGCATTGCTGATGGCGCTGGAACAAATGCCCGCGTCTGACGCTTTCCCAACCGCGTTTGAGACGTTCCGGCCGGCAGTCTTGCTGGCGGGTGTCACCGCGCCATTGCTGTTCAGCCCGGTTATTAAGTCGATTTTGCCGAGCCGGATTCGCAGACGGCATTTGCAGAGACATGAAGCAGCACCGGTCATTTACACGTCGACTGCGACGCCGGTGAATCGACCGGCGGCTCCGGCAGCGGCACCGACGCCGACGAACGAGCGCGTAACTGCGGATTTTTACGACCATTCGTTCAACGGAGCGGTGCAACACATCGGCAGCTACTCGGGCGTGCGTTGCGCGCTGCTGATCGATCAGGAAGGCCTGCCGATTGCGAGCTGGAATCGCGGTGAATGGGATCAGGAAATGTGGGGTGCGTTGACGAAGCGGATCGTGGATGATCTTCAGGATCTCAACGCCAAAGCTGGAACTTTACCACTGAGCACGATCGAGTTCAAGTCGGGCGGACATCGGTTCAGTCTCTATCGGGCGGCCGATATGTGGTTGTTGTCCGTTGCGGACGCCGACTCGGATGAACTCGAAAAGATACGGTTACTTCAGGCCGCCGAAATGATCGAGCGGCATTGCGAAGAAAAATATGCCAATGTTCATAGCAGCGAAATAGGGAGAAAATATGCGGGAAGTACTGTCTGAGTTAAACAAGACTTCCGGTATTACCGGCAGCATGCTAGTCGGTCACGACGGCATCGTTATTGCCGCGGACCTGAATAGTCAATTCGACGATGACACCATCGGGGCCCTGGCCGGATCGATCAGCTCGACCGTGGCCAAGAGTCTGGAGCGGCTGCAACAGTCGCCACTCACACAATTGACTATTGAGGCCGCCAAAGGAAAACTGTTCATCACGGAAACCCCCGTGGGCTACCTGGTGGTGACAACGGAAGACAAGATCAACATGGGACTGATCCGGCTGGAGATCAAGAACGCGATATCGCATATCAGCTTGTAACAAGCCGGCGGGGAGACTGACATGGTTTCGATAAACTACTCAAACCGGGAAGTGAGCTGTAAGATCGTTTACTACGGCCCCGGTTTGTCAGGGAAGACAACGAACCTGCAATACGTGCATGCGAAGGTCCCGAAAAAGACGCGGGGCGATTTGATCAGTCTGGCGACTGACGCCGATCGCACGCTGTACTTCGATTTCCTGCCGATCAACATCGGCGCGATCAACGGTTTTGCGACCAAGTTCCAGTTGTACACGGTGCCCGGACAGGTCTTTTACAACGCCACCCGCAAGCTGGTATTGCGCGGTGTGGACGGACTGGTGTTTGTGGCGGATTCGCAGCGTTCGAAGCGCGACGAAAATATCGAATCGCTCAACAATCTAAAGGAAAACCTGATCGAGTACGGCTATGACATCAACTCGCTACCGATAGTCCTTCAGTACAACAAGCGTGACCTCCCGGAAGTGATGGGGCTAGACGAACTCCAGAAGGATCTCAATTGGAATAACCTCGCCTATTTCGAAGCCTCGGCGGTGAAGGGTGTGGGTGTATTCGACACGTTGAAAATGATAACGAAACTCGTGCTCAATACCGCTCGCCGAGTGGAGCAGCCGGTGGCCGCGACCACAACGGCGGCTGCGGCAGCCCCGGCGATGATGCCCATGCAGCATGAGACTCTGGGAACTGCGGTAGATCATCATTCGATGACGGATTCGATGCCACAGCGCGAAGCGGCGTCGTCAGCTACGACTGTTGCTCCACCACCTCCGGTTCCGGTCGAGAAGCCGCGCCGGATCGAGGTACGTGACATTGTGAACGATTCAGACTGGGGTACACGCGAAGCCGCGAAACATGATCCACCTCCGCCGATGGCGGCCGAGCCGTCAGCGCTTCCGAAGCGTCCCAGCTTGGCTGAAATCGAGAGCAAGTTGCGGCAAGTTGACAACAACCATATGGATCCCATAAAGGACCCAGCAGCTCCCAAGCCGGTGGCAGAAGCCGACGAAGCGGCACGGGCGCAGTTTGCGGACGCGTTTGAGGTCCCGCGCATGGCCATCATGCAGAAGAGTCTGAAGCCCAAAAAGAGAAAATCAAAGTTCTTCTTATTCCGCTGGTTCAGCGGAGGAAATGATTAGTCAGGAGGTATGACGTGGCTGGTGAAAAGCTGATCGTATACTGGGATGACACGGAAAAGATCGACGGTGTCATGACCAAGCTTCTCAAGGGCGCGGAAGCGAAATGTGCGCTCCTGGTCGATAAGGATGGTCACCTCATCGCCCGGCATGGTTTCACCCAGACGCTCGACACTACGGCTTTGGCGGCTTTGATGGCCGGCAGTTTTGCCTCGACCTCAGAGATAGCCAAGCTGGTGGGCGAGCCGGAGTTTTCAGTGCTGTTCCATCAGGGACGCAAAGACCACATCCACATGTGCCTGGTCGGCGACCGCTCGATCCTGGCCGTCGTCTTTGACGACCGTACGACGATCGGCATGGTACGTCTGTACGCCAAGGAAGCGGCCGAGGAATTGCAGAAGATTTTCGAAGTCGTGCTGCGCAAAGTAAACAGTTCCGAGCAGGGATTGTCCGAGGAGTTTACGAATTCCGCTGAAAACAAGCTGGAGGACATCTTCCGCGACTGAGGCGGGCCGGCAATAAGCGCAGACGGTATTGAGAAGGTATATGCCTAATTCCAAAGAACTAGGGACCATGCTGGTCGAAGCCGGCAAAATCAGCAACGAGCAGCTGACGCAGGCCCTTACCTTGATGGACAAAAACAAGGGTCGCCTCGAGCAGATCCTTGTTACGATGGGCGCGGTTACCGATGAAGAGGAAATTACCACTTTCATCGGCAAGCAGCTCAATATCGGCGCGATCCGTCTGTCTGACCTGGAACTTAATGCTGACGTAGTCAAACTCATTCCGCATGACATCGCTCGCAAGTTCAACGTTATATCTGTCAGCAAATTCGGCAAGACGCTGGTGGTGGCCATCAGCGACCCGAACAACATCTATGTCCTCGATGCGATAAAATTCATCACCGGCTGCGTTGTGCAACCGGTGATCTCGCCCGAGCCGGCAATTCAGAAAGCCATCGAGCACTATTACAACGAATCGTCGCAGTATTCGGAAATCCTGCGCGGCCTCGAAGAGTCGGAACTCGAGGTCATTTCCACCAGCGATGACGCGGTCAATGAGCTCGAATTACAGTCGGCGGTGCAGGACAAGCCGCTGGTCAAGCTGGTGGACTCGATTATCAGCGAGGCAATCCGCAAGGGGGCCTCGGATATTCATATCGAGACCTACGAGAAGAAGATTCGCGTTCGCTATCGTATCGACGGTTCGCTGCAGGAAATGGCGCCGTTGCCGTTCAAGTATCGCGCGGCGATTGTCAGCCGCGTAAAGATCATGGCCGACCTGGATATTTCCGAGCGGCGTCTGCCACAGGACGGGCGCATCAAGATCAAAGTCGGCGATCGCGCGGTTGATCTGCGCGTATCAGTGCTGCCGACAATCTTCGGGGAAAAGGTCGTGATGCGTATTCTTGACCCGAAGTCACTGATGCACGACCTGACCAATCTCGGTTTCCCGGAGTGGTCACTCAAGCAATTTCAACGCGCCATCACTCTCCCCTACGGGATTGTGCTGGTCACCGGTCCGACCGGTTCAGGAAAGACCACGACGCTGTATTCGGCGCTCAAGACGATCAATCAGCCGGATGTCAACATCATGACGGCCGAAGATCCCGTCGAGTTCAACTTCGAAGGCATCAATCAGGTGGCGGTGCGTTCGGATATCGGGCTGACGTTCGCCGCCGCGCTGCGGTCGTTCTTGCGCCAGGACCCGGATATCATCATGGTCGGTGAGATTCGTGACGGCGAGACCGCCGAAATTGCGATCCGCGCATCACTGACGGGACACCTGGTATTCAGCACCTTGCATACGAACGATGCTCCGTCATCGATCAACCGCCTGATCGACATGGGAATCCCAAGTTACCTGGTGGCGTCGGCGTCCAAGCTAATCATGGCGCAACGTATGGTGCGCAAGATCTGCAAGCGCTGTAAAGAAGAAGTCAAAGTCGAGGAAGAAATTCTGGTAAGTCTGGGAGTCCCGGAAGCAGAGCTAAAGACCTTCAAGGCCTATCAGGGCAAGGGCTGTTCCGACTGCAACAATATCGGATTTTCCGGACGAACGGGTTTGTTCGAAGTCATGCCGGTCACACCGGAAATCGAAAAGCTCATTATAGCCAATGTGCCGACACCGGAGATCACGGCTCAGGCCGTTAAGGAAGGTATGATGACGCTGCGCGTGGCCGGAGTAGACAAGGTCCGTAAAGGCATAACCACTGTCGAAGAAGTTATCGCGGAGACATCGTAGCGGCAAGGCCGCTGCATTTGATGGTGAAAATTATACTCGAATGTACTGGAGCAATAAATGGTAAACCTGCGTGAACTTCTGGAAATTCTGATCGAGAAGAACGCCTCCGATCTGCATCTCGCAGTCGGCTCGCCGCCACAGATCAGAGTCGACGGTCGTTTAACGACTCTCGATATGGATGCGCTTACGCCTGAAGCCACCAAGAAACTGGCATACAGCATGATGTCCGAGAAGCAAAAACAGCGTTTTGAAGAATGTTCGGAACTGGACATGTCATTCGGCATCGAGAACATGAGCCGTTTCCGCTGCAACGTTTTTATGCAGCGCGGCAATATCTCGGTGGCATTGCGGCAGATTCCCTACAAAGTGCCGACGTTCGAGGAATTAGGCATCGACAAGGCGATCGTGGAAATGGCCAATCTGCCGCGTGGACTGGTGCTTGTCACCGGCCCGACCGGCTCGGGCAAATCCACCACGCTGGCGGCTTTGATCGATAAGGTCAATCGGGAACGGCACGCGCACATTCTCACGGTTGAGGATCCTATCGAGTACCTGCACCGGCATCAAAACTGCCTGATCAATCAGCGCGAAGTTGGCGCCGACACCAAGTCATTTGCCACGGCGCTGAAATACGCGTTGCGGCAGGACCCCGACGTGGTTCTGGTGGGCGAGATGAGAGACCTGGAAACAGTTTCCGAGGCATTGAATATTTCGGAAACCGGCCATCTGACATTCGCCACGTTGCACACCAACTCCTGCGCTGAAACGATCAATCGTATCGTCGACGTCTTCCCTACCAACCAGCAGGAACAGGTGCGGGTAACGTTGTCGTTCGTGTTGCAGGGCGTCGTGTCGCAGCAATTGGTGCCGAAGATCGGCGGCGGCAGATCGCTGGCCACCGAAGTGATGATCTGTACTCCAGCCGTCCGTGCCCTGGTTCGTGACGACAAGATTCACCAGATATATAGCATGATTCAGTCAGGCCAGAAGTATGGCATGAGGACAATGAATATGTCCCTTGCCGACCTCTACCTGTCGCGGAAAATCACGATCGGCGAGGCGATGGCGCGCTCCTCGAACGTGCAGGAGTTGAACGAGATGCTGTCGCGGGTTCAGGCCACGGCGGAAGCCCGCTACTAGTGCGGAAGAACGGAGGTTGCCATGCCAATCTTTGAATATAAGGGCAAGACAGTTACCGGTTCGCCGGTCGAGGGCGAGCTTAAGGCGAAGGACCGGGGAGAACTCGAACGTATTCTGAGGCGCAACAAGGTTCTCGTAGACAAGATTTCCAAGAAGCCGTCTCAGATAAATATCCGCATCGGCAGCGGCATCAAGAAAGTACATATCTCCCGCTTCACACGGCAATTCGCCACGATGATCGGCGCGGGCCTGCCGATGGTGCAGTGCCTGGATATTCTGTCCAAGCAGATGGAGTCTCAGGAATTCTGCAAAGTCATTAATGAGATCAAGGATTCCGTGTCGTCAGGATCAACGCTTTCCGAGGCCATGAAGAAACACAAGAAAGCGTTCGATGACCTTTATGTGAACATGGTCGAAGCGGGTGAAATGGGCGGCGCGCTCGATACGATTCTGGTGCGTTTGGCCAACTATCGTGAAAAGGCCGACACTCTGAATCGCAAGATTCGCAGCGCCATGGCGTATCCGGCGGTGATATCCGTAGTCGCGACCGGCATCACCATCGCCATGCTGACTTTTATCGTGCCGGTATTTGCCAAGATGTTTGCGGGCTTGGGCGCTGAACTTCCGGCGCCGACTCAGTTCGTATTGACTGTTTCGGGGATAATCAAGAGCTACATCCTGGTGTGGCTGGGCGCTATGGTGGCGTTCATTGTCGCATTCCGCATGGTTCTGAAAAATGAGAAAGGTCGATACTACTTCGACAAGTTTATGCTAAGGACACCGGTGTTCGGAAATCTCGTGCGGAAAGCGGCCGTGGCAAGATTCACGAGAACGCTGGGGACATTGATTCAGTCGGGTGTTACGATTCTTGACGCACTCGAAATCACGGCCAAAACTGCAGGCAACAAAGTCCTGCAACTGGCGATCCGGAAGTCAGTAGTTTCGATCGCCGAGGGCGACACGATCACGAATCCGCTGAAAGAATCGGGAGTGTTTCCGCCGATGGTTATTCAGATGATCGGTGTCGGCGAGAAGACGGGCGGCTTGGACGAAATGCTATCGAAGATCGCAGATTTCTATGATGACGAAGTTGATGCCGCCGTGAGTGCATTGACTGCGCTGATCGAGCCGGTGGTTATCGTCTTGATGGGCGCCGTTATCGGCGGTCTGTTGATCGCCATGTATCTGCCGATGTTCGACATTATCGGTAAAATCAACTGACGTTTGGGGTTTAGGGTCACTACGAAGCCACCTCTGCACTCACAGGGGTGGCTTTAACTATTATTATGCCATTAAGTCGTCGACGCAAACTCAAGGAAGAGCTGAAAAGCTCGTGGTTCTTGCCACTGCGCTTATCAATCTTCCTGCTCGTATTCGGCGCGGTCGTCCTCTCC
Source organism: uncultured bacterium (assembly GCA_963726455.1). Taxonomy (GTDB): domain Bacteria; phylum Zixibacteria; class MSB-5A5; order CAIYYT01; family CAIYYT01; genus CAIYYT01. The sequence continues at coordinate 429,608 of CAVSCK010000003.1, forward strand.
GGGGCCAGCCAGTCGGGTAATTTCCAACCGTTTCTGATCTACTCGATCACAACGCTGGTCTTCCTGCTGGTGATCGAATTCAATGTGCCGTTCATCCGACCGCGTGTACTGAGCTTCATTATATTATCACAGATAGTTCTGGAATTGGCTGCCGAAGGAACCGTAATTCGCGGCGCCGGACACCTGACGTCACAATATTCGGTGCTCTTCCTGTTGACCATCGTGTCGGCGAGTCTGGTCTATCGACTGTCGGGAACGCTTTCCGTCGGCACCTTGGCGTCGCTGATCTACGCTTTCACATCGACAACTCAGGGGTACCCCGGCGGGATATTCGATCTGGCACAATTGCAGAAGGCGTATCAGGCCAATGACGAGCTGTTCTACGCGGTGTTTCTGCATGTGTGCACGTTCTATCTCGTGGCATTTATTTCCGGTTTTCTGGCTGCCAAGCTGAGGGTCAAGGAAGGCGAGCTGTCGCATACCTCGGAGAGATTGGAGCGCGTACAGCTCGACACGGACGACATTCTGCATAACTTGCATTCGGGCCTGATTACCGTCGACAACCGAGGGCGCATCGTTTACTTCAACCGCGCGGCCGAGACGATTCTGGGTGTGAGCCAGGAGGAAGCGAGGGGCCGCGATTTTCTTGAAGTATTTGCCGATCGAATGCCGGAATTCTGCGAAAGTGTGCTTTCGGTGCTGAGAATGGCAAAACCGAACTTGCGGTCGGAAATTGAGATTGTCGGCCGGGACGGAAGAGCCATGCCGTTGGGGCTTACCACATCTGTCCTTGGAGACGAGCAAACCGGAATCCGTGGCGTGATCGCAATCTTTCAGGACCTGACTGTCGCCAAGAAGATGGAGCAGGCACTGATGAAAGCCGACCGGTTGGCAGCCGTCGGTGAACTGTCTGCGCGTATCGCGCACGAAATTCGTAATCCGCTGGCGTCGATCTCCGGGTCGGTTGAAGTGCTCAAGAATGAGATTGAGCTGTCAGGCGAGAATGTGCGGCTGATGGAATTGATCGTCAAAGAGTCGGAACGTCTGTCGCGCGTGCTGAACGATTTTCTGGTTTACGCGCGCACGTCTCCGGTGCACAGCACCAAAGTGGAATTGGTCTCGCTGGTCGGTGATGTAGTTGAGCTCTTGAAGCACAATCCCCTATTCCCTGCCGGACTGGCGATCAACTTCGAGACCGAACAACCGACGGCGTACATTGTGGCTGCCGAAGATCAGGTCCGCCAGATCGTGATTAACATAGTGACAAACGCGGTTGAGGCAGTCGATCCGGCAGCGGGTACTGTCGACATCAGGATATCCTCTCCCTCATCGTCATTGGGCCTGCTGACATCAATGTGGGTAGCCCTGAAAGTTACTGACAATGGCTGCGGAATAACAGGTTCCGAGAGAGAAAAGATGTTCGAGCCATTCTATTCGAGAAAGAAAGGTGGTACCGGTCTGGGGCTGGCGATTGTCAGGCGCTGCGTAGACAACATTGATGCTCGCGTCGATGTCGAATCGACACCTGACAAGGGGACCACTTTTACATTCCTATTCAAGAAGTACATGAATCCGCACGACACCGGCAAGATCAACATCCCGGCTGGCGAGCAATCTGAAAGTCAGTCGGCTGCCCGCCGCTCTTGAAACCGTTTCAGCTTCCTTACGAATCAGATCGCACTGGCACGTATATCCAACGTGATTGCGCATCAGAACCGGCTGGCCCGCGAGACTTCCCCCTATCTGCTCCAACACGCCGCCAATCCGGTCGATTGGTATCCGTGGAGCGCTGAGGCACTAGACAGAGCGAAGACGGAGAACAAGCCGATCTTTCTGTCGATCGGTTATTCCGCGTGCCATTGGTGCCACGTGATGGAGCGGGAATCTTTCGAGAACGAAGCCATCGCGGAAATAATGAACCGGTATTTCGTCAACATCAAGGTCGACCGTGAAGAGCGGCCTGATCTGGATGACTACTTCATGATGTTCGTGCAAATGACGACGGGAAGTGGCGGCTGGCCAATGTCGGTCTTCCTCACTCCGGATGGGAAACCGTTCTTCGGCGGCACGTATTTTCCGCCCGAGGATGCCTATAGCAGACGCGGTTTCGCGGCGATTCTTCACGCGGTCGCAAAAACCTGGGAAAAACAGCGGCAACGAGTTTTGGATGGCACGGCATCATTGCTGGAGATGCTGAAGACAAATCTGACCAGATCGGAAGCGGCAGTCAAGATCGATCCCGGCATTGTAGACACGGCGGTGGAACAAATGCTGGAGCGTTATGATCCGGTCGACGGCGGCTTCGGAGAGGCGCCCAAGTTTCCGCCGAGCTATGCTTTATCGCTGATGATGCGGCAATATTACCGCCAGCGTGATGCGCGCGTACTTCATGCGATCACGCACACTCTGAACAAGATGGCAGCCGGCGGTATTTACGATCAACTGGGCGGCGGATTTCACCGCTATTCGACCGACGCGCACTGGCTCGTGCCGCATTTTGAGAAGATGTTATATGACAATGCGCTATTGGCGGTCACATATTGCGAGGCCTTCCAGCTCACTCAAAATACACTCTATCGGCAGGTTGCCTGCGATACGCTGGATTATTTGTTGCGCGATATGCGAGACCCTGTTGGCGGATTCTATTCGTCCGAGGATGCTGACAGCGAAGGCGTGGAAGGAAAGTTCTACGTCTGGACACCGGAAGAAGTCATCACCGTACTCGGAAGCGAAGACGGAAAGCTATTCTGCGATTACTACGACGTGACAAATGCGGGGAATTTCGAAGGCCGTCAGTCGATACTTCACGTTCGCGCGGACATCGAGCAGTTCGCCAAAGAGTACAAAATGACTCCGGGTGAGTTGAATGATAAACTGGCGTCCCTGCGGCTGAGACTGCTGCAATTTCGGGCCACGAGAGTTCGGCCGCCACAGGATGACAAAGTGCTCGCGGAGTGGAACGGATTGATGCTGTCGGCGCTGTGCAAAGGATATCAGGCCACCGCGAATGTTAAGTACCTCGATGCTGCAGTCGAATGTGCAAGTTTCATCGAAAAGCAAATGTATTCGCCGTCGGGTCTACTTCGGATCTATCGTCGCGGGCAGGCCAAGCAGCCGGGATTTCTGAGCGATTATGCCTTTATCGCAAATGGGCTGATTGACCTTTATGAATCATCTTTTGATATCCACTGGCTGAAATTCGCCGAGCAATTGGCGCAGGAAATGATCTCAAATTTCGCAGACGCGGATCACGGCGGATTCTTCACAACTCGTACCGACCAACTCGATCTGCCGATCCGCCAGAAGGATTCCTACGACGGCGCAGTTCCGTCGGGCAATTCAGCGGCCGCGATCGTTTTGCTTCGACTCGCAGTGCTGCTGGACAAGAAGCAATATCGCGGGATGGCGGATCAAACGATTGCGACTTTGGGGGGAAATATCGAGAAGATGCCGACGGCCTACATGAACATGTTAAATGCATATGATCTGAGCCAAAACGGCTCACGAGAGATCGCAATTATCGGACGTCGATCTGATGTGCGCACTCTTGAACTGATCAGAACCGCTCACTCCATGTATCTTCCCCACAAAACAGTCGCCCTGCTCGATCCTGGCTCCGAAAACGCGGCGGAAACGCAAGCTCTACTCCCACTACTCCAAAATCGCAAAATGATTGATGGCAAAGCAACTGCCTGTGTGTGCAGGGACTACTCCTGCAGACTTCCGGTCACGACTGTGGAGGATTTAGTACTACAGCTCAATGAAGATTGAGACGGCGAAGAGGGCAGTCGAGGATTTTCTTCGCAATAATTCGGAAGCTGTTGCGAATTATGGTATTCTCTCATCTACAATTTTACGATTATGTTCTTGACATGGCAGTGACCACTCATATATTTGTCACGCTCCGGGAGGAACGTTTGTGCTGAAGCAAAGTGACGATAAGTCACAGCTAGTTAGGCAGTTGGCTCTTTTCGGAGTGATACCGGTCATGATGGCCGTCGGGCCATTGGTCGGATTCATCATCGGCAAGCTGCTCGATGGGTGGTTAGGAACGGCGCCCTACCTGATGATCTTATTCATCGTGCTGGGGTTCGTCGCGGCAGGAAAAGAAGTTTACGGATTGATCCGTAAGGTCACGAAGGATTTGTAGCGCACTTCACCAATCATGGGTCTGGAATTCATAACTCGGCTGATTAAAACGACAGCAGTGCTGGCGCTCGTTGTCGCACTCTATCTGGTGATGTATTACTCCGGAATGATCGCCGTGGGATTCCTGATCGGTGTGGCCTGGAGCTTGATCAATCTCTTCTTTATCAGAGGCCTGGTTATCCAGCTCATCAATCCCGACAAGCCGCGCAAGGATATTGCCGTGGTGCTCGGCATGGTCAAGTTTCCGATACTATATGTTGTCGGATACTTCATCGTGGCATCGGATTACTTTTCGGTGTACGCACTCCTCAGCGGCTTCTCCCTGATTTTCCCGGTCGCATTGCTAAAGGTGCTGGGGAGAATATTCCTCGGTCTGGATGCGTTTGGTTTTGAAAAGAAACATGTCGAGGGTGCCCATTGATTCTTGACAAACTTGCGTTCTCGGTTCTCGCGATGACCGAACAAGCCGGTCACGTCGCGGATACTGTTGCGCACGGCGGTAGCCATGGGGAATCAGCGGCGCCCGAACTTCCCAACATCATACAGATGTTGTATCTCAGTTTCGGCGACACCTTCAAGAGCATATATCATTGGGAAAATGTGATCTTCGCATTTCTGGTCGCGATATTCATCTGCATTATATCATTCCGTGTCTATTCCCGACGCGAACTCATTCCCGGCAAACTGCAAAATGCCGTGGAGATGATCGTCGAAGCGCTGGATAACTTCTTTACCGGAATACTGGGCCACCATGCGCGTAGATACACGCCGTTTCTCGGCACACTCTTCATTTATATATTGCTGATGAACTGGCTGGGGCTCATACCATTCCTCAAGGCCCCGAACTCGAACAGCGCAATGATTCCGGTATCGCTGGCGCTGGTCGTTTTCGTTTACGTTCAGTATACCGGTTTTCGCCGGCTCGGCGTTGGGGGCTGGGTTTTCCACCTGATGGGTTCGCCGAGGGATGCAGTAAGCTGGGCACTGGTGCCACTAAATCTGCCGATTCATTTCATCGGCGAACTGGCCAAGCCGTTGTCACTTTCCTTGCGTCTATTCGGTAACATCACCGGCGAGGATGTGCTGATCGCCGCCTTCACCGGGCTGGGCGTTATGGTGCTTTCATTTTCGCATTTGCCTTTCGGCATCCCGCTGCAATTACCGTTTTACGTGCTGGGATTGCTGATGTCAACGATACAAGCTCTCGTGTTCACGTCATTGGCGACCATTTACATTGCCATGATGCTGCCGCACGAAGAACATGAAGAAGAACATTAGTCATTTAACTTGTCTCTCGCAGGAGGAATAATGGATTTCAAATTTGCACTGGCATTGTCGCTGCCGTTGGCAATCGGCCTGGCGGCAATCGGGTCCGGTTTCGGACTGGGCCGTGCGGTTGGACAGGCGATGGAAGCCATCGGCCGTCAACCCGAGGCAGCCGCGAAGATTCAGGTGGCCATGATCATCGGTAGCGCCTTCATCGAAGCGCTCACCATCTACGCGTTGGTTGCCTTCTTCATTCTTATGGGCAAGATCGGCTAGATCACGAAATTGCGGGCGGATCACAAACGTTCCGCCCGCTTGATCACCATCGGATAAGGCGAGGATAAGATTGCTTAGTCAAATACTCGAAGCTCTGAAGATAGAAATCCCGCAGCTGATCACGCACATCATCGGCTTCCTGATTCTGTTGTGGCTCGCCAAGCGTTATGCCTGGAAACCGCTGCTGGCGCTCCTTGACGAACGACGCGAACGGATCAAGAATAGTTTCGCCGAAATCGAGACCAAGCATAAGCAGGCGGATGCCCTCAATGCCGAATATCAGTCGAGACTGAAGGACATCGACAGTGAGGCGCGCAAACGTTTGACCGAGGCCGTCAGTGAAGGCGAAAAGATCGCGGCCAAGATCAAAGAAGATGCCCGCGGCGAGGCCAAGGACATACTGGTCCGCGCCAAGGCCGAGATCGATCAGGATCTGGCCAAGGCCCGCGTGCAGTTGAAAAATGATGTTGTGGATATGACCATTGTTGCGGCGGAAAAGATTATTCATGAACGGCTTGATGCGCCGAAACATCGGGAATTAATCGGCCGGTTCATTGACGACATTGAGAAAGTAAAGTAACAGAAACGCATGGAATCGCAGCAAGTTGCCGAACGATACGCTCGTGGTCTGTTTGAACTGACCGAGCAACTCAAGAATACCGATACGGTCCATCAGGATTTCGACGATCTGGCCGGCATCCTGAAACAGGATGATGCCCTAATTCGGTTTCTGGCGGCGCCGCAGATTCTCGACAGCGACAAGATTGCCGTCATGGAGAAAATATTCAAAGGCAAAGTTGCCGACCCGCTCTATCACTTGCTGCAACTGGTCGTCGCGAAACGCCGCACGGATTTCCTGGCGAATATCGCGGCAGAATACGACAACTTATATAATGATAGCAAAGGAATTGTCGCGACCCGCCTGGTCAGCGCCGTCCCGTTTACGGCTGAGGAAATCAACGGCATCAGGACACGGCTGAACAAGTTGACGGGAAAATCCATTGATATCGAAACCGAAGTCGATCCCGCAATTATTGGCGGAGTTATCGCTTTCGTCGGTGATAAGATTATTGACGTATCGATTCGTCACGAGCTGCAGATTTTGCGCGAAAAACTGCTGGAGCTCAAGGTTAACTGATTTTGAATAATGATATTTGACGATATGGGAGTCGAATGGCATGGCGTTAAAACCTGAAGAAGTAAGTGCGATAATCAAACAGCAGATTTCCGGCTATGAAACCAAGCTGGAAATGGAGTCCGTCGGTACGGTGCTGCAGGTCGGCGACGGCATTGCGCGCGTCTGGGGACTGCGCGATGTCATGATGTCGGAACTGGTCACCTTCCCCGGTGACGTCACCGGCGTCGTGCTCAACCTGGAATCCGACAACGTCGGTATTGCCGTGATGGGTGATGACCGCAACATTAATGAAGGCGACACGGTCAGACGCACGGGCCGTATTGCTTCGGTTCCGGTCGGTGATGCTCTGGTCGGCCGCGTAGTAAATCCGTTGGGCGAGCCGTTGGACGGCAAAGGCCCGATCGCGACGACCAAGTTCCGCAATATTGAATCCGTTGCTCCCAACGTGGTACAACGCCAGCCAGTGAAAGAACCGCTGCAGACCGGCCTGAAAGCCATTGACTCCATGATTCCCATTGGCCGCGGCCAGCGCGAACTGATCATTGGCGACCGCCAGACCGGCAAGACCGCAATCGCCCTTGACACGATTATCAACCAGAAGAACACTGACGTCTTCTGTATCTATGTCGCCATCGGGCAGAAATCGTCGACGGTCGCGCAGGTAGTCGGTATTCTTGAAGATCACGATGCCATGAAATATACGACGGTTGTCGCAGCCGAGGCATCGGCGCCGGCGCCGCTGCAGTTCCTGGCGCCTTATGCCGGCGTGGCTATGGGCGAAGAATTCATGTATTCCAAGCGGCACGTCGTTGTCATCTATGACGACTTGTCCAAGCATGCCCAGTCGTACCGCCAGCTATCACTGCTGCTGAGACGGCCGCCGGGACGTGAAGCGTATCCGGGCGACGTGTTCTATTTGCATTCGCGCCTGTTGGAGCGTGCGGCAAAGCTTTCGGACGAACTCGGTGGCGGATCGCTGACCGCGTTGCCGGTTATCGAAACGCAGGCCGGTGACGTTTCGGCATACATTCCGACCAACGTGATCTCGATCACGGACGGACAGATCTTCCTCGAATCCGACTTGTTCTATGCCGGCATTCGTCCCGGCATTAACGTCGGTATTTCGGTGTCGCGCGTCGGCGGTAACGCCCAGACCAAGGCGATGAAGAAAGTTGCCGGCAGACTTCGTCTCGATCTGGCTCAGTATCGCGAACTGGCTGCATTCGCGCAGTTCGGCTCCGACCTCGACGAGGCCACGCAGGCGCAGTTGACTAGAGGTGCGCGCATGACGGAGATTCTCAAGCAGGGCCAGTACGTCCCGATGCCGCTGGAGCGCCAGGTGATGATCGTTTGGTCGGCGGTCAACGGTTATCTCGACAATTTACCGTTGGACAAAGTCAAACCGTTTGAAGACGGTTTCTACCCGTACATCGACAAGAATTACCCCGACATCCCGCATACGATTGCCGACAAGAAGGTGATCGATGACGCATTGGAAGCGAAGCTGAAGGAAGCGGTCGGAAAATACAAAGCGGAGTTTTTGAAAAAGTAGATGCCTACACCTCGCGACATACGCAAGCGCATCCGCGCCGTTACCAACATCAGCCAGATCACGCGGGCGATGCAAATGGTGGCTGCGGCACGACTGCGCAAGGCGCAGATGATGGTCGAACAATCACGCCCCTATTCTGAAAAGATGCGGCTGATTCTCGAACAGATTTCGTCGGCTTCGGCTGAGGTTGAACATCCGTTCTTCGAGCAGCGCGAAGTCAACAAGCGCGTTCTGGTAGTCTTTACTTCCGATCGCGGCATGTGCGGCTCGTACAATTCGAACGTAGTTCGGCAAGCAGTCCGAATGCTGCGCGAACCGGGCGGCGAGAACATCCAGTTGGTGTTGGTCGGCAAGAAGGCGGAAGATTTCTTCCGTCGCCAAAGCTGGCCGGTTCTGAAAATCTACAAGGGCCTGCAGGGACGCATGAACCTCGACGTCGTGCGCGACCTGACGAATTACCTGATCAGTCTTTTCGTTTCCGCACGAAGTCGACAAGGTGCAACTGCTTTACACGCGATTTATCTCGATGGTGTCATACAAGCTGGGAGTCGCTGATTTCCTGCCTATCGTTCCGCCCGCGGCGGACAAGGCGGGCAACCGGCAGTATATATTCGAACCCGATCCGAAACAGATTTTCGATTCGCTGATGCCGGCCTTTGCGCTGACAATCGTGCAGATGGCTCTGGCGGATTCTTTGGCGTCCGAACATGGCACGCGCATGATCGCAATGAGTCTGTCGACGCGCAACGCCGAGGAAATGATTGACACCTTGACGATGCAGTACAACAAAGCCCGACAGTCGGCGATCACGAAGGAATTGCTGGAAATCGTCTCCGGTGCGGAGGCGTTGCGGGGCTAGCCGGACCATTGGTTCGGCGCTGAACTGGAAGAATAATGCTTAGCTGCTTAGGAGAATAGATGTCTGAGAACTACGGGACAATCGTCCAGGTCATCGGACCCACCGTTGACTGCGAATTTGAATCAGATAAATTGCCGCATCTGTTGAATGCGCTCAAGATCGAGGACAGCAAGCGCGGCATCGACCTCACCGTCGAGGTGGCGCTGCATATCGGCGACAACGTCGTCCGCTGCGTGTCACTCGGTTCAACCGACGGTCTGGTGCGCGGCATGAAAGTGCATCGACACCGGCGGTCCGATCACGGTGCCGGTCGGCGAAAAGGCGCTGGGACGTCTATTCAATCTGCTGGGCAAGCCGCTGGACACGCTCGGCGATCTGCCTGCGGACATGAAGCGATATCCGATTCACCGCTCTGCTCCGCCGCTTTCGGAACAGATCAGAAAATACACGCTGTTCGAGACCGGTATCAAGGTCATTGACCTGCTTGAGCCCTACGCCAAAGGCGGCAAGGTCGGCCTGTTCGGCGGCGCCGGTGTGGGCAAGACGGTTGTTATCCAGGAACTGATTCGCAACATCGCCACCGAGCACGGCGGATATTCCGTGTTCTGCGGCGTCGGCGAGCGTACACGTGAAGGTAACGATCTGTGGCTCGAAATGAAGGAATCTGGAGTTCTTGCGAAGACTGCTTTGATGTTCGGCCAGATGAATGAACCGCCGGGAGCGCGCTTGCGCGTTGGGCTGAGCGGCCTGACCATGGCTGAATATTTCCGTGAAGAAGAACATCAGGACGTGCTGCTGTTCATCGATAACATTTTCCGTTTCGTGCAGGCGGGTTCCGAAGTGTCCGCACTTCTCGGCCGTATGCCGTCCGCGGTGGGATATCAGCCCACACTGAGTTCGGAAATGAGCGCGTTGCAGGAGCGCATCACCTCAACTAAGGCGGGTTCGATTACATCAGTGCAGGCGATTTACGTACCTGCCGACGACTTGACTGATCCGGCGCCGGCGACGACGTTCTCGCATCTTGATGCCACGACGGTGTTGTCGCGCCAGATTTCCGAATTGGGACTCTATCCCGCCGTCGATCCCCTGGCGTCGACTTCTCGAATTCTTGATCCCAATATTGTAGGCATGGAACACTATACCGTCGCCCGCGGAGTTCAGAGTGTTCTGCAACGCTACAAAGATCTGCAGGATATTATCGCCATTTTGGGTATCGACGAGCTTTCGGAAGACGACAAACTTATCGTGGCGCGCGCCCGCAAGATTCAGAAGTTCCTGTCCCAACCCATGTTTGTTGCCGAGCAGTTTACTGGCAGAGCAGGCCGTTACGTCAAGATCAACGATACTATCCAATCGTTCAAAGAACTGATTGAAGGCAAGGTCGACGACCTCCCCGAGCAGGCGTTCTACATGGCCGGCAACCTGGACGAGGTGCGTGAATACGCCGAACAGATGAAGAAGAAGGCATAAGCGATGTTTCGGCTGGCAATCGTCTCGCCTGAACGCACGCTGTTTGAAGACAGCGTGGAATCGTTGATAGTCCCCGGAGGCGAGGGCTATCTGGGAATTTTGTCGAACCATGCCCCGCTGATCTCGACGCTCAAAGTCGGCGAGATTGCCTTCCGCGATAAAGAGAAGAAAGAGATCTTCATGGCAACCAGCGGCGGCTTTGTGGAAGTGTCGAACAATGTCGCTACGCTTCTGGTGGACACGGCCGAATTCGTGAATGAAATTGACCTGAATCGCGCCGAAAGTGAACTGAAAAGGGCGGAAGAAATGCTCAACCTCCCCATCTCCGGCAGCGATCTGGAGCTGGCGCGCCATTCCAAGGAAAAGGCGCGAAACCGCATTAATCTGGTCAAGAAATACAGGTAGCTTCGCAAGCGCTTTCGAGCCGATAGCAACCTCTCATTTGCTGCCTCTCCCCTATCGACTTTCTGCAAACCCATTCGAGCATTTTTTGTTGCGCTCGGAGTCCTCGACCGCCGTTCTTATGGTATCTGTAAGAAATATTCTAAAGGAGGTACAAGATGATCAGGCCACTGCTAATCCTCTCCGCACTTTTGGTGATACTAAGTTCAGGTCTTATTGCCGGACAGGAAACAACCTCGCCGATGGAACGTGTCAACACTTACTCGATAGTGGCGTACGACAGTGCCACCGGGCAATTCGGCGCCGCCGTGCAGTCGCATTACTTCAAGGTCGCGGATGTCATCTGGCTGGAGCCGGGCGTCGGCGCAGTGGCAACACAGTCGCTGGTTGATTTCGCCTACGGGCCGCTTGGCCTCGATATGATGTTAAACGGCAAATCCGCAAGTGACGCTTTGAAGGGATTGCTGGCCAGTGATTCTTTGAACCGGGTGCGGCAGGTTTCGATGATCGACAGAAACGGAACGGTAGCGACTCATACGGGCAGTAAGTGCATTGCCTATGCGGGGCATCATATGGGCAAGTTCTATTCCTGTCAGGCCAATCTGATGCGGGATTCCACCGTCTGGGGCGCGATGGCGAAAGCATTTGAAAGCACGACCGGCGAACTGGCTGACCGAATGATGGCGGCGCTGGAAGCGGCGCAGGGCCAAGGCGGCGACATCCGCGGTATGCAATCGGCAGCGATGGTGGTGGTGACTGGCAAACCGACGGGAATGTCGTGGAAGGATCGCCAGATTGACATCCGCGTGGACGATTCGCCGCAGCCGCTGATAGAGCTGAAACGACTGCTCGATTTGACGCGCGCCTACGAACACATGAACAACGGCGATGACGCGATTGCGGTCAAGAATTGGGATAAAGCCGGTCAGGAATATGGTACCGCCGCGAAACTGGCGCCGGGAAATCTGGAAGTCATGTACTGGTATGCGGTATCGCTGGTTACGGCGAATCAGGTTGATAAGGCGCTGCCGATATTCAAAGACATCTTCAAACAGGACGCGAGTTGGCGGACACTGATTCCGCGCCTGGTTGACGCCGACCAGTTGCCAAACAAGCCGGATGTGATCAAACAGATCATGGCGCAGTAACAAACGTTACGGGGCGTGGTGGCCACGCCCCTTCTTTTTGGCGAATCCATTGAACAAATGGACCTGCCTATCCGTCTTCAAATATTGAATACATACGCCTACGTGGCAGTTGGTTGCCACAGCCCAGGGAGGACGGAATATGCTTAGACTCATCATTCTGGCGTCCGCGATTTGTGTCGTATTCGCCATATTTGCGTGTGGCGACCACGGCACGACGCCAAAATCTGACTCGCACATTTTCCAGATTGGCCGGTGCCAGGGCACCGTCGGCTCCGCTGCATTGTCGGCGGATTCGTGTTTTGTATGGTCGTTCGGCCAAACGCTGCTGATTGATTTTTGTGTGGCGGCCAACTGCTGTCCCGACACGAATCGATTTGCGCTCAGCAGCCAAATACGGAACGACACGATTCTGATCTCGGTGACCGACACTGCGGCCAGTCTGTGCAGTTGCGATTGCGGTTACATAATTCGGGCGGAATTTGATAGTGCGCCGGAGTACGTCTACCAGGTAATGGTGTATTATGGCGGATCGTTACTTTATAGTCGCGAGATAAATCGTTATATCATCTTCTGACCCTTTCAACACGATCTCATGCCACTAACCGCCAGTCCTATCACGCCGCTTTCTCCAGGTGCGTGAGAATCTTCATAATCAGTTCGTTCTGTCGTTCCAGGTGCAGGAGAATCGCTTCAATCTCGCGTTCGGCCTTGACATTGACCTCGAAATCTGACTCCGCCCGCACTTCGGCATGTCGTCCCTGAAGGTTCTGCCCGATCATGATCAGCGGCATCAGGAAGATCTGTAGCATATTGGAAATGAAGAGCCACAGCACAAAGGCCGGAAAGGGATCGAATCGCATACTTGCCGGACCGAGAGTATTCCAGCCGAGCCAACACATGGTCCAGACCAGAATGATCAGAAAGAATCCCATCGAACCAACCTGATCGGTGATTACGACGGCGAATCGTTCAAGCGGACTCAGCCGCTGATTGTGTACGACGTTGACATTGATGATCGGCTTGCGAAGTCTCTTTAGTTCCTCGTGCGACAGTGCTTGGGTCTTGTTACTCATATTATTCTCCGGCGTTTCGTGATTACCTCTTTCATTGATGATTGTATAGTCAGCGATTGGTTAAGATCAGTGATTGAAAGTTGCCGGACAAGGGGGTTCGCACCGACAATTCTGGAACGTGGCCTGGATTAGTACATTTTGCTCCATCCAGAATTCGTTTCGCCCGTATACTTTTTGTGAGCGTCAACCCTGGCAAAAGGAGCAATAATGGCTTACAAAGGGTACTTAACGTTTGCTGTCGTGCTATTGGCCTTATTAACGGCATGCGGCAATAATTCGCTGGCCCCGTTCCAGCCCGAGATTAACAACAAGCCGGACAATTTTCAGTTTCAGGCAACCGGCATATCTAATGTCACGACCACGCTCGACTACAACTGGCAGAATTCAGGCACGACGGCCAATATCAATCAGGCCTGTTCCGTCAAGGGCGGCAACGCTGCAGTGACTGTTTATGATGCGAACGGCGTCCAGGTATATTCTCGGAATCTCGCCGACAACGGAACTTTCCCGACGATTGCGGGCGCTGCGGGAACATGGCTCATTCGTGTCACGCTAACGGGTTTGTCGGGTACGCTCAATTTCCGCGCGCAGAAGCCATAACCGCGAGCGCCCTCACCTTCTGTCCCACGCCAACGTGGTGAGGCAAGAAGCTTGCGCGCCAATCAGTTCAAAATGAGCGTTAATTCCTGTAAAAACGGCTTGGATAATTTAACTTTAGTTCGTATATTAGGGGCTGTCCATGAGCCCGGCGGCGAGGAGCTACCGGGCGACTTCTTAATTGATCTCCCTCTCATTGATACCGTCAGGGGGCTTCAGTGTGGAGAGTTTAAGCACTGCGGGATGCACCCGCGCCGGAAGAGGTTTATTCGTCCTATGATTCCTGTCAAACGCATTCGCAACCTTGCGATCATCGCCCATATCGACCACGGTAAAACCACCCTGATTGATTCGATCTTTCGCGCCACCCGGACCTTCCGCGATAATCAGCAGGTGGCGGAACGACTGATGGACAACAACGACCTCGAACGGGAGCGCGGGATTACGATTCGCGCCAAGCATTGCACGGTTAATTGGAAAGATTATCTCATCAATATCATCGATACGCCCGGGCATGCCGATTTCTCCGGCGAGGTGGAACGCGTCCTCTCGATGGTTGACTCGGTGTTGCTGTTGGTGGACGCCAACGAAGGCCCGATGCCGCAAACACGCTACGTTCTGATGCGCTCACTGCGGCTGGGTCTGCGCCCGATCGTCATAATCAACAAAGTCGATCGCCCGAACGCTCGCCCCGATTTCGCACTCGACAAAACCTTTGATCTGTTTATCGAACTGGGCGCCACCGACGAACAGGCGCACTTCCCCGTTCTCTATGGTTCCGGGCTTGACGGCTGGTTTGTCAAGGATCTGGACAAGGACGAGCACGAAGGAATGGATGCGCTGTTCGAGACGGTGATCAAGAAAGTTCCGCATCCGAAAGCCAATCAGGACGGCCCGTTTCTGATGCAGGTCAGCACGCTCGCCTGGAGTGATTATATCGGCCAGATCGGCTGCGGCCGCGTGCTCAGCGGTACGCTGGACAAAGGCGCGGATTTTACGCGCCATACCGTGCAGTGGAAGGACGCCTTAAATCAGGATGCCGGCTGGGATATTGTCAGTTCATCCAAGGAAAAAGGCGTGCATCTATGGGTGACGCGCGGACTGCAACGAGTTGAAGCGGAAAAGATCAGCGCCGGCGATATTGTCTGGCTGGCAGGCCCAAGCGAAATCGGTATTGGTGATACATTCTCGGCGATTGAAGAACCCTCGGCGGCACTCAAGCCATTGGAAATCGAAGAACCGACAGTATCGATGTTCTTCCTCGTCAATACCGGCCCCTTCTCCGGCAGCGACGGCACGGCAATCACGCTGCGCCAGTTGAAAGAACGCCTGACGCGCGAACTGCGCGTCAATGTCGCATTGCGTATGGAAGACTTGGGTCGCAGCGACGGTGTGAAAGTGTCGGGGCGTGGCGAGTTGCATCTGGCAATTTTGATCGAAGAAATGCGCCGCGAAGGTCTGGAGTTTTGCATCTCGCGTCCGGAAGTCATCACACGCCAGGACGACGAAGGCAATACACTGGAACCGGTCGAACAACTGATCATCGACGTGCCCGAGCAATATCAGGGCGTCATCATCGAGAAGCTGGCGCGCCGCAAAGGCGAACTGCGCAGCATCGAAAACGCCGGCACCAATTTGATCCGCATCGAGTTTGAAATCACCACCCGCGGCCTGATCGGCTATCGGTCTGAGTTTATGACCGACACGCGCGGCCTCGGGAATCATGGCGTCGCGCTTTACCGGCTATGGTCCGTGGAAGGGCGAAATCAACCCGCGCAACCGTGGTTCCGTGGTCAGCATGGAGACCGGCCCGGCGACCGCCTATGCGATTGAAGGCCTGCAGGAACGGGCGACCATTTTTGTCGACCCGACCGAACGCGTCTACACTGGCCAGATCGTGGGCGAAAATTCGCGCCCCGATGATCTTCCCTGCAATCCGACCAAACGCAAGAACCTGACCAATCATCGCTCATCCACCAAAGATATCGGCGTGGCGCTCGACGTGCCGCGCAAGATGTCGTTGGAACAGGCGATGGAATGGATCGCGGCCGATGAATTGGTGGAAGTCACCCCCAAAGCCATCCGCATGCGCAAGACGATTCTCAATTACGAACAGCGCCGACGCGCCGAAAAAGACCGCACCGCGGCGTAAGTTGCCTGCGAACCCGCCGCGAATGTCTACGAAGCTGCTCATTCCCCTCTTGAGAGGGGAACTAAAGGGGTGTGTTCCGTGTCCCAACGCAGCACCCGACTTCCGTAGATACCGTCCTTCACGTCACTGGTATTAGGTCAATACCGCTTCGGTTTTTACACTTTATGAATTTGCGCCGTCAGGAATCCCTTCCTGACGGAATCATCTCGCATGTCCCGGAGCTATGTCATTCCCGCGAAGGCGGGAATCCAGGCTGATTGAATGTTGCGGTAGGTCAGGAGCCCAACTCAAGAATGGGGAAAAGCTTGGTACCATCAACCTCCTGTCACAACGAACAACCCCAATTGCTCAATTGAGGGCTCCTGACATTCTCATTCCCGATTCATGAGACTTCCGTAGGTCGGGTTCCCAGCGCAGCGCGGAACCCGACATGCTTGTTAAGCTAGAGGTGCGAAGGTCGGCGTTCCGAGTCCCCTGCCTCACTGCCGCCAACTCCTATTGCAGCTTCCGCCCATATCTTTCGACACGCTTCCTATTCACCACGGGACGAGAAACCCGACATTTTCCACTGAATTGCCCGCCCACAAAAAAGGTGATTGACCGCAACTTTTCGGCTGCTATATTTCGATAGTATCGTTCGCTAATCTTGATGAGGAGGCATGACCGTAAGCACCGGCGGAATTCGCAAGTTGATCATCCCGCCTCATCTTGCCTATGGGCAACACGGATGGGGCGAAGTCGTTCCGCCGAACGCCGCGTTGATAATTGAGGTGGAGCTGTTGGAGGTGAGAGAGTGATGAGAGGAAGATGGGAAGGTGCCAAACGGGCCACAGGGTATTTTGGCGTCAAGAGTATTTCGAGAGGTTTTGGAACTACTGACCTGAAGTCGAGGGGTATTCCATGGATTCTATAGACTACGAACATCGGCCGCCGCGAATTAGAGAGGAGTGTCTAGGTCTCGTACCGCCCGACAATTGGCAAGTGATACTCAGCGCTGATGGCTGCCACGTAGCATTAGTCGTCCGACATCGGAACAAGTGGATGGTATCGGTTGACGGCAAGCAAGGGCCAGAGTTTGATATGATTGGTAAAGGCTCAATTAGATTTAGTGCTGACGGGATGCATGTGGTATACGTAGCTGCGAGAAACGATAAGTGGACGGTCGTCGTCGATGGCCAGTCTGGCCCAGAGTACGACGCTATTCTCAAGGACTTTCTTATGTTCAGCCCTGTAGGATATCGACTCGCGTACGGAGCAAGAAGGAGCGAGAGGTCGATAGTAGTATTGGATGGCAGGCCAGACTGTGAGTATGACGGCATAATGGAGGGTTCGCTAAAATTCAGTTCTGACGGTAAGCATGTAGCATATGCTGCTAAGAAATGTCACAAGTGGATGGTGGTGTTGGACGGGCAGCCGGGACCAGAACATGACGGGATAGGAGAGGGCTCAATTGGATTTAGTGCTGACGGGATGCATATGGTATACGTAGCTGCGAGAAACGATAAGTGGACGGTCGTCGTCGATGGCCAGTCTGGCCCAGAGTACGACACGATCTTCAAGGACTCAATGATATTCAGTCCTGTAGGACATCGTTTGGCGTATGGTGCAAAGAGGGGCGAGAGGTCGATAGTTGTATTGGATGGCAGGCCAGACTGTGAATATGACGGCATAATGGAGGGTTCACTAAAATTCAGCTCTGACGGTAAGCGTGTAGCATATGCTGCCAAGAAGGGCCAAAAGTGGATGGTGGTGTTGGACGGGCAGCAGGGAATAGAGTATGAGGGGATTGGCAAGGGCTACCCGATAATCAGTCCTGGCGGTAAGCACGTTGCTTACAGCGCCCACGAGTATGCTAAGCAGATAATGGTAGTGGACGGTCAGCCGGGGCCCAAATATGACGCCGTCCTTGGGCTCAGCTTCAGTCCTAACGGTGAGCGAGTATCTTACTCCGCAGCGAAGGAAGGAAAGACGGTAGTTGTGACGGACGGTCTGGCTGGGCCGGAGTATGACATGATAATAGGTTCCCCAACATTCAGTTCTGACTCCAAGCGGGTTGCATACATTGCAGGGAAGGATTGGAAAATGGTTCTGGTGGTAGATGGTGTTCCTGGTCCGGAGTATACAGCGATTTGCCCGGGTACACATATGTTCAGTCCCGACGGACAGCACGTGGCGTTCGTTGCGTGGAAGGGTGAAAAGAAGATCGTAGTAATGGACAACCTGTCAGGCCCGGAATATGACGCTGTGGGAAAAGGCGGCCCGACTTTTCACTCCGACGGAACGCTAGAATTCTCGGCCGTCAAGTATAACGAGCTATATCGCGTAAGGTACCTGCCGTAACCTGCAATAATAGTATTCAGTTTAGTATCCAAAGTAAGGCGCCAAGTTATTCTAACGATTCATGTGTATTGGCTAGAATAGAGTGCAGAGTCAGTCGAGTGAGATATAAAGTGGCCAGTTGTCAGATTTGCACGCCATAAGACTTGATTGCTTTCATGGTTAGCATTCGCCCTTGTGGAGTGCGTTCTAGGAACCCTGCATATTCGAGACGAGGTTCAATAACCTGCTCGAGGTCCATTCGGGATGTCTGAGCCGCACTGGCAAGTGCAGTGACTCCCATTGGTTCATTGTTTCGTTCCAGCAATGCCTTGACAACCCTCAAGTCGACATTGTGCAATCCATTCTCGTCAATGCCAATCAAGCTGAACCAGTAATTGACTGAGCTATTATCGAGTAGTTCGTAAGGATTTTGACAGTTACATACAGCCTGGAAGTGTCTCGTAATGCGCAAAGCTATGCGGGGATTACCGAGTGATCTTCTCGCAATTTCACGTTTAATCCAGTCCGGGATCAGAACATCGCTTCCTATTGAAAGATTCCTGGCATGTAATTCTATGACTGCCAGAGCTTTCCTCTGTCCGATGTAAGCTTCAGATCCATTAGAGTGTGCGTCTATAACCTCGACGAGTTCACCTTCATTCAGAGGTTCTAATTCGATTATTATCGGGAACCTGTCAAGAAATGGCTTATTGACTTCTCCCAGAATGGTAGTCGCGCCGACCATAGTAAATGGCGGGACGTCAACAATCCGCCCATCCCTGTCGATGCCTTTGAAGTCTTGAAGAAGAGAGTACAGAGACTCTTCGACAACCCGTGACAACCCGTGAATTTCGTCAATAAACATGAGACAATGCCTGTTTGCTGGATTCAGTAACTTGCCTATAAAGGAAAATACATCTTCTCTTGAAGACAGGTTCAAGGGGGTATAATTCGATAGTCGAACGTCCTTATTGGAGTAACGTCCTGCATAAACACGAATCAAGCCTGCAAGCTTCGTCTTCCCTACTCCCGGTGGTCCGTAAAGCAGTGTATGTGGAAAAGTTTTGGTAGAGTGGTGACTCAATATCTGATCGTCTCCTGATTGGTTTGATTCCGGGATGGGCTTCCAGGTTCCACGATCGTCCCACAACCAATCGGAGAGGAGTATCGGCTTCGAATTGCAAGGGACCTTGATTATGGTCGATAGTTTACACCTGGGACAACGTAATCGCTTGCCCTCAAAATGACTCGGGACTTCACAGCCCACGTCTCCACAATAGTCGCAACATACATACACTCAACTCAATATAGGCAGCCATCCCATGTTAGTCAAGATGCAGTCAAGTAGGTCAAGAACGTTCAGTCTTGACGATCTCGTTGACAACGCTGCTACTCCCCTTCCCGGTCGATCTGCAGTACCGCGAGGAAGGCTTCCTGCGGGAGTTCGACTTTGCCGATCTGCTTCATCTTGCGTCTTGCCCTCTTTCTGGCGTTCGATCAGCTTGCGTTTGCGGGTGATGTCGCCGCCGTAGCATTTGGCGGTGACGTTCTTGCGCATGGCACGGACGGTGTCGCGCGCGACGATGCGTGAGCCGATGGCCGCCTGAATGACGACCTCGAACATCTGCCGCGGTATCAGTTCCTGCAGTTTGTGACAGAGTTTGCGCCCCCAGACCGCGGCGCGTTCCTGATGAATCAGGCACGAGAGCGCATCGACCGGCTCGGAGTTGAGCAGGATGTCGAGTTTGACCAGCTTGCTCTGGCGCATGCCGAGGAAGTCGTAATCCAGCGATGCGTAGCCGCGCGAAATCGACTTGAGCTTGTCGTGGAAATCGAAAATGATTTCGGAAAGCGGCAGATTGAAAGTCGATCGTGGCGCGCGAAGTGTCGGGATAATGCGTGTCCTTAAATTCGCCGCGACGGTCGGAGATCAGTTTCATGATGTTGCCGATGTAATCCACCGGCGTGATGATCTGCGCGGCGACGTAGGGTTCCTCGATGTATTCCACTGATCCCGGCGGCGGCATCTTGGCGGGGTTGTCGACCTTGACCAGCTCACCCTTATGGGTGTGCACGTGGTATTCGACGTTGGGAACGGTGTTGACGATGGTGCAGTTGAACTCGCGCTCGAGACGTTCGTGAATGATCTCCAGATGCAACAATCCGAGAAAGCCGCAGCGGAAACCGAATCCGAGCGCCAGTGACGATTCGGGCTCGAAGGTCAGTGAGGCGTCGTTGAGTTTAAGTTTCTCCAATGCTTCCCGGAGTTGTTCGTAACGTTCGGTCGCGGCCGGGTAGATGCCGGAATAGACCATCGACTTGATTTCTTTGTAGCCGGGACAGGGCGCGATGCAGCCGCCGACGGCGTACGTGATCGTGTCGCCGACCTTGGCATCGGCGACCGTGCGGATGTTGCAGACGATGTAGCCGACCTCGCCGGCGGAGAGTTTGTCGGCGGGAATGCGATCCATGATCAGGTAGCCGACCTCGTCGACTTCGTACTGAATGCCGGTCGAGAAAAACTTGATCCGGTCGCCCTTCTTGACTTCGCCGTCCATCAGCCGCACATAAGGCACGGCGCCACGATAGCTGTCGAATTTGGAATCGAAGATCATCGCCTTGAGCGGCCACTGCGGATTGGCCAGCGGCGGCGGAATGCGTGTGACGATGGCTTCGAGCACCGCTTCGATGCCGATCCCCTTCTTGGCGGACACGAGAATGATTTCCTCGCGCGGACAGCCGATCAGGTTGCAGATCGATTCGGCGACTTTCTCCGGTTCGGCGTGCGGCAGATCGATTTTATTGATCACGGGAATGATTTCGAGGTTGGCATCAAGCGCCTTGTATAGATTCGACAACGTCTGCGCCTCGATTCCCTGCGAAGCATCGACGACCAGCAGCGCGCCCTCACAAGCGGCAATCGAGCGGGAGACTTCGTAGGAGAAATCGACATGGCCGGGCGTGTCGATCAGGTTGAGGATGTAATCCTGTTTGTCGGCGGCGCGGTATTTCATGCGGATGGCGTGCGCCTTGATGGTGATGCCGCGCTCCTGTTCCAGCGGCATGTCGTCAAGCACCTGCTTTTGCATTTTGGACATTTCAATCGTGTGCGTGAGTTCCAGCAGGCGGTCGGCCAGCGTCGATTTGCCATGGTCGATATGGGCAATGATAGAGAAGTTGCGGATATGCTCGATGCGCTTCATAGGTACAGCTTTCGCAGATTACTTTTTCTGCAGATCGTTTTCGGAAGACAAAACCGGTTTGGCGATGATTTCATGCGGGTCGGCGCCGGGTTCGGTCGGTGGATCGCCGAGCCGTTCGCCATCCTCGCACTTGCGAAGGTAGATGAACGTGATCAATTGCGAACAAGTAATGATATTGAGACCGTATGTGATAACTACAATCCAGACGACGATCAGAGTGATCAGGATTATCAGCGAGGCGATGGCCCCGCCGGTTGGTTCGGAGCCGAGATTGAATTCGAGGCCTTTGGTCGCGGAATTCATCCAGTCGATATGCGAACCGGGATAAAGCGATGTGAAGAACCGCAAGCCATCCTGAATCGGCGATAATGCGAAGTAACCGTTGGATATGACCGTTTTGATTTTCTCCCCTGCAACCAGCGATGTCGTGAAGTTTGTCAGTTGCAGCGCGCGCATCATGAAATAGCCGAAAACGAAAATGCCGACCTTGGCCATGATCAAGCCGATGACAGTTTGCGTAAACCAGCGCAGCGGTTGGGTCCAGATGACATTATATATATAGAACGTCACGCCGAAGGCATCCTTCTCCCTCGCCGTCACGATCGCCGGCAGTGACAGCACACCGGTGATCAGGCCGAACGCCAAAAACACAACGAACAACGACCACAGCACAAACGGCACAGCGTACAGAATCGAGTATATGATTGGGCCGATGCCGGGAATCAAACCGACCAGTCCGATCACACCCTGAATGGCGGAAAGCACGACGATCAGAATCAATATCAGCGCGCCGGCAACCCAGAGCGGCCGCAGGTTGCTGCGCGCTTCGCGGGCAGCATCACGGCGTGCGTAGAAGGGATTGCCCTTGAGTTCTTCGAGCGCAAGTTTGGCGACGGTGAGGTTGCCGTAGTCATAGAAGGCGCCGGCGAGAACGATACCGAGAATCCAGATCACCCAGCCATACCAGTGCTCGAGGCCGAGGTGCGTGAACGGCACCAGATTGTAGGTTTCCCAGAGTTCGCCAAGAGTGCCGCGGCCTTCGACGAGCATGGCCTGGTAGGTGAAAATGAGATAGACGATGTAGCCGTAGAGCAGCGGCCGCGCCTGCGCCAGCAAGTATTTGCCGGAGAGCGCCATGCGCGGTGCTTTGAAAGTATCCCAGAAATCGTAACGGAGCGTACTTGTCTTGTTCATAATCACCCGGGGCGAATGGTAGATTTGAAAAACGGTATTGTCAAGGAATGATTTGCGGAGCGCCGTCAGGAAAGGGTTCTTGACGGAGCTGGAGAGTCGGGTTTCTCGTCCCGTGGTGTTGGCGATGCGTAGCAATCGACCGAAGCGCATGTAGTCTGCGGTCACTGAGATGGTAGAGAAAAGGGACTCGGAACGCCGACCTACGGCGCTCCCAAAGGGAGAGGGAGGAAACGGAGACTCACAAGGAGAGAAGGAAGAACGGGGTTGCGAAATTGGATGGCGCGCACTATCTTAGCAACAGACGGGTGTGGGTAACATCAGAATCAAAGGGGCTTGCCGGGCGACCCACCAAACAGGCGGGCGCAATTGGAATTTACGTGACAGGACGGAGGCAATAGCCATGAAAACGGGTAAGGCATTCATGTGGGCAGCTTTCTTGGTGCTGCTGGCGCTGTGCCAGAATCTGGGAGCAGTCGACGGCAACGGTTTAGTATCGAAGTACAACGAGGGACAAGTCAGGACGACGATCATCAGCGAACAGCCGGTGAGGGTGCAAGTCGCCAATCAGATGGAGAAGATGAGCTATGCAGATTTTGACAAAGTTCTGAGAGAGGCAGCGGGACCCAGGTCTGTTGTCCAGTTTTTGCATCCGGCACTGGGGGATGGCGGTGGCGGGTTGATGGCGAAACTGTATGAAAATCATGACGGGGTGTCACCGTCCGGATTGATCTTTATCTCGGGATCGAATAATTATGGTTTGAACTGGAGCGATAGCACCTGGGCAGATATGCCGGACGCGAAGTATCCCTCTCTCGACTATTGGGGATCAGGCACGCATTTCTTCGCGGCCGTAGTTCCGCCGTTGACCTTCTGGAACGGAGCGGCATTCGTGCTGATAACCATTCCCGACCCGATGAATAGAAGTACCTGGTATGCAGAGTACTCCTCCCCTGCGCCTCTGGGCTGGCATGATATGAGGATGGCGGAGATCGCCAGCGACGACGGCCAGCAAAGCTGGAACTGGGGGTTTCAATCTGCAATTATGAGCAGAACTTCGATGAGTGAAAATCTTGTTGATGCGCCATGGATCTTCGGGCTGCAAAATGGGCAACCAATGGGCAGCTATTATACTCTTTTCGAGCATTGTCTAACCACGACTGCCGATATCGATTCGTCAAACGGCAAGACCTACGCGGTATACGATATGTACAATCCCGCGAGAGACCAGTACCGACTTTTGCTGAGACAGGATTTCCAGTACAATTGGGAGTTGTTGGCGGATGGCGCGCTGAAGGAATTCGCCGATACCAACCAGCACGTTAGATATCCGGCGGTGGCAGCCAATGACGAAAATCTGCTGGTGGTAGCGGCGACCTATCATGATGACGACTCCGCGAACAAGGATATCGTTTGCTGGTACACCGCGACGGGTGATGTTGACAGTCTGAATCATATGAGTACAATCGCTGCCGGAACTGATGCCGAGAATTACCCGGAGCTGGCGCATCGCGCGGCGGGTGACTTCGTGTGCACCTATATCAAGCAGCGAGCGCTGTATGCGTGCTGGTCGACGGACGCGGGAGCGAGTTGGTCATCGCCCGTCAAGATAAGTTCAACCTCGGAACAGGTGGTTGAAGAATATCGCAGTGCGGACATCGGCGATGGCGGCAAGTACGTCATGTACGAATACCAGATCGTAGGCGACAGCACGGTTCATCTGGCAATCAAACCATTGATATATATGGACAGCGACGGTGACGGAATTGTCGATGGGTTGGACAATTGTCCGACAATCGCGAATCCGACGCAGGCGGATGCTGATGCTGACGGCGTCGGAGATGCGTGCGACAACTGTCCGGGCGTTGCTAATGTTGATCAGGCGGACGCCGATGGAGATGGAATCGGCAATGCCTGTGATAATTGCACCGATACGGATGGCGACGGCTACGGCAATCCGGGATACCCGGCAAATACCTGTCCGGTCGACAACTGTCCGAATGTCGCCAATCCATTGCAGACGGATAGCAACAGCAATGGCGCCGGCGATGCGTGTGACTTTTGCGGCAATGCCGATGGCTCGGACGCGGTTGATATTTCCGATGTGGTGTTTCTGATCGCTTACATTTTTTCAGGTGGAGCGGCGCCGAATCCGATTACGATCGGCGATGCCAATTGCGATCTGTCGGTTGACATCTCGGATGCGGTATACTTGATCCAGTATATTTTCAGCGGTGGTTTCGCGCCGTGCGCGGGGTGTAAGTAGGGAGACGACGAAATGCCGTTAGGAATGGATTCCTGACGGCGCAAGGAAGCAAGTCCTGCCGTAGCTTCCGAGCACGTCACTGTGTTGCGTCGGTTCCTGATTTCGCGCGGCCCTTCGCAACGCAGTAACACCAACGATCCCCCAGCGCGAAATTGTGAACCGACGCATCTCGGCTTTACAGAACAGAAACTCTTGAGGCAGTCATAACTGGAGCTGCCATGCTGACGATCTTTTCGACATGGAAGTTGCTAGACTGATTCGCGGCAGGACCTGACGCAACAGAAATCTGGTTCGGGCAGGAAGTGATTTCTGCCCGCGCTTTTGAAGTCGGGTTTCTCGTCCCGTGGTGTTGGCAAAGCGTTGCAGGAGACCGAAGCGCAGGTAGTCTGCGGGTAATGAGATGATGGCGAGAAGGGACTCGGAACGCCGACCTAAAACCATTGACATGAAGGACAGCATCTACGGAACTCTGCGACATGCACAGATGGAATGTCATTTCTGTGTCACGGAATAAAGGGATGGGCGATGCGGGAAATGCCTGTATTTTCTGCAATTCAGGAGCGCGGTCGGTAAGATCACGCGCATCTTTAGGTTAGCGTTTGCTAACTGAAATGACCGAAAAGATATAGGGAACTTGAGCCAAAACGCGGGAGGCATATTTTCAAAAAAGACTTGACAATTTCAGGCCTGTTATTTAATTGCGCGCTATTTGGTGGGTGACTGAGGAGAAAGCATTTGTGAAGGAAATCACATTGTCGGCCACCCTGGAGTTGCAGATTAGATGAGCATCAATAGCTTCGCACCAGTCGGAATTTTCATGGTTCTGGGATTGGTGTTTGTGGTTGTCACCGTCTGGATCGCGAAATTCATCCGCCCGCACAGACCCTCCGAGGAAAAACTGAACAACTACGAGTGCGGCGAACCACCGATCGGTTCGGCCTGGATTCAGTTCAATCCGAGGTTCTATATTTTCGCGCTGATCTTCGTGATCTTTGACGTCGAAGTGGTATTCCTCTTCCCGTGGGCGGTGGCGTACAAGTCGCTCGGCATTTTCGCGCTGATCGAGATGCTTATCTTTATCGCGATATTACTGGTGGGGCTGTATTGGGCGTGGAAGAAAGGTATTCTTAAATGGGTGTAATCTCCAAGGTGCCGGTGATCGTGGAACGCGTTCCCGGCGGCGCCATTGTTGCGACTTCGCTGGAGAAAGTCCTCAACATCACACGCGCTTCGTCGATGTGGTACCTTCTGTTCGGGACGGCCTGTTGCGCCATCGAGATGATGTGCACGGGCGCGTCGCGCTATGATTTTGATCGATTCGGCATGTTTTTCCGCGCGTCGCCACGTCAGGCCGACCTGATGTTCGTCGCCGGAACCATAACCTATAAGATGGCCCCGCGCGTAAAGCGGCTGTATGAGCAGATGGCGGAACCGCGCTATGTGATCGCGATGGGCGGTTGTGCGGTCGGCGGTGGGCCGTTCTATTATGATTCGTATGCCGTGCTCAAGGGCGTTGATTTGATTATCCCTGTCGATGTATACCTTCCCGGCTGTCCACCAAGACCGGAGTCGTTGATGGAGGCCTGTATCAAGCTGCAAGAGAAGATCAAGCGCGAGAAG
Organism: uncultured bacterium; assembly: GCA_963726455.1. GTDB lineage: Bacteria > Zixibacteria > MSB-5A5 > CAIYYT01 > CAIYYT01 > CAIYYT01. Next base: position 456,292 of record CAVSCK010000003.1, read on the forward strand.
TTGCAGGATTGGAGTTCCGACAAGCGTGGCTGATTGGGATACCATGATCAAGCTGCTTGTCGACAAGTTCTCATCTTCCGTCGAGGCGATCGAGCTATCCCCCAAGCAGAATGCGGTGCAAATCGATCCGAAGATCGTGGTACCGTTTTTCGAATTTCTCTATTCACATCCAGAACTGAAAATGACGTACCTGTCGTCGATCTCGGGCGTGGATACGACGACCAATATCGATATCGTTTATTTTGTGTCTTCACTGGAATACAAGCATAAGCTGACAGTCCGCACTAAAGTCGACCGCCTCGGCGGCAAGATTGACACGATATCCAGCGTGATCAAGGGCGCCAACTGGTTCGAGCGCGAGATCTGGGAATTGTTCGGCGTGGATTTCGTCGGGCATCCGAATTTGAAGCAGTTCCTGCTTCCGGATGACTGGGATGAAGGCAATCCGATGCTCCGTGACTGGACAGGACGGAATTTCGTGAAGATGCCGGAGATTGGCGGATGAGAGAACCCGCGGGCGCATACACCGAGGAATTCGAAGTCAACATGGGGCCGCAGCACCCGTCAACGCACGGCGTGCTACGATTGAAACTGGTGATGGACGGCGAGTATATCAAGGACGCCGAGCCACATATCGGATACCTCCATCGCGCCATCGAAAAGATATGCGAGAATCGGACGTACGCACAGTGCATTCCGATCCTTGACCGCTTTGAGTACGTGACATCGATGTCGACGGAAGAGGTATTCTGCCTGGCGTCGGAACGAATCGCCGGAATCGAAGTTCCGGAGCGCGCCGAGTATCTGCGCGTGATTATGCTGGAGCTCGACCGGATTGCCTCGCATCTGATCTTTCTCGGGACATTCTCGCTGGATTTGGGCGCGATCACGCCATTCCTTTATTGCCTGCGCGAACGCGAGATGATCATGGATCTGTTCGAGATGACGAGCGGACAGCGGTTGACGTACAATTACATTCGTATCGGCGGCGTAGCTCACGATATTCCTGAGCAGTTCTTACCGCTGGCGCGCAAGTTTGTGGACACGTTCCAGGCACGCGTCGATGATTATGAAGCGATACTGACACAGAATCCGATTTTCCTGGCGCGAACCAAGGATGTCGGCATTGTAAACAAGCAAGTCTGTTTGGATTATGCGGCGTCCGGCCCGGTGCTGAGAGCAGCGGGTGTTGACTGGGATTTGCGCCGCGACGATCCCTATTCGATATATAATCGTTTCAAGTTCGAGATTCCGACCGGCACCGTCGGCGACGTTTGGGATCGCTACATGGTGCGCGTGAAGGAAATGCGGCAGTCGAACGAGATCGTGCGGCAGGCGCTGGACCAGTTGCCGGAGGGCGAAATCAAGGCCAAGACGAAGCCGAGTTTCAAACCACCGGTGGGTGAGATATATGTGCGCGTCGAGAATTCGCGAGGTGAGATGGGCTGCCATCTTATTTCCGATGGTTCGGCAAAGCCCTATCGGCTGAAATTGAGAGGCGGATCGTTCTGCCATACACAATTGATTCCCGAAGTCGCCAAGGGTCTGATGATAGCCGACCTCGTAGCGACATTTGCCTCCCTGGACGTGATTCTGCCAGAGGTTGATCGATGAAACTCGAGCTTTCGACGCTCCTCAAATTGATCGACCAGTGGTTGTCAACGCTCGGGCTGCCTACCTGGCTGGTGGACTTGATTGAAATGCTGGGCGCCGCTGTGATGGTGCTCGCGATGGCATTTCTGATCATCCTATTCCTGGTTTGGTGGGAGCGCAAACTATCGGGTCATTTCCAGCAACGTCTCGGGCCGATGCGCACGGGCTGGCATGGCGTTCTTCAGACCGTCGCGGACGGCATCAAGCTATTTCAGAAAGAAGACATTATACCGCGATCGGTTGACCGCAAGGTGTTCTACTGGGCGCCGGTGATTTGTTTTGCGTCGTCATTTGCGGCCTTTGCGGCGATGCCGTGGGGTAAGGGACTGTGGCCGACGGATCTCAATATTGGGATTCTCTATATTTTCGCGGTCACCACGTTCGTGGTGATATCGCTGTTGATGGCGGGTTGGAGCTCGAACAACAAGTATGCCCTGCTGGGGGGCATGCGCTCGGCGGCGCAGATCATCAGCTACGAAGTGCCGTTGACATTGTCGGTGCTGGGTGTAGTGATGGTGGCTCAATCGCTGTCGATGGTGTCGATTGTCGAAGCGCAGGATAAGGTCTACAAGTGGTTCATATTCCGGCAGCCGCTGGGTTTCATAATATATCTCATAGCCGCAACCGCTGAGACCAACCGCGCGCCGTTCGATATTCCGGAAGCGGAACAGGAATTGGTCGCCGGATTCAATATCGAATACTCGGGCATGAAATTCGCGATGTTCTTCATGGCAGAATTTCTGAATCTGTTCCTGGTATCGGCAATTGCGGCGACGTTGTTCCTGGGCGGCTGGCACGGACCGTTCCTGCCGTCGTGGCTGTGGTTTTTGGGAAAGACATTCTTTATCGTGTTCATAATAATCTGGTTCAAATGGACATACCCCCGCCTGCGCGTGGATCAACTGATGGAATTCTGTTGGAAGTTCCTGCTGCCGCTGGCGTTTTTGAACCTGATCATCGCGGGATTCATTTTTAGGTAGGCGCATGGCATATAATCTTCCGGTTTTCCGCGGCATACTGAATCTACTTATCGGCCTCAAGGTGACATTACGCCATCTGTTCAGCCATGCAATTACGTTGCAGTATCCGACCGAACGTTGGACAATGCCGGAACGCTCACGCGGCGTGGTCGTGCTGTTGTCCAACAAGGAAACGGGCGAGCTGAATTGCACGGCTTGCATACTTTGCGCGAAGGCCTGCCCGACGGCGGCGATCATTATCGAGCGACATCGCGGCGATGACAAGAAATGGAAGGTCGATTCCTTCAAGGTTGACAACAGCATTTGCTGCTATTGCGGACTGTGCGAAGAGGCGTGCAATTTCGACGCGATCAAGCTGACACCGAAGTACGAATTTTCGACTTATGACAAGCCAAGTCTCGTCTATGACGTTCACAAACTTCAGGAACTGGGACGAGACGTTGAGTATACACCGAGAGTCAAGAAGGCCTCGGCAGCCATTGCAACTGCGACTGCTACCACAGCTACGGCTACGGTAGTTGCTCCGGCGGCAGCGCCGACACCGACTATTGAGACTCCGGCAAATCCGGAAGAGAAAGGAGAAGGTGCATGACGGAATCGGCTATTGTCCCCTATCTGTTTTACATTTTCTCTTTCGTAGTAATTGTTTCCGGAATTCTGGTCGTCGTGGCGAAGAATATATTCCACTGCGCGCTGTTCCTGATACTCTGCCTCTTTTCGGTAGCCGGTATCTATGTACTACTGGGCGCGGATTTTATCGCGGCGGTACAAGTTTTGCTATATGTAGGCGCCATTGCAGTACTGATGATATTCGCGATAATGTTAACGGCCAAAGTTTCGGGCATAGGTATTAAGCAGCAAAACGAGCAAGTGCCGGTGGCCATCATCACCACTGTCGCCTTTGTAGCTATTGCTCTGTTTGGACTGGGCAAGACGATCTGGAATGTCAAAGATACTGACATACCAGCCAATGCCACGATGTCGATCGGCAAGCTGTTGCTGACGACCTACGTGGTGCCGTTCGAGATCGTTTCAGTGGTGTTGCTGACGGCCTTGATCGGCGCAATCGTGATTGCGAGGAGAGACTAGTGACAATCGGATTGATGCACTACCTGGCGCTGGCGGCGATTCTGTTCGGGATCGGGATGTTCGGCGTGCTGACGCGCCGGAATGCGATCGGGATATTGATGTCGATTGAGCTGATGTTCAACGCGGTCAACATCAACCTGGTGGCATTCAATCGCTTCGTAACGCCGGCTGATTTTACCGGACAGATTTTTTCGATTTTTACGATAGTCGTGGCCGCCGCGGAAGCAACCGTGGGGCTGGCGATTGTGCTTTTGATATATCGCAATTTCCGCGACATCTTTGTTGATAACATTAATCTGATGAAATGGTGAGCCGTGCGCGAACTTAGCTGGATCATACCGTTGTTGCCGCTGTTGTCGTTTGCGGTAATCGTTCTGTTCACCCGGAACAATCGCACACTCTCTTCGGGGATTTCAATCGGCGCGATCGGCATCGGCTTCATTTATGCGGTCTCGTTGTTGATTCGGCAACTGGGCGACAACTCGGATTTCGAGATGCGGTTTGCCTGGGCGGTATTCCCGACTATAAAGCTTGAAGTCGGGATACTGATCGACTCACTGACGACGATGATGCTGGTGGTGGTTACCACGGTGTCGATGCTGGTGCAGATTTATTCGCTGGGCTATATGAAAGGCGACCCGAGGTTCTCGCGTTATTACGCCTATCTGTCGCTGTTTACGTTTTCGATGCTGGGGCTGGTGCTGTCGAACAACTTCTTCCTGATCTTCATATTCTGGGAGTTGGTCGGCCTGACCTCCTATCTGTTGATCGGTTTCTGGTTTGAAAAGAAAACGGCTGCCGACGCGGGCAAGAAGGCATTTATCACGACCCGCATCGGTGATCTTGGATTCATCGTCGGCATATTACTGCTGAGCATTTACGCGGGAACTCTCAATTTCAAAGAGGTCTTCGCACAGGCGGCCGGTGGCGTCATACCAACGGCGGCGTTGTCGTTGGCAGGCATATTTATTTTCTGCGGCGCGGTCGGCAAGTCGGCGCAGTTCCCGCTGCATGTCTGGTTGCCGGACGCCATGGAAGGCCCAACACCGGTGTCGGCATTGATTCATGCCGCGACGATGGTGGCGGCCGGTGTGTATCTGGTAGCGCGCTCGATGGCGATTTACATCAACGCTCCGGATGCCGGAATGGTTGTGGCGGTGATTGGAATCACGACGGCGTTATTGGCGGCGTCAATCGCACTGGTGCAAAACGATATTAAGAGAATTCTGGCTTATTCCACGGTGAGCCAACTTGGCTATATGATCATGGCGCTGGGACTGGGGTCGTTCACGGCCGGCACCCTGCATCTGATGACGCATGCGTTCTTCAAAGCCCTACTGTTCCTCTGCGCGGGCTCGGTGATACATGCCGTACACACGCAGGATATTCAGCAGATGGGCGGCCTGCGCAACAAGATGAAGATTACGTTCTGGGCGATGTTCATTGCCTCACTGTCGATCGCGGGCATACCTCCCCTATCGGGATTCTGGTCGAAGGATGAGATTGTCACGGCGACGATGGGACATCCGGTATTCATGGTGTTGACGCTGCTCGTGGCGTTCATGACCGCGTTCTACATGTTCCGACTGATCTTCCTGACGTTCTTCGGCAATCCGCGTGACCAGCATGCATACGACCACGCGCATGAGTCTCCGCGCACGATGACGACGCCGCTGCAAATTCTGGCGGTGCTTTCGATCTGCGCCGGCTGGGTGGCGATTCCCTGGCTCAAAGAAGGTTACTCGATGTTCGTTTACTATCACGAGCCGGAGGAAACCAGCCCGCATTATCTGATCATGCTGGTTTCGAGCGTGGTGGCGCTCAGTGGAATGGGCTTGTCGTACCTGGTGTACTTCAAACGGAGCATTTCGGCGGACGCGCTGGCGGCGAAATTCAAGCCGGTGTATACGCTTTTCTACAATAAGTGGTATTTCGATGAGATCTACGACCGCGTGATAATCCAGCCGGTGCTGAGATTGACTTCGGGACTCTGGACGTTCGATGGCGGTGTGATCGATTGGGTCGTCAATTTCTTTGGCAAGTTCACGATCTGGGTGTCGGACGTCAAACAATGGTTCGACGTGCACATCGTTGACGGCGCCGTCAACGGGCTTGGATACACGATCTGGAACACGGGAGCGCTGCTACGTCAGGTTCAGACCGGACGCGTGCAGACATACGGCTTCATTATAGTATTGGGCATCGTGCTAATGTTGGCTTTCAAAGTGGTATAAGCAGACTGCAGGAGCAATAAGTATGGGATTTCCAATTCTAAGTTTGATGATCTTCACCCCGCTAATCGGCATGGTGGTGGTGATGATGCTCAACAAGGACAACTTCAAGTTGATCCGCTGGGTGTCGACCGGCATCAGCATTATTCCGCTGATCCTGTCAATCATTCTCGCTGCCGGGTACGACTCATCCACCAGCGCCATGCAATTTGTCGAAAAAGCCAGTTGGATTCCCTCGCTGTCGATCCAGTATTTCCTCGGAGTCGACGGTTTATCAGTGCCGATGCTGTTCCTGACCACTCTGCTGTCCACTATTTCGTTGATTGTATCTTTCAATATCACCAACCGCGTGAAAGAATATTTCGCCTTCTTCCTCTTGCTGGAAGCGGGTATGCTGGGCGTGTTTGCTTCGCTGGACTTCTTCCTGTTCTACATCTTCTGGGAAGTAATGCTGGTGCCGATGTACTTCCTGATCGGTATCTGGGGCGGTCCGCGCAAGGAATACGCGGCGATCAAGTTCTTCCTGTATACGCTGTTCGGTTCGATCTTCATGCTGGTCGGCATATTGGTCATGTACCTGTCGACCACGCCGCACACGCTGGATATGATGGAGTTGATCGCCAGGGGATCGACGTACACACATTCGATGCAGTTACTGGTCTGGGTGTTCTTCTTCCTGGCGTTTGCGATCAAGGTGCCGATTTTCCCCTTCCACACGTGGTTGCCGGACGCACACGTGGAGGCGCCCACGGCGGTTTCGATCATTCTTGCCGGCGTCTTGTTGAAAATGGGAACGTATGGATTCCTGCGAATCAGCTATCCGATGCTGCCATACGGCACGAATTACTTCGCGTATCCGTTCGCCATTCTGGGTTTGATCGGTATCATCTACGGCGCGCTGGTTTCGATGGCGCAGAAGGATTTGAAGAAGCTGGTCGCGTACTCGTCGGTGTCGCACATGGGATACTGCATTCTGGGAATGGCCGTGTTCTTCATCGATCAAGCATCAGGCAAGCCGCATATCACCGGACTTGCGGGCGCGTACTTTCAGATGTTCAGCCACGGATTGATTACGGGCGCGCTGTTCTTGCTGGTCGGCGTACTTTATGATCGCGCGCATACCAGAGAGATCGCGGCCTTCGGCGGATTGGGCGCCAAGCTGCCGGTGTACACGGCGTTTATGACGGTCTTTGCGATGGCATCACTCGGACTGCCAGGAATGTCAGGATTTGTCGCAGAGTTCATGGTGTTCCTGGGAGCATTCCCGAAATACCCGATTGTCACGGGTTTGGCAGTAGTTGGTGTCGTGCTGACCGCGGGGTATATCCTGCGGATGGTGCAGAAGATGTTCCTGGGAGAATTCAATACGAAATGGTCTGCGCTAACTGAGATCAATGCACGGGAAATAATCGCGGTAACGCCGCTGTTGGTGCTGACGATTGCGCTGGGCGTTTACCCCAAGCCGCTGGTTGATATGATTTCATCGACGCTATCGAATATAGTGGTACAGGTGATGAGGTAAATGATGCCTGACCTGAAGTTGATGTTGCCGGAGCTGTTCCTGTTTATCTGGGCAGTGGTTGTCCTGGTGTTCGGAATCAGCCGGAAGGAACGCAGCCGTGACAGCTTGATCTATTTGACATTGGCCGGGCTGGTCATTACGGGTGTTCTCATTCCGATTGCAGGTTACGGCAGTCTCTTCGGGGAAACGTTCATCGTCGACAAATACGCGGTCTTCTTCAAAATAGTATTCTTGAGTGCGGCATTCCTTGCCGTGTCATCGTCGCGCGAGTTCGTGGGCAAATTGCCGGCGGATAAGGGCGAGTTCTTTTCGCTGATTCTGCTTTCGACCATCGGCATGATGTTCCTGACTTCGACGGCCGAGTTGATCACACTTTACGTGTCATTGGAATTGACAACAATTCCGCTGTTCGTACTGGCGGCGTATCGCAAGGACCGGCTCAATTCGTCCGAGGCCGGACTGAAGTATCTGATTCTGGGCGCGGTATCGTCGGCGATTCTGCTGTATGGTATCTCGCTGGTCTACGGTTTGACCGGCACGACCTTCCTGAAGCCGGCGTTGAGCAGACTCATTGAGCAGTCGGTGCCGATGTTGCTGGCGAGTGGAAATCTCAACATGGCGGCGGTGATTGCCATGATTATGATGCTGGCGGGTTTCGGTTTCAAACTGGCGCTGGTGCCGTTCCACATGTGGGCGCCGGACGTTTACGAAGGCGCTCCGACCCCGATTACTTCATTTCTGTCGGTGGCATCCAAAGGCGCCGGCGTCGCAGCGTTGGCGCGGGTGTTTTATTCTACACTGCCGATGTTCCATGACGCACAGTGGTCGACTTACGTAGCCGTACTGGCCGCTCTGGCGATGATAATTGGCAACATCACAGCGGTAATGCAATCCAATATCAAGCGCATGCTGGCGTTTTCGTCGATTGCGCATGCTGGATACGTGTTGGTTGGATTCGTCGCGCTTCCGCAAGGCAAGGCGGCGACCCCGTACGGACCGGCTTCGATTTTGGTTTACATGATGGCTTATCTTTTCACCAATATGGGCGCCTTCGCGTGCGCGATTGCGTTCGCAAAAAACTACGGATCATATGAGATCAAGGATTATGAGGGCCTGTCGAAGAACTCCCCCGGACTCGCGTTGTTGTTCACGATATTTCTGTTGTCGCTGGCGGGCATTCCGCCGTTAGCCGGCTTTGTGGCGAAGTACAATGTATTTCTGGCCTGCTGGAGCCAGTTCCCGTGGCTGGTCATGGTGGGTGTGCTGACCTCAGTGATAGCACTCTTCTACTATGCCAATATCATCAAGCAAATGTATTTCAATCGCCAGGAAACCAAACTGGCCAGAGCCGTTTATGATCGCCCGCTTGCCCTGACATTGGTGCTGACCACGCTGGGAACGATTGCGGTTGGTGTCTATCCCGAGCCGATCGTGCGTTTTGCCACTGAAGCGGTCAGGGTATTCCCCTTTTAGGTTGACATCCCGATCTGCATTGTTTACACTCTGACGCGGTCAAGCTGCGCTCAAAAACTATGAACATTCTGGGCTACATCAAAAGCAGTATCAAGCGTTACTTTCTAGCCGGCATCCTCGTTATCGTGCCGCTAATCATTACGTACGTTGTCCTGAAATTCTTCCTGACCTCGATCGACGGCATCCTGTCGCCGCTGGTAGCCAAGTATCTGGGCTACGAGATTCCCGGGCTGGGAGTCGTAATCACCATCATCATAATTTTCGGAGCCGGCGTCCTGACGCGTGGCGTTTTCGGACGTGGCGCTGTGAAGATGTGGGAGCGGTTTCTGACGACGTTACCTCTGGTCAAGACAATATACGGCGCCTCCAAGCAATTGCTGGCTTCGGTTGCCGAACCGAGGGAGTCTACCTTTCAGCGAGTCGTTATTATACCCTACCCGAGATTGGGAGTGTACTGCTTTGCATTTGCGGCCAGCGAGGTGACACTTGACATTCATGACTTGGGCAGCGATTATGTTGCTGTGTTTATTCCATCGACGCCAACACCTTTCACCGGCTTTGTCGTGATGGTTAAAAAAGCTGAGGTTTATCCGACAAATATAAGTGTGGAGCAGGCCGTCAAATTCATTGTCTCGGGAGGTGTAGTAACCCCGGAGATGTTGACGCCGCGCCTTAATGGAATAGACGGCCCTGCATGAGACTCTCCGCACTTCTTTCCGAAGAACTTGTTCTCGCCGACATGGCGGCCAACACCAAGGCCGAGGCCCTCACAACGTTGCTGGGCCAATTGGGCAGGCGGTTTCCATTTCTGGATATGGAGAGTATCGCCGAAGCCATTGATGAGCGGGAGCGGATCGAGAACACGTCGTATGGGCATGGTTATGCGTTTCCGCACGCGCGCACGGATGCAGTCGAACGGATGTATATCGCAATCGGCGTGAGCAAGAAGGGCCTGTCGGATAAGACACCGGACGATGTTGCATTGCGCGTGGTTTGTTTGATGCTGACTCCTTCGAACATATCGCAACTTTATTTGCAGACGCTTTCGGCATTCGCGCGCTTTGCTAGAGACACCGCGAATCTCAAGAAGTTGCTGGAGGCCAAGAATTCGGCGCAGGTAATCGAAGCCATTTATCAATCGAATGTGGTAGTCGACCGGGAGTTGCTCGTGCGGGACATAATGGTGGAGCGAGTGATAAGCGTCACGACGAACCAGTCTTTGAAGGAAGTCGCCAATCTCTTCTATCGACACCGAATCGGCGAAATGCCCGTTGTTGACGGGCAGAACCGGGTGGTCGGACAGATTTCCAACCGTGATCTGATCAAGGCCGCACTCACCGACTACAATACTTTGCTAGGCAAACCGGACACCAACGAGGATTCGGCTCTGCTTGACGATCTGCTTAAGACCCAGGAACGAATGACCGTCAATCAAGTCATGCTGCGCGAACTGACCACCACGACGGAGGATACGCCCGTAGTACAACTGGCGACAACAATGCTCAACAAGAGTCTCCGGATGGTGCCGGTAGTGCGCGAGGAAAAGCTAGTGGGTGTCGTGGTTATGTCCGACATAGTCTCCAAGATTATCCGTGGGTAACAAGTTACCTTCCTCACCAGAAGCGCGAGAGGTGACTCGGTGAATGCGTTTCTCCTTTGGGGCGGATTCGTGCTGTTCGTCCTGGTGATGATCACTATCGATCTGGGACTGTTTCATCGTCATGCCCATTCGGTCAAGCCGAAAGAAGCGTTAATCTGGTGCGCTGTCTGGGTAGGCCTGGCGCTGCTATTCAATGCCGGGGTCTACCATTACACCGATTCGCAACACGCGGTCGAGTTTCTTACCGGTTACCTGATTGAGCTATCGCTGAGTCTGGACAATCTGTTTGTCTTCCTGCTCATCTTCATGTTCTTCCGGGTTCCGAAACAATTACAGCATAAGGTTCTTTACTGGGGCATTCTCGGGGCACTGGTCATGCGCGCGATAATGATTGTCACGGGCATCGCACTGATCAACACTTTCCACTGGATCATTTATGTCTTCGGCGCGTTCCTGATCTATACCGGCGTCAAGATGTTCGTTACCGGGGACAAACAGATTGAACCGGAGGCCAATCCCGTGATCAAATTGGCGCGGAAGGTCTTTCCGATCACTCATGAATTTCACGGCAATCATTTCTTCGTGCGATCGGAAACCGGCCTGCTGGCAACACCCATGTTCCTGGTGTTGCTGGTGATTGAAACGACGGATCTCGTATTCGCGGTCGATTCGATACCGGCGATTCTGGCTATCACGCGTGACACGTTTATCGTATACACGTCCAACGTATTCGCAATACTTGGCTTGCGGTCGTTCTACTTCGCGCTGGCGGGCATGTTCGAAAAGTTCCGGTTTCTCAAAGTCGGGCTGTCGTTCGTGCTTAGCTTCGTGGGCGTGAAGATGTTGATCGCGGACTTCTTTCAAAATACCCACGCTCGTATCTCTGGCGGTGATTGCCGTGGCGATCGGGACATCAATACTGATATCATTCTTCGTACCCGACAAATCAGTAACAGTCGATGCTAAAGACGGCAAGGATCATACGAAGAAGTGACCTTGCCGCAGAGCTATTCTGCGGGCTGCTCTGATTCTGTCAATACCTTCCAGGTTTTCGAAGATTGCAGCCGCTGGATTTCCTGATCGCGTTGGCCATCATCAAACTTCAGGAAAGCATTGTCATTGGCATAGCGTTCATCCTCACTTTCCTCAAGCGACAACAACCGCCGAAGCATCAAATAGGCCTCGTCGCATACGCGACGATGCGGAGGTCTCTGATCGGACGACGTGAAGGCGGCTGCCGAGTCGGACTCACGCGTGTCTGAAAGCATTTTCTCCAAGGTTCCAGTCAGGCGGGCGCGATTCGCAAGGTGAACGACGAGCGCGGCCCTAACGTCCCAAACGTAATCTTCCGGAGGATCATTCTGCAATGAATCCAGCAACGGGTCGGCGGTGAGTGTACTCAAACGGAGTAACACTGCAGAGGCGGTAGCTCGGGTGTTGTTATCATCGGCGTGGGCAAGCCGCACAACTTCCCTGGGCTCTTTGAGTGACTTGTCTTTGATCGCGGTCGCCAGACTGTCGATCGACTGTTCGTCGTTCGGCTGTGTCTGCATTATGGTTTCGCTGACGGTTCGGTACGGCATGTATTCACCTCTGACTCAATATATTTCGTAGCCCAATCGATTTGCATTCAACTGGATGTTGGTGCGCCGCTTGGCTTCCTGAAGACTTTTCCACCACGATTCATTGGCGTTCTCTTTAGGAAATTTCATCCAGTTAGTCAGCCACATGGCCGCTGTATCTCCAACGGAGAAGTTCGTTGTGAAGTAGGCGAATCGGTCCGTGGGGGGATCGTCACGTTTCCAGCCCTTGTAGGCGTCGCGCCTGATGACCTCCCAATAGTGGAGGCGAGAACTGCACCCGAAATGACAGAATACTCTGCACTTGAAGTCGAGCGCACCGAGATCGAAGGGATCGTTCACGGTGCTGACCCAATCGGCGTAGACGACAATGTTGTCAAGGCCGCCAAGCTTGAGGCCATAGTATTGATTGTTGTCAGATTCGTAATAAGGGGCAACCTGTCCGGTCAAATCGTCGGGAAGAGTGATCTTGCCGACCTGGCGCCTGATGTCGGGATGACGATATGCCATTTCGGGCAGACCGTCGGCGGCAGCGACGGGACGAAACTGGTAGCCGTGGTGTTCGATGTCCTTCAATTCAACCGGCAGCACGGGATAGCCGAGGCGAAACAATCCGTTGTCGTTTGTCGTACCGTCTTCCCACTGTTCGCCCTGAGGGGTAAATTCACCGCTATACTGATCGAAGCAGGCGCCGCGGCCATAGCGTGAGTGTCCCTCGTAGATGACCTGGATGCCTTCGGTTTCCAACGCGGCTTTGAACTCGGACTTCGTGCGCACGGCCTTCACTTTGAAATACACCAATTGCGCATCGCAGACGTATTCACCTTCGTCATCCGAAAGTCGCGTGTAGCCATCGACGTGTTGTTCGAGATATTCCTGAAGTGGTGTTTCTATACTTTTGCGTAGTCCGCGCGCAATACCTTTAAGAACGGCTGGAGTTCTTTGAAATGGCGCCAGGCCCCGGCCAAATTGCTTTTCCAACTCCTGCGAAACCTGTTCGACTTGTTCGGGCGTCGGGTCGTTTTCCAGCGTGTCCGCCCATCTCTTGATTTTGACGGCGCGGGCGCGCTTGTCGCTATCGTGGAATTCGATGCCTTGAGCGACGATGACATCGCGCTCTTCGTAGCCATCGACAAAACATGCCAAGCTCACCGGTGCCGGTCGGTGTGCCGTTTGCGCCCATCTACTTCTCCAACATTACGCCCTTGGCATGGTGAAACTTGATTACACACTTCCCCGGAGGAAGACTCTCTAACTTCGCGTAACCATTCTGATCGAGTTGCCCCTGTTGAGTCGTGCCGTCAGGCAGCTCTACTGTATACTGCTCGTTGGCGCCAACCTGGCCTTTGCGATCACGAAGGGTGATCTCGATCGAGTCGCAAAACACCACAAAGCCCGATTCCTGTCTTCGGCCGAATTCCTGATTGTCGATTTTGACTGTGAAGAAGTATTTCGGAGATGCGTACTTGCGGCCATAGCGCTGCAAATCCGATTGGGTGGGTATTTCCTCGGTATTGTCCGGGTAATCAAATGCCCACTCGAGGGCGACCTTCTTGTTCTCGACTGTAGCTGCAATCTCGGCGATTTTATCATGGGCGCCGTCGGCGTCAAATTCGTAGACGATGGTTTTCACCGCGGCGGAGCCGGGAACATTCTCGATTTTCGCATTCAGAGTCAGGACATCGCCCCGGTGAACTTCTTGAGCACTCCAATGCATATCGGTCACCAGAATTGGCGGAACGACAGCGACTGAGTTCGATTTAGCGCTTAAGCCATTCTTCGGCAATTGGACGTCGAAGTAGACCAACTCTCCTGTCTTGACATCGGGAGGAATCGCAAATGCGCCGATAAATTTGTTTCCGCGAATCTTGCCGGTAACTTTGCCGAGACTCTTCCCCTTGCTGCTCTTGCCCTTGACTTCAACCGGAGCGCCTTGACCGACAAAAAGGGTGCCGATTTCGAAAAACGCCTGCTGGCCCGCCGGAGCATATGACTGCTGCCATTCGGCATAAACGAGCATTGATGACAGCGTCAGTTTCTCCTTGCTGTCGGTAGCTTTTGTGAATTTGAGAGCCATGTATACACCCCCAGGATTTGCCTGGTTATGACCACCCCTTACGGGGAGTTGCCAACATTCTTGTGAGTGATACGAAGGCAGAGATTCTTTGAAGTGACCTAAATTGGTCCAGGATCATGTCGGCAGCGGATTTGTAGCCCGCGACATCAGATAGGCGGACCGGCCTGAATCCGCAAAAGCGGGTGAATTCGGCGGGAATATTCCGCCGGCCAGCTTGTAATTCTGGCAGAGTATTCATTTCCATGACTGAACAGGAGGAGATTATGAAGCACCTCATAGCTGTAATGGCGATGGTTGCGCTGATAGTCGCGCAGGCCACGGGGGCGCCACAGCCCGTCAAATCCGAGATCAAGAAGGTAACCGTCTTCCCCGACCGGGCACAGGTATCGAGAGTGGCATCGGCCAATCTCGACCAAGGAGAGCGACAGCTTGTCTTCGAGGATTTGCCGCTGGAGGCGGACGACGCGTCATTTCACGCAGTTGTCCATGGTGACGACGGTATCCTGTTTCTGGGACTGACACACAAAGTCGTTCAGCACTTGGAATCTCGCCAGACCCGGATAGCTGAGGTTGAGAAGAAGATCGCTGATATCGAAAAGAATCAGCGCGAACCAGCCAATCACCGGCAAAACATCTTCTGGCAAGAAAGGGAACTACTTCTCGCTTTGGGCAAGGCAGGCGGCGAACAGATGAACGGCCAGATGAAGGGTGGCGCGATGGATGTTAAGAGCTGGGAATCCGCATACAATTTCTTCAGTCGGGAATTCGCTGCGATAAGTGATTCACTGCGTTTAGTAGGGCAGATCAAGGCCGAAGCGGACACACAGCTCACCCTACTCAAGAATGAATTGCAGGAGATTCGCGGTAGCGGCAGCCGCAATACCAAGACCATTCAGGTGGATTTGCAGCTGGCGAAAGCGGGAGCCGTGGATGTGACGTTGGACTATGTCGTACCGAACGCCGTCTGGGTGCCAATATATGATGCGCGCCTGAACGCCGACGAACAGGTTGACCTCAGCTATTCCGCAGATGTTCAGCAGCGAACGGGTGAAGACTGGAATGACGTTAATCTGACACTGTCGACGGCCAGACCGGCGGAAGGGATTACACCGGGAGACATTTCTCCCTGGGTGTTGGTCATTTTCCGACCGGCAATGGAGACGATGAATTTCGGCAGCATTCAGGCGTTGCGGACGAAGAGTTGCTATTGATGGCACTCAAATTAGGGATCCGTTGGGAATGAGAGGCGGCAGGGATTCGGAAATGGCAAAGCCGATGCTGGCGCAGGTAACTCAGAATCTGGCTGCCGTCTCGACCTGCTATGTCATTCAGCGCAAGATGACGATTCTCTCGGGTAGGGAAGCCGCACGGGTACCGATCGGGCAATGGACACTGAAGGGAGACATGAAATTGGTTTGTCGTCCACGAAACCATGAAGGTGTCTTTCGGTTTGCGACTTTGACAAATCAAGAGGAAACGCCCTTGCTGCCGGGACCGGTGAATATCTTCGCCGGTAACGAATTTCTGGGCACAACCATATTTCGGGACTTGATCGCAGTAAGCCAGAGTTTCGAATTGCCGTTCGGACCGGATAATCGAATCACCGTAAAGCGGGAGATTTTATCGCGCAAGACTACCGTCGGAGACGATAATGAAACGCGGCAGGAGACGGTTGCGATCACGCTTACGAATCACGGCAAGGACAGCCGTATTGTTACGCTGGAGGAATCATTGCCGACTTCAACCGATAGCCGCATAAAGATCAAGATGGGAGATGTTGTGCCGGAGCCTCGAGTCCAAAGACGTCAAAGGAAAGGCATCGTGGTCGTTGACGCTGGCGCCGGGTTCGGAGACAACCGTTCAGATTCCGTACAAGATTGAATTTCCGGTCGGGATGCTCGTGTCAGGATTCTAGGTGCGTTGGCTCAGTATCGGTCGCGGATAATGAAGGGAAGGAGCGCACTCCTTCCCTTCGCATTTCAACTCAGCCGCGAACGCCCCAGGAGGGCATGTCGGCCCATTCGTCGGATTCGAAGTCGTAGTCACGGTCAACGTTGATCATGATGTTAGCGTGTTCGACAAGCTGTTCCAGATGAAAGGCCAGTCCATCGTGCGGGACGGTGAATTCTGAGTGGCCAAATGGCTGACAATTGAGCCATGCCTGTCCGGTAGTGATGCCGTCCTCGAGTCTGAGGTTTATCTCAATCTCGTAACTATCTCCGGATGTCCGAACACAGAAATTGGCCGAAATTACGGCGCGTCCGCTTACCGAGGGGACGGTAAAATCACGGTAATGCTCGGTATTCCGGGACGGAAACTGAAGTGTGAATTTTGTACGAAAAGTGGCGCCATTGGCATTTCCGAACTCGCAGCGAAAGACAAACTTGGCCGCGTCGGGCAGGAACTTGGTGGTAATTTTGATCTCGCACACACGCGTGACCGTGTCGAACATGTGGCAAACCGTGTACTTGTGGCAGCAATTGATCAGTGAGTTGAGCTGCATCTTGAGTCCCGCATCGTCGGCGCGCCAGGCCTCGTAACGTCCGTCAGCCCACGGCGCCTGACTGCCTTCACCCGGAGTCTTGCCCCACATACATCGAGCGGCGAAGATTTCCAGATCACTATCCGAGCAGGCCATCACAATTACGGCGCCGGCAGCGGAAATCAGACCAATGACGGCGCCGGCTGGACCGCCGACGCTGCCGCCATATGCCATGCAGTAGAGCACCAAGCTTAACTCGGCGATGCCCGCACCCACGACGATGGCATTTCCGACCATCGCGTCATAGTCATCCATCCGCCAGCGATCAGCAGCTCCGCTGCTGCTGCCATAAATGTCGAAGATGTTCTTTACGACCATGGCCTTCATGGCCAAGCCGGTCGCGCCTCTCAGCATAGCCAGATTGGCGAGACTGTCGAAAACGTTGGTGATGCGACCAGCATTGACGTCGCCGTCGAGAATTCCCTTTAGTTCCCCGAGACCGCTGGCAATTCGATAGATGCTGGCAACCTTCACCAATTTCTGCTCGATATCGCTCGTGCGTCCGACTGCCCTAATGTAGCGGCTGGCGGTGTCGCGTATTTCCGTCAGTTCGTCCAGGTAATCTCTAAAACCGGACGGACGCCCGACATAATATTTCAGGAGAGCATATGTTGCTACCGTGAAAACTGACGCGATCATTTCCGCAGCGTCAACCTGGCTGAACGAGGTTTTCCAGGCAGCGGCCAGAGCAGTATCCTGATTGGTCCCTCTTCCCAATGAGGCCTTGTAGAAAGCAGCCCAGGCATTCTCGCCGGTGTTTTCTTCCGCGAGTTCGGATAAGTAGTCGGACAATAGTGCGTGATCGCCGGCGATGCTGGTCACGGGAAGCATAATCTGCAGCCAAACCTTGCCATCAAGACGCAAGCCGTCTTCCTCGTAAATCATGAATTGCTTCTGGAGGTCCTTCATGATCGGACGTGTTAACATATTGTACAGGTTGTCGATCAGAAAGGCCTTGCGAGTCGCATAGTCGGCGTAGCGGTTGAAATCAGAATCAAGACGTCCCATCTCAAAATCATCGGCGACAGAGCTGTCCTGGTCGGCAAGTTGCTTGCAGAGACAGGCGAGGATTCCCTTGTAGCGAAGCCGCCTTTCTGCGGTGCTGAGGCGCGGCATGGAAACTCGCGCGTCAACAATCGACGCCAATCGCGAATAGACGCCTGCGGCATCTACCGTGTGCTCGATAACATAGCCGGGATCAAACACAATCAGACGACCTTCTCCGGGTCCCTGGTCGTTTTCGCGATTGAGCAATCGCAAACGACTAAATCTTAGGAAATCGGAAAGTGCACCGTAGGAGCCGGAGAAGATCATATCGGCGGTCTTCGCATTGATTTGGCCGGGCAGCGCAATTGCATAGCAGTCCGGCAAATCGGCGCGCAGCAGACTGAACAAACTGTTGTCGGAACCTACGCTACGCACCGGCTCGAAATCGCCATCGCCGTTGCGGGTGAACTCGGTCGAATCCCAGTTGGTGATCCCTCTGTATTCGATTTCCCAGAGCGTCTCACGAGGCTGACAATAGATGTAGACCCAGCGGCCGGTCGCTTCCGATGTTAACGGGCGAAAGAGCGCGGGAATGTCGACAACGTGATCGTCGTGGAAGAGCGCCAGGAGATTATCCTGATTTTCTACATAGAAGAAGGGCCCACCGGAACCACCAAGTATCCGCGCAATGAAAGCAAGAACACCCTGGCCGAGATTGCTGCCTAATCGCTCATAGACCACATAGTTGAAGCGTGACAAGACCACCTGGACACGATTGGACAGACGGTTTTGCTGGTAGCTTCCCGTAGCGACCTGATGGGTTGAATCCTGATTTCCACCGCTCATGTGTTCACCGTTGGCGCATCATCAACGTCTGTCTCCGAGGCGCTTTCAACTTCAGAAGGTTCTTCTATCTGGCTGCTGTCTGCGACATCAAGTTCCGGATCACTCACGGCACTCGTATCGTTGATGCCCGTATGCTCTTCCTGATTCACTGCCGGCAAGGCGCCCGGGTAGGTTATCGTCACCTCGCCGGGAGGAATATCCTCCAGCCGTACCCTGCCGTTGTCATCGAGGTCACCTTCGCGGGTGGTGCCATCGGGAAGCGTGACGACATAATGTTGATTTGGCACCGAGTCATGTTGATCGTCGACCAACTGAATCTCGATCCAATCCTTGAACAGCAGCAGACCCGATTCCTGCCGTCTGCCGAACTCCTGGTTGTCAACCTTTACGGTGAAGAAGTACTCCGGCGGATTGTAGCTTCTGCCATACCGTTGCATTTCCTCGTCGGTGGGGATTTCATCGGTATCTTCGTGATATTCGTAGGCCCACTGCAATTCTATTTTCTTGGAAGTCACAGTTGCCGGCAACTCGACGATCTTGTCATGGGCGCCGTCCTGATCGTACTCGTAAATGATGACCTTGACCTGTGCTCCTTCGGGAAGGTTCTCAACCGACGCCTTCAACGTAAGAACTTCACCCCGGCGCGCTTCGGAAGCGCTCCAGGACAAGTCAGATACGATGATCGGCGGAACGGCTGCGACATGATTGGAAGTGGTGCTCAATCCGTTCTTGGGAAGTTTGACATCGAAAGATACCATGTCGCCTATCTTGGTATCCGAGGGAATCGTAAATTCGCCGATGAACTTATTGGCCCTGACCTTTCCGGTAACGGTGCCGAGATTCTTCCCCTTCTTGCTTTTTCCCTTGGCCTGGACCGGCGCGCCCTGCCCGACAAAGATCGTTCCGATCTCAAATGATGCCTTCTGGCCAACACAGGCGTAGGATTGTTGCCACTCCGCATAGACGATGGAAGCCGTGAGCGTGACTTTCTCTTTGGCATCGGTGGATTTGGTGAATCTCAGTGGCATGACAATACCCTGCGCTCGTGCTAAGTTTCCAGAGTGAAGTTTTCGATCATGCGATCTACTTCGATACCGATCGTCTTGAAAGTTTGTTTCGTGAAGTTGGCGGTGAACGTGTAGCCGCGATCACCAACGATCACGTAGACATGTTTCTTGAACACCGCTTTGCCGTCGCCGAGGACCATCTTATAGACCCATTCGTAGGCCTTGACACCGGTTGCGAAAGTGCGCTCTTCTTCTTTCAGGGTTTCGATCCCTGCCATCGAGTCTTTGATCGGCTGCATTCTGTCGAGAGCAAATTCCTTGAGATCATTGTCTGCCAGATTACGGTCAACGACGAGGTTCAGAATGTGCCGGTACCCATTCACCTCAGGGCCCATGAAGATGTACGCGGTTTGGTCCTCCCAGCCATCGGGCAACCGCAAGAGAAATCGGGAATTTGTTCCTGCCATTCGCAGCTCACTTTCTATCTACGGCTGATTGTTCTAATGGGCCGTCGTTATCTCGTAGAGTCCGGCAGTGGTACCGACTACAAGCGTACCTTTCTTGAGTTCGACCACCGGCGTCGTAATACTGCCCTCAAAACCCATCACGGCGAACCGTTCCTTGCCGTCGGCAGTGAGTGCAACGATGCGGCTTCCGCCGCTAACCACCAGGCAATCGTTGAACAAGGTTGCATAGATGCCGGCGCTCCGGGTGACACCAAGAGGATATTGCCAAAGACTTTGTCCCGCTACATCGTAGGCCGCCACGCCTTCCTCACCAACGACGTAGATCTTGCCATCAGTTGCAGCCAACGGCGGGCAGATTACTTTACCTACCGCTTTGGGAATGACCGCCTTGAAACGGCTGTGGCCATCGGAGGTGAAAGCGAAAAGCTGGTCGGTATCCCCAACGGCGGCGCTAAGAAATATTTCGGAGTTCAAGCCCGCTGAGGCAAAGCTCGGAACGAAGTCTCCGACGATCACGCGTTGGACCTTGAGATCGTAGTTTAGCACTACTATCCCCTTCCTGATTGGCTGGACGATCTGCTCGGTGAGGAACACCGGCACGATGAAGAGATCGTCGAAATAGGCAGCCATCTTTTCCTCGCGAATGTCGCTCAAATTGAGACTGCCGGCGGGCGGCAGAACATCCTTGATCTTGAACATGCGCAGGAAGGCGGACTGATCACGACGGTCGGGCATCATTTGATATGTATGACAGCCGGCGATGATAAATCGGTCGCCAATGACGTTGGCCTCATAGAAATGCAACTGTTGAGCGCCGCTGATTATGATCTCACTCAGTTGCTTTCCGTCGGAATCGTATTCGCACAGGTCATCCCCCAGCGAGTACAGTTTTCCGTTGCTGACGCTGAGGTAGCTGTCGCGACCCCACCAGCGTTGCTCCCGAATCAGGCGCAAGCTGTCCCGCTCATAGATGCGAAACACGCCCTGGGATTCGACGATGAGTTTCGGTCCGTTAAGATAGAGCGCTCTGACCTCGGCGTCTCCAACTCTTTTCACTAAATAGTCAGCTTCTGAGGGATAGTCAAACTTCTGGTAGCAGTTGCCGTTGCGCAACGGGTTAACAAAGCGACAGGTGAAACCGACCGGCGGAGCCGCAACGGGCTGAGGTTCAGACGCGGAGGTGGACGGCTGGAGCTCTATTATTGGGAACGACTCAGGGATCACATGCCTTTCGTCACCCACGAACAACCAGTTATCATAAATGCGCACGTCCATCTTAGCTCCTTGACATGAGACCAAAGCACTCAAAAAAAAAGAACCCCTAACAGAACCAGTCGCGAATATTTAGGCAAGTTTCACCGTCCCGTTGGGCACAAAGTCACCGACGGCAAAGTTGGTGGCACTTGGAGTCTGTCCATTGGTCAATCCAACCATCTCTGCGAAATACTTCCAAAAATCAGTGGAATCTGCGACAGCCAGGTCCAATTCGCCCGGATCGTCGTCGAAATCATCCCACTCGCTCGTGCCGGAATTGGCGACGTCTATCTCATAATGCGGTTGCGCCTCTGGCTGCGTCAATATCCAATCCCTCTGGGCATTATATTTTCCGGCCGTGTCAAGTCTGGCGGAATAGGTAGCCGCATATTCGGGCGTATAGTTATTCACCAGGTAGCGTGGCTGAAACTGCACCAGGGTCTCCGTATAGGGGGCGTCTCCGCAAATCTTTATGACATTATTATCTGCGAATTGTCTGGTGATGCCAAGATCGATTTTGCCGAGCGAATCGACAATCTGAGCCATGGTGGCGGAGGCACCGATAAGCGGGTCCCAGTACTGTAGACGCAGGTTGACCTTGACGACTAGTAGCGCCGTAAATTTCTTCAGAATTCGTGGCAACGCCTGGCTGTAACGGTCTTCGCCGAGAGGATACAGATAGAGGTTGAATCTTCCCGTGCCGCTAACCGAGTTTGATCGATTGTTCTCCTGTTTGCTCGGATAATTAAGGTAGTGATCGGCATCGGTACCAACGTCGGCGGGGTCCCAGGTGAGCGTTGGGTTGAAGGGAAGTTTATAATCAGGAGCGCTCCACTTACTAATAATGAAATCGTACTTCTTGCCGGCTGTTAGTCGAGTTCGCAACCATTCAGCATAGTGCCAATAATGGCGGGCGCGAATGTAAAGGTTGCTCATCATCATCGAACCGCTGTCGGCATTGTATGGCGCTCCCGGCTTGAAATCCGGAAGCCCCATCATTCCATAGCAACAGTTGTCCCATTTTTCGTGATAGTCATCGTCCAAACTACTGGCGTGTCCGGTCTCGTGGGCGGCAGTCAACTGAGTTCCGACCCCGGCCCTGGCGGTCTGATTGGATCTGATCTCGCCTTTGTCCCGGCTCATGAAAGAACGACCGGCAGCGCCGGCAGGATGAACCGAAATGATCGTATGCTGCTGAGGGAGATCGACGTGCTGAATATAGAATCGGATATTGACACGCTGCTTGGTTAGTTCGTTCGACGCAAAAAGTGAAACCAGCCGGGTGCCGCCGTCTTCGAAGTCGTTCCAGGCATTCGTTATGTTCTTTAGGGAATCGTCGATCCACGTCGGGGTGACGACGGGACTGGTGGCAACTTTATCCTGAAGGTGCCACCTGAAGTAACTGAAGATGTATGAGATTTCCTCGCCGTCCTTGTAGCCTTTTTCGCGAAGAAGATAGCAATCGAAATTCCCTAGCGACCAATTCCAATTAGTCTTGTTCTCCCGCACGCGGTAGTGTCGTTGTTGAAAGCTCGCAACAAAAGTGCATTTGGTGGCGTGATTGTACACCGCGGCTCGATGGCCCAGACGCTGCCCGGCGGTAAGGCGGTCTTTGAATGTGGCGTACAACTTGTTCTGCGCGACGACACCGCCGATAGGAGTGCCGAAGAATGGCAGGTAGGATGAAACCATTAATCCCGTCGTGATTTCGCCGTCGGCCGCCACCGTGCCGGCGATCTTCTCGGTGTAGTAACTTTGATGGTTTGTAGCGTCCGGGTTGATAACGCCGAATTTATCGTCGAGAACTGCTATGCGCTGCATGACCGGAATGTTCTCCGGCGCGAGATTGGCGGCCGTGAGAACCAGATCATCCAGTGAAAACACGATCGGCTTGGCCGGCTGCGTAATTCGACCACCAAACGGCTTGAACTTGTCTGCCGCGGGGCTCGCGGAAGTAAACAAGAAGCGGAAGACATACTTCTTGTCCTGATTCTTGGTCACGTCGTCAAGGGTGACGCCACCGCCCGCCTGATTTTGAGGCCTGGCGCACCAATCATCGGATATCCATTTTGCCGGAAGATCGTAGTATTTCCATTTTTCTTCGGCATCGCTCTTATTCGCATCGCGCAAATCTTTCAGGGCTTTCTGCATCTCAGCATCGGTGACTATCTTGCCGGCATCGTCAGCGCTGGATTTGAAGATCCACTTGCCCGCCGCTTCAAAGACGAATTGCAGTTTAGATCGGGTCGGATCAGTAAGGCGATTTCCGAAGTTCACCTTGAGACTGTAGACGCCGTCTTTCCACTTGCACTTGGACGGCAATGGCGCGCCGTCGTTTTCAGAAACCTGAAACTGCAGGCCGTCGGGTGCACTGTCGAGTTTCCCATATTTTAGATGGTAGTAGACGAAGCGCAGGTGATACACAACCGAGGTCAGGTCAGTGCCGTCAGGGTATATTCGTTTGAAATGATACTTGTGCCACATCGGGCATTCAGGGGCCTTGTGGACAGTATCTACACGGGCAGGACAATCGATCACAGGGATATTCTCTTTGTCGAAAAAGAATAATTCGACGCGGCGATTAACCTGTGAACGGTAATTGCTCTTCTCGGCATCGTCGATCGGAAATGATTCTCCGCAGGAGAGATATTTCTTCATATCGTCACAATATTTCAGACGAGAGCGATACTCAGAAGTTAACAATTCGCGACTGACCTGCAGGGCTGCCGCGATGTCGTCGTTATAGATGTCATAGACGGCGAGCCACATTTCCATCGGCCACTTGTGCGCTCCGTCATTCTTGATCTTCGCGTGCGTACCCTCCGGTATCGTGACGCTTTCAGCGGGGGCGAGACCGCTGAGAACCCAATCGTTGTAATGGGAAATGAAGGCCTTGCAGGCATCGCTGACGTCATTGCTCCATTTGTCATCAAGTTTCACAGGGTCGCAATCGGCCCAGCTTCTGCGGTTCTTTACGTACAAGAGAATCTGCTGATAGTCTTCAATTCGATGCCGCTTCTTGGAGACCTCCGCCCATTTGTCGCGAGTGCCTTCGAGTAGATACATGACATTCTGGGCACGCAGGTCAGACAACTCGAAGTTCATTTTTGCGGCCCCGGAAGTATCGGTATGCCCGGCAATCAGCAGGCGCTTTTCGGGATCGAATTCGAATTGCTTCAGCCCAAGCGCCAGCGCCTGCAATCCGGAAACCTTGTCCTGGTCTTCCTGCAATTTGGCATCGTCGGGGTCGGTAGCATTTTCCGCGGCGCCGTCACTCGATGATTTTCCCTGCGGGCGTTCGGGCATCATCACGGCGCTGTCAAGATGGAAGAGCACATCCTCCATCTCGAGCATCAGGACTTCGGCCGGATCAAGCTCGAATTCGGGGAACACCGTGGTGTCGGCGTCCTTGCCCCCAATCATTTCTCGAAAAGTGCAGGGTTTCTTTACGGCAGGTTTGGACATTGTCTCTATCAACTACTTCCGGGAAACTTGTCATCTCTGACATTGACTGAGATTTTCAGTTTCCCCGGGGCTACATCGGTTACTTTGGCATAGCCACCGCCGTCGAGTTTGCCTTCCTTGACTTCTCCGGACGGCAAAATCACGCGATATTTCTTGTCGCCGATGGCGTTACCTTCTTTATCCTTGAGCTTGAATTCCAGATCATCCACGTATTCCAGCAGGCCGGAGCGTTGTGTCAGGGTCGACGTCTTGGCGACAAAGTAGTAGGCCGGCGACGAATAACCACCGCCCTTCAACTTCTTTTCCTGGAGCTTGAGGAAGTCCTGGTCAACGACGAGTTCCCACTCGCCTTCGATCTTGTCGCCCTTAACGGTAGTTTCTATCTGCTTGAGAACCTGGTCGGGGAAGTTAGTGTCCCGGACGTGCACCTCCAGAAATGCCTTTTGCCCTTCGGGAACGCCGGTGGTCTCAGCAGTCATTTGAACCTTCTCCCCTACCTTGGCGGAGTCTTTGGACCACTTGGCGCTGATGATCGCCCTGATTTCGATGTCGTAATTGCCGGGATCGATGTTGGCTTGCTTGACGCTGCCGGTCAGCGGCGATACACTCTTATTGCTCGATGGCGAGGTCAACTCATATTCGGCGCCGGTGATAGGGAATCCGCCATTATCTACAATGGCGACATCCAAAAAATGTCCCTCCGGCTTTTCCATCGCAGCAGTCGCTGCCTCGGCCTCGGCGCTCTTCTCACCACCTCCGGTTCCGGCTCCTGCACCGGGGCTCATCGCATCCCCAATAAGCACAGTAGGGCAACCCATAGCGATACTGTCGGGCGGGCCTGCACAAAGCACCGGGTCACCGACTCGCGCGGCAGGCATATTGCCAATCATGACGCTGGCGCTGCCTTTCAGAATCGGGCCACCAACGTGCGGTGGTGGTGGAACACCCGGATTGAGCAGAGGACAGATATGGTTGTCTCCCATCCGGGCAGCCGGCATACCGCCGATTAGGACCATAGGAAATCCAACCATAATTGTTCCACCATGAACGGTCGAGTCAAATTGTCTGGCTGCGGGTTGTCCCATAAATCAGGCGCTATCTCCCTAATCGGTTTTACGCTGATATAGTCGTGGCTACTGCCCTATGGTTCAAGCAAAGAAGCGCTTTCAGTTGACCGACAGAATTTAGCGTAGCAGCAGCGTTCCGTCAACATTCAATTTGAGCTGTACTGGAGGCATTGCGCGGAAATCGCTTGATCTGCGCGAGACTAGTTGTGTTCGGAGCTGGCTGTAGCCGCGTTCTTGGTGTTGGAGGATGATTCCTTGAGCGGGAGTCCACACACCGGGCAGTACAAGTACTCTTTTTCGACCCATTTGTGGCCGTATTCGCACTGCTTTACCTTATGCTTCTGGTCGATGTAGACGTCGTCCCAGTCGGCTAGTATGGTGTAGTAGAGAGTGTTGCCCGAAACCCGCAGCGCCAGCGAAATTTCCTCTACCTTACAGATGGTCTCGCCGTCACATTCCAAGTAAATAGGGATCTTCTGCGTGGAAATCAGTTTCTCGGGACCACCCTTGGCAGGCCGCTCTGATTCACGGGATTCGATTTCGATTGTGGTCTCGCCGGTTCTCCCCAAAAAGACCAAGCTGCGCAAGGTCGTGACCTTGTCCACCGTCATACCCCATGAGGCAATTGATTGATTCGGTAACGCCGAAGTCGATTGGCCACCCTTGTAGTAACGGGTAGTCGTGATTTTCATGTCGGCGCGCAAATCTGATGCCAAGGCAAAGGCCAATGCAAGCGATACTATTAGCAGACTTGACGAGATTTTTCTCACGCGAATCCTCCGGGAAGCGATGGAAATCGCCCCTGCTGACTATATCGACGCAGACGCACTCAAAACTGAGTGCGGAGTGCACCGGACGGAGGATATTACGTCGTTTCAACCCTTTGGCAAAGCAATTTGTGTTCCGTAACCGGGCTAATTCCGACCACAAAACGGTGGACAATTCTGATTTCCGTCTTGCCGCGATAGCGATCATCCAATCTCCGGACGAATTCCTGGGCTACGCGGTCTCGTTCACCGGGTTGGAGCGAGTGATAAAAGGTCGTGCCGGCGCCGGATTTCATGACATGGTCATATACTTCCTGTCCGGAGTGTGCCAGGAAATCGAATGTCCCTTCGTTCAGCCAGTCGATGTCAAATCCGAAGTTCCGCAAATGCTCTTCAGTTTCTTTCGCGTCTAAAGGGAATTTCATCCGAACAGCCTTAGTCAGGATATCGGGCTCTTCTCGCACGATTTCCTCGAACAGTTCCAGTGGGACCTCGGGCGAGCGATCCAGGTGCGCGACGAAGGCGATAACGCCTCCGGGCTTCAGGATTCTTTTCAGCAGCGGGAAGATTTCCTCGCAGCCGACATAGCCGATAAGCCAGGTCATGGTGGCAACATCAACCGATTGCGCCGGCAGCTTACGCAATTCCACTAATACGTCACCGATGCGAAATTCGACGTTCCCCAAACCAAGCGTTCCGAGCCGTTGTCTTGCTTTTTCCACCATACCTTCGGTGAGATCAATGGCGATGACTTTGCCTGATGTCCCGACCATCCCCGCCAGCTTGGCAGTTGAGTATCCGGTGCCACAACCGCAGTCGACTGCGACCGAACGGGGTTTGATTTGGAGTTTCGCAAACATGTAGTCGATAGGCGCTGATGCTACCGACAACCAATAGTCTTCGTAGGTCTGGCTGGCGGAATTGTATCCTTTGACAATTTCGGCGTTGCCTGCGAGCTCGGAATTCTGTCCTTCCAGAATTCTGAAGAATCGCGGCGGCTCCTCCTCGGGAAGCGGCATTGGCGGCACCGTTTCCACACGGGCGGGTCGACAATGTTTGGAGCATTCGGAGAAATATCCACGTAACTGGTGGGCAAGACAGATACTGTATGGATGCGTGATGTCGGCCTGCATGCGAGACATGATTACTCCCAAGTCCTCTTCAAGCACATTGCCGTAGGATATCGGCATCATGTTGCAGGGAGACACCTCTCCGCTGCCGTCAACGTAGATGTGTGAGTGCCCGGCGCCACAACCAAAGAACTCGGGAGACTCCATGTGCGCAAATGACGAGATGGGTGCGCTCTTCTCCTGTACATTGTATTCGGCCATGAGTTGAAACACGCGGGCGAATTCCAGTTCACCAAAGCCGATATCGCTGTTGATAATCCTACCGGCAGGCGCAGGTTCGATCAATTGGAGTTCATCGACGCCTAGACTTGTATTCAGCTCCACCAGTTTTCGGAAGTTGTCCCCTTCGAGAAGTCTTCTGGTCGGCACTGCGCATGTATAAGTGTAGAAGCCGTGCTTCTTCGCAAGCTCGATAGCTTTGAGAGCAATCTTGAACGCACCGAGACGTCCGCGGCGAGTGTCGTGTTCGCCTTCGTCGGCGGAATCGAGACTGATTGAGACAGAGTAGACGCGAGTTTCGCGCAACCGACACGCCAATTCGTCGTTGAATCCATAACCGGTAGTAGCCAAGACGCCGCAGGAGTCTTCGCGTAAGCACGAGACTATTTCCACCAGGTCATTGCGCAAGCATGGTTCGCCGCCCGTGAAGTTGACGACGATTGCTCCCAATTCCTGCAGGCGCGTAACGACCTTCTGGAGTGCATCGGTTGACAGGTCGGACACGACCCGTCCGGCGTTGTAGCAGTGCCAGCAGTTGAAGATGCAGGCGTTGGTTAGCGCCAGGTCGACTGATTGTATCGGAGTTCTCTTGTCCGCGCCGAAGTAGGTCGCCATGAAACGGTCGAAGGGTTTGCCGGGAAAAGGCGGAATGAAGGTGCTGATAACATATTGATTGCCATATTCGCGCACGCGCTCGATTTCCAGAAAATCACGGAGGTACTGGTACAGCGACGGCGTGAAGAGGCGCATATCAACGCCCTTCATGAACTCATTCAAGAAATGCTCGTTGTTCGTCATATTCTTTTCATTCTTTCTGAACCGAATGGTTCTCCAATGGATGTTGCCCGATCAACCAAACCCCAGCTTTCAGAACTTGAGCGAGAGAGAGCATTCTGACAAAGATGCGCCGGGCACGGCCAAGGGCGCACAAAATGCAGCCACCTGCGATAGCTGCCCACGCAAAGAGCGTCGTCGTAAGTATCATCAGGAGACAATCGATCAAGGCGTTACCGATAGCGGTCAATTCCTTCTCGATCAAGTCGCCGCCGAGTTCAATGATTCCGTAATTCACAGTCTGGCTCCTTCCGGCAGTTTCAGCAGCGGCGTTGAAGATCGCGACCTCACCTCCGCCGTCGCGAAGAAGTAGCTGTCTTCGATGTGATCCGTGCCGCTGTAGAGAATGTTGGCCTCGCGCATGCTGACGATTTTGATGTCTCCATAGCCAACGCTGGATAGAATGGATTTCATGCGATCCGGGCGGCTCGAAAATGTCAACGGCTCGTTAATCGAATTGCAGAGTTCGATCAATTGACGATTGCCCTGATAGTCGGTCTCATTGTCGGTTAGTTCCGGCGGAACGAAGTCGAAGGTGATGCGATTATTCGGGCCCAGTTCGGCAAGACGGCCAAGAGTCTCGGCCACGATATTCTCATTCAGGAAGAGTGTGACGCCTTCCCAGATAGAAAGCGTGCGCTTGTGCCTTGCGAATCCGGCGGCTAGGAGCTTGTCGTTAACAGAGTCCTTCGAGAAATCGGTGGCGACATACGTCACATTAGCCGGCAGCCGGCCAAACAGGCGGCGGGTGAGCGCTTTCTTTATTTGCTGTGTCGATTCCAGATCTAGTTCAAAGACCTGGGCACGGCGAAATTCCGGCATGCGGAAGTAGCGGCTGTCGTACCCGGCTCCGAGAAGAACGATCTGCTCGAAACCTTCGTTGAGGCAGTCGCGGGCGAAGTCGTCCATAAAGCGCGCCCGCAGAACAATGGCTTTGCGAACGGAAGGGTTAATCACTTGCATCATGCCGACCATCTTCATCCCTTCCTGACCGGCGTAGTACGGCGCGAGTGGATCGGCGATTACGCGTTTCTCTGCGGGCAACGAACACTCAAACGCCTTCGCTCCCGCCGACCAGCGCGCAAAGAGAAACCCGCATGGTTTCTCAACTGTTTTGCTGTATACCTGCTGCATGGCTTGTACCTCTCTCCCTTTAGTATTTCCTGTCAAAGACCGGTTTGAGTACGCCGATGCCAAGGAGCACCGGGTTGACAAATAGCTGCACGCAGATAGCGAGCAGCAACACCCAGTAGATGATGGCTGGCGCCTGATCGAGCATGACGAACACCGGTATGAAGAAGATCGTCGTCAGGTAATTGATGATGCTCTTGTAACCCGGTTTCCAGTGCGTGGTGACGAGGCAATTGATGGGGTAGTGCACGGGCGAAACGGTGAGCACGATCAGAGTGGCTACGTAAATCGTCGGATATATCGGCGGCAACTGCAGGAAGTAGAAAGCGAAGACGGAGAAGAACACCGGCGGTGCACCGACAGAATAGCCGTTTGCCAGAAAGCTTTCTTTGCGCGAATACTTCGAGGATGCCGCCATCGCAGCGCCAACCACCAACCAGACTCCGACGCCCTCAACGAACAGGCCGGTCTTCCAGAACAACATCATCGGCACGAAAGTCAGTCCGACGAGATCAGTGATAATATCCAGTACTTCGCCGGAGGTACCCGGAAATTTGTCTTTGATTTTGAACTTGCGCGCAAGAGTGCCATCGAGACGGTCGACTAACAGGACCAACAGACTAAAACGCGCCGCAGCGTCGTAGCTGCCATCAAGCACCGCCATCATGGCCAGCGCGGCAAAGCCAAGTCCAACCAAGGTCAGGATATGCGGTCCGTAATAGAGATACTTCTTCATGACGACTTTCCTTTCATATTCCCATCAAGCGCCCCAGCCAGTAGGCCACCGGGGCGGAGACGATCAGACTGTCGAAGCGGTCAAAGATTCCACCATGACCCGGCAAAAGTCCGGAGAAATCTTTGATTCCAAGTTTGCGTTTTATCAGTGAGAAGAGCAGGTCACCGACCGTGGCGGCAGAGGCGATGGCGAAACCCATGATAGCGGCTTGGGTCTCAGTCAGGTTGGAGATTTGGGGCGCCATCGCCAAGGCGCCGACCACAGCTGTCCCCGCTCCGCATAACATTCCTTCCCAGGTTTTTCCGGGGCTTAGTCGGGGGCAAAGTTTATGGGTGCCGAGCAATCGGCCCCAGAGTTGTGCAAAACTGTCTGTCATCGAGACAAGCAGGAAGACGAGAGCGAAATCAGGGAACCATTGATCGCTGGTTCCAATCAACAGATGGGAAAGCAAGACTACCACGAGAGCACCAAATAGAATACTCGCCGTGGTTGCGATGAAAGTTCGGCGGTTTAGTACGCGGATCATCTCGATGGTGCCTATCACTGCAATGGTCAGGAGCACGGCGGCCAGTAAACCGCGCCCGATCCATGCGAAAGTGAGAACACCGACGATGATCGCCGCATAAACGCAATATTTTGTCCAGTCCTCACAGCGACGAAATCCCGTCACCGATTGAATTCGGTGCGTCAGTGTCATCAGGGAGGCGCCGACGGCGAACAAGCCGGTGACCATGAAGACAAGAGCGGTGTTCATTGTGCCCTCCCGAAGGACGCCGGCACAATCAGATTGACGGCCGAGGGGAGGACGCGAAATTCGAATGCATAACCGCGCTCATGAACTTGACCGTCCCCGAATAGCAGCATGGGTTCGGATGACCGGATACTTAAGGATGATTCGCGCAGGCGAACGACGTTTCCGGAGCAGTTATTGGCACCGGTGACTGTAGATAACACAGATTGCAGCAGTGAGTGACGATCATGGTTGTCGGTAATGGCGAACAGGTCGAGGTGGCCATCGCAATTGGAGGCCGCGGGCGCGACTTGGAATCTGCCTCCCAGAAACGGCTGGTTGGCGATGATGACCGAATATGCTTCGCCTTTCCAATCAGATTGATTCCCGTGAAGAGTCAAAGGAATCCCACGACGGGTACTGCGGCGATAGATAAGCGCCAAGGCCAACAGATAGAGCTTACTGCCAAATACGCGAGCTACCAGTTCTCCGGCTACGCCGGCTTTCCGGATTGATTCGGCTTCCTCGACAGCACAACACGGCAGGCCGAATCCGGCGACAGTGAGAAAACACCAGCCGTTGACGCTAATGGCGTCGACGCGCCGAATGTGGCGCCTTCCTATCACTTGACACGCAGATCGCAGGTCGGTCGGAATATCATGATAGTTTGCCAGGTCATTCGCGGTGCCGGTCGGGATCAAGCCGACTGCGACGTCATGCCCGATGCAGCCGTTAACTACTTCGTTGATCGTACCGTCACCGCCGACCGCGACAATGGTGTCGCAGGCGTGCATACAAGCATCACGAGCCAACTCTGTTGCGTGGCCCGGAAAATCAGTCCAGGTGATGGCTCGCTGCTCAAGTGCGAGTAACTGGCGAAGCCGTTCGGTGAAACGCCGGGGTCGCCCTTTGCACGTCCGTGGATTTATGATGACCTGAGTTTGCATATTCATTCTCTCGCGGCGTTGTCAGGCAGCGTGCGGCACTGCCTTTCCCCAATCGACGGCGAAGCAGTAGTCAAGCAAGGTGTCGAAGTAGCTCGAAAACTGCGGCAGACTGATTCCACTTCCACTTAGCGCCTCAAGCGTGTTGGCATCGTCGAAGCGGCGGACGACTTTCAGATAGGGTTCAAACACGGACATCAATTGCAGAGTGCGAGAGTTGGGAGGTTGGATGTTGTCTTGAGCGTTACCGAAAGCCGGAAGATGAAGCTTATCCGCAGTTGCGTGTTTCCGCAAATAGCCCAGGAAATGGCCGACGATGTTGCCGACTGCGGGAGCGCCATCGGCCCCTGAGACGAGGTGATATATCTTGCCATTCGAGTCCGTATGCAAGAATATGTGGGTAATTGCCCGAGCGACATATTCGAGCGGGACTACGTCAAGCGGAGTGGCGGGATTGCAGGTTAAAGACTTAAGAACTCCCCGATAGATCAGCCGCAGCGGCGAATAGAGCACGTTGAAAGACAATGTCCGGCCTGTCTGCGAATCACCGACTACAATGCTGGGACGGAAGATCGTGATCGGCAGTTCTGGCATCAGCGAACGAACATGTTGCTCGGCCTCAAACTTGGTGGCTTCGTAGCTATTGGAAAAGCGGCAGGGCTGTGCCGGTTCATCTTCATAGATGTGACCCTCACGATCGCCGCAGACATAAGCAGTACTGATATGCGCAACTTTTTCCAGCCGACCAATCCTGGACGCCTGCTGTGCGAGTTCCATGACGTTGCGGGTACCGAAACAGTTGATCTGGCGGGCACATTCCAAAGGCAAAGTGAATTGAACGGCTGCCGCTGAGTGGATAATGTGCGTGACAGTCGAGGCGAGATCCTGCCAATCGGCGTCGGACAACCCAAGCATTGGCTGAGCGATATCACCACAGACAACCCGGACACGATCTTCGAATTGGGCCAAGTCGAGTTCCCGGTCGAGAACCTGGACGGCCTGTTGCAGCCGTTCTTTCGCGGCCGATTTCGAACTTCCTCTGACAAGCGCAACGATTTCGGTCTCTGGCTCGTTGGCCAGAATCGTCAGAAGAATCTTTCCACCGATGTTCCCGGTGGCGCCGGTTATTAGTATCTTTGCTGACATTGTCCTACCTCGTGAATCGCTACTGGTTTCATAACGACCAGCGTTAAAGCAATCCCAATGCCAGCCAACGCTGAATGACTAGTTCATGCTGTGAGCCAAAGAGATAGCCCGTTCTTGAGGTCACCGCTTCTGACATAATGTGAGCCGCCGTGGGGTATCATATATCCAGCCGAAGAACTTCGGTAACCATCTGATCACCGGCAAATGCCGAAAAGACAGGCATTTTCAAACTTGTATTGCGGCGGGCTCTGCTCTATCTTCAGAGCGACATCAATTCGACAATCAAGGTGACGGGATGGCGATTGCGTACGGGAAAGTCCCTTGGTAACAGCTAATTTGGGGTGTGACAAAGTTCTTAGGAAAAGGTGTTACGACTTGGCGTCAAGTTGTCTCTGAAATCACGCTCAGCGGAGGTACCGAATGAAATTGCCATCGATACAGCAGGTCTGGCTTGAGGCCGGTCGAACGGCAAAAAGATTCCCATTGGTGCTAATCGCGACCACGATTGGAACGATTGCCGCTCTAATTTTGGTCGATCACGATTATTCCAAGGAAGGCACCTTTTTGAATGGAGTTCTACTCGCATCAGCCCTCGGTGCGATGTTATTGACCGGCGCGGTGCTGGTAGGAGAAAAGGGCCGACGCGGCAAACTCATTTTCTGGGCGATGCAAATCCTAAGTATCCTGCTGCTGGTCGGATATGCTTTCACAATCCCATTGAAACTTGTTGGAGCGCCACTTTTTCACGTTGTGCAGTTTCAGCTCTTCTGTTTTGCGCTGGCGCTGCTGGTGTCTGTCGGGCCGTTCCGCTCACCCGGTGAATTGAATGGATTCTGGCAATATAACAAGACACTGGTCTTCAGAATTCTAACGTCACTACTTTTCGCGGGTGTCCTGTATGCCGGCCTTGCCATAGCGCTGGCGGCGCTGGACCATCTGTTCGGCGTTGATATAGCCGGGAAGCGGTACTTCGAACTGTGGGTATTGATTGCAGGTATATTTGCTCCCTGGTTCTTTCTCGCCGGAGTACCCGAGGATCTGGATGCTTTAGAAAGCGTCAGTGAGTACTCCAAGGGTATAAAGGTATTCGCGCAATATATCCTCTCCCCGATCGCCCTGGTCTATTTCGTTATTCTCTATGCCTACATCGTGAAGATTCTGCTCGAATGGAACTGGCCCAAGGGTTGGGTTGCAGAACTAATCCTTGGCTTCGCCGCTGTCGGTCTGTCGACGTTAGTGCTGCTGTATCCGGTTCGCGAGCGGCCGGAGAACAAGTGGATCAGAGTTGCAACGCGCTGGTTCTTCCGGCTGATGATCCCGTTGATAGTTGTCTTGATCCTTGCGGTCTGGCGTCGAATCACGGATTACGGAGTTACGGAAGAAAGATATTTCGGTATTGCACTGGCCGTTTGGCTCGCAGTGGTGGTGGTGTATTTCCTGGTCAGTAAAGCGAAGAGTATTAAGATTCTGCCCGGGTCAATGTGTATTCTGCTGCTGGTAACGAGCGTCGGGCCGTGGGGTGCCTTTTCCGTTTCCGAGAACAGCCAGATTGGGAAGCTGCGTATGTTGCTCGAAAGAAACGCCATGCTTGTCAACGAGAAAATCGAAAAGGCGCCCGCGACATTGCCTTCCGGCGACAAGGAACAGATTTGGTCAATTGTGCATTACCTCAACGGGATGCACGGCCTGGAAGATATTCGTCCCTGGTTCGAGGAAAAGATTGTGCCTGACTCCACCGGCATCCGTCCCAAGAAATTGTCGACGTCCATCGCGTTCGATCTGATGGGAGTCGAGTATGCCGGAGTCTGGCGAAGTGCCGCTTCGGACCAATTCATTTTCAATTCCGGATCAGACAACGCGGTGGACGTTGCCGGATTTGACCACTGGATGCCAAGGCAACAATTCGGGTCCAGTCCTGCAAAACCTGCCTCTCAGGGAAGCGAATTACTTTGGAGGACGAATACCGAACTTGACACGATCATGTTCTTTCTGCGCAAGGATAGCGTCAGTATAGATTCTATAGAGATATCGATTCAGCCGCTTATGACAAGCTTGCTGAGCCAGTACGGCAACGCGAATGTCGAGGATGTCCCGCCTGACCAGATGTCAGTCGGCGCCGCAAGTCAAACAATGCGCGTCAAGATGTTCGTGAATTCATTTTCCTTTAGAAGAGATGGTGACAAATTGATACCGATCTGGTATTCGGCCAACATCTTCTATTCGGTGGGCAGCCGGACGGAATGAAGTCGAAAGGCACAGAATTCGAGTCGTCAAATGCAAGAGGATAATGACAATAAGCAATCCGTAGGCACTCTTTCACCGGGAAGCGACGTCGGTCATTACCAGGTCATAGACATGATCGGCAAAGGTGGCATGGGAGAAATCTACCTTGCTGACGACCGGCAACTACAACGACAGGTGGTGCTGAAGTTCCTGCCGGCTCATCTCGCCGTCGACAATGATTGTCGGACGCGCTTCCGGCAGGAAGCACAGGCAGCCGCCAAGCTGAACCACCCTAATATCGTTACCATCTACGAAGTCGGCGAATACGGAAGTCGGCCGTTTATCGCGATGGAGTATATTCACGGCCGCACTCTGCGTGATATCCTGCTTGAGGGACCAATGGCGCCTGTGCGTGCCGCCGAAATCATTTGCCAAACGTGTCAGGGATTGCAAGCGGCACATGAAGCCGGAACTGTCCACCGGGATATCAAACCCGCAAACATAATGCTCGATGACAAAGGCCGAGTGCGTCTGCTTGATTTCGGTCTGGCGAAAGCGTTGTGCTCCGAGCTCCCCAGTCAATCGCAGGCAACCGCCGGTACCGTGAACTATCTCGCACCCGAAGTTTTGACTGGCGGAGCAATTACGCCGGCGTCCGACTTGTTTTCGCTCGGTGTGGTGCTGTACCAAATGCTGGCAGGACAACTGCCCTTTACCGGCGATTATGAAGCTGCCGTCCTTTATGCGATTGTCAACGAAGTGCCGCGAGACGTCCGAGACATAAATCCGCGCATTCCGGAACGCCTCGCCGCTATAGTCGACCGGCTTCTACAGAAGGATCCGCTCAAGCGATTTCAGTCCGCTCA
Source organism: uncultured bacterium (assembly GCA_963726455.1). Classification (GTDB taxonomy): domain Bacteria; phylum Zixibacteria; class MSB-5A5; order CAIYYT01; family CAIYYT01; genus CAIYYT01. The sequence continues at coordinate 492,858 of CAVSCK010000003.1, forward strand.
AGAAGTTAGAGAAGCGTTGAGTTGCCGGTCGGAAGAAACGCAGAAGGAGATTCCAGTTCAGGTAAAAAGATCGGTTCGTAATCGACTCGTATATTACACCACCGTCACGGTGCTCATAGTGGTCACGAGTATTAGTGTCTGGAATTACGCCAATAAGCCACCTGCCGGCGCAACAAGTAAGAAAGTGCTCGCAGTCCTGCCATTTGATAATCTGGGTTCTGCTGACGATGACTATTTTGCAAATGGCATGACCGACGCTGTGGCCGCCAATCTGGCGAACTCTGGTGAAATAGCCGTGATTCAACGCGCCGGCACCATGTCATATCGGAAGAGTGTCAAGACTTCGCAGCAAATCGGGACAGAGCTGGGAGCAAAGTACCTTCTTACCGGAACGATTCAGTGGGACAAGGCAGTCGTGCCCGGCCAAATTCGCATTACCGCCGGCCTGATCAACGTTGAGCGTGGCAATTATCTCTGGCGACAACAATACGACCGCTCCATTGACCGAGTGTTCTTAGTACAGTCTGATATAGCCAATCAGGTCACTCGTTCCTTGAAGATCGAAGTACGGAGTGAGGCATCGTCAAGTGTAGCCGCTCAACCCACTGAGAACCTCGAGGCATACGACTATTACCTGAGGGGTAACGACTACTTCAACCGCAGTTGGGAGTTGAATGACATACGAAGCGCGATCCAGATGTATCAGCGTGCCGTCGAACTTGATTCAACGTTCGCGCTTGCCTATGCAATGCTGTCCCGAGGCCACTCCAGTATGTACTGGGAATACTTCGATCATTCCGATCAGCGCCGCGCCACAGCGGAAGAAGCCGTCGCCCGAGCGTTGACACTTCAGCCCCAACTGGCAGAGGCACACCTGGCCAAAGGATACGTCTCTTATCACTGCTACCTGGATTACAGCGCCGCGCTGCGTGAATTCGACCTGGCCCTCAAAGGACAGCCGAATAACGCCGACCTCTACAACGCCATCGCGGCGGTGCAGCGTCGACAGGGGTTGCTGCAACAGGCATCGCAGAATTTTGCCAAGGCGTTGGAGCTGGATCCGCGTTCGCCGTTGCGCGCCTTTGACGTCGGGCTGACATTCGGCATGATGCGCCAATTTACTTCGGCGGACGAGTATCTTGATCGCGCCATTTCGCTGGCCCCGGACTGGCCGCTGGCGTACATCTATAAGGCCTGGCTGGCAATATTCGAAAATGGAGACACCGCCCAAGCAGACCAGGTGCTGGCATCTGCCTCCGGCAAGGCAGATTTGTCGCGCTCGAAATATTATTGGTGGCTGCTGAGAATAATCGAACCGAATACTGAGAGACAACTGACTGAAGTCAACCTGGGGAGTGATACGGCGGCCTACTATCTTCAAGTCGCCGAAATCAATCGCTTGCTAGGGCAACGTCAGGCCGAAGCTGTCTTTGCTGATTCTGCCCGGCGGCTGCTCGAACCGCAACTCAAGTATTTCCCCGAAGACGCGCGCGTACACAGCTACCTTGGGCTGGCATACGCCGGCCTTCGACAGAAGGGCAAGGCGCTGATGCATGGTGGTAAGGCGGTCGAGCTTATCCCGACAACGCGTGAGGCCTTTGACGCGCCTTTCTGGATAATGAATCTTGCCGAATCAGAGGTAATCTTCGGCGAAAACGATTCCGCTGTCAAGCACCTGGGAATACTGCTGTCAATTCCCGGCTTTGCGACCAGCACTTACTTGAAGCTGGACCCAATCTGGAAGCCCCTGCGAGGTAATCCCGGTTTTCAGCAACTGATACAGCCGATCTCATAATTCCACATTCGTGTGCCAAGCCATAGCGTCGGAAGAGGAGTACGTTTGTATTCCAAATAGACTCACCTTATATTGCGGTGGTTATGAAGCTTCGGAGACTCTCATCGACAAGGCGCCGCATTGACTAGATCGCTACCCAGGAAGATCCTCAGATATTCTGGCTGGAGCTTGCTGGCTCTCGTCGTGCTGTATCTCGCGCTCCTAATTCCCGCAACTCAACCTCCGCCAGTTGCACCCGGTCAACGTGAGCCGTTCGCCTGGAATCAAGACAATTACTGGACACTGCTCGAAAGCAAGTTCCGACAGGCACGGGAAATCGGTTGCTCCCAGCAGGCAGATCAGATAAGAGCGGACCTTGACGGTTTGCGGAGCGTGATTGATTCGCTCGCGGTCGGCAATCTGACTCCTGATGCGCCGATATTCACGGAAATTGAGTATCGGATGTTCAACCTTGGAGCTCTCGTGGGCGCCTGCCCGGAGCAACTGCCCACTTATCAGAAACTCTACGATCGGATGCGCGAAACTGTCAAGGATCAGTCACAGCATTGGGACATGAACTCGACGGCGGCGCGAAGACGACTCTATCGCTTGCTCTATGGCGGGCGCACAGCCATCGAAGAAATCATGATGCAGTCGCCCCCTGATTCGGTACCGGCTCTGACCCTTGCGCACGACGAGCCATCGCAGACGCCCGCAGCTCAGATACTGGGCGTTACCATTCATTCTGGGGACATTCTCGTATCGCGAGGCGGCGCACCGACGTCGGCTCTCATTGCGCGCGGAAATGATTTTCCCGGAAATTTCTCGCATGTGGCCCTTGTGCATGTCGACGAGAACACGGGCCAAGTTTCCATAATCGAATCGCATATTGAGAAGGGTGTCGCGGTCGCAACCCTGGATCAGTACTTGAAGGACACGAAGCTGCGGGTGATGGTGCTTAGACTGCGGGCAAATTTGCCGGCATTAGTGGCGGATCCGCTCTTGCCACATAAGGCAGCGTCGGCGGAATTGGCCAGGGCTCTTCGTGAGCACGTGCCGTACGATTTTGCCATGGACTTTCGTGATACAACGACGCTGTTCTGCTCTGAGGTAGCGTCGGAAGCATATGCGAGGGTCGGCATCAAGCTGTGGATGGGGCTTTCAAACATCTCCGGCAAAGGAATCAAGTCGTGGCTGTCGGCATTTGGGGTGCGGCATTTTGAGACTCAGGAACCGTCAGACTTGGAATATGATCCACAGTTGCGCGTGGTTGCCGAGTGGCGCGATCCGGAGACATTGTTCAAGGATCGCGTCGACAATGCGATAATCGACGTCATGCTGGAACAGGCGGACAGCGGCAAGGTACTCAGTTATAATCTATACATGTTGCCGGTAGCGAGAGTGCTGAAGGCATATAGTTCATTGCTCAATCTATTCGATGGTATCGGCCCAATCCCAGAAGGTATGGACGCCGCTGCCGCGCTTAAGAATGACTTGTTTACGAAGACCCACAACGCCGTAAAGGCACGGGTACTGGTTCTGGTGGAAGAATTCCGGAAGTCAAACGGATACACGCCACCTTACTGGGAGTTGGTGAAGCTGGCGAGGATCGCAGCGACGAACTAAACCGAACCCGACCGCAACATCTTCGCGTCAGAATTCGGCGCTTCTGCCGGTCGAGGGCAGAATACCTACATCAATTCATCTTGAACTGAGGGATCATGATCTCGAAACGCACGGCGCCGGACCGCTACTGAATATGTAGTGAATCAAGTACACAACATCAGAGATATCAACACTTCCAGTACAGTCGGTATCGCCGATAAGAATATTATCCGGGCCAATGCGACCGCTAAAGACATAGCCAATTATGGCCACAGCGTCACCAATGTCGACACTGCCGCTCAAGTCGAAATCACCCGCGACTACAACCTCATGAGGCGGCGCGATAAACTGTCCCGGCTGCAGCGACCGATGACCTATCACCGCCATCGTCCCTGCCGCAGAGTCCACGACTCCATCAGTATATGACCAATTTACTCTCAAGGGATGATACGTCGTGTCGTACAGTAGACCCAGAGGTGCAAGCAGATCAGATGCCGGTATGGTGGCACGGATGACATTATCGAAGTAGCCGTCCAATTGCGAAACGACCTCTGACGCAGTCGCGGGCAGGCCGTTGATAGTGATCGACGACAGGTTGATCTGTGACGCCGAACGGGCGTTGATAAAGTCTCCCAGCACGATTGTGTCTATGACGGGAGTCAGCGCTTGGAGATAATAGGTATATTGCGGTGACGGCATAATCGACGCCAGTGCTGGATAGGGATAATGTTTCGTGACGACGGTCGGAATACCAATGGTAGTCTGCTGCCAGGCTGCCGTATCAGTACTCGCGTAAACATAGTTCAGAAACGAATTGGGTCCCAGCTTGGCCGTGTCGAGACTGACAATTCCGGCCGGTACAGAGGTACAGCGCATGTCGACTGTACCGAAGAGGTTTGTGCCGGGCGGCATCCAGTTGCTCCAGCGCGAGAAGCAAAACGCCGCCGTCGAATCGGGCCAGTGTGCGAATCTACCGGTGTACAACACGTCCCCGATAGCCACATACCCGGCTCGGTGGAGCGAGTCTGCAATCATCGATCCTCCCGGTTTCCTGATTTTGAACGACACCAGGAAGTCACTCACCCAATTGCGATTTACCATAATCACAGGGAGGTTTACCTTCGTGACTCCTGCCGGGAGAGAGGTAGCCGGCATAATCAATGTGTCACTACTGGTCAACAAGGGATAAGGCGGGTATGGAGGACAGGCGGGCGGAGGAGCCCACCACGTGAAGAAGTAATTGAATAGATATCTTAGGTCTCCCGTATTGATACCCTGCCGATGATCCACATCACCTCTCCCGGCAGGAATGGGCTGCCTCCCCACAAAATCCTGATACATGTGAATTATGTCGGCAATATCACAGGAGTTACTCCCGTCAACATCACAGCAGTTTTGTGCGTCTGCAGGAACAAAAGCAAACATGGTCGTCAAAATCAGAATTAGCAAAGTGCTCTTCATGAAACCCTCCGAGTATAGAATTCAAGAAGAAAGGCCGACGACTTTCAGGTCGCCACGAAAGAAGGACTTTTCGAGTTACTACGAATTTTGATGAAATATAGACATTCTACGCTCTCGTGTCAAGTTGAAAATGAGAGAAGGTCGATCAACAAGGCGAGACTTGCCGCGACAAAACCGCCCGGATGCCGGGATTTATTCTTTTCCCGCATTGATCCCAAAGCGCGCCATCTTTTCTTTGAGCCCTTTGCGAGTCAGGCCGAGGGCGTTTGCCGTTCTGAGGATATTGCCGCTGTTCTCTCTCAAGGTTCCCGTGATGAGATCGCGCTCGACTTCTTCGACGATGTCGCGCAGCTTCCCGTTCCGGTTTCGCCCGGCCGGTTGCTGGATTGCGGCAGTGCTGATGATTTCCGGCGAGAGATCGTTGACGTCGATGACCCCGTCGTCGTGGCTCACAACGGCTGCACGTTCGATTTCATTTTCCAGTTGGCGTACATTGCCTGGCCAGGAATAGTTGCCCAGTGCTTCCAGCGCCCTGGCCGTAATCGAAAGATACTCGTTGCCGAGTTTGATTCGCAGCTTTTCCAGAAAGTGGTGCACCAACATTGGAATGTCGTCGCGGCGTTGGCTCAATGGCGGAAGATCGATGGTGAAGGTATTCAGTCGATAGAAAAGATCAGCACGGAAGTTGCCCCTGGCGATTTCCTCTTTGAGGTCGCGATTGGTGGCGGAGATGACCCTCACGTTGACATACTCCGTGCGTGCCGATCCGACCGGCCGGGTCTCACCGGATTCAATTACGCGCAGCACCGCCACCTGAGTCGAGGGAGGCGCTTCCCCTATTTCGTCGAGGAAAATCGTGCCGCCGTCTGCTTCCCGAAACAGGCCCGGTTTGTCTTTGTCGGCGCCGGTAAATGCGCCTTTGACGTAGCCGAAAAGCTCCGCTTCCAGAAGTGACTCCGTCTTGATGCCGCAATTCTTGACCACGAACGGTTTGCCGCGCCGATCGCTATTGTGATGTATCGCCCGCGCCATCAATTCCTTGCCGGTTCCGGTAGCGCCGGCTATCAGCAGTGGTGAGTCATTGCCGGCAACTTTAGAGGCGAGTGTCAGCACGCTCTTAAGCGCCTGCGACTTCCCGATTATGTTTTCGAAAGAAAAAGTGGCATCCAGTTCTGCTTTAAGACGAATATTTTCCTCATGCAGTCGCCGCCTCGAAACTTCCAGCAATTCTGCCTTGCGAGAAAGTTCCGTCATGAGTATGGCATTCGATAGAATGTGTGCTGATTGCGAGATGATTATCCCGGCCAGCCGGCACTGTTCATCGCTAAACGGCCCACGTGCCGCATCACGCACCAGACTGGTTAAACCGATGACCTCTCCACGAACGACCATGGGGCAGCACAGAATGGATTTGAAGCGGCCATCTTCCGACGACAGGCCGTGAAAGCGTTCGTCGCTGTCCAGATCGTCTACCTTGAGCAAGCGATTGTTCTTGAGAACCCAGCCCGAAACAAGACTACTGACCTTGTATGGCATCTCACCTGGTTCGGAATGACTGCCGCGGATAACCGTGGTCATGTTGTCGTCCTTTTGCGGCTGCAAGAGATTGATCACACCTTGGGAGGCCGCAGTCAGACCAATCAACTCGTCGATGATAATCGACATCATGTGGTTGGTCTCGCGTGCCCGACAGACGCGGTCGACTACTCGATTGATGCTCTTGAGTTCATCAAGAGCAGACTGCAATCGTTGCAGATCGCTTTCTTCTGCCATCGCCGCCTTCCGAGTAAAAGGTCAATGTTTCCCGCTCAATATGCACAAACATTGAATCTCAGGTCAAGCGCAATTCCGACTGGCACCCAGGTACCCAGCATCGCATGCCCACTGGCTATCCCCTACCCATTCGCCAGTCGTCTCAACGGCATCCTACTTTGCTCGATACTCGTTGAACAACAACGCACTGAATGTAAGTTCATGAGATTGGCATCGTGGTTGCTTTTCGGGTTGATATCTGACGATCGGCCCAAGCGTGAGCCGGTCAGGAGAAACAAAAGCACATAGTCGTTCAAACCCACAGAGAGGTGAAACATGAGAGGAATCTCACTACTTGCAATCGGCCTGACATTGATTGGGCTGTTGCTTGCGGGCTGCGAGAAAAACTACAATCCCGTGGCCGCTCCCGAGACGGACTCGCCCGTTGCGTTGGCGCCGCCAATTGAAATTCGCGAACTGGAAGCCAACAGCGTTGCGGATGCGGTCCGAGTTGCTCCGACGCCGATGGTGACGGTATCGGTCGGCGAGAGCATGCTGGAATTCTGGCCCTATACCGGTACCAACTTTGCCGGAACGCCCCAGGACCCCATCAATTTGATCTTTTACGGCAATGCCGATCCACGCGACATTCGTGCAGCGTTGCTGTCTCTGAATGGCGATCGCACGGCGCTTGGTTTCCCACCGGCGCCACCGTTCAATTCGACATGGGACGACGCCATTGGCGACGTGCAAACTGCATACGGTGGTATGCTCGGAGATGGTCCTTCGATGTCAACCAGCCCCGACGATCACGAGACGCCGGACAGGTCCTGCCATGACCGGGACTGGACTGGAAGCACGATCCAACTGGCTTGCGGACCGTACGAAGGCATGCGCTTTCACTTGCGGCTGTTCAAGCTCGGTTGCTGGACGGTAGCAAACGCGCACCTTGACGTTCTGATTCCGGGGACGACCGATCATCAGGTCGTCAGTTGGGAAGTGGCAGAACAGTTTGTCATTGCCGATTTCATGCGCAGTGGGCTGCTCGATGAAACCACACCGATGATCCCGACGGGTCAGATCAACGATTCGCCGTTCAGAACCATTCCGGCGATCATTTACAACGGATTCCCGCCTGAACTTCGCGCCTTGATCGGTGGACCGATGTCCGATGTCACTGAGGACGTTCCTATCGGCACGGACGGACGCGCGGTTATTCTGAACCTCGCCCAAAAGGCCGAGCGCGTTGCGGAAGTGCGGACGCAGGACTTTGTCATCAACTTCAACCAGGCAATTCCCAAGCCCTTCTGCTCAAACGGGCCTACCGATTACGTGTTTGTTACCGGGCCCGTGCATTTGGTTCAGACCGCTCGCCTGACGCGTGCCGGAGTGTACGAAGTTGGCTTCTCCGCCACCGGGACCCTGAATGCCGTGCCGATTGATCCGACTACCGGCCAACCGACTGGCGCGGCCATGCAGGCGTATGTTCGCGAAACCCATTCCGGGTTGATGAACAAGAATTTCTGTTCGGCAACAAGCAGCAAGTACCAGAAGCTAGGCCAAACTGATGATCCGAATGGCGGCCGCAGCTTCACGCATCTTATGGTCAATTCCTCCGGATTGAACAAATTTTCCGAAGACACCCGTTGCGGATCAGATCGATTCGACAATAGTGACGAGCGTTTCGCAAGATCAACCACTCCCGACCTGGCGCCTGATGAGCAATAGGTCGCTGAATATGAGCTTCGGGGTTGTGACCTGAGGCAACCTTCCAAATACAGGGGCGTCTGAAAGCCGTCGCCAGTTCTGGCGGCGGCTTCAGCTTTATTCTTAAGAAACTTGTGTCCAGAACGTCATTTTCCATTTGACGAGTGACCACTTATTGATTAGTAATCGCGACAATATTTCTGGAGGAAGAATGGCAGACGACAAGAAAGAACACTGGCTGAATTACCTTGCGTTAACCACTGTCATTCTGGCAGTGTGTGCTACCCTATCAACTTTCCGTGGAAGCTCCTATTCGACTCGAACCGTAATCAGCCAGAATAAAGCATCCAATCAGTGGGCGTATTATCAGTCGAAGAGCATTAAGGGATATCTGTACGAGCTGCAAAAAGACGCATTTGAAATAGATTTGACTGCTCTGACAGGTAAGGGCGAATCGAATCAGGCCGCCGCTTACAACTCCAAGATGGCCGAATATGACAGCAGCATCACACGATACGAGAAGGAAAAGGCACAAATTCAAGACGATGCAAGGAAGTATGAAGAGGAACGTGATCACAATCAGAGGCATTCGCAAGTTTTCGGTATCGCAGTGATCTACCTGCAGATCGCGATATTGCTTTCCTCAATTGCCGCCGTTCTCAAGAAGAAGATGGTCTGGCTCGGAGGCCTGTTGGTAGGCGCGGTGGGTATCGGATATTTTCTGTTTGCCTTCTTCGTTATGCCCGCTTGATTCCAACGGGGGGCGGCAATCGGAGCCACTGTAATGCCAAGCCATTGAATGACTTAACTCATCCCCGAGATTGTCGCGGTTTTGTCTGGGGCACGACATTCATCTGGCACACTAACCTCGGCTTGACAAGCACCAGGCATAAGCTGATATTTCCCGCGTGATAAACGTCACCTGGCCGTTTGGCTGCGATGGCGCATGGAGAAGTCTGCATTTTCTTACCGGATCCATTTCCCTTTCAGGCACTAGAGACAGAGTTTAGTTCGATTGACAGATTGTTTCTATGACTTCTATGAGCGCTCAGGATAGATAAAACGGTGACGAAACGCGTTTACAACAACGGAGGCGCCGACACAGATTATGAGCTCTGATAAGATATTCATTCACGAGGTTGGACCGCGAGACGGTTTGCAGGTCGAGAAATCGACTGTTCCGCTCGAGGTAAAAATCAGATGGATTGACGGCCTGCTCGAAAGTGGGATTGATATTATTCAACTCGGTTCCTTTGTGAATCCCGAAAAGGTTCCTCAGATGGCTGACACCGATAAGCTGTTCACTCATTACACTTCATCTGGCAAGAAACCGAGTGGCGCCGCACTGTCGGGTCTGGTACTGAATGAAAAAGGCCAGGAGCGTGCCATGGCTTGTGGTGTGGAAATGCTTTGTATGGGCGTTTCGGTTAGCGAGACACACAGTCGGAAGAACACGGGGATGAGCACCTCAGAAGCTCTCGGGCGTATCGTGCCGATGGCGAAAAGTGCATTGGCCATAGGCAAAAGAGTACAAGTGTCGGTTCAGTCTGCCTTTGGCTGCGGATTCGAGGGACCCATCCCGCAGGAAAAGGTCTTGGGAATCGTCAAAGAATATCTCAACGCCGGTATTCGTAACATCAGTCTTGCCGATACCGCGGGCCACGCACAACCCCTGCAAGTAGAACAATTGTTCGGAAAGATCCGACAGCTTGATGCGAGCGCTGAACTGGCCTGTCATTTTCACAACACCTACGGTCTCGGGTTGGCCAATTGCTTCGCGGCCCTGAAAGCGGGCGTCACCTACTTCGAGTCTGCGTTCGGCGGTCTCGGCGGCTGCCCGTTCACCAAGCTCCCGGCCGGCAATGTAAGCACTGAGGATTTGGTGCATTCGCTGCAGCGGATGGGATTTCGGAGTGATATCAAACTTGACGTCCTGTTGGAAACAGCACGCGCGGTAGCGGCCTTCTTCAACAGAGAATTGCCGGGACTGGTTCTTAAATCAGGATCGATTGTGGGCTTCAAAGGAAAAGAAAACAAAGAGGTGGTATGAAATTGCTGGAAAACATTCGCGTTATCGATATGACCAACGTGTTGTCTGGCCCGTTCGCGACTCTGCATTTGTCGCTGCTCGGAGCGGAAGTGATCAAGATCGAGAATCCGGACGGCGGTGATTTGGCACGCAAACTGGGGAATGTCCCCAAACTCAACAAAGAGCTTATGGGGACAAGTTTCCTGGCTCAGAATGCCAACAAGAAATCGCTCACGCTCAACATGAAGTTGCCTGAGGGAAAGAAGATCTTTGGCGAACTGCTTAAGAGCGCGGATGTATTGGTGGAGAACTTCCGTCCCGGCGTGATGGCACGTCTCGGGTTTTCCTTTGAGGAATGCCAGAAGATCAATCCGCGGCTGATATACTGCGCCATTTCCGGTTTTGGGCAGACCGGACCGGATGCCTTCAAACCGGCTTACGATCAGATAATTCAGGGACTTTCAGGCGTAATGGATGTCAACGGTGATGAACGGCTTCATCCCTTGCGCGCCGGGTTTCCGATCTGTGACACGGTTGGTGGGCTGAACGCGGCGTTCGCAGTGATGGCGGCGCTCTACTATCGAGAGAAAACCGGCGAGGGCCAGTTCATTGACATTGCGCTGCTTGACGCCATTATGCCACTGATGGGCTGGGTCGCGGCCAATCTGCTTGATCGGCGGGAAACATCCGATTCCGATGGGCAATGATAATTTCACTGCAGCTCCATCCGGCGCGTTCAAAACGAAAGACGGCTATATAAATATCGCCGCCAATCAGCAGAAACAGTGGGAAGATCTCGCCGATGTTGTCGGGCTGCCGGAACTCAAGACTGATTCTCGTTTCCAGGAGCGCGATACCCGCAAAGCCAACCGCAAAGTGCTCACACCGATTTTGGAAGAGAAGCTCACGCAGCATTGTACAAACTATTGGGTGGAGGTTCTGAACGAGAAGGGAATACCTGCGGGAGATATTCTCAGTCTGGAGAAGGCGCTGAATAGCGAGCAGATCAAGCACAGAGAGACGATCGCCAACGTGAACGAACCGGACATTGGCGACGTAAAGATATTCAATATGTCGGCGAAATTTTCCAAAACGCCCGCAAGCGTTGATATGGCGCCGCCGCGACTTTCGGCTCATACAGCAGAAATTCTTGGCCGGCTCGGATACAGCGAGGAAGACATGCGGGCGCTGAGAGAAAAGATGGTTATATGAGCGATTGTCGGATAGCAAATTCATGCAAGGAGCATCATAAATGGGAATGACCTACGTACAAAAAGTCATCGCCAGGGCCTGCGGTAAATCCGCGGTCGCCGTCGGCGACGTGGTGGAGCCGGAAGTTCACCTCGCCATGTCGCATGAAAACGGCGCGCTGGTAATGAACCAGTTTGCCGAGATATACAAGGGCACCGGCCTGGTAGCCAACGTCTGGAATCCTGATCGCATCGCGATCATTCTCGATCATCGCGTCCCCGCCGAAAGCTCGAAGACGGCCACCAATCAGAAAAAGATTCGCGACTATGTTGCCGAGCAGGGGATCAAGAAATTCCACGATATCCGTGGCGACGAAGGCGGCATCTGCCATCAGATTCTGCCTGAGCATGGTTATGTTCGCCCCGGCTACGTAGTAGTTGGCACGGACAGTCACACCACGAGTCATGGTTCGCTGGGTGCGTTCGCGTTCGGTATCGGCGCCACAGAAATGGCATCGGTCTGGGCGTTGGGCAGAGTGCTCAATGTCGAAGTGCCGGGCACGATCAAAGTCGTTGTCAACGGCAAATTGGCGTCGCACGTCGGGCCAAAGGATCTGATCTTGCATCTGATCGGCAAACTGACTGCTGAAGGCGCGAATTTCAAAGTTCTGGAATTTCATGGGGAGGCAATCAGAACTATGCCGACCTCCGGACGCTTAACTGTCTGTAACATGTCGGTCGAAGCAGGAGCTACGTCGGGCATCGTGCCGCCGGATGAAGAAACCCTGCGTTATCTCAAGGTCGAAGCAGGCGTCAGCGAGAAGATCGAGGTGTACGGCCCTGACAAGGACGCCGTCTATGAACAGGTCGTGGAGATTGACGCCACCAAACTTGGCCCACAGATTGCCTGTCCTCACACGGTGGACAATATCAGAGCGGTCGAGCAAGTTGCGGGAACCAAAATCGATCAGATTGTAATCGGTTCCTGCACCAACGGACGTTTGGACGACTTGGAGGCCGCCGCCCGGATTCTCAAAGGCAAAAAGGTCGCGCGTGGAACCAGGATGTTGGTATTCCCGGCGTCGTGGCGGATTTATCGTGAGGCGCTCAAACGCGGGTATCTCGCGGACTTGGTGGATGCCGGCGCAGTCGTCTGCAATCCCGGCTGCGGACCCTGCTTGGGTGTGCATCAAGGCGCTTTGGGCGATAACGAAGTTGCTCTGGCGACCACGAACAGGAATTTCAAGGGACGTATGGGCAACCCAAATGCTGAAGTCTATCTCTGCTCACCCGAGGTAGCTGCTGCAAGCGCAATCACCGGTGTGATTTCTGATCCCAGAGGAGGACGCTAAGATGGGTAAAGTAGTTCTCAAAGTTGGCAATGACGTTTCGACTGATATCATTTATCCGGGACGTTTTATGGCGACCGTACTCCCGACGGAGACGCCGCAGTTTGCATTTGCCGACCAGACTGAATTCAATAAGAAGCTGAAGAATAACGAAGTTCCCAAGGGCAGTTACATTGTCGCCGGCCAGAACTTCGGCTGTGGTTCCTCGCGCGAGCAGGCGGCATCCTGCCTCAAGGGGTGGGAGTTGACCATTGTGGCCAACCATTTCTCCAGAATCTTCATGCAGAACTCGATCAATCTGGGTCTGGCAACCGTCATCTGTCCCGACATCGAAGCAGACGAAGGCGACGAACTGGAAATCAACGGTGAGGTAATTAAGAACATCACCAAGGGCAAGGAGTTCAAGATTCATCCGTTGCCCAAGGCGCGTCAGGCGATAATCGACGCGGGAGGGTTGATTCCCTACACGCGCACGCTTCTGATGAAGGAATCCAAGAAGTAGCCACCAAAGCTATCACGAACATCACAAGTTCGAGCGGGTCAGATGCCAATTGCTTCTGACCCGCTTTTCAATGCGTAAGGTTAAGGTATCGTTACGCCATTCGGCGCGATCGCCGGATGATCGATGGCGTCTACGTGATTAATTTCCCGAACAAGGGGCCGGGCCGCCCGCGAATTTGTATTCTATAAGAAATACGGCATCCGCCAAGTCGATCGCACTGTCGCAGTTCGCATCACCGGTGATACTGGGGTTCGGCGCAGGTCCGCTCGCGAAAATAAATTGGATGAGAAACATGGCATCCGAGACATCCAGAACCCCATCAGCATTCGCGTCACCAGCACCAACAGTACGAAGACTGAACACTTGTCTCGACCAGGTGGACGCGCCATGTTGATCCGCAGCGCTCACTTTCCACCAGTACGGTCTTCCCCAAAGCAGACTATCGCCCAATGTCAATGTAGCTGATCGCGTGGCTGGGGAATGAAACGTGTTAGAGAAGAGACTGTCGGAACTTGCATAGAGTGTGTATGTCACGGTGTCGCCGGGATCCGGATCAGATGATGCAGCCCAGATGAACTGCGGGTAGCGTGTCATCACAGGCGGCATCGGCCCATTGGTGGGTGACAGAAGGTCGAAGGCAACGGGTGCGTTGTTGGATGAGGCAAAGGCGACCGACTTGCTCGCAGTATAGGTGTAATCACCGCCGGTGCCGCCGGTGTTGTTGGCGGCCAGTCCGCACACATAGAACGTAACGGGTCCGCCGTTGGTCGTTGGTGCGATCCACTGGAAACTCCATTTGGTGGAGTCTGCCGTTCCGGCATGAGTTCCGCCGCTGGTCTGAAACATGTACTGTCTGGAACCGGAGGTCTGTTGCTGGGTGTGCGTCGCGTCGGTTACCCGTAATAGTCCCGCAGCATTATTAGACGCATCCAGCACTGTCAACTCGAATCCCCATCGAGTCAGGCCGGTATGTTTGACGGTCGCCGTGACTGTTAGGGTGTCCCCCAGCGCAAATTGACTCTTGGAAACGTAGAGGGTGACCGATCCGGGACCAGGATTGGCGGCATTGGAGTGGCAATTTGCACAGGTGGATTCGCCTGGGGCGCCGGTCCGCGTACCCACAAAACTAGATGCATAAGCCCAACACATGGCAGAAACAAACAGCGAAATTGCGGATAGTAGCATGAGGGGAGAACGGTAATTCATGGAGACTCCTTCCGTAGATGTCCTCTAGAATAGATTGAAGTAATGGCATTCGCGCGTCAGTGCGCGATGAATCGGTATTCCTGCCCGAGTTAGAAGTTGCAGTCGATCGATGGCTGCGAAGGCGCGATAGCTACGAAAGGTAATTCTGGCAGAGATCAAAGTAGCAGTCGATGAATGACTGCGAAGAAGCGGTAAGATACACGATCTGTCCTGTTTGTCAAGAGCGAATCTTCCGTGACCGTTCGATTGATCATATTTTCCATTCGACGATCCCGAGAATTCCCATCGGATTGATGGCGATGCGCTTGCTCGAGTCGTGACCGAGCATTACTGTCCGAATCAATGCAGGCAAGCGAGACCGGGTACCTCGCGAACAAACGTCGAATCTCAATCACCTTCCGCCTGACGTTATGATCGAACCTCTCGATCCCCGCATTTTCACTTGCCACAGCCGCTGAAAACCAGCAGATTAGAAAAGAGAACTCGATCATTTTCAGCGACCGCCGTCTCGCACTTATGGTTTTGACTGAGGGTGATCTGCGCACGATAAGCAGTTTAAGAGTGATTAGTTCATGAGTAAGAAGCCCAATGAAAGAGAGCTGATGCGAAAGGTCGGTGATGATGCCGCCGTGTCGGAGTCGTCGGTGCAGTCGCGTCCGGATGGCCCGGGCATTGACCGGGCTGAGTTCGAACAAATGCTGCTTGAGCTTTCCTCTGCATTCGCACACTTGCGCGCCGAACAGTTGGATATTGAAATCGGCAAATGGCTGCAGCGGATCGGCGAGTTCCTGCAACTGGATATGAATGTAATCTGGCAACCATGCCCCGACGGCCAGCACCTTAACGTTTCGCATTGCTGGACAGTTTCGGGGTCGGTGATCTTCCCGAACATCGTCTCGATAGCGGATATCCCCTGGCTGGCCGGCAAGCTTGGCCATGGTGAAACAGTCGTTTGTCATCGTATTGATGATCTTCCTGCCGAAGCCGACAAGGAAAAGAAAATCCTCCGCGACAGAGGCGTCAAGTCAGTGGCAGGGATTCCGCTGTCGGTTGGGGGCATCAATGTCGGGGCCGTTAATTTTGGCACGCTTAGTGATGAACGCGAGTGGCCCGACTATCTGCTCAGACGATTGCAGTTGGTTGCGGAAATATTCGCTGGAGCACTCCTGCGCAGAACCACGCTTGAAGCCGTTCGCAACGAGAGAGACCGTGCCCAGCAGTATCTTGACATGGCGGGTACCATATTGATCGCTCTCGATCGAGGCGGCTGCGTTACCATGATAAATCAAAGAGGTTGCGAATTATTGGGATACACAGAAAGCGAGCTTATCGGCAAGGAATGGTTCGGAAATTTCCTGCCCAAGCACATAGCCCGGGAAGTGAGAAGCACATTTGACCCACTGATGAGGGGTGAGAAGCAACCTGCCGAATATTACGAAAACTCAGTCCTCACCAAGAGCAGCGAAGAACGACTGATAGCCTGGAACAACAGACTTCTGCACGACGGCTCCGGAAGAATTATCGGTACGTTAAGTTCGGGAGAGGATATAACTGAGCGAAGACAGATGTTGAGGGAGCTAAGAAAGAGCAAGGAAAGATTCGAACGGGTAGCTCAGCAAAGTCGTGAGATGGTTTGGGAAGTTGACGCCGACGGCCTGTTTACTTACGTGAGTCCGGCATCCGAGGCGATCCTTGGATATCGGCCGGAAGAGATGGTTGGCAAAATGCATTTCTACGATCTTCAGCCGACCGCCGAACGGGAGAAATTCAAAGCCGCATCGTTTCGTCAGATTACCAACCGCGAGTCGTTTCGCAATGACGTCAACCAAGCGGAAACCAAATCAGGCCGGATCGTCTGGTTCTTGACCAGCGGCGCGCCGGTGCTGGACGACCAGGGAAAGTTCACGGGTTATATCGGGTCTGACCTCGATATCACAGAGCGCGTACAGATGGAAGAGCGGCTCAAGGTCGAACGCGAGGAACTGACCGAGAAGAACATCGCACTAAAGCAGGTGCTCGACCATATCGAAAGAGAGCGGGCCAGCTTCCGACACGATATTAGTTCCGGCGTTGAAAACCTGCTGAAGCCAATCGTAGAGAAGCTAAAGAAGAAGCGGTGGCCAGTTAAGGGAACGCGAGATCGGCATAATGGAAGACGCCATTAACTCTATAATTGGCAAAGACATAGACAGCTTCACCAACAACCTGGCGAAACTGTCGCCACGCGAACGTGATGTCGCAGAGCTAATAAAGCAGGGACGGAGCTCAAAACAGATCGCGCAAGCTCTTAATATCGATGTGCTTACGGTACATAAACATCGCGACTCTATTCGCAGGAAACTGCAACTGAAGCACAAGGATCTGAACTTGACCAGCTTTCTCCGCTCCCACTGGCTTTAGCAGACCAATACCTAATCCATACTCAATAATGCCACATTGCGGTTTGCTTTATCATTACGATAATTCTCCCTGGGCTAGTGGAGCTATCCGAGGAATACAGAGCTCTGTAACGAGGCATTATCGACGGAGATATGTTCTGACGAACAACGGCAATAATGCCTCGCCTCGCACTCATCGTAAATCACAAAATTTCACGCGGTAATTCGGCAGCTAGTACGAAGCGAACAGTTGATCGACGTTCAAATCGTGAAGTTCTAATAGCGATTTAATCAGACAAGCAATAGAGCCCCCTCTCGACTTGAGAGGGGGCTGTCAGACTGGGCCTAGAAATCTGTCTTACCGGAAAACTTGAATGATCCCAGATGCAGAGTGGGCACGGAAACGCAGCCGACCGAGCTCCACCAGGCGCCGATCAACTGTGTTTCTTTCGAGACAGCGACAGTCGATTTGAAAGCACGCATGATCGAATCGGTAAATCGCAGATTCTTGACACCGCACTTGATCTCACCATTTTCGATCAGGAATGTACCGTCACGAGTCATGCCGGTAAGAACGGAATTGCGCGTGTCGATCAAGCCGTTGATGTAATGGAAGCGCGTAATCAGAATGCCGCGCTTGATACCTGAAATCATCTTGGCTTTGGGCACTGTGCCCGGCGCCAACGACAGGTTAAGCCCCATCGCACCGGCGGCGGCTTCGGTGGCAGGAAGTGCATGGCCGGTCGATTTGGTCTTGCCTTTGGCGGCAGACACAGAATCGAAGACCACTCCCTTGGCGACACCCTTGTCGATCAGTTTCACTTTCTTTTTGGGAACGCCCTCGAAATCAAACGGGAACGCAATCAACTTAGGATTGAGAGCATCATCAAAGATCGAAATCTTATCGGACGTAATTTTGCGACCAATCCGTCCCGCAAGGAACGACGTGCCCTGCTGATATGATTTCGATCCGAAGGCGATGTAGTTCAACCATTCTAGCACTTCGGCGACGGCCGCCGGCTCCAGGACTACCTCATATTCCCCGGGTTCGATTTGCTGTGGATTCTGCGAAAGGCGGCACTTATCGACCGCGGTTTTGGCAAGAGCTGCGAAATCAAGATTGGCAACCTTGCGCGATACCGCCGACGCGTAGCCAGAGGACGTGTCGCCGGTGACCACCATATTGATAGTCGCTGAACTAACGGGCTGATAAGCACGCACACCGTGTGAACTCACGATGCCTATTTCGCCGCTACCGGTTGCCAGCGCGCCGGCGACAGAATAGCCGGCCTTGCTCGCAACGCTAATGATTTTCTGAACTGAGCGAGCACGTTGCATGGGCGTGTAGCTCGCCGTCGCTTTATCGAAGGTGTTCAGTTTCGCGTACTTGGCTTTCTTTGGCAGGCCGGGAAACTTCGGGTTGTCCGACTGGCTGCGGGCGATTACGATGGAGTTGTCGAGCGTCAGTTTGAGATCAGCATCCACAAGTGAATTAGTCGAAGCCACCCCGACTTTCTTTCCGATCACGGTTCGAAACAGGATGCGACAGTCGTTTTCGTACACATTCTGATGAATGTGGTTGTTGGCAAATCGCGTCAAAGCGCTTTCATCGCCGATGTAGGCAATCTCGGTCTGGTCGGCTTGGGAATACGCGAGAATGGATTCCAGCTTCTTGAGGAGTTTCTCTTTGCCTATCACTTGCTCACCCCCACCTTGACGTTGCGGAATCGCGCCGGCGCGGTGCCGTGGGCGACGCGCGCGACTTGCATTGGTTCTCCCTTGCCGCAATTGGGTACTCCCCAGACATGCCAGTGATCTCGATTGCAGATGGCATCGCAGGAGTTCCAGAATTCAGGAGTGATACCGGTATAGACGGCGTTCTTGTACATTTGTCCCAGTTTGCCGTCCTTGATTTCCCAGGCGCACTCGACACCAAATTGGAAGTTCAGCCGCTTGTCATCGATCGACCAGCTCTTGTTCAGATCCAGGAAGATACCGCGCTGCGTGTCAGCAATCAGATTGTCGAGCGTCCACTCCCCCGGTTCGAGGTTAATATTGGTCATGCGGATAATCGGAATGCGATTCCATCCGTCGGCGCGCATGGCGCCATTGGAGCGCTGGTTAATGACGGGCGCCGTGTCTCTGCCGGTCAGATAGCCGACAAACATTCCATTCTCGATGATCGGCGTGCGCTGGGCCTTGACACCTTCGTCATCATAGCCGAAACTCCCCAGTCCTCCGGGAATCGTGGCATCGGCATTGATATTGACAATATCAGAGCCATACTTGAGCTTGCCCAGTTTGTCGAGAGAAAGAAACGAACCGCCGGCAAACGAAATTTCGGTACCCAGCACTCGATCGAATTCGACGGGGTGGCCGCAGGATTCATGCACCTGCAACGCCAACTGCGGCGCGCCGATGATGATTGCCGTTACTTCGTCGGGGCAGGCAGGCGCCTGCAATAACATGATGGCTTCCTCACGCACGCGCTCCGCATGATCCAGTAGGTGCATATCTTCGACGAACTCCCAGCCGAGAGTGGCATAGTCACCGCCATGGGAATTGGGATAGGAACGTGTTTGCGCTTCCTTGCCATCGTAGGCGACTGCTTCGTAGCCGGCGCCTGATTCGATAATCTCCTGCTCGATTTCAGATCCTTCCGTGGAAACAAAGAGCTTCGCGGTTTTGGTAAAATCCATCGACGCTTCCGCGGTCTTGATCTTCTTTGACTTCTTCAAGATGTTCGTGCATTGAATGAGCAGGCCAAGCTTGTCTTCCGTCGATACCGCGAACGGGTCCTTCTGGCAGCTTGAACGATAGTGATCAACAAACGGCTCCTGCTCCGCAAGCACGACCGGGTCATGCTTGGTGATTGCCGAGGCTTTGGCGATTTGCAGCGCCTGATTGGCGGTCTTCTTTAAGGCCGCCGGGGTCACATTGGCGGTCGCGGCAAATCCCCAGGCATTATTTGCCAGCACCCGAATACCAACACCGACATCGAGGTTACGCGCCAGCGAGTCGACGGTGCCGTCCGACACGTGGATCGCCTCGTTTTCCCTGCGGACGAAGCGACAATCGGCATACGTCACACCCTTGCTGCGCAACCAGTCGATACACTCTTTGAGTTTATCCTTCATTACACCTCCAGAGGTTCTTAATACTATATCCGAGTATACGTTTCAAATTTCCGTGGGATACACGATCACCGATCTTTTGCGGGAGCACCGGTCAAGACCTGCTCTATTCGCGATGGACTGCGCTACCGAGCGCGATGAGTACCTGGGAAATACATTCGCAATCCTTCTCATGAGTCAAGACTGTAGTGACTATCAATAACTGGCCCGAAACTACCCAGGCCTGAACCATGTACTTGAATTCGCCGGGCTTAGGCGCTTTGTCGGTAGCAAAGAAATACCAGCCGCGACCGGAGGCCCCATTGATTGGTTTGAGCGCTATTTGACTCTCCTCGCTGCCGGGGAGGATTCTTTCTTTCACGTACGCGTCCAGCTTGATTCGCAAACTGATTTGCGACGTGTCGATCAAGGTGTCAGTCATGCTGTACCCAGGGGTCATCAACACCGAAAACCTGTCGCCTGCTGCGGGCGAAAAAGTGATCGTCGGTGGCAAATCCATGCCTGGTTGCCGGACTTCACTCTTCCAATCCTGCGGGACTGTCAACACCAGTTTTCCATGTTTCGGCAGAGAATACTTTCGCTCTTTCATCTTTTCTGCGGCTTCGAGACCGAAGACTGCGAAAGAGATCGTAAGTGCTAGAATTGTGAGAATCACTTTCCTTAGCATCTAAAGGTCCTCCTGGATCCGTTAATCCCCATATGAGGGCGAGCGGTCGCGTCTGACCCATAATAACATTCCGAATTGATCGGAGCCATGCCTAATTCTTCGCAGGAAATTACAAACCCGGAGTTGACGACTAACTGATTGGTATTACACGTGTTAACCTTGGCGTCCATGGTAACATTGCAATGGATATCGACGATATCTGCAAAAATAAACTGGACTTTTCGGAAATTATGCCGTATACTATAACAAGTAACTAATCTCCACTGTAAGTGTTGTTCAAGTTTTGCTACGTTATTTCAATCCTTGTCAATCCCTGAAAATCGGAGATACGCGCAATAAGGCGCACAAAACAATTCTCCTTTGCCAGATAGGTCTATTGCCTTTCGGCAAGGGAACATCTACAGGAGTGTAGAATGAATATCTTCGTAGGCAATCTGTCCCGCGAAACCGCAGAAGCTGACCTGCGCCAGGCCTTTGAGGCCTTTGGCCAAGTCACAAAAGCAACCGTAATTACTGACAAGTTCACCGGCCAGTCAAAGGGCTTCGGATTTGTCGAGATGGCATCCAAGGCGGAAGCCGAAGCTGCTATCAGCGGTATGTCGGGCAAGGAATTGCACGGTCGTACTCTTAACGTTAGCGAAGCACGCCCTCGTCCCGAAGGTGGCGGCGGCGGTGGTCGTCGTGATGGCGGCGGCGGTGGCGGTAACCGTGGCGGTTACGGTGGCGGCGGTGGACGTCGCAGCTGGTAATACGGCCAAGCATACACTTAAATTAGTGTAGTCTATTCAAGGCAGGAACCAAGGGTTCCTGCCTTTTTGATCGCTCACCGGTTTGTTCGTTCCGAACGTGATTGTACCGGAAATACAACCGACGGCGTAAATCGAAGACCTGACTTGCGAAACAGCCAGAAAGGTAGATTGTGGAGGGCAATCCTTTAAATTAAACCCGACTTTCCGCGGGTGAAGGCGTATAATAGGAAAGATCACTGATCTCCATCTTTAGTTTTGCTCAAGATTTGTAACTAAAAAGCAATCCTTGTCAACTCGTGAATTCGGAGATATGCGCTAACACGCGCAATTAAACGGTTCCCGTTTGGGAGGTTGGCCTTTGGTCGCCTTCGACGAGACATCTCTACAGGAGTTTAGAATGAATATTTACGTAGGCAATCTGTCACCGGAGACGGAAGAGACAGATCTTAGAAAGGCATTTGAGCCGTACGGCCAAGTGACTCGCGCACACATTATTGTAGACAAAATCACCAGTCTGTCCAAGGGCTTCGGTTTTGTCGACATGGCCGTGGAAGACGAGGGTCGATCGGCAATGACCGGATTGGCCGGCAAAGAGCTGCAGGGCCGCGCGATCAAGATGAGTGAAGCGCGCCGGCTCAGCGAAGTTCACCCACGCAAGCCAAATCAACCGGACAGCGGCTATCGGGACAGGCACGGCAACCAGTAATTCGCCGCGGGCCCAAAACCGTTAGCTAGAACGATTCAAGGCAGAAGTCCGGGATTTCTGCCTTTTCGTTTGTGCCAGAATGAATTTGGCATCCCCCATCTTCTCTTCTCCAGGTGACCAACTCGGCTTATCGCAGTTGGGCAGTTAACCCTCGATGCGCACCAGACTTTTCAATTAAAATTGCGAACCTAACCGTCGTAGTTCGGTTATAAGACACGAAAAATGATGATTAAGGAGGGAACCATATGGTTCGCAGAATCTCATCGATGCAAGTAGTTGTGGCCGTTATTACAGTGCTGGCCGCGGCAATGTTCATGGATATTTACGCCGTAAAATCCCCGCCGGCAACTGTAATGACCGTGGTAACGCCATCCAAAGACCGACCAGTATATTCTCTGCGCGACCTCAACCAGGCATTTGTAGATATCGCCAGAGCGGTGACACCGACAGTCGTGACAGTTTCGACCGAAAAGACTCTGAAAATGCGGGAAGTCAATCCGTTTGCGGGCTTCTTTGACAGTCCGTTTGGCGATTTCTTTGGGAATCCGGGTAACGGACGCGGCCAAAGACAGGCGCCTGAACGCGAGTTTCATCAGCAAGGCCTTGGCTCAGGGGTGATTGTTTCCAGCGACGGTTATATCCTGACCAACAATCACGTGATCGCAGGTGTTGACAGCATCACGGTTCGAACCTATGACGGTCGCACTTTCCCGGCGAAAGTGATCGGCGCCGATCCGAAAACCGATGTTGCGGTGATCAGGGTCAGTGCCGAGAATCTGCCCGCCATCAAGAAAGGCAACAGCGACAGTCTGCAGGTTGGCGAAATGGTCATGGCAATTGGCAGCCCGCTGAGCCCCAACCTGGCTCACACGGTAACGCGCGGAATCGTCAGCGCCACAGGACGCGCCAACGTCGGGCTGGCGGAGTATGAAGATTTTATTCAGACGGATGCGGCCATCAATCCGGGCAATTCGGGGGGCGCACTGGTTAACATGGATGGCGAATTAGTCGGCATCAACAGCGCGATCGTCAGCCAGAGCGGCGGATTCCAGGGAATCGGACTAGCTGTGCCGGTCAATATGGCGTTTCGTGTAATGGATGCGCTGATCAAGACCGGCAAGGTCGTTCGCGGCTGGCTCGGTGTCTCGATTCAGAACATCAGTCCGAGCATTGGCAATGCCATGCACCTGCCAAATCAGGAAGGGGCTCTGGTAGGCAGTGTGTCGCCTGGAAGTCCAGCCGCCAAGGCGGGATTAAGGAATGGCGATGTGATCACCAAGCTGAACAATCACCTAATCAAGAATTCCACTGAATTGCGTAACGATATAGCAGGCACTGCACCCGGATCATCAGTAGCTCTCACAATCATGCGTGACGGCAAAGAGATGGAAGTAAATGCGCAACTGGCCGAGCTACCCACTGAGACGGCTCCGGCTGCCACCAAGTCAGCGTTGTCTGACCTGCTCGGATTTAAAGTTCAGACGCTCGATCGCGAGATTGCCGGCAAGTACGCCCTGGACGCAAGATTGAACGGTGTGGTAGTCATTGATATCGACCAGAACAGCAATGCCTACGCCGCCGGGCTGCGAGAAGGCGACTTGATCAGTTCGGTCAACCAGTCAGACGTCTCCAACGCCGCCGACTTTAGCAATGCCGTGAAGGATGCCAAGCAAGGCGATACAGTTCTGCTCCGTGTGGTCCGCCAGGACAGCGGCTTCTACTTAACCTTCACTCTCTAAATAACAAGCATACCCGGCCGAGACGAAATTGTCTCGGCCGGTTTTCTTGCATTCGTAATGTGCTGACTGAGCGAGATTACTTCTTGCTCGCAGTCGCTTCCAGATAGGTCCTGAAATTATCGGTCGTCCCTTGGGGCGCAATCTCGAACTTGATCGATACTGACTTTTCACCGGTTTTGGAGTAGATCAGGCGAAATCTCGGAGCGACTGATGACGTATCGCTCACGAAAATCCAACTCGTAGTATCCGATGACACGGTCGCTGTGTAGTTGATCACATGGCCTTCGTTGTCCCAATAGGTAGCTTTGGCCGATTTGTCCGGTTCCTGATGGATAACCATCAGATCGGTATGGGAGTAAGCCGGCTGGTCTTTGGTGGCAGGATAATTGGCGTAATTGGTCCGAACCAGGACCCGCTTGTCCAGATCGAGGTAGAATTTGAAACCTCCGGTGCCCTGTCCCGGATTGTTGCCCCCGCCTTCGCCTTCCCAGTTACCGAGTAGAAAATTCCATTTTGACCAGTCAGCGGCAGGCGCCGCGCCCTGTGCTGACGCAAAAGCCGGCCACAGACAGACCGCCATAAAAGCGCCGAAGAGAAATGCTCGCATCAGGACTGTGTGAGATCTAGCATTCGAACAAATTCGTTTTTCAAACTTCACGATATCCTCCAGTTCAATCCAATTGTAATGTCGAAGAAAGTGATAGACCGGCGTTAATTCAAGCTGATATTTGCGGATCTGAACATCGCTTGATGTGAATACAACTACGGAAGCAGATGCGGATTACAATAGCGGGGGCAAGACTTGAACCTGCGACCTTCGGGTTATGAGATTCTCAGGTATCCCAACACGGGCCACTACTTTACACCAGGCGACAATAGCGGCAAAAACTTACGAAGCTCATTTTGTCCGGTGTTGTCCCGTGCTATGCCCTTTCTTGCGAGGGACAGACTTATGCATTGGAGAAGAAGCGCGCCCCGATCTGGCAAACCCTTCATTGCCTGAGGACATTCAGCATTCTTCCACTTTCTCATACATATGAAACTTGCGATCGGAAGCAAGAAGTCAGCGCCAATCGCCGAGCGAAATGAAAGCTCCCCAGGTATAAGGATGATCCGGTAATCGTGCAGCCCGAAGCTTTCTTATCTCCGCCAATTGCAGGTCCCTCAGTCGCTCCGGAATCGGCTTCTTAGACTGACTATATAACTGACTCATGACGGCAGCCGTCGCTTCATCCGGCACCGGCCACAACGAACTGATCACTGTTCTTGCTCCTGCCATCTGGAACGCTCGTCGAAGCCCGTATACTCCTTCGCCCGACTTCACCTCGCCTAAACCTGTCTCACAGGCCGACAAAACCACCAAATCCGTGCCCATCAAGTTCATCCCTGATACTTCCGACGCCGACAATATACCGTCGTCAACATGAGCACTATCACAACCGGCACCGTGAAGATTCGCGCCGGCCAGTAGAAGCCCCGACTGCAGTAACGGATTCTCTCCCACAAAGCTCTCGTCCGGGCCGACATTATGTTTCGCCACGAACTGAGGCGCGCACTGCCCCGTCAGGTAGTATCCATGCGTCGCCAGATGGAGTACTCGCTTGCCTGGGGCCGCGGCCTTGAATTGGTCCTCTGACGCCTTGGGGCCCACGTAGACCTGTGCCGAATCTTCGCCCCGACCTGGCCAAAGTTTCGCTATCATCTCGATTTCGGCTCGTGTAAATGGCAGACTGCCAACCTTGAGGTCGGAAAGGGAACCACACCCCGACCGTACATCTCGAGTCCTGTACTCTCTTTCACCGGTCGCTGTCGAAGCGAACTGCACCTCGCCGGGCTGCTGCGTTCGTGCGGAAATTGTAGCATCAAAGTCCGGATCACCCAGAGCAAACAGACCACGACCACTCTCCGGTTTGTCCTTCAACCGGATCAGGTCACGGCCTGAAGAAAGATGATGGAGAACGTATTTTTCAGTCAGGTATTTTCCTTCCTCATCGATCAACCCGGCTAACGACACTAAATTCAGCGAACCGTCCAGCCCTACGAAGATCGTCTGATTCTTCTTGAAATGCTTCTCCAATGGCCTCCAGATCTTCTCATAAATGGCTCGGCTGATCGGTTCGTATTCGGCCATGTCGGCAGCATTTGGCATCCGACCTGAAGAGGCCAATTGTTGCATATGCTTCAGAAGTCGCTCGACCAAAGGCTCGATCTCCAAAGCACTTCCCAAATTCACAATCTCCGGTTTCTCATTCTTGCCGATGATCAAAGCCGCATAGCGAGGTATTAGCGAATCTGGCTTTAGCTGGTGATAGTCCCATTTGAGATACTCAACAAGGGTAGTGCCCAGCGGCAAAGCTGAACTAATGCGCTCGACCGAAATGTTGTTCAGTGCCCGTAATCGCTGGAAGCTCGCGCTGTGACGTGACAACTCTGCTTCGAGATCATCCGCTGCGGCAACCAAGGAGTCAAGTTCACGCTTGTAAGCGCCAGTGGTATCGTTGCCGGGACCTGCACTGTAGAGTCTGGAAATTCGCATTCGTGCGCCACGAACAGATTCTGCCAAATTCAACGTAGTCGAATCCTTCTCCGTTGTCAGTTGCCTTTGACGCTCCATAATTGCTTCAGAAACTATGCCCTTCGATTCCAGCATAACGGTGCCGCCTTCAAGTATCGAGTCGCGGTCAATTGCTCCGAAGTCGATAAGGCACGACAAGTAATTGCTGCCGGCACTCTTGATGGATCTGGAATAAGCAAGCGCGTCCTTCTCGGAAAGCATACAGGCGTTATCGTGAAAGAGCTTGATCCGGATGTCGAAGGCTGCTGACTCCTCCATAATGCCCAAGGCGAATTGTCCGTTGGCACGATAAGCGCGGGAAAGAGACTCCCTGTAGTTCGCCACATAAGGACAGCCGGGATCGATCGCCTTTTCCAAAAGCGACAACATTTTTTTGTAGAGAACCTCAGCGTCTGCGAATCGTGACTCGAAGTAATAGAGGTCGGCTATGGCACCGAGAGTCAGCGCCACATCGGGATGAGATGGGCCGAGGGCCCGTTCTCGAATTCCAAGTGATCTGCTTAGAAGAGATTCAGCTTCAGAATAGCGTTCTTGTCCCAAATAGGCATTGGCTAGGGCAGTCATGCTCATTCCCACATCAGGATGATCCTGGCCGAAAGCCTTTTCTCTGATCATCAAAGCCCTTATATAAAGTGACTCGGCAACGGCATATTTCCCTTGATCGTTATTCAGGGCGCCCAAATTGCTCAGGCTTGCAGCAACCTCAGGATGATCTGGGCCACGAGACTTCTCCCGGATCGACAATGCTCTCTTCCAATATTGTTCGGCTTCCGCAACCCTTGACAGATCATAATAAATATTGCCGAGATTAGATAAGACCGTTGCCAACTGCGGATCATCCGGACCCAGAACCTTTTCTCGTATTGCAAGTACTCTTCTCAGAAGCGGTTCTGCTTCGGCATCCCGTCCTTGAACCCAATAATCCATGGCGAGGTTGTTTAGGCTAATGGAGACGTCCAGGTGCTCGGAACCGAGGGCTTTTTCTCGGATTGCCAGCGCTCGCTCGTGGCACTGAATGGCATCTCGATAACGTGCCTGTTGTGCATAGATATTCCCGAGAATCGTCAGACATTCGGCTACACCCGGATGTTCACGACCGTTAAGCTGCTCCCGAATGGCGATTGCTTTCTGAAGCAACTCTTCTGCCTCGGCAAATCGTGCAAGGTCACAGTCGAGACGGGCAACGTTAACCGCGCTTAGCGCGACTTCCAGGTTATTTGGGCCAAACAACTTTATCTTGAGGCCCAGGGCTTGGCGAAGTAAGGTATCAGCTTCGGCATAGGAGGAAGTGTTCAGGTAATACGTTCCCAATCGGTGCAAGACTCGAGCAGTAATAGTATCGTCTCCACCAAATTCCTTCCTTGTCAATTCAAGTAGAGCTTTACACGTGACGATTGCTGAGTCTGGGTTCTTCGCTTTCCAAAGCGAATCAGATCGATTGGCCAGTTCTTTCCAAGTCTGTGCCGATAAAGACGGTGAGAAACAGACCAGCATTGCCACGAATGCAAGAAGTATCCCTGCTGATGCCTTCATACCCGCTCCCTTAAAGTTATGGACTGCCCGAGCGCAGAAGGCACGTCGGCCAGCTACGCCACAAATGTAAACAACACTGCAATTATCTTCAATTAAGTCTCAGGAGGGTAACATGTCAAGGGGAAAACGGTTGACATGGTTCCACATTGACTAGGAACTAAACCGGGGCGTCCGGATCCCGTCGTCGCGCTGATCTGGCTTTTCGAGAATCTTGGCTCTCCCTGCCGACTTAGCGGAAGCGAGTCAGTATTTCTTGCGATCGCCACGAGAACACTTCAAGAGACTCGAAATGATGACTGAAATGCAAACACAGTTATAATCCATTCAGCAGGAACTGGAGAAGCGGGTGGACACGAAGGATAAGTTTGGGTCAATTTGCCAGTCGGGGATTCTCCTTGACTTCCCTCTCAATGATAAAGCCCCTGGAGATATTGGACTTCAAGGGCCTAAGTTTGGTAGCGGGGGCAGGATTTGAACCTGCGACCTTCGGGTTATGAGCCCGACGAGCTACCGGACTGCTCCACCCCGCGATCGCTCCGTATATATCAGAGTCCAGGATGAATGTCAAGCGAAATAAAGAATCATTCCCCCTATATTTCGGCCGCCGGGATTTGTCCGCAAGTCCATCAAGTCTAACGCGGTGACTAGCATACCATCTTTGAACCAGTGCGTTACGGAGAGGGCGGTACGACAGCCGATTAGCCGTCCCTTAGTATTGAGCAGCCAGAAAGAGCTTGCTTTGGGCGGTGTTGTTGTGTACCTCTACGCCGGAGTAAATCAACAATGTTATCAGAAAATCAAAACCCGAACGTAATTCGTCGCAGCAGCCACGCCGGAAGTTTCTATCCATCCGATCCGGTGGTACTGGCAGGTCAAATTAAGGAAATGCTGGAGGCTGCTTCAATTGAAGGTGAGATCGGGAAAGTCGTTGGCTTGGTGTCGCCACATGCCGGTTATATGTATTCGGGTGGTTGCGCGGCGCACGGATATAGGACTATCGCTAAGAAGAAATATGATGTCGTGGTTGTGATCTCGCCGTCGCACCAGGTATTCTTTGACGGCGCGTCAGTGTTCAACGGCGGTGGCTACGAGACACCTTTGGGTGTAGTTTACACTGAACTTGATTTGGCCAAGGAAATCGGCAACGTTCACCCCAAAGTGACACTGTCTGCGACCGGACACATCGGTGGCAGAGCAGCCGAGCATGCGCTGGAAGTTCAACTTCCGTTCCTGCAAGTTGTGCTGGGGGATTTCAAACTCGTCCCTATTGTAATGGGGGATCAAGAGCAGGACGTCGTCACGGCACTAGCCGAAGTTCTCTCATCCAAACTGAGCAACAGGAATGCATTGATAGTAGCCAGCTCTGATTTGTCGCATTACTATCCGGCCGAGAAGGCGCTCAAGATGGATGGCGGCGTGATCAACGCCATTGAGAAATACGACTGGAAGCTGCTTCAGGACCGAGTCGTCGGAGGCACATCACAGGCATGTGGTGCCGGCCCCATTGCCTGCTGCATGTACGCATCGAAACGATTGGGGGCCAATCGAGCGCGCGTAGCGAAGTATACACACTCAGGCATTGTTACCGGCGACAATTCCGAAGTCGTGGGATACCTGTCTGCGATATTTGACCGGAAATAAGCGGCCGGCAACCAGACAATTTCCTCACTCAAAATTCCCTGACATTGAAAGTTTACTACCGCACTTCTTGTTTGATCTATTCGATGACGGACAGGTGAATACTCTCGTTGCCTCATAACTAGAAGTGGTACCGGTCAAACTTGCGGTAACTCGGCGCTGTATCAAGCTCAGAAGTGGATTTGCGTTAGCTTGACATCATGCCGCCGCTAAGGTAATTTGCGATGGAGATGCTTGCGAAATCCGCATTTCAAGAGCGATCTTGCGGAAAGGAGTTTCCTATCAGTTTCACAGATGAAGACATAGCGGTAATTGCGATTCGCGAGTACGCGGCAGTCGGGCCGCGCACGTTTCAACTCCTGCTGACTCACTTTGGAACTATGGAGAAGATCTTTAGCTCCCTTCCGGGCGAGATCGCCGAGCTTCCCAGGATGAGCGACGAGCGCGAAGAACAGATACGCGCATCAATGGAAAACGCGCCCTACATCCGCAAACGCTTATCAATGCTTCACGACCGCGGCATTGAGGTTTCGACCGTCTTCAATCTGACATATCCAACGTCACTGTTGGAAATCGCCGACCCACCGCCGTTGATCTATTGGCGGGGTGAATACAATGTATTTAATCGCAACTGCGTCGCTATCGTCGGCACGCACACAGCCAGCAACGGTGGGATCGCCGAGGCCGTCAGACTGGGGAAGATGATCTCCGCAACCGGCGCCGTGGTCGTCTCAGGTCTGGCGCGTGGTATAGACGGCGGTGCTCATGTCGGGGCATTGTCCGGCGAGGGCAAAACTATTGCCGTGCTTGGCTGCGGTTTTGATGACATATATCCTCCAGAGCACAAAGCACTCGCGGACAATATCGCCGGGCACGGACTGCTTGTTTCCGAATACCCGCCGGACTCCGAGGTCACAGTCGGGCGGCTGATGGCGCGTAACCGGCTGATTATCGGACTGGCAAAGTCTGTTATTGTCGTGGAGGTATCGTCGGACACCGGCGGCACGGTCGCCGCAATTGCCGAGACAGTCAAGCAGGGCAAGACACTGTTTACTTGCTTCAATCCCAACACCAATGGCGCCAGCACAAACAGCATGGGGGCGGTCCATTTAGCGAGCGCAGACGACTGGAAAATGGTTCTGCAATACATGGTGTGACATCGATGAACCACGAAGAACGAGTCAGAGTAATACAGGAAATCGTCGATGAAGCGACCCTGAGATTGATGATGGGCGGCATTACGTTGACGGACGCAGATCTCATCCTACTACGGGTCCGCAACCAGGCCAGACTCCTGCTCCCGGACAAAATGCAAACATACGACTTGATCTACCATAGTCGCTTGCAGAGACTGATTGACCAATTCGTCAGGCCCAATCAGCTTGCGTGACAGTTATCTCACTATTGCCGCCAGCATACGTGCGGAAATCAAGGTCGAGCGATCACGATTTATCGCCACGGCAACACCGGTAGATTCAAAGGCCACCGCCGAGGCGGCATACGAGCAAATCCGCAAAGAATTCCATGACGCCACTCACAATTGTCTTGCCTATCAGTTGGGAATGGAACCTAGCGTTATTTTTAGGTATTCCGATGACGGCGAACCCTCGGGTACCGCCGGTAAGCCAATCTATGACGCGATCCTTGGCCGCGATCTTACCGATATAATGATTGTTGTGACCCGTTACTTCGGAGGCATCAAGCTCGGCACAGGTGGACTTGGACGCGCCTATCGTGACGCGGCAGCGGCAGTGCTCGACAACGCTTCCGTGGTGGAGCGATTCCTGATGCAGGATTTCAAATTGAGATTTGCACACGAACAGATATCGGCCGTGATGAAATTACTGTCAGATTTTGGCCTGAAACCGTTGGACACTATCTATGGCGACGATGTGCTGCTTGCTGCAGCGATCAGGCGGGGGCAGTTCGAAATATTCCGAAACGCATTTGTCGACCGCACGCACGGCAAGGCGGCAATTGAAAAGATTGAGGAGGAAGCATGAGCGATTGGCTTGCTAATATCGACACCAATTTGTTCATCTTCTTGAACGGGAAGCTGGCAAACCCTGTCTTCGACGCCGTCATGCCGATAATCACCAACGACTGGCTGTTGCGCGTAGTGTTTCTAATCATTGTAGTATCACTCGCAATCTTCGGCAAGAAACAGGGTCGAATCGCCGCCGTTCTCTGCGTGATCGCGGTTGGCTGCTCCGATCAAATGTCATCACACCTGATCAAACCGTTGGTATCGCGTCTGCGACCATGCCATGTTGTCGCCAGCGTGCACCTGCTAATCAATTGCTCCCAGGGATTGTCTTTTCCGTCATCCCATGCCGCTAATTCCTTTGCACCGGCTGTTCTCATGTCATTCTTCTATCCCAAGAAAGTGTGGCTCTTCCTTGCGATTGCGGCGGTCGTGGCCTACTCGCGCATCGTGGTCGGCGTACATTATCCGTTCGATGTCGCGGCAGGGGCCGTGGTCGGTGCTATCTGTGGCATTGTCATCGTAGTGATTTACCGTTACGTGAACGCCAGATTCATTGCTAGGAAGCACCCGCCTCAATCTACGGCTTGACAGGCAGCCAGAGTGGAATTCCGCCTTCGGCAGGCATGCACCTGCCTCTCCGGAGAAATTTTCCTACTATTGAATAATGTAGTGTTCGCGCCGCAACCATTTGCGCTGTAAGTCACCAACGCCCAAGTAGTTGACCTTTCACCACGTGTGGGCATCATCTTTGCAGTCTTTGAATCGGATTGGAGGGTCATGGAAGACCTGAAAGAATTTCGCCGGTTCAAATCAAATGATCTTGAGCGGCTTCCTGTCGCAGATTCAAGTAGTACCCTTTCTCCCGTGTCTAGGTCATTCTCAGCAGAATTCGAATTTGCAGTCGGACGGTTTGTGTTATACAGACTCTCCCCTACACGAATCTTCCGTCAAGAGATTTTGCACCACTTGCTAGTCGACCGGAGCAACTGATGGAAACCATGTTCGAACAAACTCAGTATCTACCTGCGGAACAGATTGTTAACTCCCTCGAAACAACAAGACTATCATCGGAGCCAGGACTCAGAGAGTTGGATTTCTGGAAGGAAATGCAGGTCCCTGATCCGGGGGCTGTTCTTTCTGCGTTTCCGAATATCCTCTCGGGCTGCGGCTCAAAGGCGAATCTGCGTAAACTCCGCCGCGACTATCCGGACGCGTGTTCGCAAATTGAGGAGAGCGCGCGCGCTGCGCTACAGCATTGTTTCGACCTGCTTGGTTCAGGGAATGTCGAGCTCGGCGAAAGCATCGACTGGTCACTGGATTTCAAGAGCGGTAAACGCTGGGATTTGCGTGAGCGCCGCCTGCAGAAACTCATAAATCGACGCGACAACTCAGATGTCAGGATTCCCTGGGAGCTTTCCCGCTGCAATCATTTCCTGACGATGGCGTTGGCGTATCTTCTGACCAACGATCACACGTTTGCGATCGAATTCGAGAATCAAGTTTACTCCTGGCGCGACGCGAACCCCTACGAGTTTAGTCTCAACTGGACCAGCACGTCGGAGACTTCATATCGGTGCCTCAACTGGTTGGTTGCCTACAAGGCATTCGGCCTGCAACGAAGATTCACCCCGGAATTCGAGCGAGAGTTCTTGACCGAACTCTACAAAGGTGGCCGCTTCATTCGCGCCAATCTGGACGACACCGGGCTTGGCGAGAATGCTTCCGACCGTATAATCGATCTCGTGGGTTTGCTGTACATCGGCGAATTGTTCAGGAATACGACTTACGGTTACGAATGGCGAAGATTGGCGATTGCGCAACTTGAAAGAGAGACCGCCTCTCGGATTGACGCCGAGGGACTTGAATACGAATCATCGCTTCCCTACCACGGGGTCATATCTGAGTTCCTTCTCTATGCGCAACTGTTGTCCTCAAGAAGTGATTTTCGTTTCTCGGAGACATTTGCTGCCACCCTCATCAAGATGCTGCGGCAGCTTGCCTTCTTCACGCAACGTGATGGTACGATCCTGCCGTTCGGAGACTGCGACGACAGTCGCCTGTTCAAGATTACCGCGCGACATCCCCGTGATTTTCGTGACCTGATTGCAATCGGCAAGGTACAATTCGGGGACTCGTCTGGCGCCGGCACCGCACATGCGCCCGAGGAATTGGCTGTCTTCGAAGATTCTCAGATTGCGCCTGGCGGTAAAAAGGCCAACCAACCGTTGGGCTGTTCCGTATACTTCACTGCCTCGGGAATATGCCGTCTCAGTTCAAACGATCTGACCGCAACTTTCTTCGCAAACGGAGTCAGCGCCGGCGGTTTGGGAAGTCATAAACACAACGACACTCTGAGTTTCACCCTCGAACACCACGGAATTCCGGTATTGATTGACCCCGGAACCTACACCTATACCGCCGATGAAACCTGGCGCAATCTATTTCGCTCGGCAGCCAGTCACAATTGCGTGACGGTTGACGACTGTGAGCCAAACAGAATGGTAAGCGGTTTGCCCTTCGTACTACGACGCGATAGCCACCCCCTGGTCGTTCGTTGGGACAGCGACGATGATTTTGATCTGGTGGTCGCCGAAAATGACGGGTACTGCCGGCTGGACGATCCGGTTATACATCGACGTTCGCTCTTTCTCGACAAGGCGACGCAAGTACTGTTGCTGCGTGACGAACTTATCGCACAGGGCCTGCATGTCATCAACTACCATTTTCAGGCCGACAACATCAGAATCACGCTGCTCAGAGATCAATATCTGCGACTGCAACCGCACGCAGACGGATCAGGGATTCTACTGGCAAACTGCGTCCCCGGACTGAGTATGGGAATCAGCACCAATTGGGTTTCGCCGCGATATGGTGTCAAACACTCCGGCCTGAAAATCACTGCCTCGGCGAAAGTCAAGTTGCCGTTTGCTTCGCTTTTCGCCTTTGTACCTGACGACACCGGTGATTTGGTTTCGGCAGGTGCGAAGATTGAAGCCGCTCGCAACTTGATCGGCTGGTAGGCGACCGCTCTGATAAGCGAGACATCGTTTTAGCCCTGACATCACACGCACATTACGTATATTGTATGATGGTGTCGGCGGTCGACGAACGGACGGCGGCAAAACTATTATGACACATTGTCGAAGAATGTTAGCTTATGGTATCAGTTTGATTTTGGTCTGGCTTCTGGGGTCGGCACCTGTATTGAGCAGAGACAGTACACATATGAACGAGAACGACAAGGATCCCTTCCATTATCAGCGCCGGCAGATGGTGGAAACGCAACTAGCAGCGCGCGATATTCATGACAAACTGGTCCTGGAGGCAATGGCCAAAGTGCCCCGGCACGAATTCATTCCCAAACAGTTTCGCGACGAAAGCTATACGGACAACCCGCTATCCATTGGCTATGGACAAACGATTTCGCAACCTTACATCGTAGCGTTAATGACTCAGTTGGCGCTGGTGGATACATCGTCGAAAGTGCTGGAGATCGGCACCGGATCGGGATATCAAGCCGCGATACTGGCGACACTGGTCAAGCAGGTATATTCGATCGAGATAGTTGAGCCACTATGCCGGCGTGCGGATTCAACTCTGTCCAAACTGGGCTACACCAATGTGACTGTAAAATGTGGTGACGGCTATCGGGGGTGGCCGGAGCAAGCGCCTTTTGACGCCGTACTCGTCACGGCGGCGCCTGACCATATTCCCCAACCTTTGATCGATCAGCTCAAAGTAGGCGGCCGGCTGGTGATTCCGGTCGGTGATCAAAACCAGGAATTACTGCAAATTGTCAAATCGGAGCAGGGCACGATCACCAAGGATGTCATCCCAGTGCGTTTCGTCCCCATGACCGGCGAGGCGGAAAAGCGGTAGGCCATCTACCCCAATTGTGCACGTTACATAATGAGGCCATCCGCAAAAACAAAAGCCCCGCCGGTGGCGGGGCTTTCTATTAACAGTCGTGACTGAGCTACTTCTTCTTTGGTTTGTCGTCCTTCCCTGCCTGACGTTCCCTGATCGCAATTTGCGCAGCCGCCAGACGAGCAATCGGAACTCGGAAAGGTGAACACGATACGTAATTCAGTCCCGTACGATGGCAGAAACCGATTGAATCGGGATCGCCGCCGTGCTCACCGCAGATACCGGTTTTGAGATTCGGCTTGACCGATCGCCCTTTGTCCACAGCCATTTTGATAAGTTGACCGACACCTGCTTGGTCAATCGTAACAAACGGGTCACGCGACAGGATGCCTTTTTCGTAATAATACCTGAGGAATTTGCCGGCATCGTCGCGCGAGAATCCCATCGTCATCTGCGTCAAATCGTTGGTGCCAAAACTGAAGAAATCGGCCTCCTGCGCGATCTCGTCCGCAGTCAGCGCCGCTCGTGGAATCTCGATCATCGTGCCAACCAAGTACGGAATCTCGAACTTGTACTTGCGAGTCATCTGTTCCCCGATCCGCACGATAATTTCTTTCTGGTTGGCCAACTCGGCTCGTTGTCCCACCAAGGGCACCATGATTTCCGGGAAGACGCGTTTGCCGTCTCTCATCAGCTCTGCCGCGGCCATGAAGATCGCCTTAACCTGCATCTCAGTAATCTCGGGATAGGTGATGCCAAGCCGGCAGCCACGGTGGCCAAGCATCGGGTTCTGTTCGTGCAGACTGTCGATACGGTCAAGAATCTTTCTCAGGCGGCCGATATCCTCCGATTTTTCGTTTGCAGTCTCGGCGTCCTGAATCTGCTTCAGAACGTCCTCGCGTTTGGGAAGAAACTCGTGCAGCGGCGGATCGAGCGTTCTGATCGTCACCGGCAGACCTTCCATCGCTTCGAAGATCGCTTTGAAGTCTGCTTTCTGGAACGGCAGGAGCTTGTCCAGCGACGCCTGACGTTCATCTTGCGTGGTTGCCAGAATCATCGCCTGAATGTGCGGTAGACGATTCTTGCCGAAAAACATATGCTCGGTTCGGCAGAGCCCGATTCCTTCGGCGCCAAATTTACGCGCCAGTGCCGCATCACTCGGTGTATCGGCATTGGTGCGAATACCGATCGCGCGCACTTCGTCGGCCCAGGTCATGAACGTGCCAAATTCCCCGGAGAGTTCGGGGTCAATGGTCGGTACTTCGCCCAGCATGACTTCGCCGGTGGTGCCGTTGATCGTGATGACTTCTTTGTCCTTTACCACCAGAGTTCCGATGGCAAATTGCCGGCGTGCCTCGTAAACGCGAACATCTTCGCAACCGGCCACGCACGGTTTGCCCATGCCGCGTGCAACCACGGCTGCGTGGGATGTCATACCACCGCGGGCGGTCAAAACGCCTTCGGCTGCAATCATGCCGGCGATGTCGTCCGGATTGGTTTCAGTTCGGACCAGGATGGTCTTCTCACCGCGTTCAGCCAGGCGAACGGCCTCATCGGCGTGAAATACAACTTTGCCGGACGCCGCTCCAGGTGAAGCCGACAGCCCGCGTGCAATCACTTCAACGTCGGCGTTGGGGTCGATACGTGGATGGAGAAGCTGATCGAGTTGCTCCGGCTGAATGCGCAGCAGCGCTTCGTCTTTGGTAATCAGCTTCTCGTGAACCATATCCACGGAAATCTTGACGGCGGCCTGCGCGGTGCGTTTGCCGGTGCGCGTCTGGAGCATGTACAACTTGTTCTCTTGAATCGTGAACTCAAAGTCCTGCACGTCGCGGTAGTGTTTTTCCAGTTTGCCGGTGATGTCTTTGAGTTGCTTATAGGCCTCCGGCATCACTTTCGCCAACTCAGTGATAGGTTGAGGCGTGCGAATACCCGCGACTACGTCCTCACCCTGCGCGTTAACCAGAAACTCGCCATAGAATTCCTTGTTGCCGTTGGAGGGATTGCGCGTGAAGCCAACACCGGTGGCCGACGAATCTCCCATATTGCCGAACACCATCGCCTGAATATTGACGGCGGTGCCCAGATCAGATGGAATGTGATTGGCGGCGCGATAGGTGATTGCCCGTGGCGAATTCCAACTGCGAAATACAGCATCGCGCGCCATCTGCAATTGCATCCAGGGATCAGTTGGAAACGGTTCGCCGGACTTGGCGGTGATCAGCTTCAGGAACTGCTTGACGATATCTTTCAGGTCGTCGATTGAAAGCGACGCGTCATGTTTGATCGAACGTTGTCTTTTCTTCTTGGTGATGATCTCCTCAAACTGATCTTTGTCAATACCAAGCACGACATTTCCGAACATGGAGATGAATCGGCGGTAGTTGTCATAAGCAAACCGAGGATTGTTGGTCTTGGCGATCAGTCCCTTCAAGGTCTCTTCATTTAGCCCGAGATTCAGGATCGTGTCCATCATTCCCGGCATCGAGAATTTGGCGCCCGATCGCACCGAAACCAGCAGTGGATTCTTGGCATCACCAAACCTGGCTCCCATCGCCTTTTCAAGATGCTCCATGATCTGCTTCATTTCGCGATCAAACGTTTTCGGCAAAGACATCTTGTTGTCGTAGTAGAGACGACAAACTTCGGTGGAGATGGTGAATCCCGGTGGCACCGGAATTCCCAAATTAGTCATCTCGGCGAGGCCGGCGCCTTTTCCTCCCAGCGTGTCTTTCATCGCACCATCACCTTCGGCCTTACCGCCGCCGAAAGAATAGAAGTATTTACCGCCGGGAAGCAGCGACGGCCTCTTCTTTTCGACCGGAAGTTCTTTGATTTGAACTCCGATTTTGCGGGGCTTCAAAGGTTTTGCGGCAATTGCTTTTGGTTTGGAGGCAACTTTCGGTTTACTCTTCGGCGTCACCTTTTTCTTTGCCATGGCTTATATCCAGTCCAAGTTAAATGTGTTTTCAAACAGTAGTTACGGCGCAATTCGCCAAAACAAAAGCGCCGCAGCGATTCTACACCCAGAACCGAGCTGCAGCACCTTATTAATGTTTGATTCGAAATTTACCGTCACATGGTAAACATCTTCTCGCCAGCAATAATCTTTTGCAGCATTTTCAGAGTTTTTTCGGCCGGAGAGTGCATCAGATCGTGCGTGTTGTACGTCAAGCGCGCCGAATCACGCTTGAATTCTAAGGCGTTTCTGCCCTTGGCTCCGGGGAGTCGTTGTTTCTTTTTGTGCAACAGATTGTACTGGCGCTGGTACTCCTTGGCCTTTTCGCGATGAGCCAGATAGTACTGGCGCTGATATTCCTGTCGCCTCCGCTTCGCCTCTTCAGGAGAGAGAGGCTCTTTACGCCTACGGCGCGTCTTTGTGAGGGTTATTTTTGCCATCCCCACCTTCCCTGGCATAAGGTTAATAACTCAACCAACTGAGAAGGCCACTCACCTCTTGCGGCTCCTCAAAAACTTCCTGTTGCAACTAATTTAACCCGTTTAACTTAAGCTGTCAACAGTTTTTTTTGAAATCGGCACACTTTTTTTGTGGCTTTTTGGCACCCCATGTAAGCAGTTGTTGTAACAAGACTTCTGTAAGTCAAGAAAGCCAACTGGCCTAAGTGATCATCTTTATCCAGTCACGAATGTACTGTATCCTATAGATTAACAACGAGATACGCGCCATGACTGTGTATCCGAACGTCGCTCCGAATCCAATCATTAGAGTATAGATACCCAATTTGGCGGCTCCACCCCAAGCGCCCTTATGCGCCTTGGAGAAAAAGAAATATATCAGCGACGACATGGTACCAACGATGACGACGACATCCCAAATCCCCTGCGGGACTCCAAGAAATCCAGCCGTACTCCAGTCGAATCCAAGCCCTATCGTCGTTCCGCGAAGCTGTGATAGCACGTTGTTCTTCATGGTAACGGGAATGGCAATACCGCTGGAGATACCCAGAAACAAGGCGAGCGGATAACGGCTTATCCAGGCATACTTTCTGGAAAATCGCGTCCACATTGCAATACCGAGCAGGGCAGGAATAATGTAGTAGAACTCATCGAATTTCGGCTTCCAGGTATTGTACTGCACTTTCGTGACCGGATCGACGGCAAAATCGAATAAGTGGCTAAGAAGATTGGGATTAATACCGTTGTAGTAAAGCAGAATGGCCCAGTAACCCACGGAGACACCCACTACCAAATGCTCCGCGAACTTATAGAAAGGATTGTCTTTGTATAGAAAAGAGAACAGGCAAAGCGTCAAGAAGACACCCACCGTTGTCCAAATTATCGTGTCCGTGCTAAAAGTCTGTTCCATTATTTACTCTCCTGTTTCGGAGCGCTCTTGCGTTTGCTGAGGAAGAAAGCCAGGTTCCCCATAATAATGAAGATGATAATCACCACATGCGCGAATACCTGTACTTTCATCGCCTCGGTTGCCGTTCCGGGATTCTTGCAGAGAGTCTCATATTCTGCAGCCCCTTTCATCCCGCCGATGATTCCGAATATCTGCTTCGATTGATAGTAGGGGTAGTAGTCGGCCGCCATAACACCGGTCATCGCCAGTGCGAGCTTCACGTTATAACGAGCGTTTCCATCAGCGACCCACATGTCCGAGACGTTGCCTGCCGACAGATTAATGACGCCTTTGATGTTGTCATAATTCTTGATACCGCGCATCATGGGAATGGAGTCAAGGGTGGTACCGTAGTAATCTTGCGGAAAAGGAATACGGAAATTCATACCCATGCCGAGGATGATAATGCCGGGATAGGGTTTGTAGCCGAGGTAGACATAATCGATCCCACGTTCAGGCTTGAACCCGTGATAGACCAGGCAGGAATCCGCCACGTCCCTTACGATTTCTTCGGCCATCTGAGCACCGGTCTGTGACAATGTGAGAGTGATTACCTTAAGTTTCTTGGCGTAGCACTGCTCCAGCATGGCATAGGCCACCGGGTTTAGTTCCGCCAATGAACCCGGATCGTAATCCAATGAGAGCAGGATATAGTCGCCCGGTTTCAGGGCTTCAATGAAGTCGTAGATTTCCCTGACTTCCTTGACCGGAGTCAGTGGAACAGTAAATGGAATAAACAGTGGAGTGATAACAAAAACCAGTAACACCGCAAAAACCCAGCGGCGATCGAGAGCCAAAAGTCGGTCGTGAAATGTCATGCCATTCTCCTCTCAATCCTTGCCCAGGTATGAACGTTCAATACCCAGCACAATCTTTAGCGCGGTGGCAACCCCGCCCAGACCGACACCGATGAGGATTGCGCGTTTCGCGGCCAAATTCGGCACCATTAACATCCAACTACCCACCTGGTTGATCGGATCAGCGAGCGGTCCCGTCGGTATTACTCGCATCATCAACAGGAGAGCCGCGACGAGCAATACCGTCGAGACAGCTGAACGGGCGCGAAAAGCGCGGTATGATGCCGAGGCGATATAGAACGCGAGCAATGCGAAGATGGTCGCCTGTATCGGGATGAAGATGTTGCTGTAAAGCAGGCGGAAGATCGTGCCGTTGAGACCGTTAAAGACCTGGGACCCCTTGATCGTAAGTCCAAAGACAATCATCGCAAACATCGAGACCAGGACTACCACACTGTATTGCCAATCTTCGGAACGGCGCTTTATCTTGTAATAGCCGACGTGAATTTGCGACCAGATACCGAGTACCATCGCAAAAATACCGATTACCGTTAGCCCGTCTAAAGCCACTTCATAGAAGCGTAGCGATGGTTCGGACGGAACAAAGTACTGAATGGCCAGCAACACACCGAAAACGAAAACCAATATTAATGGAATCTGTTGTTTCATGCCAACCTCCTCACCACCAGGGCGCGTCAAAGGGTTTACTGAGGAAATCTGCTCCAGTGAATACCCGGAGAGCGAGAAGGACAACCATGCCGGCAAGCACGATGGCTTTGAGATAGTCTTGCGCTTTCAGCGTTCCGAGTAGCAGGGGCTCCCGGCCGAGATAGGCACTAGCAGCATACAGTTCCTCACCCAGCAGAGTATAGTCGCAAGCGACCACAAAGAAAGGCAGCTGCGAGACCTGGTCCGTGCCCGCGATTTGGATCGAACCGGCAAGGACTCCCGTTTCCGCCAGCAACAGCGATTCGGCGGCGAAATAACCGAGATAAATGTTGGTCGCCGGTTTTTCCCGGAGAATCGTTCCATTGACTGCGGCGACGTACGGGAACTGCTGACTGGTCACGTAGTAGACGGAGTCTTCTTTGTAAGTGTCGGGCCGTCCCGCATCGGCATAGCCTGTCTTCACGGTCTCCTGCGCAATGGTCATTACGACGGGATCACAGCAAGGGACAATCATCGAAGTCTGGTATTCTGCCACTTTGCGCGCCACGCGACCGAGCACGGTAAACGAGGCGATCGTGGCAATGTCTCCGGCGGTTCCAATTCCTAACACGTACAGGATCGGTTTGCCCATTTCGGTGGCACGACCGATAGCTTCATCAATGGCTTCGATACCCGCCAGCGGGCGCACATAAAGATCGATGCCCTTCTTGGCCATGTTGATTAATTTGACGGTCAGAATCAAGAAGATGATGCAGAAGAGTAGCTCCGGCATCTTCATAGAGTTGAACCAGTTGTCGTAGGCCTGTACGGGTCCGCCCGCTGCCGGTGCGCTCTTTCCGCCCGGGCCAACGGCATAGACGCGATAGTACAGATTCGTGTTCTTCGGCAAATATTCGGGACTTGTCTTATCGCGGTTCCCTTTGTCCGCATAACTGGAATTTCCCAGAACGACTGTCCCCGCTTTCAGCCACGCCGAATCGGGAGCGTCGGGTGAAGTCGCGCGATAAATGTCATAACTGATCACGTTCTTCTTACCAGCGCCGTCATCAGGTGACAGGGTCCATTTCACCTGGACACCATGGCCGTCATCGTTGGGAAGATCTTTTAGAGTTACATTAGAGGGCGGCGCGGGCGGTTCCGACGGGATCACCGCCGTTTCAGCGGGAGGGTCGGAGGTCGCCGTCTGCGCCAATATTGCCTGAGTAAGGCAAAGTGACATACAGATCAGGAGGAACAATATCAGATGTTTCACTTCCACCTCGCGTGGCTTAAGGATTTTGTCACAATATATTCAACCAGTCTCCGAAGAGAAAGGTAATTCTTCCCACCAGCAGCGAAATGCGCCCCATTACCGTGTATCCAAACGACGCACCGAAGGTGATCATCAGAATCCAGATTCCGATTCGCGACGCGACACCAAAGGCGCCTTTGTGTTCTTTCGAGAAGAAGAAGTAGATCAGTCCGCACATCACGCCGACAAAGATTACCCAGTTAGTCAGGATAGCTATGAACTGTCCATCGGCGGCCAGCGACACATGGCTGATGAAATCGCCCACTCCTTTCCAGTCAACAAAGAGCGGAATGAATGAGTTGGCGACCTGACTGATAAAATCGGAACG
The DNA here is from genome assembly GCA_963726455.1 of uncultured bacterium. Classification (GTDB taxonomy): domain Bacteria; phylum Zixibacteria; class MSB-5A5; order CAIYYT01; family CAIYYT01; genus CAIYYT01. The sequence goes on from CAVSCK010000003.1 coordinate 535,857, forward strand.
GAGATAGCGAGTCAAGTTAAGGCCGGCGGTGGCGCCGATAATGAATGCCAACGACCAACGCGACATCCAACCGACTTTGGGCATCAATCGCATCAGCAAAATCAAACCAAATATGATTGGTATGTAGATTAGGACGTGATCCGCCTGCGCCTGATATGGCACTTTGAAAAATTCCGACAGGGTCTGGGACGCGCGCGGCACGAAGTTGCCTACGACGGTACTCCAGAAGCCGTAGCACATCCAATAGCCGGCTGAGATGCCGACGTACAGACTTTCTGCAAACTTGTAGAATGGATTGTCGCGATAGAGAAATGAGAATATTGATAGCGTCAGAAACACCGCGAAAGTGATCAGGAAGCCGTCGCGGATATTCATGAATTGTGATTCTGAAGTGCCACTGCTTGATTTGGTGATCCAGCTAATGACGAATACCAAAGCCACTAAGGCCATCACGATTCTGCCGGCGGTCTTCATGTTCATAATTTACCGCCCTTTTTGCGTGATCTGAAATAAGCCACATTACCAATTACTATGAATGCGATGATAACCACGTGAGCCATGGTCTGCGGCCCCATCATGCGCAGAGCGGGCATCGGCTTCTTTTCGAAGCGTGGATAGGTCTTGAGCAGTTGTGATTCATACTCCGCGGCGCCCTTGGTTCCACCAAGCAAGCCCACGAGCTGTCGGGGCCAATAAGGGTACAGAAGCGGAGTTGAGACCGCCGCCGAGCCGCCTGCCGTCGGCACCTTGCCCGGATCGCCCGCAAACAGCACCCATTCCTTCACACCTGGTTTACCGCCGCCAACGGAAATCAGCAAATCCATATCCTTGAGCGACTGGACATCCTTGAACATCGGCAGCGAATCGAGCGAATTGCCATAGGCGTCAGAGGGAAACATCTTGCGGAAATTCGTAATGACAACATTAAGTACGCCCTCGTTGCCGGCTTTGTACCCGAGATTGCAGTAGTCTACCCCGTACTTGGCATCGGGAAAATCCGGTTTGAGAACCTGGTCCAGACTCAACCTAAGCAATGACTGCCCGGTTGCCCAAAGTGACATAAAGTAGAGTCGGTGCTTCTTTTCGAGAATGTGCCTGATAAAAGCATCGGTCATCGGCTGAACTTCCGGTGCCATGGCGGGATCGAAGTCGTAAGACAGCACAATTTTCGATCCGGGCGGCAGACTCTCGATCTTGTCGAACACATTCTTCACGATCGGAGTTGCGACTTCGCCGAATTCAAGTCGGAAAATGATCGCCAGCGCCACCGTCAGTCCGACGAACAAGTACACAATACGCCGGTCAACATCGCGGCCTTTAATGGACAGGTAGAGAATCCAAAGCAGCCCGCCACCGATAACGATAATCGAAACTATCAGACCCATCTCAACTATCCCCTCCCAGGTAGCTGCGCTCAATGCCCAGTAGCAGGCGTAGCGACATCGAAATTACCCCCAGCGAGATTCCAATCATGATGGCACGTTGTCCGGCCAGGTTAGGGGCATTCATAATCCAAATTGCCAGATTGGGAATTTGCAGCACCGAGAGCTGATCCGGCACCCAATTTGTCAAGAGCACGCCCAGTGCCGTTCTCCCTAACAAAATTATGAACGCGGCAACAAGAAGTATCGTGGCTTCGGTATTCTTGGCACGGAATGCCCGATACGATGCGGACGCGACAAAGAAAGCCAGCAGCGCGTACATCGTCGAATTCAGCGGCGACATGACGTATTGGAATAGAAGCTGGAAGTAAGAGCCCGTTTGCGAAAGATCGCCTGAGATACCCCCGGAATTGCCAAGCTTGAACAGCCCGGTCGCCAGCATCAGACCAAAGCCAAATAGAGTAACGATTGAATAGCCCCAGTCCTCTGATTTGCGGCTGATCTTTTCGGTATGAACGCGAATGAGGTTGCCACCACCAAGGAAGAACGCGAATACGGCGATTATGTCGAAATAGAGTGAAGCATCTTCCTGCAAGTATTTGGCCGAAGGCACAAACACCGACACGACCAGCAGTGTGCCGACCGCGGAGAGAATAAGCATGGGAATCTGGCGTTTCACTGTCTTGTCTTACTCCTAGCCCGTCGAGAACATCTCACGCAGCACTTTTTCAACCCAAACCATGGAACCCCATCCCCAGGCGCTGGCAATAGTTGTGGCAATCACGCCGACCAATATCACGATCATGGCAATGGCTTTGCCGACATCCTGCCCTTTGAGCGAGCCCATTTGGCGCGGTTCTTCCGAAAGATAAGCCGATGCGGCAAACAGTTCTTCGCCGATCAATGTGTAATCACAGGCAGCGACAAAGAAAGGCAACTGCGCTGGCATGGCGGTTCCGGCGATTTGAATCGCACCTATTGAGTTACCGGTTTCGGCCATAATCAGCGATTCGGCGAAAAACGCCCCCAGGAAGAAACAGGCCGCGGGTTTTTCGCGTACCATGATGCCGTCAACGGCCGCAACAAATCCGAACTGCTCGTCGGTGACATAATGAACCATGTCATCGTTATAGGCATCCGGCCGACCGGCAGTCACATAGGCCTGCTTGATCGTCTCGCGCGCGGCAGTCATCACCAGCGACGCACGCACCGGCATATTGATCTTGGTGTCGTACTCCGCCACGGTGCGGGCGATTCTTCCCAGAATCGTCAGTCCCGCAATCGTCTGCACATCGTCCATATCCTGAATACCGGCAACGAAGAGAATCGGGCGCCCCATCTCGGTTGCGCGACCGACGGCTTCATCAATGGCCTCCAAGCCGGCGATGCGGCGCAGAAATAATTTTGTGCCTCGCTTAGCGCTTTCGATAAACAGAATCACCGCGCCGCAGAAAATGACGCCGATGATCAACACCCAGGCCAACCGCGTATCGAACCACTGCTTCTCAGATTGAGCGGGCGCCGAAGGTTCGGAGGTTACCTTGTTGTTGTTGACCAGGGCGGCAACAGTGTAAGTATAGCTGCTGTCATCGGATGTATTTCTATCTTCGTAGGAACGGGTCGCAAATGGAGCAACGTCGATCGAGTCGATCTTATTGGAGATGACGTTCGTGCGCCGGATTTCGAAGCCCCGGAAATTGTCGAGCTTTTCGTAACCGGGATCCTTCCATTCGACAGTGATCGAACCACCGGCATCGTTGTCGGTATCGAAGGCCTTGACAGTTACGGCGCCTAGATTGGGAATGGTCTGAACGGGCGTTGACGGCAGCAACGGCTTAAGTGTGTCACTCGTCGGCGTCGCACTTTCGACCGCGAGTAGACAACCACTCAAAGAAATGAATAGTACCGTAACCAGGAGAAATATGAGGGCATCAAGCTTCGCAATGCGAAGGGGTGCTGTCATAAAATGCTATTTAACCAGTTTCAGCCAGTCGGTGAGCAAGAAATCAATTCGTCCCAACAGGAGCGACATACGGCTCATGACCGTGTATCCGAATGACGCGCCGAAGGTGATCATCAAGAACCAAGTGCCGACTTTGGCGGCTCCGCCAAAAAGGCCCTTGTGCTCTTTCGAGAAGTAGAAATAGATAAGACCCGTGATCGTACCGATTACAATCACAAATCGTCCAATAATTTCGTAGCTGTTCCCCGACGCGACTGCTGCGACCGTGTCGACGACCGTCCCGTGGACCTGAGCCACGGCATTGGTTGAGAAGTAGGTCATCATTCTCAAACCGACCGTGGCACCGACGATGAACGCCAGCGGCCAGCGCGCAATCCAGCCCGCCTTGCCGATAAGGCGAGTGAGAAGCATTACGCCGAGGATGATACCGCCAATAAACCAATAATCCGGGTCAGGGAGACCCTGAGCGTCTAGATGATTAATACCACTGACGATCGGTCGATACAGACTATCCCAGAAATAAGTAATGAACCAGAATCCGGCAGAAATTCCGATGAATATCGCCTCGGAGACCTTATAGAAAATATTGTCCCGATACAGGAATGAGACAATTCCGAGGGTCAAGAGAGCAGCGAGCCAGATGCCAATCAATGTGCTGTCCATCGGATTCCCTTCTATTCCCTTACTTCCTTGCGTTTGCCAAGGAAGAGTGCCACGTTGCCGATGATAATAAAGGCAATCACTACGATATGAGAAAAGGACTGGGCGAGTATGTAAGTTGTTGCTTTCGCCTATCTCGCCGGTTGCCATTTCAAATTCGGCTGCGCCCGTCATACCACCCGCGAGCCCTTTTAGTTTTCCTGAACTCAGGTAGGGATACACCGACGGCGCTTGAACAGCGGTGTTGCCGGCGCCAAGATCCTTGCCAAAACGATCGACGGCAATCTGCACCCATTCGACAGTGCCCGGATAGCCGGCGGAGAAATTGATTACGTAATCAATGTTGCTGAAATTTTCTACTCCTTTGAGCAAAGGAATGCTGTCATACAGAGTGTTGTAAATGTCACGCGGGAAAGGATCGCGGAATGATCTCCCCATACGCTGAACCAGAAATTCGTTGCCCGATTGGAATCCGAGATTGACGTAATCAGTCCCGTACTTCAGATTCATCTTCTTTACTTCCGGTTCCTCCAGGGCTCTGACCACCGACATATTGGCCTGCTGAGGTCCCTGAGGCCACAAACCCATGATAATAACCTTCAGGCCATGCTTGAACGCGTATTTCATAAATGCATCAGCCATCGGTTGCAGTTCCGGCGCTGAAGGGGGATCATAATCAAATGCCGCCAAGACTTTCGAACCGGGCTCGAGCTTGGTAATCGCGTCGTAAAGCAATTGAACTTCGGGAGAAATCTTCACCGGCGGGCGGAAACTCATGAAGAATGGAAGTGTCAGTGAAACGGCGATAAAGACAAACACTGTGCGCCTGCCAACCGGTCTACCTATGATAGTCAGTATGAGCATGCCGACAAGGGCAAGGAACAACAAGACCGTTACGACAACTGAAACGGATGATGAGAAAGAAAGGGGCTTGGGGAGCACGATAATCAAGATCAGTAATCCAAGCAGCACGAACCAAGGGGTATACTTCTTCATCATCAGCCTTCCAGATGTGACCTTTCAATACCGAGCATGATTCGGAGCGCCGTCGATGCCGTGCCAAGAGCAATGCCTATCATGACTGCGCGCTGCCCTGCGGTCTGGGGAAATGCCATCAGCCAATTAGAGAGATCGGAGAGTCGATAACCCTCTGGCATGAATCCCGTTAGTAAGTCACCGACAGGCACCCTGCCTATCATCACAAAGAAAGCCGCAAGCAACAGCAGTGTCGCTTGCAGGTTCCGGGCTCGGAAAGCTCGATAAGAAGCCGAAGCCACGAAGAACGCCAAGATCGCGAACATCGTTGACGAAAGCGGCGTATAGACGTATTGATACATCCAGTCAAAATGGGTTCCTGGATCGCGGAATGAGCCGGGCGGATTCATCCCCAGACCTTTGAAGCCGTCATAGGCGCCGACGGCAACCATAATAAGGAAACAAACGATAATTATGAGTGAGATCGGCCAATCCTTCGCCTTTCGGGAGATATTGAACAACTGAATCTTCAAGAGACTGAGTGCCCCTAACCAAACAGCGAACGCGCCTGCCATGGCGAACCAGAGATTGAAAATCTGTTCTGATCGGCTGAAGGGATCATGAGGGATAAAATATGAAACAAGGAATACGAGTCCGGCGACGAATGTGATGATTAAGGGTACTTCGCGTTTCATATCTATAAACTCAATTGACTAACTTATCTTCAAGAGTAAATCTGCCAGATTGATATTGAATATCGCCAGAATAAGCAGCACTACAATCGCCAGCATGAAAAGGCCCTTCGCAAAGTCCTGTCCCTTAAGCGAACCCAAGAGTCGAGGTTCTCTCTCGAGATAGGCGCTTGCCGCAAACAGCTCTTCTCCAATCAGTGTGTAATCGCAAGCAGCCACAAAGAACGGAATCTGCGCCGGCTGGTTGGTACCGGCAATCTGAATAGCACCGGCTTCGTTTCCGGTCTCTACCAAAATCAGTGACTCAGCAAAGAACCCCCCCAGATAGAACATGGTAGCCGGTTTCTGGCGCATGACCATGCCGTCGATCGCCGCCGCATACCCAAACTGGTCATCGGTGACGTAGTGCACCATGTCTTCCTTGAAGGCATCAGGCTTGCCGACTTTGCTGTAGGCTTCTCTGACCGCCTCTTTGGCCGTCATCATCACGAGTGACTTGGATACAGGTACGTCGAGCTGAGTTTCGTTCTGAGCACAGATACGCGCAACGCGACCCAGGATCGTGATGGCAGCAATAGTGGCAACGTCATCCAAGTCCTGAATGCCCGGGACGAAAAAGACCTTGCGACCCATTTCCGTCGCCCGGCCGATGGCATCGTCTACAGCATCAATGCCGGCGATTTTGCGGACATAGAGCTCTTTGCCGGACTTGGCCTGATAGATATAAAACAAAATCGCAATGGAGACCACGATCGTCCAAATCAAGATGTTCATCCGGCGCATATTGAACCACTGCGCGATTGGCTTCACCGGCCCAACTGTCTCCGATTCACTCCTGCCCGCCACCACGGTACTGTCTGCCTTGTTCAGGTCACTGACCGCAGCAATCCTGTAATAATAACTCGAATCCATGGTTACGTTGTTATCAGTAAATGCGTTTTGCCCTTTCGTGGTCTCACCGACGACTACGAACGGTCCGCCTGTCGATGTTGAACGCAGGACCTGATATTTGGTCACTAATCGCTGATCATCCGCCGAAAGCTGCCAACTGACGTCCAGAGCCGAGCCATTGTCATTCGGCGTGTCTTCGGCAACGACGTTGGTTGGTGGCGCCGGATTCTCAGTTGTGACTTGAACGGATTTAGCTGAATCGACAGGAGTATTTGTCTGAGAGAAGATCGGGGTGCAGAGCAGGAGAATTACTGCGATCAAGAAGACGGATATTCTGAGACGCCGCATTGTTCTCCCAACTTAGGCCACCAATACAACCGATTGTGCGCACAGGCACTGTCTATAAGACGGTTTCCGCTGCCGATTTGTGCATTCGGCCGGCTGCCTCGGTGGGCCACTCCGAATTGGCGCAAATTAGCCAAGGTCGAGTCTGGTGTCAAGGACAAAATGCTCTGGCGGGCCCGCCGCAACTAAAAGGGCGCCGCCCGAGATGGACTCTTGGCGGCGCCGTAGGGAGGACTGTACTTCTTGCGAAGTCTAATCTCTGATTCGGCCTAGTAGCCGAGTAATTTCAGATGCTCCTTGTAAGTTGCAGCCGATTTCTGCAGGGCTGACAACTCCTTCTGCTCCAGCTTCATTTCCACGATCTTCTCGACACCAGTCTGTCCGAGAACCACCGGCACGCCGATGTACATGTCATTGATGCCATACTGGCCGGTCAGGAACGCGGAGCAGGGATACAGCTTCTTCTTGTCGTTCAGCACCGAGTCGACCATTGCCACGGTAGCAGCAGCAGGTGCATAATATGCGGAACCGGTCTTTAGCAGGGCGACGATTTCACCACCGCCGTTGATCGTACGCTGACTGATCGCTTCGATCCGATCAGGAGCCATAAGTTCCGTAATCGGCACTCCAGCCGCTGTAGTGTAGCGCGGCAACGGCACCATCGTGTCGCCGTGACCACCCAGAACCATCGCCTCGGTCTCGGTCTGCGCTATTCCCAGCTCCATCCCAATGAATGTCCGGAAGCGGATCGAGTCCAGGATACCGGCCTGACCAAACACGCGATTGGCCGGAAAACCGGAGACTTTGTAGGCATGGAACGTCATCAGGTCAAGCGGATTGGCGACCATCAGAATTATCGCGTGGGAGGCGAACTCCTTGACTTTCTGCGCCACCGAGCCAATGATCTCCGCGTTCTTGGTCAACAGATCTTCGCGCGACATTCCCGGTTTGCGAGCCAAGCCGGCGGTATGAACCACTATGTCCGAACCGCGCATATCCGCAAAGTCATTTGAACCCTTGATTGTGACATCATACCCGCGAATCGGCCCCGCCTGCATCAGGTCGAGCGCCTTCCCCTGCGGCATTCCTTCGACGACGTCGATCAACATGATGTCGCAAAGATTGCCCTCGGCCAGATACTGTGCAACCGCTGCACCGACATTTCCGGCCCCGATTACCGTTACTTTTCTACGCATCGTTTCACTCCTTCGTTTCTGGCACGTGCCACATCAGCTCCTGTCAGGCGCACTGAAGCACCTGATTGGCGCTGTCCAGCACCACCGCTATATCGCATTTCGTTCCATGTCTTTCCATTAGTTTTTCCACAGCCGGTTCAAGTTCCGGCCACGGCTCAATCGGTATGAACTCAAGGTCGGATGCGGGCAGTTTCGAAACCAGCATCAGTTTGAGCCGCTCAGATAATCTTTCCGTCCGCTTGACTTTGTGAATCCCCATCAGCAGCCATTCCGACTGGCCGTCAACCCGCAACTCACCATTTGCCGATCTCTCCGCCAATTTCAGAAATCTGGCGTCGCCGGTACCCTCAACGCACCCGGAGACTAACAATATCGTACCATCCGATTTTACCGCGGAAGCCACGTTTTCGTAAGATTTCTGCAATTGATATAGATTCTTGTCCAGAGGCGGATAGACGACGCAGATCGCCACGTCGTACGGGGAGCCAACATTGTGAGCATAGTTGGCCTTAACAAAGTCGCAAGCGCTGTCGTACGCTTTGTCCCAATCACCTGCCGACAGGTGGAATACCGTTCCGTGGTGATCGCAGACAATCTGAATCGCAAAACGTCTCTTGTAATCGAGGCACGTGGTGCGAGAACGGATATCTTCCCATACCGGATTCCCTCGCCTGTGCCAATGGCTGGCTCTTTGAACTCAGCGCGTTTGCATGATTGCGGGAAACATCGGCGAATGATGCACAACCGGGCAGAATGATCTTGCGCCCGCCCGTGAATCCGGCGAAGTAATGCGGCTCGACTGAGCCGATTATCAATACCGAATCGCTCTGTTCGAACAGCTTATTGAGACTTACCGTGTTGGCGCCGCTGCCGAACTCGGCCAACTGATTTTCGTCGAAGGCGCTGTGAATGTGAATCCGATCCGCGAAGCGCTCATAGAATCTGCCGAAGATTCTGCGCAGTTGCGTGTCATCAGGCGCACCGTGCAACGCGGTCGCTACAAGAAATGTGGTGTTGACTTGAGACAGCGAATCACCCAGGACGTCGAGCACGCGCGCTGTCGGTGTAGGTCGACAATGATCGTTGACGACGACCAGCAATTGCTGCGAGTTTTTCAGGAAGTCCGTGAGATCGGTGGGCAGCTTGCCGGTCGCAAGCCAGTTATCGTTCCCCAGCGAAGTAAGCCGCTTTTGAGGCAAATCGAAGAGGTCAACCCGACAAGTATCAGGCAAACTCAACTCAACATCCTTGTCGCAATACCAGATGGGAGTCCTCATTCGCTTTCACAATGCCAAAGCGGCTATGAGAAATGAAATTTCAGTTCGATCTTTGCGTTCTCCACGCTATCCGAAGCGTGCACCGAGTTCTTGCTTACATCAATTGCATAGGACTGGCGAATTGTCCCACACGCTGCTTTCGCCGGATCAGTCGCCCCGATCAATTCACGCAGATCAGCCACGGCGTTGTCTTTTTCCAGCGCCATGGCAACGATCGGTGACGACGACATAAATTGAACCAGCTCATCCAGAAACGGCTTACCCTCGTGAACCTTGTAGAATTCGCGGGCGCGCCCGGCCGTCAGGTGAACCATCTTCATTTCTTTGAGTTCGAAACCGGCTGTCTCCAGCCGGTCGATAATTCGTCCTATCAGTTTGCGCTCGACGGCATCAGGTTTGATCATCAGCAACGTTTGCTGTTTCATTTCCTGAGCCTTTCCTTCGCCTTGCGGCCTTCTTCGAGGCCAAGCTGCAATGCCGCCAGGTTCTTTTCTTCGGTTCCGCGCGGAGCCCTGCGTTTGACAACTTCCGTCAAACCGGCTTCGGAAACGACGCCCGACACGGCACAGATAGCGCCCAGCGATATAACATTCGCCACCATCGGATTGCCGATCGTATGCCGCGCCAACTGGCTGAACGGAATGCCGACCCACAATGAGGTCGGGACTTGCGTTACCATGTGGCTGTCGACAATAAGCAGACCGTCTTCTTTCAGATCATGGTAGTAATTGTCACAGGCCTCTTGCGATAGCGCCAGCAGCAGGTCAAGCTGCATCGGTTTGGGGTAGTAAATCTCATTAGCTGAGATAACCACATCCGCTCGCGACGCGCCGCCGCGTGCCTCAGGTCCGTAACTCTGCGTCTGAACAACATTCTTGCCGTCATAGGTAGCGACCGCTTCCGCCAGCATCACGCCGGCGAGAATCAATCCCTGCCCACCCGAGCCGGAGAAACGAATTTCGTAACGATCGATAGTATCATTCCGGGCTTGAGCGGCAGCCGCCTTATTTGCTTTCGTTGGACTTGTCATGCTTATTTCCCCTGCAGACTCTCGATTAATGCGTCATAGCGGTCACAGTATTCCTCGCGTTCGACATCGCAGAAGACACCTGTGAGCAGTTTGCCCTCCACTTTCTCCGGCGGCATCTTGGCCGCGGCCTTCAGCGGCAGCACGTTCTTTTTCATCTCTTCCAGCATCTTGACCGAATCTCCCAAACGGTTCAGGCGGCCATAATAGGTGTGGCAGTTTGAAAAGGCTTCGACGACCGAGAAACCGCGTTTCTGAATGGCTTCAAATATCAACTGATCGAGCTGAGTGACATGATAGACCGTGCCGCGCGCGACATAGGATGCGCCTGCAGCCATCGCCAGTTTGGGAATATCAAAGGGATATTCCTTGTTGCCGTACGGCGCCGTAGCGGCATGGCTGTCAGTCGGCGTGGTCGGCGAGAACTGCCCGCCGGTCATTCCGTAGATCATGTTATTGATCAGGATGCAGGTGATATCGATATTGCGCCGCGAGGCGTGAATGAAGTGATTGCCGCCGATTGCCAGCGCATCGCCGTCACCGGTAATGACAATGACTTTCATCTTGGGGTTGGCAAGCTTGACGCCGGTGGCAAACGGCAGCGCGCGGCCGTGAGTCGTGTGCAATGTATTGAAGTCGAGGTAAACCGGCATGCGCGAGGAACATCCGATACCGGATACCAAAGTCACATTGTCGCGGTCCAACTGCAATTTATCGATAGCCCGAATCAGCGAGCCCATGACGATGCCGATACCGCATCCGGCACACCAGACATTCGGGAATTTCTTCTTCTCACGCAGGTATTGATGGGTGATGTCTGACTTCTGCGTCATCTTACCTCACCTCCTTAATCTTGTTGAGAATCTGCATCGGGGTAATCAATTCGGAATCATAGCGACAGAGACTGATAACCTCGACATGCTTGGGTACCAGCCGCTGAACTTCATAAACCAGTTGGCCCTGATTCAGTTCGGCGACGATGACCTTCTGCAGATTCTTGGATGAGAAAATCTCGCGGTATTTCTTGTCGTGCGATGGCCAAATTGTGATCGGCCTGACCTGGCCGACTTTCATTCTTCTCGCACGAGCCATCTGCACCGCCTGCTTGGCAGCGCGGGCGACGATACCGTACGCATAGACCGCCACATGAGCGTCTTCCATGCCGTCGGTTTCGATCTGACAGATGTCGTCGAGATAGCGCATGATCTTATTTTGCAGTTTGCTCATCTTTGCCTGGATTTCGACCGGCTTGCTGGTCGGAAATCCGTATTCATCATGAGTCAGTCCGGTAACATGGAAACGATAACCGTCACCGAACGACGCCATCGGCGACTTGAAGTTCGGAGTGATTTCGAAGTGTTTGTACCAGCCGGCCGGAACGTCGGGTTTCTGGCGATTGATCACCGGCAGCTCGCCCTCGGCGGGAACAACGACTTTCTCCCGCATGTGTCCCAACACTTCGTCCAACAATAAGGTCACGGGTGTACGATACGATTCGGCGAGATTGAAAGCTCTCACAGTCAGGTCAATGGTCTCTCTCACCGACTGCGGCGCCAGCGCAATCGCGATATAGTCGCCGTGAGTTCCCCAGCGCGCCTGCATCGTATCCGACTGTGACACCTTGGTCGGCAGTCCGGTCGACGGGCCGCCGCGCTGCACGTTGACAACCACGGTCGGTACCTCCGCCATGTAGGCGTACCCGATGCCCTCGACCATCAGCGAGAATCCCGGACCGGAAGTCGCCGTCATCGACTTGGCGCCGGCGCAGGAGCCGCCGATAATTGCCGCCATCGACGCGATCTCGTCTTCCATCTGGATGAATTTTCCGCCGACCTTCGGCAACTTTCGCGCCAGAATTTCGGCAATTTCCGTTGACGGGGTGATCGGATATCCGGCGAACAATCGCAGGCCCGCGATCATGGCGCCTTCGGTGACCGCCTCATTCCCTTGTAGTAATTTTATATTTTCAGCCATTAAGCAGCACTCCTACTTCTCATTGGAGACGATCGCCAGATCAGGACAATGAAGCCAGCAGATGGCGCACTGGGTACACTTGTCGGGATAAGAGATAATCGGTTTGCCGTCTCGGTCAGAGGTGAACACTTGATTGGGACAAAAACTAATGCAAATGCCGCAGGCCTTGCACCAGTGGAAATAAATTGTCAGCGGCCCGGCACCACTCTTCGATGCCGAATCCGTTGCCTGCTGCTCGGTATCGCCCGCTGTATCTGGCATCTATAAAGTCTCCTTAAACCTTGCGGATCAGCAGCGCTCGGCTCTCTTCCCAGATCGCTGTAGTCCGGATAAATCTATTGACAGTGGTCTATTTCTTCTTCGGTTTTGCTTTCGATCTGGATTTTGCCGCCCGGGCCAATTTGCTGACTTTGGGCTTCGCCTTCCTGATCGGGGCTGATTTCCTGACTACTTTCTTCGCGACCGGCTTTGCCTTGGCAGACTTCTTCGCTGCCGGCTTCGCTTTCATCGCCGGTTTCCTGGCAGCGCCTTTCTTGGAAAGCGCGGCGAGTTTCTTCTCTACCAGTTCGGCAACCTGAACCGGCGTCTTGGCAACCGGCACACCGACCGCTTCAAATGCCTTGATCTTTTCCGGCGCCGTTCCCGTGCCACCGGAGATAATCGCGCCGGCATGGCCCATGCGCTTGTCGGCCGGAGCCGTCAGCCCGGCGATAAAACCGACTACCGGTTTGGTGACATACTTCTTGATGAAGGCCGCGGCGTCTTCTTCATCCGTACCGCCGATTTCGCCGATTACCACGATCGCCTCGGTCTGAGGATCTTTCTGGAATTCAGCGAGACAGTCGATGAAGTTGGTGCCGATGATCGGATCACCACCGATACCGATGCATGTTGACTGGCCGATCTTTCTCGCGGTCAGATTGTAGACGATTTCATACGTCAACGTCCCAGAGCGCGAAACGACGCCGACCGAACCCTTCTTATGGATGTGTCCCGGCATAATCCCTACCTTGGTCACTCCCGGAGTTATAATGCCCGGGCAATTCGGTCCGATCAACCTCACGCCTTTCACCTTCAAATAGTTGTACACTTTCAGCATGTCGTTCGCCGGAACGCCTTCACTGATGCAGACGATAACTTGCACGCCTGCGTCGGCGGCTTCATAAATGGCGTCGACTGCCGCTGAGGCGGGAACATAGATGACGGACGTATTGGCCTTGGTCTTTTCGACTGCTTCGGCGACCGTATTGAAAATCGGAATGCCTTCCAAAGCAGTACCGCCCTTGCCCGGCGTCACACCGGCAACCACTGCGGTACCGTATTCTTTCATTTGCCGCGCATGGAAGGAACCGTCGCGACCGGTAATTCCCTGAACTACGACTCTCGTTTTCTTATCAACAAAGATTCCCATGATCTCTTCCTTTTCTTTCTGCTCAGGCCACTTCGGCGAGTTCGATTGCTTTGGTAACCACGTCAACCATCGTTTCAGCCGCCTGAATTTGCGACTTTTCCAGAATCGCCCGCGCTTCCGCTTCGTTGGTGCCCGTGAGACGCACGACCAACGGCACTGAGGGTTTGAATTCCGAAACGGCTTTGACGATACCGTTTGCGACGTCATCGCAGCGTGTAATGCCGCCAAAGATATTGAACAGAATTGCTTTCACATTCTGGTCGCGCAGGATGATTCGCATCGCCGTCACGACTTTGTCCGGATTGGATGAACCGCCGATATCGAGGAAATTGGCCGGTTCGCCGCCATAATGCTTCACCAGGTCCATCGTCGCCATTGCCAGGCCGGCGCCGTTGACGACGCAGCCGATGTTGCCCGACAAACCGACAAAGGATAGTCCGGCTTCGCGCGCTTCATTCTCGGATTCTTCCGCCGGAGCCACATCACGCAATTGCTCGAATCTCGGATGGCGATAAAGTCCGTTGTCGTCAAGATTGATCTTGGCATCGAGAGCGACGACGGTGCCCGATGGCGTGGTCACGAGTGGATTGATTTCTACCAGTGAAGCATCCGATTCCATGAAGCAGCGATAGAGTTTGAGGATAATATCCGCTGCCTGTTTCGCGGTCTCGGGATTCGAGTAGATCTTGTATGCCAGTTGCCGCGCCTGATATTGCCTCATGCCCAACAGCGGGTCGATGTGCAATTTGAAAATCTTTTCCGGTGTCTTGGCGGCCACTTCCTCGATGTCAATACCACCCTCGGCAGAAACCATAATCACCGGCTTCTTCGCGCTGCGGTCGACAATAATTCCGACATACGCTTCATGGCTGATGTCAGTGGCCTCGGTGATAAACACTCTGCGGACAATCAATCCCTTGATGTTCATGCCGATGATGTTCTGGGCGTTGGCATACGCTTCATCCGGTGTCGCACAGTACTTGATGCCTCCGGCCTTGCCGCGGCCGCCGACATGAACCTGTGCTTTCACCATAACCGGCTTTCCGATTTCCTCGGCCAGTTGACGTGCTTCGTCGGCCGAAAATGCAATCTTGCCCTTGGGAACCGGGATGCCGAAAGAGGCAAAAATCTCCTTTGCCTGGTACTCGTGAATTTTCATTATGGCTCCTTCAATTTCCTCTAAGACTTGGCCTTCAAAAAGGCTCGCGCCTCTTCGAGCAGTATATCGTAGCTATTCTTGTTCCGGAAAATCAAGTACGACCTCAAGGAGATGATTGAGAATCTCCCCCACCAACTTCCCCGGTTGCAGGTCGAACACTCGCATAAGCTCATCCCCGTTGATCGCCAGATCGGCTAACCCAAAGGGGGGCTTGCGCTCCAACTCGGCGCGAATTCGCTGTTCAAACTCGTCCACGTCCTCGGTCTTCCCTCCCATTCCCTGTCCGACCACATCCGCACGACGCAGATCGAGCAAGTCAAAAATCAAATCCGGGCCAACCTTGCGGATTAGCCGGCGCATTCCCTTATCACTAACCGCAGTCGTAAACATATGTCGATCAACGAGCAACACGACTTTCTCCACAAAGTCATTGGAGTATCTCAGCCGCTCCAGGATTCTTTTGGCTAGCCGGGCGCCATAGTCCTCGTGCCCGTAAAAAGTCGCTCCGTCGGCTGTCAGTTGCTTTGCCTGCGGCTTGGCAACATCGTGAAAGAGCGCCGCCATGCGGACCACGAGCCGTTTGGGGGTTGCATCCGCCGTGAAGATCGAATGCTCAAAGACCGGGTAGGCGTGATATGGTCCCGGCTGGTCGACGCCAACCGTATACTCCAGCTCGGGAAATATAAACTTGAGCATGCCGACTCGTTGCATCAGCAGAAATCCGGTAGAGGGTTTGTCCGCTTGCACCAATAGTTTGTTCAACTCTTCTGCGATTCTCTCAGCGGAGACAGTCTGAATCAGGGCGACATTCTCACGCAGCGACACATAGGTTGCCGGCTCAATCTCGAAATTGAATCGCGCTGCAAACTGCACCGCGCGCAACATCCGCAACGGATCTTCTCGAAATGAATTCGGGAAAGCTACCCGAATGACGTGTGCCTTGAGGTCTGCCTGGCCGCCGTACGGGTCGATCAACTCGCCATTGACGACATTGCGGGCAATTGCGTTGATGGTGAAATCGCGCCGCCCCAGGTCGTCTTCGACCTGCAAACGATGATCGAAGTCGACCTCAAAGTCGCGATGCCCGGAGCCGGTCGAGATTTCCTTGCGCGGTAGCACAAAATCGAAAGTCTCCGCCGGCATGTCGCCCTTGGCATATTGCGTAAATTTGATCACGCCAAACGAACGGCCGACAAGATCGGCGCGTCCGAACCGGCTCAAGATCGCAAGCAGTTCCTGAAACGGAATTCCCGTAACGAGAAGATCAATGTCCTTCGACTCCGGTTGGCCCGGTATCAACGAATCGCGTACCGCGCCGCCTACTTCATAGAGCTGTCCCTGGGCCGTAATGGCTGCGACAAGTGAGGGTGAGAGTTGAACGGCCATCTTATCCGCGTGTGACAACAGTTCCAGCATTTCCGAGCACCGCCTCCGCCGCCTTGTCAATGGATGTTATCACGACTTTCTGTCCGCCGTTCTTGAGGAAGTCCAGCGCTGCTTCGATCTTGGGACCCATGCTGCCCGGCGGAAATTGGCCTTGTTTGAGATAGGTTTCCGCTTCCGACGCGGACATCGTATCCAGCAACTTCTGATTTGGCTTACCAAAGTTGAGCGCGACTTTGTCTATCCCGGTCAGGATGATCAACATCTCGGCGTTGATTTGGTTGGCGAGCAATGACGATGCGCGATCCTTATCGATTACCGCGTCGACACCTTCAAGTGTGCCGTCCTTCTCGATATAGACCGGTATGCCTCCGCCTCCTGCCGCGATCACGATGGCGCCACTCTTGACCAGTTGCCCGATGATGTCACCCTCCACGATCCGCTTGGGAATCGGTGATGGCACCACACGACGCCAGCCACGGTTGGAGTCCTCTTTCATTACCCAGTTGCGCTCTGTCTGAAACAACACTGCCTGCTGTTCTGAATAAAATTGCCCGATGTACTTGGTGGGATTGGCAAGCTCCGGATCATTCTGGTCGACCACCACCTGGGTAATGATTGTCACCACATTGCGCTTGATATTGTCGCGATGCAAACGATTGTACAACGACTGGCCGATCATGTATCCCATACCACCTTCAGTATCCGCCACACAAATTCCCAGCGGCAATATCGGCGCCTTCCCACGTGCCAGTTCGACCCGCAGGATAGCATTACCTACCTGCGGGCCGTTGCCATGCGTTACCGCAATATTATAACCGTGTCGGATCAGTTCGATCAATCCTTGCAGCGAGCTGCGCGTATTGGCAAACTGGTTGGTAATCGTATCTTCGACTTCCTTGCGCGTGATGGCATTGCCACCCAGCGCAACCACGGCCGTCTTGGTCATTTGCCTTTCTTCCGGCCTTTCTGAATCCGATTCACGAAGTCGGTTAATACATCGGACACCGTCGGCGAGCCAATTTCCTGAAGGTCGTATTCCACCCGCGTTGACGGCTGTTTGATCTTGATTACCCGCCGCAAGTCAATCGGTGTTCCAATAATCACCGAGTCACAGGGCGTGGCAGCAATAGTTGCTTCCAGATCCTTCACTTGCTTGCCGCCGTAACCCATCGCCGGCAGTAGCGTGCCGATGTCGGGATACTTGTTGAACGTGTCGATTAGCGTGCCCTTGAGATACGGCCTCGGATCGACCATCTCGGCGGCGCCAAACTTGTGTGCCGCCACGGTACCGGCGCCGTACTGCATTTCGCCGTGCGTCGCCGTCGGGCCGTCTTCAACAACCAGGACGCGTTTACCGCGAATGGCCGCTGCATTGTCAACCTTGATCGGCGAGGCGCCATCGATGATCGTCGCCTTCGGATTATAGTCGCGAATGTTACTGCGAACCATCTCGATGCAGTCGCCATCGGCGGTGTCAATTTTATTGATGACCACCACGTCGGCGGCGAGCAGATTGGCTTCACCCGGATGGTACTGCAATTCGTGGCCGGGACGATGCGGATCGGCGACAGTGATATGCAAATCGGGTTTGTAGAACGGCAGGTCATTATTGCCGCCGTCCCAGACGACCACGTCAGCTTCTTTCTCAGCCGCGCGCAGAATCATCTGGTAGTCAACACCCGCGTAGATCACCTGTCCGCGCGCGATATGCGGTTCGTATTCTTCCATCTCTTCAATCGTGCAATTGTGCTTGGTCAGATCAGCAAGCGAACCAAATCGCTGGCATGCCTGCTTCGCCAAATCGCCATAGGGCATCGGATGGCGTACCGCGACCACCTTCAAACCCATGTCTTTAAGAACTTCACAGACTTTGCGCGTGGTCTGGCTTTTGCCGGCGCCGGTCCGCACCGCGCAGACAGCTATCACCGGTTTGGTCGACTTGATCTCGGTGTCGTTGGCTCCGAGCAGCGTAAAGTTAGCTCCCGCCGCCAATACCGTTGAGGCCTTGTGCATAACGTAACCATGCTGCACGTCGGAATACGAGAACACGACTTCATCGATGTTGTGCTTGCGAATCAGGTCGAGCAATTCGGATTCGGCGTAGATCGGAATTCCTTTGGGATACAGTTTTCCGGCCAATGCTCTGGGATACTTGCGCCCGGCAATATCGGGAATTTGCGTAGCCGTGAAACATACTACTTCCACGCTCCGATTGTTGCGATAGCAGGTGTTGAAATTATGAAAGTCTCGACCTGCGGCGCCCATTATCAGAATCTTCTTTTTTGCCATCTTCTATCCTCCGATTAATACAGAAATTTCGTGTAAAGAAACTGTTACCATCATAAGCAGAGCTGTGAGTTCTGCTCAGACGGCGGAGGCATACCAGATAACACGGAGAAAATAGTGGCGAATCCGGTTGCCGGCAATGTTTTCGGTGTGAGATGATTTCATAATCTCTAAACTGAATTCTGACCTTCAGCGATTTCCTAGGCGTCTATCTGCGCTTTCTGCAGTGTACCGGAAAAATCAATATAGCACGACTTCCATTCGCTGAAGATATCCAGCGCCTGATGTCCCGCCTCGCGGTGGCCGTTGCCTGTCGCCTTAGTACCGCCAAACGGCAAATGCACTTCCGCGCCGATCGTCGGGCTGTTGACATAGAATATGCCGGTGTAGATGTCACGCATCGCGGTGAATGCTTCGTTGATGTCCTGCGTGTAAATCGACGCCGACAATCCGTACACCGTATCGTTAGCCATTTCAATTCCCTGCTCCAGCGACTCGCACATGGCAACTGATAACACCGGCCCGAAGATTTCTTCTTTCCAGATCGTCATCTTCTGCGTGACATCACCGAAAATTGTCGGCTGCAGGAAATAACCCTTATCGTAGTCGCTGCCGGTAAGACGTTCGCCGCCGGTTACCAGCTGGGCGCCGTCTTTCTTGCCGATCTCGATATAGCGCAGGTCAGTGTTGAGCTGCGACTGGTTGATCGCCGGTCCCATATCGACGTTCTCTTGAAGTCCATTTCCGACTTTCAGCTTCCTGGCACGTTCGGTGAGTTTCTCGATGAACTGCTTGTATACATCCTTATGCGCGACTATGCGCGACGTTGCGGTGCAGCGTTGGCCGGTGGTACCGAACGCGCCCCAGAGGGCACCGTCGACTGCCAGATCAAGTTTTGCCGACGACATTATCAGCATGCAGTTCTTGCCACCCATTTCCAGTGAGCAGTGCTTGAAATCAGGCGCGCACGCTCTGGAGACAAGTGAGCCAATCTCAGAAGATCCGGTGAAGGACACGATCTTCACATCCGGATGATGCATCAAGGGGTCGCCAACCTGGCTGCCGGTACCGGTCACCAGATTGATCACGCCCTTGGGAATACCGGCCTCTGCCAAAGTCTTGATGAAGTTGACACTGGACGCCGGAGTATCGGTCGCCGGCTTGAGGACTACCGTGTTGCCGCAAACGAGCGCCGGGATGATCTTCCACGATGGAATCGCCATCGGGAAATTCCAGGGCGTAATCATTGCGCACACGCCCAGCGGCTGACGAATAGACATCTGGAATTTGTTCGGCAGTTCCGACGGCGTGGTCTGGCCGTGCATGCGTCGGCCTTCGCCTGCCGTAAAATACGATATATCAATAGCTTCCTGCACGTCGCCGCGAGTTTCCTTGAGCACCTTACCCATCTCGCGGGTCATGACCTTGGCATATTCCTCTTTGTGCTGCACCAACATCTGGGCAGCGCGATAAATAATCTCCGCACGCTTCGGGGCCGGAGTCAGACGCCACTTGTTGTAGGCCTGCTTGGCAGCATCGACTGCGCTGTTGACATCCTTTTCGTCGGATTTCTGAAAGACACCGACTACCTCATCGGTATTGGCTGGATTGCGGTTCTCGAAGGTCTGTCCTGTATGTGAAGCCACCCATTCGCCGTTGATAAAATTCTTAATTGCCTCAGGCATTAGCGCCTCCCGAAAATGATTATCGCAGTTATGGAAATCGTGATTTTTGTCACATGCTGTTCCTTATATCTCAAGCCAAAATACGACTTCCGCCATCCGAATGTCAACTTCTTTCGGTTTGCTTGTTAGGTCCAACCAGTGCCAGTCTGGAAGTCGCGGAATTCTCCGATTTCCTTGCATTAATTACATTAGAGACTCAGACTACGGGCCCGATTCATTCGAACCTGCAGTGATTAACTGATTCCACTAATCGGATTGCTCCATCTCGTCAACTCTATTAGAATTTGCCTGGCATATATGGACAATTACTACGACAAGAATCTGTCGTCCGACCGACTAAAACGAGTCTACGAACTCGCCCCGCCGCGCGTCAGGCAATACCTTGAGGCCGAAATTGCGTTCGTCTTGACGCGAATTGAGGCCGCCGACTTTGTGCTGGAACTCGGCTGCGGTTACGGGCGCGTTCTGGAGCGACTTGCTTCCAAGGCCAAGCTCACCATAGGAATAGACACGTCCCAACCCAGTTTGTTGGCTGCTGCCGAATTTTGCCCACTCCCCAATGTTGGATTGGCGCGGATGAACGCGATTTCGCTCGGTTTCAAGAGCCGGAGCTTTGATCGCGTCGTGTGCATACAGAATGGCATTTCCGCGTTTCATGTCGATCCATTGGGAATGCTGCGTGAATGCGTACGAGTGACCAAGTCGGGCGGCAGAATACTGGTTTCCACCTATTCCGAGCGGTTTTGGAATGATCGGCTTGAGTGGTTTCGCCTTCAATCCCAAGCGGGCTTGCTCGGTCAGATAGACTGGGATCAAACCGGGGAGGGCGTAATTGTCTGCACTGACGGCTTCCGGGCCACGACCTTCACGCCGGAGATGCTCAATTCACTTGCGGCGCGGTTGGACCTGAGTTACTCCCTCTACGAAGTAGACGGCTCCAGTCTGTTTTGCGAAATTTTCAGCTAATTTCGGGCAGTTTTCTCAAATCATCGTATCTCTGGAACCAAACGTCGACTAATCTTGTTCTTGTCTCCAGACGCCGAAACGAGAGGTCCTCGCCGGAGTCTTGAGTGAGAAACTCAGCGATTTTAAGGAGCAGAAGATCATGCGCAGAAACATGGGTACCACGGATAGAATCATCAGATTATTCGTGGGTTTGGGAATCTTGGTCTTGGGAATCGGTCTTAAAACTTGGTGGGGCGTTATCGGAGTAATACCGGTTTTGATCGCATTCGTAGGAATTTGTCCGGGGTATTTGCCATTTGGTATTTCGACCTGTAGGGAAAGAGCAAGAGTTCACTAGTCTCCGCAGTTGTTCCCCTAAGGTAGAAGCCGGTCGGAAGCAGAGTCCGCCGGCTTCATTTCTTTCGGCTCATCTATATATTGTCAGATCAGAATCTCATCACCTTCGTTGGCTCGATAAACGTCCGTAACCCCCTGCTTGGCGCATGCGGTCTCAACGCCGGAAGAATCGAAATCGTCGGACATGTGTGTTAACATAATCTTCTTCAGTCCCGTCTTCACGGCGACCTCCGGTAGCCGCGTAAGATCCGTGTGCATTGCATCGAGAATGAGCAGGTCAGCTCCTGCGACTCCGGGGAGAATCTCGTCCAGACTCCCCACATCGGCGGAATACGCCAACCGCTTGATTCCGCACTTCACAACAAAGGAGAAACATTGCATGCGATTTGCGAGGCCTGCGTCAGCCAGAAAGGACACATTATTCTTGAGATGACTATTGGGAATAGCCGACACGGTGACGTCACCTGCCTGAATCGTGAATCCCTCTTCGATTCCACGTACCACAAGATCGAACGGAACTTTGTGCGGAAATAGATAGGTCAGATTGAATAGCTGCTTAACACCCCCCACCGCTTCCGACGGGACATAAATTGCCAGCGGCTCGACCCGTTTAAGCAGGTAGTTCGCCTGGATGAACATTGGCAGTCCCATGCAGTGGTCCGGGTGCATATGCGAGACGAAACAGGCGCTGATACTGCGCGGATCGATCTGCAGACGGCGCAAGCGCCGATGATAAACCCTCACCTGCATCCAAAAGCAAACCGACCTGTTCAGTCGTCACCAGGTACGCCGAGCTTGCCAGATGCGGATGCGGCAACCCGACGCACAGCCAATGACTGCTAGTCGCAAACCATCACCCCTGTATGTGAATATCTAAGAAGAAAACTGACAGAGTCTGGTCAACTCTCAAACACTTCGTGGAAAATCTTGATCGCGTCGTTGCAGTCTTCGCGATTGACATCCAGATGCGTTACGCAACGGATTTTCGTTGCCCCAAACTGAACTGCCAGCAGTCCTTTTTCTTTGCACGACCCGAGCACTTCGCTCACCTGCCGTCCCGACTGGGCAATATCCATCACCACGATATTGGTCTGCACACTGTCGAGATCAATGTAGATCCCGTCTATCTCCGACAAAGTCTCCGCGAGGTACCAGGCGTTGTCGTGATCCTCGCTGAGCCGTTTGATGTTGTTTTCGACGGCGTAGATACCGGCTGCGGCAATAATGCCGACCTGTCGCATGGCGCCACCGAACATCTTGCGCACACGGCGGGCATCCTGAATGAACTCTCTGTCGCCGACAATCATCGAACCGATCGGAGCTCCCAGTCCCTTGGATAGGCACACGCTCAGCGTGTCCGCCAGCCGCCCGTACTCAGTCAACGGGATATCCGTTGCGACATGCGCATTCCAGATCCGCGCTCCGTCCAAATGCACCAGCAATCCCGTTTCATCGGCGAGATTGCGGATGGCTTCCATCTCTTCCAACGGGAAAATAGTCCCGCCGGCGCGATTGTGAGTATTTTCGATGGCAGATAATCTTAGTGCGCGGAGCATGGATATCCTTCTGCCTGATCAACGGCCGAATTTCGGCAGCCGTAATGACCCCGCGAACACCCTTCATCACATGAAACAACAAACCGGAGAACGCAGCGGCGGTGGCCACTTCATAATTGAAGATGTGTGCCCCTTCTTCGCAGATGACTTCGTCGCCCGGTTGCGTGAGAGTCTTGAGGGACACCTGGTTTCCCATGGTTCCCGAAGGCACAAACAGCGACGCTTCCCTCCCGAATAGCTCGGCTACTATCTTCTCCAAGCGAATGACGGTGGGATCATCGCCGAAAACGTCGTCGCCGACTTCGGCCGCGGCCATCGCCTGCCGCATCTGTTCGGATGGTTTGGTAACCGTGTCCGATCGCAAATCGATGTACTTCATTTTGCCTTCTGTTCTTTCAAGTGCGCCCGTTAGGTGGAAAGAAGCGCCGCCCGATACTGATCGTCAAGAAAAAACGTTTATGCGGCACCTGCCTTAGATTGCTCATTGGGCCGGTATCATAAATCACTTTGCGGCAACTGCGGGAAGAATGCCTTGACCAGCAAATGCATTACCAGCCCGGCGATCAGAGGCACCGTCAAATTGTCATCGCGATGAATCGAAACCGCTTCTACTATAGTCGCTATTACGGCACCGATAATGCCGACTGTGTACGGTACCTTCGGAACCAGGACAATTATCAACAGCGCTACCACCAGGAAACCCAACGCCCCTTCATACGTCTTGGGGCGCCTGATGAAGTGTCTGCCGTATCGCCTGCCGATCAATGCCGACGCGACATCGCCCAGGATTTCGAAGGTTATCGCAGTAAAAGCAATCCAGCGGGGGAAAAAGATAATGGTGGCTAGACCCCCAAGAATAATATAGAAGGCGCCGGTGAAATTGCCGTTTTCCTCCTTTGGGCGAATCATGCCGCCGACTGCAAACTTGAGGTAATGCCAGGGACGCAATTTGCGGAGGCGGATGATCTCGAACGTGATGGCGACGACCATCGTCGCGCTCATGATCGCGATTGCCCACGGCTTGGGAAATATCACATAACAGGCAGGAATGAGCAAGGCGATGAAATGAGTCGCCTTGCGCATGGCCTCCTGTTTGTAACTGATATTCTTAGGAACCACTTTTCACAGTTTCAGTCACTGTTTTTGCCTGAGCCAGAGAGTCCGCTAACTGAAAATAGCGGTCGCGCTTGGTCAAGTCTATCTGTGAGAGTATGTCGTCGTACTTCACGATATCTCTCCCCTTGGTTACCATCGCAATCCACTTGCGATTCGAATCTTTCGCAGCTTCCGCGCGAACCAGCTCCTGCACGTCCAGCCGCGCCGCATCGAAATTCTTCATCGACTTGCGATCAACTACTTTGATGACATGCCAGCCCCATTTGGTCTGGACCGGCCCAGCATACTTGCCGACACCGACCAGCCAGGCGGCATTGTAGAAATCGGTTCCCATTTCCTTCTCAGAGATCCAGCCCAGGTCAAACGCCTCCTCCTTAAACTTGGGATCGCCGGGATAATATTTCATTGCCAATTCCTTGAAATCCGCACCGGCCTCAAGTTTGCTTTTGACGTCTGCCGCCTCTATTGAATCCTTGAAGATGATATGCTGTACCTTAAGAGGTTTGTCGGAAATGAAATCACTCTTATGGCTTTCGTAGTAGCTCTTCAGCTCGGCCTCGGTCGGAAGCTCGCTGGACACTATCGTCCGATCTCGATAAATGCGGCCCATAATCTCCTGCCGCGCCAGATTGTTATATACCTGTTGAACCGTGTCCCTCTCGAAATAGCCCAGTTGACGGGCCGCGGAAGCCATGGCGTATGGCGATAGTTTCGACAGAACTATTTGTTTGCGCACGTCGGGAGTAACTGGTCCGCGTCTGCCGCCGGTGCGAAAGACCAGCTCCAACTCCTTGAGAATGCCGGCATTGATGGTGTCAGTGCCGTTTACCACGCATACCCAGTCCAATGGGTCGTAGCCGCCGGGTTCCTTTTGCAGCAACGGTTCATTCCATTCTAGCTTGGCGGAGGTGTCCACGCTGTCTACGAAGCTACTCACCATGATGGTGCGGTCGAAGGACTTAAGCTGCGTTCGTATGTTTTCCCGTAAGGCACTGTCGAGCGGCGTCACCATCGAATCGCGTATTTCGTCCACGCGAAGAATATGCCAGCCGAACTCCGTCTTGAACGGCGGACTCACCGCACCCTTCGGCAACTTGAAAGCAACCTTCTCGAATTCCGCTACCATCTGCCCTTTCTCGAACAATCCCGTGCTGCCACGATTCGGCTTCGAATTGGTGTCATGGGAGAACTTCAGCGCGAGCTCCCCAATATCGGCGCCGCCCTTAACCTGGCGATAATACTCGTCGATCTGCTCCTTGGCTTTGGCGTCGAGTTGCGCCGCGGAAAGTCCGGAGACATTGATGCCCGATGCTTCCCAGGCCTTGGGATTTGTCGACATCAGAATTTGCGTGACACTGCGCCTCTCGGGAGTGCTGAATTTGGCAATGTTGACGCGATAGGCGCTGTCAACCGAGGCGTCGGGGATTCGAATCTTGTTGTCGAACAGGTCTTGCATCATGTAGCCAATGACGAAATCATGGGTGCGGTTCTGTGCGAGCCGATGAATCTCCTTCTTGTCGTAGTCCTTGAAATCCTTGGTGAGCAGATACGCGCACCTGCGGTAGATGACCTCATCGAGGGCATTCTCCAAAGTCGGCGCCACCGGAGCATTCGGTGATGTCTGTTTGGTGTACTCCTGCAAAACCTCACCCAGAGGAATTTTCATCGTATCGACGGTCGCCACTATGGTCGATGCGCTAATCGGTCCCGTCTGGGCTATGCGCGTTTGTTTGGAGCAACTCAACGGCAGTAACGAAATTGCCGTCAGAGTAACAAGTAAGACAAGTGCGAGATTCCGCTGGTTCATAAGTATGTCGATCCTCCTAGAGTGCAACATTAAGAGATATGCGGTACGTATTGTCTAGTTCCTTGTGATTCATAAACGCGCCGTCGAGACGAAAGCGATTGAAGCTGACACCGACGCCGAGTGTTAGCCGTCCGACATCTGACCCGGCACGGAAAAATACCAAATTTTCGTATGATAGTTCTCCGCCCCAATGCGTGTCGAGCGACATGCTCCCCATCGATACTTGCGCAGCCGCTTTGCGTCCCTCGAACAGAAATTCACCGTCTGCGATCGCTCGCGCCGTGAATGACTGATAATGATAGGCGTAGGTTCCCCCCAGCTTGACTGCGGGGAGAATCGATTCCTTGGTGCCATTGTCGTACGACAGGAAAGTCGAAGTCACATCGGTGATCGTCGCCCCCAGCGTCACGTCGGGCGTCAGATCATACTGCGTGCCGAGATCAAATCCCAATCCCCAGGCGCTATTTGCGGCCAGCGAACGCAAAATCATCTTCGCAGATCCACCGGCGCGCCAGCGGTCTGAAACTTTGTATCCGCCACCAAACGAGAAGACATAATCGTAATGGCTTGCTTCGGATTTCGCCACGATCCTGCTGCTGTCCGAATTCCAGCCCGTGATCAAGATTCCCCCGCCACCGAGTCGATAGATGCCCACACCCAGCGCCCCATTATGTGAACCGAATTTCACCGGATGTGCGAAAGCCGCGAAATCCTGATTGATCAGCGAACCAAACGTTTCCGAATGTAAGAAG
Source organism: uncultured bacterium (assembly GCA_963726455.1). GTDB lineage: Bacteria > Zixibacteria > MSB-5A5 > CAIYYT01 > CAIYYT01 > CAIYYT01. The sequence goes on from CAVSCK010000003.1 coordinate 562,699, forward strand.
GTCAGCTGATTGTTCGTTAAGTGCGCCAAACCGGCGGGGTTGTAGTAGATGCTGCTTGGATCAGCGGCCAGCGCTATGTACGCCCCACCGAATCCCAACGGTCGGGCGCTGGCGCCCAACTTGAAAGACTCGCCGGCATACTTGGCCGCCACAGCCGCAGAACAGACGAAGATGCTGGTCAATATGGCGGCGAATGTCGTAAAGCGCAAAGTCAGATAGTCTCCAAACCAGCGGAAATTACCTCCTCACATCCTCACTGTCAACTCTATTGTACAAACGAAAAGGGCGGTCGAATCGCTCAACCGCCCTTGAGATCCGTTGTCAGAATATTATTAGGACTCGCTCTTCTTGGCTTCCAGCTTGTCTTTGCTGCTATTAGCGCAGGATTTCTCCCACTTTTCACCGTAATTGTCACCAAAGAGCGCCTTCATGTCCGAACTGTAATCGGTCTTCATCGCCGCAACATATCCGGCCTTGTTGATCGCGGAAACCATGTCGTCAGTCTTGACCTTGTCCGAATGGAACACTACGGACGCAGAGGCCGCCTTGAGATTAACATCAACTGCGCAGACACCGTCCATCGCGCCGAGTACTTTGGTGATGTGATCAACGCAACCCTGGCAAGTCATTTTGTCAACCGACAAAAATACCACCATCGGATTGGCTTCGCACTTCATGGCGTCGGCAACCGTCTGAGCCGCATGGCCGTTCGGCAGTTTGGCTTCGCCGGCAGTCCCGGTGGCTTTGCCCTTATCAACGCCGCACTTGGCTCTCTCGGCCGCAGTGCACTGGTGATCGGCAGGTTTGCTGCCGCTCTTGCTCATCGGGCAACCACCGGTTTCACCGGTGAGATTTACGGAAATTTTGGTGTCGGATGTGGCAATGGCCGGCATGATGTTGATGACATCACTTGAAGTGGCGTCGGCCTTGCTCGCGGTGGATTTGCCGTTCGGGCAAACACAGCCCGGGTGAGAAGCGCAATCCTTGCCGTCTTTCTTCATGGCCTCGCAAGCGGCTTTGCAATCCTTTTTGTCTTTGTCGCAAGTGGCTTTACCGGTGCAGGTCGCGGAACAATCTTTGCCGGCTGCTTTCTTATCGCAACTGTACGCTGGAACCGCCAGCGACATGGCAAAGACGGCAATCATAAGAACGAGCGCGAGTTTCTTCATCGGTGATCCTCCTATTGAGTAACTATGATTTTGGTTCTGTGTCAGTCCTGTTACTTTGTTATACTAATGAATTCGGCGAAGTACTAAAGATACTTCAATATTCTTTGTTCTAGTACCGTCTTGTCCTGCAACCCCACGAAGCGATCAACAATCTCGCCTTTGCGATCAACCAGGAACGCAACCGGGATTGCCGAGCCAATATTCCAGTCGCCAGCCACCTGCGCGTTGCCGATTACAACCTTGTACGGTATTTGCATCTGCTTGGCGAACTGGGCCACCTTCTCAGGACCCGTTTGATCCAACGATATCCCGACGACCGCAAAACCCTTGTTCGCATACTTGACCTGCAACGAACTCAAATCTGGTATGGAACGGCGGCACGGAGGACACCATGTCGCCCAGAAATCCACCAGCACGACTTTGCCGTCAAACTGGCTCCAGTCTACGGTCGAGCCGGTCGTCACATCAGCCAATTGGAAGCCGGGGGCTTTGCGCGACTGCGTTTCAATATTTGCAGCATCTCCTACGCGTCCGACTTTTGCCGGGTTCTTCGCGTTGAGCTCGACGGTAGAGTCTTTGGAACAGGAGTCGATAAACATTGCTGCGAGTAGAAGGAAGACAACAAGCAGACCGGTCTTGAAAATATGCTTTCTCACTTTGATCCGGCTTTCATGTTCTGCTTTTCCATATACTCCTTAAAAGACATCTTCTGATGCGCCTCGGTCCTTATGTAATTAAGTATCGGCAGCATTGTCGATGCGTCTATATAGCCGGGCACGGGCGCTATCTTCGACCCGTCGGGTTCGAGAAACCAGGTAATCGGATATGCACGTACGCCGAACTGGGAAGTCAAGCCCTTCTCGGTAATGTCTCCGTCCTTGAGTTTCAGGACGTTGTAAGATTCGCCATCTACCATTGCAGCCACGAAGTCGCGGTTGATGGTATTGACGATTTGCGTATCCTGATAAGTCGTGGCGGCCATCTTCTTGCACCAACCACACCAGGAAGTGTAGAAATCAATCAGGACATGCTTCTTATTCTTGCGGGCCTCTTCCACGGCCTTGTCATACTTAACCCACGAGATATTGCCCGACTTTTCGGAGGCAAATAGCGCCGGCTTGCCAAACGAACTGATCAGCAAGAGTGCGATAATGACAGAGTAGATCTTTCGTGTATTCATAGTTTAGTAGGCGGTATCCTAGGTTGCAGTAACTTTCAGTCCTCTAAATCTAACAAATCCGACCATAAAAGCAAACGTTTTTCCGGTCTCATCAATGGTTTTAACCCTTCAGGCGGCCGACAGTTCCCGTCCTTATCACACGGGCTTGAAATTAATATTCTCTTTTCCAACCAACAATGTCAACTGTTCGAATAGCTTGCCCTCGGGTCTGACCTTCAAGTTCTTTGACCTAAGATAAAACAATTGGCTCCCCGACACAACAGCTAGTTGCACTCCGACCGGCCCCGGATACCGGCGCAGCAGCGACTCGATATCCTGCAGCAAGTTGGCAGACGCGCCGCCGTTGATGAATATTTCCATTAGCGCCGGCCGTTGATCGAACAAACCTTCTAGTCGGCATATTTCCGACGCCACCAGCTTCGATTTCTCATTTTCGCGTGTCGATACACGTCCGCGCGCCAGCAGCACGGCATCCGTGTGAATCATTTGCCGGCTGCGCTCAAATAAGTCGGCAAACACCACAACTTCGACGACGCCAAAAAAATCCTCCAGCGTGATGAATGCCATCTGTCGCCCCTGCTTGTCATAGCTCACCTTGAGCGCCTGAACGATTCCCCCTAAGCTCACATCGGTACCGTCAGGGCGGTCACTGATTTCTTCCGAATTGGTCGTAGCGTACGCCGACAGCTCCAGGCGGAACCGCTCCATCGGATGGCCGCTGACATAAAAGCCCAATGCCTCACGTTCATTCTGTAGTATCGTCGCTGCATTCCATTCGTCGACGTTGGGCAGTAGCGGCTCCTGAACCGTGTCGTCGGCGCCACCAGACCCAAAGAGATCTGACTGCGCGATCCCCTCTTTTCGCTGGATTGACTGTCCGAAATTCAGCGCCACCTCCACTGCTCCGAACAACTGCGATCGATTGCCCCGCACCGAATCAAAGGCGCCGGACATAACCAGGGATTCTATCGTTCTCCTGTTCACCGCGCCAAGATCAGCGCGCGCACAGAAGTCAAATATCGACTCGAATCTGCCTCCCTCATTGCGCGCCTCCAGAATCGCCTCGACTGCGCCATGACCGACATTCTTCACGGCCGCCAATCCAAACCGAATCTTGTCACCGACCACGCTGAATGCCAGTTCCGATTCATTGACATCGGGAGGCAGTACCTCAATTCCCATCCGGCGGCATTCTTCCATTAAAATGATGATTCGGTCAGTCGAGCCCATTTCCGAGGTCATCGACGCCGCCATGAATTCCTGCGGATAGTGCGTCTTCAAGTAGGCAGTCTGATAGGCCAACAGCGCATATCCCACCGAGTGCGACTTATTGAAACCGTAGCCCGCGAATTTCTCAATCAGGTCGAAAACCTGCTCAGCCGTTTTCTTCTCGATCTTGTTCTTCTGGCAGCCCTTGACGAATTCCTCTTTCTGCGCCCGCATCAGATCGGCATCCTTCTTCCCCATCGCCTTGCGAAGGATATCCCCCTTTCCGAGCGAGTAGCCCGCCATCTCTGCCGAAATCTTAATCGCCTGCTCCTGGAACACGATCACGCCATACGTGTCCTTCAGAACCGACTCCAACAAGGGATGCTCGTACGAAACTTTTTCCAGACCATGTTTGCGGTTGATGTAGAGATCAACCACGCCACCTTTAAGCGGTCCCGGCCGGTATAACGCGTTCATGGCTGCCAGATCGTTCAGGTTCTCGGGGCGAAGTTTGCGCAGATAATCGCGCATGCCCGTGGATTCGAACTGGAAAATGCCGATCGTGGCGCCGTCACAAAACAGCTCATAGACTTTCGGATCATCCAGCGGAATCTTGTCGATTTCCAAATGGAACTTGTGCCGCACCGCGATCATCGCAATGGCATCGTCGATCACTGTCAGCGTGCGCAGCCCCAGGAAATCCATCTTGAGCAGACCGATTCCCTCAACAACCTTCATATCATACTGGGTCGTGACTTCGCCCTTCGTCCCGACATACAGCGGCACAAAGTTAGTCAGTTTGGCCGGTGCAATCACAACCCCTGCGGCGTGTGTCGATGCATGCCGGGTCAACCCTTCCAATACTCTCGATATCTCTAGAAGCTTCGCGATGCGCGCGTCCGACTCGATCAGTTGCGTCAATTGCGGTTCGAGTTTGAGCGCCTTCTCGATCGTCATGTCCACGGCAAACGGGATCAGTTTGGCAATACGGTCAACCTCGCTGTACGGAACTCCCATGACTCTGCCGACATCACGCACCACTGCGCGCGCGGCCATGGTTCCGAAGGTGATGATCTGGCCGACGTTTTCCTGTCCGTATTTTTGAATAACGTATTGGATGATCTTGTCGCGTCCGCGATCGGAGAAATCGATATCGATATCAGGCATGCTGATACGTTCAGGATTGAGAAATCTCTCGAACAGCAGGTCATACTTGATCGGATCGATGTTCGTGATTCCCAGCGCATAGGCGACAATCGATCCTGCCGCCGAGCCGCGTCCCGGACCGACTGATACTCCTTGCTTGCGTGCTTCGCCGGTGAAATCGGCGACGATCAGGAAATATCCCGCGTATCCCATCTGCTTGATGACTTTGAGTTCGTAATCAAGCCGCTCCTTGACACCCGCGGTGACCTTCGGGTAGCGTTGCGCCAGGCCCTTCTCGGCCAGATAGGTCAGGTAGTCGTCGAGGGTTTCGTATCCCGGTTTCAGCGGAAACGCGGGCAGGTGATTCTTGCCAAGCTGAATTTCCAGATTGCACTGCTCGGCGATCCTCAGGGTGTTTTCAATCGCAGTTGGCGTCGCTGCGAACTGCTCTTTCATTTCGGCGGCGGTCTTTACATACAGTTGATCGGTCGAGTAACGCATCCGATCAACGTCACCAATCTGTTTGCCCGTCTGAATGCAGAGCAACGCATCATGCGCCTCGGCATGTTCGCGGCGCAGGTAATGGCAATCATTTGAGGCGAGCAGATGGAAACCGTTTTCCTCAGCCAGCTTGACAATCATTGGCCGGACTTTGTCCTCGTCAGCGATAGCGTGATTCTGAATTTCCAGATAGAAGTTGTCCTTGCCGAAGATATCAGCAAGTTCAAAGGCGCACCGTTTCGCTTCGGCATCGTTGCCGCGTCGCAAGTACATTGCCACTTCCCCGTGCAAACATGCCGTGGAACAAATCAACCCCTCGGCGTGCTGGCGCAGCAATTCCTTGTCGATTCGCGGCCGGTGATAGAAACCTTCCAGGAATCCCGCGCTCGAAAGCTGGATCAGATTCTGGTAACCTTCAGCGTTCTTGACCAGCAGGACCAGATGGTTTCCACCGTCGGGATATCCCGCCACCGGTTCTTTGAGCATCCGCGACTTGGGAGCTACATAAACTTCTGAACCGATGATCGGCTTGACACCGGCATCACGCGCCTTCTTGTAGAATTCCACCGCTCCGAACATGTTGCCATGATCGGTGATGGCGATTGCCGGAAAATGCAGCTCCACTGCGAGCTTGACAAAATCCTCGATCCGGCAGGCGCCGTCGAGCAGCGAATACTGGGTATGATTGTGCAAGTGAACGAAATCGGCCGTCTGCCTCATCGGGAATCCCACCATTCACCTTTCTTGCCGGTCAACTTGAAGTAGAGATAACCAAACGCAAATCCGCCGACATGGGCAAACCACGCCACACCACCTCCCTGCCCACCCGCGAGCAAACTCGGCAATCCGTACAGCAATTGCAGTACGAACCAGAATCCCAGCAGTATTGCCGCAGGTAGACGAACCGTCTGTATGAAAAATCCGAGGAACAGCAGGGTCAAAACGCGCGCCTTCGGATAGAGTGCCACGTACGCACCCAGGATTCCGGCAATCGCCCCCGATGCTCCAACCAGAGGAACTTGCGATGACGGTGAAGTTGCCATGAACAACAACAAAGCAGCAACGCCTGAAACCAGGTAGAAGACAACGAATTTGAATTTGCCCAGGTAATCCTCGACATTGTTTCCGAAGATCCAGAGGTACAACATGTTACCGGCGAGATGCATGAATCCGCCATGTACAAACATGCTCGTTATTACGGTAACTCCGTACGGCATAGCAAGTTGTGGATATAGCGTGCCGGCCCCTGTGTATTGCGCCGGCACAAATCCCATTCTGAACATCATGGCGTTGTATTGAAAATCAGTCAACGTGAATTGGTAAATGTATACAGCCACGTTGGCCGCAATAAGCACAACGGTTACGATAGGAAATCGCCTGGTGGGTACATCGTCCTTGAGTGGCAACATATTTGACCAATATACGCCATTCGATAGATGACACAAGCAGCCAGTTAGATGGATGTAAGGTTACGAATACGTACTTCTGTACGCACTAAGTTATTGACAGATAGAGCATCGGTGTCTATATTGGAACTACTTAGGTGGACTAAAACCAGTTTCCGCTCGTCCTCTCCAGCGAGGGGCCTGCTTCACCTGTATTTTGGGGGTGATGAAGTGCACGAACCTGACGGCAGCACTGACAGCAATCAAGATCAATCGAGCTCTCCCAATACTGGCCATGTAATCGCGGGATATATTGTTTGGGTCAACCGCGAAGGCACAATCGAATATGTCGCGCAATGGGAAGGTGGAATCAGCTACGAAGGGCTGCTGGGAAATAGTGTGTTCGACAGGGTACCGCCCGATGCCCGGGAGATTCTGATTGCCCGATTGCAGGATGTATTCTCGACCCACGTAAATGAAACGATCATCATGCCTGCTCCTGCGGACTGCGACAAGGGCGGCATGGTTGAGATCAAGCTGATTCCTCTGAAATATCCCGGGAAACCGATTGACAAGGTTGCCGTAGCGTTCCGTCGGACAGCCGGAGAAATTAAGTTACCGTCTCCCGAAAGAACATCGCGCCTGCAGCAAAAGGGGACGCGATTCCCCTCCCGCATGACATTCGATGAGTTGCCTTGCGAAACAAGTCTCAAGAAACAGAAACACATCGAGGCGCTGCTCAAGGAAGCCGAGGAGAATTTCCGCCGACTGGCTGATACTTCGCTGCAGGGCATCATCATCATACAGGATGATACCATTGTATTCACCAATCAGCGCGCCGCAGACGTTATCGGAATCACGGTCGCGGAATTGACCGGCCTGACCATGGTAACTATCTCCGAGAGGTTCATCGAACCGGAATCTCGGGCCCTGCTTGATCAGAAGCGCCGTGATCTATTTGACGGCGTTGTCTACGGATCGTCGTACGAATTAAGAATCCGCACGATGTCCGGCGACGCCCGGTGGCTGGATGTCACCACGATGCCCGTTACTTATCGTGGACATGATGCAATTCAGGCGTCACTGATCGACGTCACCGACCGCAAGAAGACCGAAGATGACTTACGTGATAGTGAGGAACGCTACCGGACTCTCGTCGAGAATGCACAAAACGCGATCTTTTCAATGGAATATGACGGAACGCTGGCCTTCTTGAATTCGGTGGCAGCCCGCATGCTCGGTGGCGAGCCCTCCGAGTACGTTGGCAAGAACGTCCGTGACTTATTCCCGCCGGATAAAGCAGAACGACATCTGGCGGCGGTACAGCGTGTAATCGATAATGGCAAGGGCGAGACGATCGAGAATCTCACGGAACTGCGGGGACAACCGCGTTGGCATATCACCAGTATCCACCCGCTCAACGGACGAAATGGCAAACGGCATTGCGCCTTTTTGATTTCTACGGATATTACCGACTCGAAATTGGCTAGCCAGAAGCTCGCGCGGGAACGCGATTTCACGCGCTCTATTCTGCAAACGGCGAACAGTCTGATCATCTGCCTCGACGAGCGCGCCGAAATCTTGATCTTTAACGAGGAATGCGAACGCGTCACGGGATATTCGGGCGATGAGGTCAGGGGTAAACGCTGGTCAGATATTTTCGTCCCACCTGAATATCGTCATGAAGGGCTAAAGGATTTCGGCACCTGGGTGAGAGAGCATCCCCACGACCGCAAGGAAGAGCCGATTATTACGAAATCCGGCGAGCGGCGCTGTATTCTCTGGTCCAACTCGTCGTTCATTTCACCAGACACCGGTGAGTTGGCCGCAATTGCAATCGGCTATGACATTACCGAAGTGAAGCGGGCCAATCAGCAACTGAAGGAAGCGGAAGCACGATATCGTAACCTGGTGGAACTGCTTCCGCAAATTGCCTATACCGCCGCACTCAACGGCAACAGTACGACGACTTATATCAGTCCACAAGTGGAGAAGATACTTGGTTTTTCTCCGGCAGAATATCTTACCAATCCCGACCTTTGGTACCAGCAGCTATATCCTGACGATCGCGAGCGGGTCCTGGCCGAACTTCGTCGCACCCACGAAACTGGACGCCCTCTGAATATCGAGTATCGGATGTACAGCCGCGACCGACGGGTGATTTGGTTTCGTGATCATGCAGTGATAATTCGAGACAGCGACGGCACACCGCTTTTTCTTCAGGGCGTTCAATACGATATCACCGAGAACAAGGTGGCAGAAGACGCGTTGCGAGAGAGCGAAAAGCGCTTCAAAGATCTTGCCGACATGCTGCCGTCGACCGTCTTTGAGTTAAGTCTCAAGGGCAAGTTTACTTTCGTCAACAGCCACGGGTTGGACCTTTTCGGTTACACACTGGAAGAATTAAGCCATGATGCGGCCGTATTCGACGTGCTGTCCCCGGCGGATCGCGACCGCGTGAAGAAAAGTTTGCTGGAGATTCTGGGAGGCCGCACTCTGCAGGGGGCCGAATATACGGCGGTGCGCAAGGACGGCAGCGCGTTCCCAGCTCTGATTCATGTCAATCGTATCTCGCACAATGGCAAGATCAGCGGCTTTCGCGGCATCCTGGTTGATATAACGCAGCGCAAGAAAGTCGAGGAATTGCTGCGGCAGTCCCAGGAGGCCTATCGCGATCTGGTGGAGAATGTTGATGACGTCCTGTATATCCTCGATCAAGATCTCGTGATCACCTATGTGAGTCCGATTGTGAAAAGCGTTTTGGGTTATGAACCGGCGGAGCTGCTGGGACAGACAGCGTTGTCACTGGTTCATCCTGATGATTTGCCCGGACTATTGGTCAGTGTGAACGACGTCCTGAATAACCGGCTCTATCCCAGCGATTACCGGATGCTGACGAAGACCGGCGACATTCGCTGGGTGCAAACGTCCAGCCGCCCGATTTTTGAAAAAGACAAGCTCATTGGAGTACGAGGCATCCTGACTGACATCACCGAGCGAAAACGTTCCGAACGGGCACTGCGAGAAAGCCAGGAACGATTCGAAAGAGTTGCTCAGCAAAGTCGTGAGATGGTCTGGGAAGTTGATGCCGACGGACTGTACACTTACGTAAGTCAGGCGTGTGATGAAATTCTTGGTTATCGGCCGGACGAACTCACCGGCAAGATGCATTTCTACGATCTTCAGCCCGAGTCGGAACGCGAGGACTTCAGAAAGAATGCCTTTGCAAACCAGATAGTCCCGCGCGCGCCCTTTCATAATCAGGTCAACAAAGTAGTCTCCAAGACTGGCCGGGTGTTGTGGTTCCTCACCAGCGGTTCGCCGGTCCTGGATGCCGACGGAAATCTGAAAGGTTTCGTAGGCGCCGATCTTGATATCACTGAGCGAATCGAGATGGAGCAGGACCTTCATATTAAGGAGCGGGCCCTAGCTTCGTCCATTAATGGCCTCGGCCTTGCCGATCTGCAAGGACGAATCTCGTATGTGAACGACGCCTTTGTGAAAATGTGGGGGTATACTCGCGAAGAGATTTATGCCACGCCGATGAGCAATTTGGCGTTCGATCCGCAAGACGTTGTTCGTGTAATGGACGCCATCAGATCCAAAGGGCAGTTCTTTGGTGAGTCCGTGTCGAAACGAAAAGACGGCACCCCCTTTGATGTTCAAATCTCCGCCAGTATGGTGACCAATGCATCCAATCAACCGATTGCCATGCTGGCCACATTTATTGACATCACCGAACGCAAGCGGAGCGAACGAGCCTTACAAATGAGCGAGGAACGTTTCCGTCTTCTCTACAAAGGGAATCCGCTGCCGACCTATACATGGCAGCGAAGAAACGGTGACTTCTTTCTGGTTGAGTGTAACAGCGCCGCCGTGACAATGACGAACGGCAAGATCGCTTCATACATCGGCGTCAACGCGAAAGAGCTCTTCGTGAAGCGGCCGGACGTGTTTGATGACCTGAATCTCTGCCTCGACGAACGATCCAACTTCAACCGTGAAATGGAATATCAGCTTGGTTCTCCCGGGCGGACCGTGCTGTTCTCAGTCAGGTACAACTTCGTGCCCCCCGACTTGGTATTGGTACAGACAGAGGACATCACTCAACGGAAACATGCTGAAAGCGCTTTGAAAATGAGCGAGGAAAGATTCCGAGCGCTCTTCAAGGGCAGCCCGTTACCGATGGTGCTGTTTCAATGGAGGATGGGAGATCTCGTCCTGATAGACACCAATGACGCGACGAATTCCGTGACCGAGGGGAAACTCGCCCAACTAACCGGTGAAACGGCCAAACACATATTTCAGACAGATCAGGAGTTTCTGAACGAACTGTATGAATGCTTCAGCCACCAGTCAACTATCAGTCGGGAAGTCCGTCATCAATTTTGGGGCACAGACCATGAGCTGCGGCTATCTGTCTTTTGTTCTTTTGTCCCCCCTGATTTGATGCTCATACAAGCTGAAGACATCACCGAGAGAAAACGAATGGAAGAGCGCCTCCTAAGCGCAAAGCTGCAATTGGAGCGCGACAGTCAGGCACTGAAAGAAAAGAATATCACGCTCAAAGAAGTCCTGACTCAGATTCAGGACGAAGTTGATCAAGTAAAGCAGAACATCCAGTCCAATATCAGTAAGCTTGTCATACCAGTCTTGTTAAGACTCAGGGAGAAAGCAAGGGAGAGCGACCGAATCGAACTGGAGCATCTGGAATCAGTGCTGAGTAACGCAGCCTCTCCGTTTATCCGTGACATAGAATCACGATTTGTTCAATTGACGCCGCGCGAGACGGAAATCTGCAACATGATTTGTAACGGGCTGCAATCCAAGGAGATCGGTCAGGCGCTGGGTATCTCCCATCGAACTGTAGAGAAGTTTCGCCAGAAAATCAGAGCAAAACTGGGAGTAAAAGACCGCGACACCAATCTTACGTCCTTTATTCGATCGCTATCCCAAAAGCCGTGATACGTACATTGCGTACGCACTGCGTACGCGGTCGTGGCGTATTGATCTGGCTTGACATTTTCCCACATTTTGCCATCTTTTACGTAGCGATGCACAAGGGGCTAATCGGGTGGAATCTTCTATAGGCGGCGAAGGTTCGAAGAGGAAGCCAGGCAATTAGGCAAGGTTTCTCGAACCTCAGATAGTTAGGTGAGCCGGAGGATTTCCCAGATCAGAATGAACTGATTTCGTAATCGATCACAGGATGTGATCGAAACTGCGCGACCCGGAAACTGTGTACGCGAGTGGTTAACTCTGACGACTCCCTTTGGGAGGGTTGGCAGGACGAATCAGGGAGGCAGGACAACGGGGGAAACTGGCGGCTGGCTGTGAAGCGGAGGTGAATCGCAGAACACTCTGCGCTGGTTTTGTGATTCGAGAGACTTCGTGAACGGTTAGTTACCAGACCTTGGTAAGACCCGGTGGTGACCAAGCTGCCACCGGGTTTAATTTTGCTCAGTCTTGACTCCTACCTTCATATATATCCTCCCACATTTCATCACTCGATATCTATTAAGCCGAGAATCGGCCTCGCACGCAAATAAAAGACCGGGAATCTCTTAGTGAGATTCCCGGTCTGATTATCGATCGGAATTAGATCTGATCGTTATTTAGTGCAAGGAGCCGGACCGCCTGAGAAAATGTAAGCGATCAAGAAAACGGCATCCGAGATGTCAACAGCTGTGTCGCAGTTGGCATCACCCAGCTCAAGTGGATTCGGAGCCGCTCCGCCACTAAAGATGTAGCCGATGATAAATACGACGTCAGAGATATCGATCGAACCGCTGCCGTCAGCATCGCCCGACATCACTTGAGTTCCACCGACATTCATCGTAACCGGTATGTTGTGAACCGGGTTTGTAGGTGCGTTCGAGCCGATTGTCAACGAACCCGTGTAGGTTGAGTCGATACACTCGGCGGCGTTGAACCCGATGGTCAGGGTGTCGCTGCCGTGCGGATCGATGCTGCCACCACTCGGATCGGAAGAGAGCCACGTGTTAAGCGGGCTCTTGAAGAGAATTGCTAAGTTGCCGTGCAAGTAGGCGGCATTGAATACGATCTGTGAACCGTCCAGACCGGTGCGATTCTCAATACCAACGCTGCTGCCCAGAATATCGAATCCCGCGGCTATGGTCTGATATTGAATTCTGATCTTGCCATTGGGCGACAGGATAACTTCCGCCGTGATGACATCACCAGGATTGGTCGTGGCATCGTACTCCGGATAGTTCTTGTACTCGATCACCAGGTCACCATTGACCACTTGATAGAGCACCTTGCCTCCGGGGCTGTCCGGATCAAGGATATTGAGGTCGTCCCAACACCAGGCAATCATATTGTTCGGAGTGCCGGATGTCGGAATAGCGACGTTGCCCAAAGAGCTGAGATCGGTAGTCGGGCCAAATCCGATCAGGCCGTTGGCGCCAATATAGAACTCGGTGTAAACCGAATCATAGTACTGGAAGCTGAATCCGATCGGGAACGGACCGATGAAGTTGTCATCGGCCAGACCAGCCGTAACGTTGGTGCCTGTGGCTTCAATGTCAACCCAAGCGAAGGTCGGTCCACCCGGTTCATCCGAATCTCTCCAGGTGTATCCAAAGGCATCCGGACCGCCTGAACCCTTCGTCATCTCGGCGAAATACGGCTCGGTATAACCGGTCTTATCCGGATCGGCTACGCGGGTACCCAACGGCACCTGCGGAGTCGGTGGAACATACGCCGTCTTGTCAGTGTTGCTGGCTACCGTGTAGGACAGTCTTCCCGGACCAGGGTTCTGAATGATGACCGATTTGGTGATTGTGGCGCCGCTATCAAGCACGGCGGTTAATGAAGTCGTGTTGATGACCATCTGGGGGATGTGGACATAAACGTTGGCCGGAACGGTTCCGGTCGTATGGCCGGGGACGTTGGATACAAAATTGAGCGCGCCAGTATTGGCTCCCGGCGTCAGGCCGGCACTCTTGATGGTGACTGGGATCGTCAAGAACTCACCCGGAACGATTATGTTCTGGGCTGTCGGGCAAGAGAGCCAGGAATTTGCCGGGGTGAATCTGATGCGCAGGTTGGACAAACCGGTGTTGGTTACCACCAGGTCAACCACGGAAGTGTCACCACCGACCAAACTGTCCGCAACGGCATCGGGAGCGAACGAATACGCAGCAGCGCCGCTTCCCGATGTCACATAACCCTTGAGTTCGATATCGTCAATATTCCAGCCGCAGTAGACCTGCGAACCGTCCGTCGGGCCAAGGCCCCAACGAAGCTGGAACAGCGGATTTCCGTCGGCATACGTTGCGAGATCAAAGAAGCTCTCGGTCCAACCCGACTCGCTTAACGTGGCGGCGTTGGAATAGAGGTTGATCCAGTTCGTGCCATCAAATACTTCGAAGTATGCGTGGTCATAGCTTGAGCTTTCCACGCCGAGTTGATGCCAGTAAGTCATCTGAACACCGGTTGCATTGCTGCAGTCAATGATCGGTGACTCTGCCCAGTAGGTCTGGCTAATGCTATTGGCGTATGAACCGGGGTTACCCAGGTTGTTGCCCAGGATCATATTGGACGGACCCACTGTATGGTCGTCCGAGGGATCGGGGCTGCCCGAAGAAGATGAGCCACCGATTGCGGGGCCGATCTGCCATTGCGCAGCAGTTCCGAGACCAACCCAGCCCTGTTCGACCGTGAAGTCTTCGACGAAGAATGCGACGCGGTCACCGATCGTCATATTGAAGTTCGACGAGGTGAGGTAGCCGCCGTCACCGGAAATCGTCAACTTGGCAAGAAACGCGTGACCCATCGGAGTGGTCGAATCCGCTTGAACGATGAAAGCGTCAGCTGCGTTGTTAGCTGTGCCTCCGCCACCGTTAATGTTGCCGAAGAAGCCGGTGCTCTTAATGATATTGACTTTTGGATCTATCGCGCTAAGCGTGCCATTGATATTGAACGCCTGGCCGGAACCGCTGTTCTGAACCGTAATGGTCACCGGAGCGGTTTCGCCCGGGTCAAGTATGCCGTTGTTGTTGCCGGACACGTCATTCACAGTGACTGACAGGTAAGCAACCGTCGGGGCATGCGTGGTCACGGTGAAGAAGCTCGTCCAGGTGTCGGTACCGGTACCAACAACGCTGACGTCGAACTTGATGCTGTGTCCATCGGGAGTCGACGGATCAACGGTAAAGGCAAAAGCGTCGGCAATATTCTTGGTGGTCATGCCGCCCGCCATGGTGCCGTAGTTTTCAGTGGCATCCGAGATTGTGACATAGCTGTCGGTCGTCGAAATCGTAGCTACGACGTCATTGGCAGCGTCAGGACCCACGTTGATGAGTTCCATGCCGAGCAGGATGTTTTCGCCGAAATCGATTTGGCCGTTGTTATTGCCGGCGGCATCGTTGATGGCATGGGCGTTGTGAACGATATATGGTCCATTCGGAGCGATAACCTGAATGGTCGTTACGTAAGGAATCAGGTTCTGGCCGGTAACGACGAGGTCAGCGGCACATGGCGCCCCGAACGGTGTCAGCGTCATATCGACGGTGCCGCCTGAGCCAACCAGCGCCGCGCCATGAAGCACGCCGCCAGACGACAAAGCGACATAAGAACCGGGGGCCGCCTGCACGGAAAATGTCGTGGACGTCATCAACATCGACGGCAGGTGCATGACGGGGTTCGTGGACGGAACCATCATGTAGGTGGAGAGTGACGGATCACCCATCAGACTGTAGATTTCCCAGTAGTACTGTTTCTTGCTACTGGTCGACTGCTCAACGGCAAGAACGCCGCAATAGTTCATGGCGCCGTTGGTGATGTAATGCTTGTTGGCCGGCTCGCCATGCTCGTGGAAAGTGCCGTCGTAGGCGCCAATTTTGGTGGCATCATACGGCGGACCGGCGGCGACGATGGCCTTGCCACCACCAACGCCCCACCAGTAATCCTCATCCCAATAGGTGCTGTTGGTGCCACCGATATAACCGATGGAACCACCGTTGGCTTTCTGCAGAATCGCTTCACCAAAACACGGAGTGCTTTCGGTAAACGTATTTGTCAGGCAGCAGTTGCCGACGGCGGTGAAGTACTTGTGATTGTTGGTAAGGGCATTGACATCGCTCACGCCGAACGAAGGATCGGCCCAGCCATCGTGGCTGCCATGAGCGGTATAGTTGACAAAACCAACGCCCGAATTGTAGGTCGCGATAATGGCGGACTCAACCGAACCACCCGAGGCCGGATAGAGCCAAACGTTGGAGTTGATGTCGTGCGCAACGTTGAAATACAGATTCGTGCCGTAGTTGATCTGTCCATTGCCATAGGTAGCCGCGTAGCTGGCGTCGGCACCGGCAATAAGCGTGCAGTTGGCCAGGTATGACGGATCGGGCATAGTGTACTGCTCGTACTCGAGAGTCTTATCAATTTGCGGCTGCAATTGTCCGGTTGTTTGCGCGGAGAAGCGGCCGATATAGACTTCCGGAATATTGTCACCGGTGTATTCGACAAACCGCATGTCAGTTACGTGCGAACCGGCGCCGCCTGCGAACGGCGGAATCTGCGGCGAGTCACCTACCAAAAGAACAAACGACGGCTTCGGATTCTCAGAGTTGTACAGTCCCTGAAGGTAAGTCTTAATGGCCGTGTTCGTAGTGCCGACGACATCGGTATAGCCCACGATAACTTTGAAACCCTTCTTGACCTTCCAGGCGATAAAGGGCTGCAATTGGGCTTCGAACATTCTCGCCGACACGATGACCATCGTCATCGGATAGCGGGTGAGGTCGTCACGAAGTCCGAATGTGGATGCATCCGAATTCATCAGCATCTGATAAAGCGGCTCGAATGCCGGAGAGTAGGTCGAGGTGTAGAGCTCGTTGGTAGCCGACCAGTCGGGATGCTCGAAACTCACCCGAACCGTCATCTCTTTGCATACTCTGATCTTATTCTGCGCGGCGTCATATTCAACCGGCGCCACTGATACTCTGCCAACTCGAAGGCCGCGCATAATACCCGCGACTTCGGCGGACGCCTTTGAAATCTGATAGTAGCCAGTGCGATTATACACGTCCTGATTGTACTCAAACGGAACATCGTCCGGATTTTGAGACTTGCTCAAAGACGGTTGAACCGGCATGATCCGGTTATAAACACCGTAATCTGCCAGAGAGATTTCCTGAATGTCGCTGGATAGAACCTCTGCTGTAAGGTCGCAGCCGAGTGGGATAGCCATGAGCTGGTCGACGATAGGAACGCTCGGTTCGCCGACTCTGCCCGAACGGTCTATTCCCTGGGCGGTAAGCATCGTAAAGGCGCCAGCCTTGGTGTTGACCGGCGAAACCTCAAGCGAACCAACGGAAACTTTCAGAGTAAGGCCATTCTGGTCTCGCTCCATCAGTTGAATTCCATTGGTCGCATCACTCAGCTTGATCAGTTGTCCGGCAATGACAGAATTGCCGGCACCAATCACGAATAGCAACGTGAGGGCGACAATGACAAGCTTTCTCAAAGGTACCTCCAATGTGTTTGGGTGGTGAAGGAACTTGTGGCAGTTCCACGCGGGGATGGGTTATACACAATTTTCATTCTACTCGATGGCACAGTTGCAAGTATATCAATGACTAATATATGAAAACAGGTCTGAAATCCAACAAAAAAACGCTTCGGACCCCGAAAAAGTGCGGCCTATATCAATACTAGGATACGATTTATCCTGTTTAGAGCCAAGAGGCTCTCAAAGACGAAGTATTGTCGAAACGGGATGCTGAGAAACCCCCGTGGTCGAAGACTATTGCTTAGCCAAACAGCGCACAATCTCGCCGATGAACATTCGGTGATAGTCTTTTTTGGGATACGCTTTGTGTATCACCGGATCGAGAAAGAGATGGGGGTCGATGTCCTGCGAGTAGACCTTCCGGCAAACGAGAACCAAACGCGCTTGTTCGAAATACACGGCCTTACCTTCCCAGTCGATCGGCTTGAGACCTGTCTTTTCGACCTTGTTAACGTCGCGGCCTGATTTGTTGCCGCAGTAATCGAGTATATTACGGTCACGCTCCTCAAAAAACGTGAGCGTGAACAGTTCGGCCCTGTCGATGAATTGGTATGTGTGTCGCGTCGGGCGAACAAAGCAGAAGGCCACTTTCTTGTTCCAGAGTTCGCCGAGCGCCCCCCAGGACGCAGTCATAGTGTTGAAATCGTTGAGATTACCGGCGGTGACCAGCATCCAGTCATCCGCGATCAGTTTGAATGGGTTATCGGTGATGTCACAAACGGGCAATTCTTTGAAATCGGCGGGCATGCAAACTCCTTGGGTAAGTTCTACAGCCATCATAAGCGACGGCCAACTACTGCACAACCAAAAATAGCTGGGTTAGTGAGTGCCCGGGGATACTCCTCTGCCCGATCTCGGCCGGTCGGCATTGAGCCGGAACATAGAGCATTTCAGGTTGCTTTTTCACCGAAATGGATTATATTTGGATGTCTACCAAGGAACCTCTCTGGGGCTGACGATATGAGAATTCAGATGAGAAAACGGCTATTACTGTATCCGATCATTGGCCTGTTGATCTCGTTGCCGTCCGCGGCAACCGGGGTCTCCAAAAATGCACTTTTGCTCACCGGAAACAACTCATCGGGCCTGGGGGCAACGACGCTGGGCGAATTGCTGGCGACGCTGAATCTCTCGATCAGTCTTAATCCGGGATATCCAACGCTGACTGACTATGATCTGGTCGTTCTGGACGGAGATATCTGGGACAGCAGCCACGTAGGCGAGTTACGCAGCTACCTGCAGTTTGGAGGAAAGGTAGCGATGACCGGGGATGCGCCTCGGTCGTTGGCACGATCGGATGATTTGACGGCAATCGCCGATGTCGTGGGCTTCAACACCTTCGGCGAAGCACTGAATGGACGTGCTATTGTCGGGACAGACAACCCCTATTGTCTGCCGTATTGGGGCGGCGATCCTCTGGGGAGCGTACCGGTCGGACTGCGCCCGTACCTGGCGAATCCGGCAAAAAGGATTTGCGACATCATCCGTTGGGAAGACAGCAGTATCTGCAGCTATACTTTCCGGTCGTACGGGGGTAAGGTTTTCTATCTTGCGGACATTGTCGGAGACTCGACAAAAGAATTGTTTCGGGCAGCCATATCGTCGATGCTCAAGTTGAGTCAGCACGGCGACGCTGACGGTTCGGGCGACATCAATATTTCGGATGCCGTCTACCTGATCAGTTATATTTTTTCCGGCGGCGCGGCGCCTCGGCCCTTTGTCTCCAATGGCGATGTCAATTGCGACGGAGCCCCGGATATCAGTGATGTCGTCTACCTCATCAATTACATTTTCGTAAACGGCCCGCCGCCCTGCGCTCGATGTTACCGGGGAGCTGTCTATGTGGTCACCGCTATGGACACGGAACCAATTCTAACGACCGGGCCGACCGAGCATCTGCTGGGAGTCTACCTCAGCAATTTCGACAGCACCGGAGCTTCTGCCTACGTGAGCCAGGTCATGGATCCGGCATACAGGAATAGTCTCACGGATTCGTATGGTGGACACATCAAGTTCTCGTTCTTTCTGGAAACGGGCGAGTATTTCTGTCACAGCGACAAACTCGACTGCAACGGTATTTACACGCCGATGGAGAAATTCCATCCGGCCATTGCGACATTTGGGGATGAATTGGGCTGGCACTTTCACAATTCGGCCTGGGTGCAAGCCAGTTGGGACACATTGCATTATTACTGGAGCCAGATCATCACGTTCAACGGCACAATGTACTGGGACGGCCCGGATATCGGCGCCGCCGAAAAGGCGCTGGATCATTGGCTGATTGACAAAAATTTTTTCCCGTCGACGTTTCGTTCGGGATGGGTGTGGGAAAACAATGATTTTTCTAACTGGCTGGATGAAGTGGTTCCGTTTGATTTCAGCAACCTGTCGCCGCACGGCTGGGATCAACCCTCGTACAACATTTTTTGGGACTATTATGATTGGCGGCGCGCGCCTCAAGGATGGGTCTCCTATCATCCAAACCGGTTTGACTATCAGTCGTCGGGTAATCTGAGACGGACGATTCTTCACAGCAACTACACTGACCCCAACGATCCCGAATCAGGACTGCCGACTCATCAACTGCAAGAGGTGTTCGCTCGGGCGGCGCGTGGTGAGAATGTTTATGTGTCGGTGTACGGCCACACCTCAAATCCGTTGACGACATTTTTCCAACAGGGATGGTACAACGACCTCGTGAGTTTGTCCGCGCAGTATCAGGTACCTTTCAAGTTTGCCACATCGCTGGAAGCGGCGCGGGCCGTGACAGGATATGACGCCGACTCGACCGCGCCGATTGTCACGATTACGCGCGAAGGCGACTCATTGGCGATCGTGACCAGCGAAACGATCTTTCAACGAAACCCTTACTGCGCTCTCAAACGGGGGGACATTTACTCGCGCGTGATACCGACGCCATCGGGCGACCGGAGATGGACGGTAGACGTGACAGGGTTTACCAGATTCACCGTCGCGATAGGTGTGTGCGACTTTGCCGGGAATGTGACGGTGGCGAGGTGGGAGGAATAGCTTCTATCCTTCTTCGGATTTCCGTCTCACCCAATGCTGTCTAGAATCAATGTGCTGACTAAATTTACTGATGAAAATGCTGCCGAAAGCTCTTTGTTCGCTCATACGGCGTAATGTCAACGATTTCGCCCTCTTCGACACAGCGCTGCATGTCTCGCCAGAATTCAAGCGTGTAGAGATCGCCGTGGACTGATTTGAAGGCGGCGCGCAATGCCGGCGGCAGGCCGGAGTAGCGCTCCATTTCATCGAGGAAGTAGTCATCCGGCATCGCGACGATCCAGTCGGACTCGGGCTCCATTTCCTCGAATTCGTCCTGCGGCAGCGGCTTGATACGGAAATTGATCCGCTCCAATGGCAGGACGTCGTCGTAGTCGTACAGCACGACGCGTCCGCGACGAGTCACGCCGTAATTCCAAATATTGAACAAGTCGCTGGGGAAGATTCCTGCCGCGGCCAGATCCTTGAGGAAGTAGCCGAAATCGATCAGCACGCGCCGGACTTTTTCGGGCTCCCGCTCCTGCTGCAGGTACATCAACAGCGGCGTGACCCGGCGCTGGACATAGAGGTGGCGAATGACAATGTATTCGCCGACTTCATCGATCGTGTCCCTGGCAGCCGCTGTGAATTCCTCCATGAGCTGGTCGGAAAAGCGAAAGCGTTTGAAGCGCAAGTTTTCGAATTCCTGTGTATCTACCATGCGGCCGACGCGGTCACGGTGGGCGACAAACTCGTAGCGATACTTGACCTCGGCGTGGCTGATGGTCTTGGGCGTTTCGTCGGGCGTGCGCAAGAAACAGGGCATGTCCTTGATGATCTTGAGGACGTAGTCGTAATGCTGCATGGTGAAAGCGATCATGACCGCGCCTTCCCGCCCGGGAGCGATGATGAACTGCTCCTTGGAAATATGAACGTGCCGATGCAGGTCGCGATAGAACTCGGTCTTGCCGTGCTTGGCGTATCCGATTGAGATGTACAACTCGGCAATGTGCTTTTCGGGCAGGATCGATTTCAGGAAATCGATCAATTCATCGTGTCGATCGACGTCGACTTGAAAGTATGAGTGCGCGAAGCTGAAGACGATGCTGGCTTCCGATTCACGCAGCAGCACCGTATCGACATAGATGCCCCGCTCGCCGTTGTAAAGAGGCATGATCAGCGGCACCGTATGCCATCCGGCAACGATACGTCCCACGATGTAAGCGACCTTGTTGCGGTAGAACAGCGAGTTGACGATATCGATCGCATCGTAATCCTGATAGCCGACCAACGGCCAAAGATAGAGATCGATTTCCTTGGCCACGAGCGCGGCGTCGCGATCGGCATCTTCGTAGTTGCAGGTAAAAAGATGATCGTCCAGAATTTTGCGAATCAGATGTTCCGTCTCATTCGTCTTGGCGTAGCGCTTTAGAATCGGAGATTCCTCAATCGGTTGCGGATGGCGCCCCTCGACGCGAAAGAACTCGATCTCGCGATCGAGGCCGACGGTGAAAAAGACTTTGCGCGTTACGGAATTGAAAAATGTCTCCGCAAGATCAAGGTCGTGTCGATCCGCAAACAGCGCCGGAAACTGCTCTTTCATCATCACCCAAACCCGGCGGTCAAGCAGGTGGTCGTTCAGAAGCGGTCTAAGTTTGGCGGCGACTTCGGACAACTTCCGTTCATACAGGCCGAGTCGCGCGCGGACATCCGTCTGAAGAGCATTCCAGTCTCTTTGTTCAAAACGGGTGCGGGCGCGGCGGGTAATTTCGCGAAATTGGGCGGTGTAGGAATTAAACTCGTCGCGGATGCAAGCTGTGGCCAGAGCGGCGAGATTGTCGGGAACAACTGTCTGAGTCATACTTTGAGCACGAAATCAAGTTCTCCCTTATGACGAATATCAGAAATAATTGCCTGGCGTGTCAAGGATATAGTGGCGATCTTTGGCGAAAGACACAGGTTGTTCAAACAGTCGCGCAGCACATCGCGTCAACCAAGTATTGAGCAGCGCTCGCGGATCACCTGAGAACGGGAGAACTGATGGCAATAATCTATCGCAGACTTGGCAGATCGGGTCCGGAGGTGGCGCCACTGGCGTTGGGAGGCAACGTATTCGGCTGGACTGCCGACGAGTCCACCTCGTTCAAGCTGTTGAGCAAATTCGTTTCCTCCGGTTTCAATCTGATCGATACCGCGGATGTTTATTCGCGATGGAAACAAGGCAACAGTGGTGGCGAATCCGAACTGGTTATCGGCAAGTGGCAGAAGCAGACAGGCAATCGGGAGAAAGTCGTTATTGCCACCAAGGTGGGTATGGAAATGGGACCGGGGAAGAAAGGTCTGACGCGGTCATACATAATGCAGGCGGTCGAGGATTCACTGCGCCGTTTGCAGACGGATTACATTGACCTGTATCAGGCACACCGTGACGATCACGATACGCCGCTTGAGGAGACTCTTCAAGCATTTACTCGACTGATTGAACAGGGGAAAGTCAGGGCAGTTGGCGCATCGAATTATGCGGCTGATCGTTTGCATACGGCACTGCAAATCAGCCAGCAGTCGGGGCACGCATCATTCGTAAGTTTGCAGCCGATGTACAATCTGTACGACCGGGAGGAATTTGAGTCCAAGTTGGAGGCGGAATGCACCGAAAACGCGTTGGGCGTGATTTCCTATTTCTCGTTGGCGAGTGGATTTCTGACGGGCAAGTATCGCTCTGAGGGGGATTTGTCGAAGAGCGCACGTGGTAACCGTGTCTCAAAATATCTCAACGACAGAGGTTACCGAATCTTGCAGGCGCTTGACGCGGTCGCAAAGGAACAGGAATCAACTTCAGCAAGTGTGGCGTTGGCTTGGCTGATGGCGCGGCCGAGCATCACGGCGCCGATTGCGAGCGCCACAAGTCTCGAACAATTGGACGCACTCATCGCGGCAGCCGACCTGAAATTGAGCCGGCCGCAAATAGAGTTATTGAATCAAGCGAGTGATTGGGATATAAAGAAGTAATTCTCAAAGAAAGGGTGGTGACAATGAATCGAGGATGGAAGGCATCGGTCAGAATACTGGTGCTGGCAATTGCGGCATCCGCGGCCGGCTTGACGCCGCTCTTGGGACAGACATTGATGGAGCAAGCGAGAACCTACTTTGCTCCCCTGCCGAAGGTTATGGATTCCAAGGAGAACACTGTCACGCCGGAGAAGGCGAAACTCGGCAAGACGCTGTTCTACGAAACGAGAATCTCGGTTGATCGAACTGTGAGCTGTTCCAAATGTCACAAAATAGCGCTCTACGGAACCGACGGATTGAAAAAAGCCATCGGCAATCACTACAAGACCAATCCCAGAAACGCACCAACGGTGTTCAATGCTGCCGCGCAAATCTCGGAACACTGGATCGGAAATCGCACCTCAGTTGAGGATCAGGCAAAACAGGCGCTGGTCGGACCGCCGTCCTACGGGCTGGCGTCATACGCTGATGCGGAGAAATTCCTGCGCAGTGTTCCCGGCTATCAAACATTGTTCGCGGAAGCGTTCCCTAACGACAAGGAGCCGGTCACCGCAGACAATTTTGCCAAAGCCATCGGCGCGTGGGAGCGAACTCTGGTAACACCATCGCCGTTCGATGATTATCTGAATGGTGATACTACGAAGCTGGATGCTGCTCAGAAGGCCGGGCTGGCGATGTTTATGGGTGTCGGCTGTGCGCGCTGCCACAACGGTCCTTATGTCGGCGGCGAAATGTATGAGAAATTCGGGATCAAACAGCCCTATTGGAATTTGACGCACAGCCCGGAAATAGACTCCGGACGATTCGTCGTCACACGCAGCGACGCAGATATGTTTGTCTTCAAGATTCCAGTGCTTCGGAACGTCGCCATGACGTCGCCCTATTTTCATGACGGCTCTGTGGATAGTCTGAGTAACGCCGTGAAGATTATGGCGCAAGTTCAATTGGGAGTGACGCTGGATGAAAGCCAAGCCGGCTTGATTGTTGCTTTCCTCAAAAGCTTGACCGGCCAGATACCGCAGGACGCACTAGAAGTGCCGATTCTGCCGCGGGAAGATTAAGTGACGCATTTGGACCGAGAACAGTCCTGACGCTCGGATGCGCGGTTGTAATGACTTCGATCTTCCCCATTGAGGCGGGTTTCCTTAACGTAGCCAGGACTCTACCAGCCGCACCCTCTTATTGGGGCAGTCAATCTCCGCTTTGATTCCGAGTGGGAGAACGAGTTGGGGGTCAGTGTGGCCAATATCAAAGTTTGCAACGATAGGTAAGTCGGGCTTGCCGAATTCGTTAGCGACGATGGAAACGATGTTCACCTCCAATTCGGTCTTTTCTTCATTGGAGTAGTCTCTGGCGCGAGAGAAGATGAATCCGTTTATCCGGTCGAATACGCCGTGACGGCCATAATCTCTCAGCACCTGTTCAACGTAATGGATTGACGGTTTTCCTTCGGAAGTTTCGAGGAAGAATACTTTCCCGTTCCAAAAATCCGGCGCTGGCCAAAAGTCTGTTGTCTTCATCATTTCCAAAACCTCTATGCAACCGCCGAATAATTCGCCCCGTACCGTTGTTGCGCCCTGCAGCCAATGCCAACCGTCATTTGCTTTCAGCAGATTCACCTTTCCAAGATTCTCCGCGTTCGCCCACTCGGGATAGCCGTCGCAATACTCACTATATGCTCGGTACTCATAACTTTCCTTTGGCTCGAAGAGAATTTCCCGGACATGCGACTTGAACCTCTGCGGTAGACTCTCCATCTGCGAAAAACCTGCCATGATGGAGGGGCCATAGAAACTTACCAGTCCCTTCAAGCCGCACAATACGTGGAGCGTGGAAGTATCGGAATAGCCCATCAGGATTTTCGGATTGTTCGCGATAATCTTTCCATCTACGAATGGCAATATTCGCACGGAATCGTCGCCACCGATGGAGGCGAATACTGCCTTAACTTCAGGGTTGGCAAACGCATCGTTAATGTCACGAGCACGCACTGCCGGATTTACCCTCAGGAAGTCAGCGTCCATTCTCGCAGTAGGAAACTCCTTTATCTTCAGATCCCATTCCCGCAAGACCTTGAGGCCGTTTTCGTACACGTGCGGATGCACGCTCGGACCTCCCCAGGAAGGAGACACAATTGCCACAGTATCCCTTTGTTTCAGGCGTTTGGGCTTTTTGTACATCATAGCTAGATCACCGAACTGTGCATTGGAAGATGCAGCGAATTGAAATTCCCCCGAAAGACGGCCTGCGAACCCGCGTGGCGGGCGAGCCCACATTTTCTATTAACTGGCGGAGAGTGAGGGATTCGAACCCCCGGTCCCCGTAAAGGGACAACGGTTTTCAAGACCGCCGCTTTCGACCGCTCAGCCAACTCTCCGGACGGAATATAAAAAGATGCCCTCTCGACGCAACAGAAATGAACCGCGAACCGGTCAAGAATTCGCTCCACCTCGAACGTATTAGATACGCAAACTGCGAATCGACCAAATGTGATTGACGGAACCACCGCAGTGGATTACCGTATCCATAAACAATGACTGGATAATACCTGAAGCATTAAGGAGCAAACTATGGCAGAAACCTACCTGGTTTACCGAACCGTCCGGGACTTTGTCCACGGCTGGAAAAACGAATCGGACGGCACTCGCAAACTGCTCGGGGCGCTGACCGACGCATCGCTGAAACACGCCGTGCACAAAGACCATCGCACCATCGGCAGAGTGGTGTGGCACATCTGCTGCTTCGATTCCCGAGATGGCCAGTCACACGGGCCTCAAAGTCGATGGCCCGACCGACAAGGATCCGATTCCGACCTCAGCCGCCGAAATTCAGAAGATATATGACAGATCGGCACAGCAGCTTCTGGAACAGGTGCAGGGCAGACTGGAAAGATGAAACGCTCACTCAGATTGACGACCTGTATGGCGAGAAGTGGCTGCGCGGGTTGACTCTGGGAATTCTGCTCAGCCATGAAGTTCACCATCGCGGACAACTGACCGTGCTGATGCGTTCGGCAGGGTTGCCGGTTCCGGGAGTGTATGGGCCGTCCAAAGAGGAATGGGTGAACTACGGAGCCAATCCGCCGGAAGTGTAGGCGGGAACAGGCACTCAATACCCTGTAACTTGGGAGTCGTTTGCTTAACGGTCGCGACTAAAGTCGCTCCTACATATAAGAGGATCTACGGACCTGCAGATTTGTAGGAGCGACTTTAGTCGCGACTCCCCTTTAGATAGGCCGATCAGAATTGTGGAAATCAGGAAAGTGTTTCGTGGGCCCACATTGACATGCGTGACATGTCCCACCAGTTGCGGCTGAAAATGCGAACGGCCAGATATCGGGTAAAGCCGTCGGCGCGCTGGCCAAGTCTCATTGATGCGGCGGCGCGCTTCCTGCAGGTAGAGCGCGAGTTTCTGGTCAATCGGCAGCGATGTCCTCCTGTCCCTCAAGGAAACGGAAATCCTCGCCGACGATGATGACATCGCGCAGATACGGCGTAGTGCTCCAACGACACATGGCGTCTTCGCCGTTGTCAATTGTCGTCACGATAATATCGAAATTGGCGCTGCGCCATAACGCCGAGCCGTTCCGCCATCATCAATCCAAATACGTCATCGCCCTTGTTACAGCTTAATATGCTTTCATGATAGCGATGCGGTACCCGCTGATAGTACATCTTGCCGTTGTACATTTCGTAGTAGCCCTTGTCCTCGTCGCGCAGCAGCTGCTTCGGTCTCTTCGGGGCTGGTGATGATCGGACCCATGCGGCCGTTGTTGGGATCGAAGATGTACTCCTTGCCTTCGACCGTGAGCAAGCATGGAACAGTGCAGAATCTGTGGCAGGGCAAATCCGGAAACCCAGGAACCGATTCCGATTTCATCCGCCTTGCGCGAGTCAAAGGGTCGATTGGAACCGCGAATCGAGCCGCCAAAAACGCAGTCCACATTTTCAAAACCGGCCTCCCTGAACAGAGATACTTGAGCGCCATGTTCTTCTCGATACAGTGACCGCCAAAACCTTCCAGCATTCCCTGCAGAAATTCCTGCGGAGATTTCTGATACTGGCAGTCGAAGCGGCCACTGAAATGCGAGTAGAACTCAAAATCGGCGTGGAATACGGCGCTGTATAGCTTCTTGGCAGCTCATGCCCGGGAAATTCGATGTGCGCAAATCGCAGGGCGATATTGCAGTAACGAGGATCATTGTTGATATAATCCATCACTTCCGGGCTGATCATGCCACTATATTACACGATTTAGACCTTAATAGCCAACGATTTTCTTGTTTTGCCTGCCGCCATCCCCTGCTGCCTCGAGCGAGACCGCGCATTTGCCGACATAATATTGGGATACTTTTTGTTCACGACCTATTGGGGGACGCTCCCAATTTGCTCGATCCGAGCGATCGACACCGGCATAAAGGAAGGCATATGATGCAAAGATCAAAAGCGCTTGGTTTGATTCTTGTGGTCGCGCTGACGGCGACACAGATCATCCATTGCTCCGGGAA
The DNA here is from genome assembly GCA_963726455.1 of uncultured bacterium. Lineage (GTDB taxonomy): Bacteria > Zixibacteria > MSB-5A5 > CAIYYT01 > CAIYYT01 > CAIYYT01. The sequence continues at coordinate 590,351 of CAVSCK010000003.1, forward strand.
AGACAAAGGCACCACGCCGACACCGTCTACCGTCCAAATGAGCGGAACGCTTTCGTTTCCGAATTTGTCAACAGTGGCGCTAAGTGACATTACTGTAGGTTTCGGCAGCAATGAGACTTCGCCGGATACGTCCGGCAGATTCAGGATCACCGGCAATACGCACGTCGTTGGCGTTGCCATGGCCTACGATCAGGACATGATTCCGATGCTGATGAGCGTCTGTCCTGATCCGACAGCGAATACGGCTCTCGGCCTAGATGTGCACTCCACGGCCATTTCGATGGCGTTTCTCGATCCATACATATGCAACACAGACCCGGCGCACGCAGGAGAGATCGTTCAACGAATTGAGACACTGCCCGAACTGACGGAGTTCGAGGATTTATTGGCGGGTAAATTGGCCGCAGATCCGAAGGCGCTGGGAAGCGAGGATGCCGAGATTGATTCCGGTCTCAGCCGGTTGGTGCTCGCTTATTATAACTCCTATCCTCAGGAAGTCAGCAAACGAATCGATGCCGTCACGGGAGCGATATCCACCGGTCGCGCCAAACTTGCGACCAGTCCACCCGAGATTGATCCCAGCTATACGAAGAGCGGACTGCAATTGACATGGGTGAGCGGAAATACTTACAAGATTACGAACAGCTATGGACGCTGGTGTTATGCCTGCACGCCGGATGATTCTTTCTTCGTGTTTCCGAACGGTGACCTGCTCGATTGGATCAGGCAGGATCGGCCGTTTCCGCCATCCGAGCGCAAGTTTGATATGGAGGTCACCGCCGGACAAGACACCTCATGGGTGGAGATTTACGGCTATGGATTTTGGGGCAACCCGGCGAATGCCTGGGACAGTCTGTCGCATGCCGAAAAGAATTGTGTACACGCCGGTGGTATCACCACGGTCACGATGGAGCTGTTCACTTCCGTGGTTTCCGCCCTCTGCAATACGCCGCGCGTGTTCGGAAATGAAAAAATCGCCAAGCTCTGGGGCCGCACCGGCTGGGGTTTTATCACAGACAATGCCCGCATCGTACAACGCCTTGAAGAATACATCAAAGCCGACAACCCGATCGGCGCTTCCTGGTGGCTCACCAAACAGATCATGAGCCAGTTTGTCAACTCGGCAGATTATCGCGCGTTCCTGTGTCAAGCTACCGGGTTACAGATCACCGAGGGAATGCTAGGCAAAATTGGCGCGATACTGAACGTGCCGGCCAAGGTAGTGATAACGACCAACAATTTGACATCCGTGTTCAAAGCCGTGTTGGCGTTACGCAACGCCTACTTCGCGACATACTTCAAGGTCTGGCGCGAATGGGAGGACTACGGTTCAATCAGCGGACAGGTTGCCGCCAAGAACAGCGGCACTGGAATCTCAGGCGCCACAGTGACACTGGCAGGAGATGAGAACAACCCACTCAATCCCGCGCATCAGGTGACGACCGATGCCCAGGGACATTATCGCTTCGACAATATCGGGGTGGGCTCAAAGGAATTGACCGCATCCAAATCGGGGTTTACGACGAATACGGCTACCGTCACTGTGGTCAAGGATCAGACCGTAACCGCAAATATTCAATTGGAAGCCGCGGCTGCCGGTTTGAGCGGAAGAGTCTTGAATGAGATCTTCGTCAACAACAGTGTGAGCCCGGCCAATTTCCGGGGCACAGTTGACATAACGGCTCAGGAAATTGGCGGCCAGAACCAAACCCTGGGAACACACGCCATTGAAGGCGTCTACTCGCTCAGTTTGACGCCCGGCAACTGGTGGGTCGTTGCCACGCATGCCGACTACAAGTCTGATTCCGTGAGTATCAGCGTGTCCGGCAGTGGTAGCGCGGCGCCGCCGCGTGATCTGGTGCTTAAACCGGATCCCAAGATGACGGGCTCAGTCTCCATCAACACCGACAATCAGCCGGGGTACGAGATCAATTTCGAGATGGATTTTCCTCAAGTCGGTCTGACCAAACCGCAACTGTATACCAATCCATGTATTCATGGCGGCCAGCCGCAGAATTATATGGGCGGAATTGGCATGCGAGGATATTCCGGCAACGATTATGATTGGCTCGAACTCGATCTCAACAGCGCCCTGATCACCGAGTCCGGTGATTTTCATGTCGGCGGCTCTGACTATTTCGGTTGCACCGGCTTCAACTCACCAGCGATGATCGTCTTCGGGACAACTCGCGCACATTGTCTTTACTATCAGGCATACTCATTCCCGATGAGTTACCAGATTATGGACGGTCCCAATGATTATGGCTGCAATTGCGGCGTCGGTTTTGACCAGACGGTCACTATCACTGAATGGGGTACCGAACTGGGAGACATCGTCGCCGGCAGATTCGTCGTCAACCTCCCTGGCTCCACCACTTGCGAATGTTCGGGTAACGACACCAACGGCGACGGCGTAGTTGACCATTGGGATGTCGGTTGCAGTCAAGTCATGGTCGAAATGGAATTTCGATTGCTGGTGGGGAGCGACTACCTGGTCACTTTCCGGCCAAACGGTTCTCCCTCTCTGACTGGAAACAGCGACAAATCCCTGGTGGACCCGCCCAAATAGACAAAAGCATTTTCAGACGCAAAAGCGCAAGTACGACCAGCCGCCGATCCTGACATATCGGCGGCTTCTTTTTGGCTTTCTGCAAACCAACTGCGAGGACTTGCTTGACAAGATGGAGGCCACAGCATACATTATTTTTGAAAGCTAGTGAATTCCTTCACAAAGGAGCAGAGTTATGTCAAGTCGCATAGTCACGGCGCTGCTTATCGCCGTTGTGGCCGTCGCAGCGATCTTGCTGCAGTGTTCTAAAAAAGACAAGGGCACAAATCCACCGCCAAGTGTCGTCGAAATGTCCGGGCGACTCGACACGACTATATTATCCGGCATTCCACTTGATCAGGTCACTATTACGCATGGCGCCAACGTGTCGAGTGCTGACACGGCTGGCGGCTTCACGGTCAAGGGCAACACCAACACGCCGGGGTTGGTGATGGCTGCCGATGCGAACGACAAAGTCCTGCTCATGAAGATCGTTTCGGATCCTGCAAACAAATCGGCTTTGGAGATGAATGTTCATTCGACGGCGCAGGCAATCGTATTCCTGCACCCCTTTGTTTGCATTGCTGATCCCATAGAAGCAGCCGGCGTACTGAGCCAGATTGATGTCCTGCCGGAGTTCCAGAACCTCGAAACCTATCTCGACTCGAAAATGCAGTCTGATCCTCGGGGCCTGAACCTTGAAGATTCCCAGCTTGATTCCCTGGTCAGCCGGACCATTCTGGCGTACGTCGAGACCTATCCATCCCAATTATCGAAACTGCTCGGTATCGAGATCCCGATCGCGACAAACAAACTGAACACCGCGTTGGAAACGCCACCCGAAATCGAGCCAATTATTGAACGAGGAGGACTGAAGCTGACCTACGAAGGCAGTGACAAATTCCGGATCTGGAATTCTCTCTGCCGCTGGGCGTTCTGCACGACACCGACCGACAGCTTTATGATCTTCCCGAGCGGGGATTTTCTCGACCTGATTAAGAATTCCGGCACACCGTGGCCGCCATCAAAACGGGACTTCACCATGCACGTCACTCCGGGAGGTGATACCAGTCGCATTAACATCTATGGCTATGGGTTTCTGTTCCTGGAGTCAAACAAATGGCATGACCTTTCCATGCAAGAACGAAACTGGGCTCACGTAGCCGGATTGGCCACGATCATTTTCGAACTTGGGCGTCATACCTTGGGAGTTGTGACAAACATCGCGGTCCCCCTGGCGGGTGATCGTATTGCGCCGCTGGTTCGAAACGATTTGTCACTGTTTTCCTTTTTCTACACTGAGCTAAACAATGCCGCCCGACTCGATCAGTATATCAACAATAACGACCCCTGGGGAGCAAGCTACTGGGTAATAAAACTGTTCTTCACACGTCTCATCTCATCAGCGGATTATCGGGAGGCGTTCTATTCCATAACGGGAATTGCGCTGACTCAACAAGCGCTGCTCGGTCTCGGCAAATGGGTGGCGCTGCCGTTGAAAGCCGCAGTCGCCTTCAACAGCGTGTCACAGGGTTTTCGCGCGGCGTTGGGATTCGAGCGGAGTTTCTTCCGCACCAGCTTCAAAGTCTGGAAGGAATACACCGAATTCGGAAATATTGAAGCAAATGTCGGTGATAAGCAGACCGGCCATGCAATTGAAGGAGTGGTGGTGACCGTTATCGGAGACGACAACAACCCGATGAATCCCGCTCATGAGTTAACTACTGATGCCAGCGGTTTCGTTCGATTCACCAACATCGGTACCGGCGAGCGAACACTGCAAGCCAGCAAGACCGGCTACAACGGCAAGTCAGTGGCCGTAACCGTTGAGAAGGACAAGACTGTTTCGGTTGATATCGTGATGGAAAGGCAATCAGGCGGATTGTCGGGCAAAGTTCTCAATGACATTCTCGTACACCACGGCGTTAGTCCGGCTTATTTCAAGGGCACTGTCGATATCAACGCCAACGAGATCGGCGGTCAACATCGGTCGGCCAACTCGTCGGCTTTCGATGGCCCATATAACATTACTTTGCCGCTGGGAAGCTGGTGGGTAATCGCATCACACGAAGACTACAAGCCCGATTCATTTTCGATTACGGTTTCTGCCGACGGCGCGATCACCGCGCCTCGCGATCTACTACTCAAACCTGATCCGAAAATGACCGGCGAGGTTTACGTCAACACGGATAACAGTGGAAGTTACGAGGTGCATTTTGTATTGAACCTGCCGCAGGTGGGATTGCGCAAACCCACTCTCTACGCCGACGAGTGCTATGAGGGGGGGCAGAAGCAATTGATTATGGATGCGGCCGGCGTCAGGGGCTCCTCCAACTCGGATTTTGATTTCTTCCAGATCATATTCAATTCAGCACAGATCGAACAGGCGGGCGACTATCGTGCGTCGGGCATCGAGTATTTCGGGTGCACCGGCCATAGTGCTCCGGCTACCGCGGCATTCGGCACGTCTCGAACTCAATGCCTTTATGAGCAGATAATTCATAGTCCGATGCTGTATTCTTTGTTCGATGATCCGGATTCCTACGGCTGCAACTGTGGCGCCAGTCTGACGCAATCCATTTTCCTCACTGACTGGGGAACGGAATTGGGGGACGTCGTCGCGGGCACATGCGTTCTCGATCTAGCCGGTTGGAATACCTGCGAATGCGGTGGAAACGACACCAACGATGACGGTAAAATCGATTCATGGGACGTCTCCTGTTCGCAGGCGCGCGTTGACGTCGACTTCCGATTGCTGGTAGGGACTGAATATCTCGTTACGTTTACGCCCTCCGGTTCACGCGTATTCAAAGGTTCAGACGTACCCAAATAGCATGGGTCTGCCTTATCGAAACTTAACCAGCCGCCGGCGTTTCTGCCGGCGGCTTTGTTTTGGCAATTTATACAGAGCCTACCACCGGGGAATACGGCCGCTCATAAAGAAGGGTCGGAGTGTTGTCACATCCGACCCTTGAAGCTATTGGCGAATATCGAATTTTATCAGCTTCCCGAGCAGGGAGCAGAACCACTTCCAAAGATGTATGTGATCAGGAACACGACGTCGGAAATATCGACTGACCAGCTCGTATCACCATCACCAGCCAGCATCGGGTTTGGCGCCGGACCACCGGAAAAGATGTAAGAGATCAAATAGACCGCATCCGATATATCAACGCTGCCGCTGCCGTCGGCGTCACCGCACGTCGCATGCCTGGGAATACTTGACTGTAACGAAACTCATATTGCTGCCGCCGTAACCGGTGACGATTACATTGTTCGCCTGATCCAACGCAATTCCTACCGCACAACTCGATGGTCCATTTGGTGCGAGGTGACGATTCGTCCAGATTTCGTTCCCGTCGGAATCGTACTTGAACGCCAGCATATCGCTGTCGCTTGAACCCGCTACATAGACGCTGCCGGCTTCATCCAACACCATGTCCCTGACGGATTCTTGGGTGCTCCCCGACGAAACGTACTGGCGAGTCCAGACGGGAGTTCCGTCTGGATAGTATTTTAGGATGAAGATGTGCAAACCAACCGGATTTCCTGCGGACATCCCGAGACATAGATATTATCTGATGCATCGGTACTGCGATGTCGCGTACATTGTCACGTGACGATCCGCAGTCAAAGTCGCGTTCCCAGAGGAACTCACCTGAAGCGCCGAACTTCATGGTGAAGAAGTCATACGCAGTTGCCCCGTTATATGCATCCCCGGCCACCACAACATCTCCAGCGTTGTCCACACAGACTTTGTAGATATATATCAGCCGATCCTCATAGCGCGTCCAAGTGTTCACGACGTCGCCCGCTGCATTGTACTCGATCACTACAATTGTCGTTCGACCGTCCGGAATGGACTCGTACCCAAAACGCCCTGCTACATACACATTGCCGGCGCCATCCATGGTAATTGCGTCGACATAGCCCGGCAGACTGTCAGGGGTCTGATAGAAACGCATCCAATCCGTATCTCCGTTCGGAAGATACTTGATGGTAACGAACTCATATAAGGAGTTGGGACGCAAACTAAAGCCGGTGACATAGACATTGCTGGATGCATCAGCGGCTATTCCTGAAATTATATCATCGCCGTTGTCCGGATTGTTGTACGTTCGCACCCAGGCGGTGTCACCGTTCGGAAGGTACTTGACGACGACAAGATCACGTGCCGTTCCGACACCCCAGCCGGTTGCCCGTACATAGGAGTTGCCGAAATTGTCAGCGATCACCCCAAAACCGAACACTGTAATATCAATGGCGGTAAAGTTACCCAAATATGTTCTCGCCCAGGCCGTGTCACCGTTGGGCAGGTATTTGACTGTCGTCAATAGGCAGCCGTTGACTCCGTTGGGACTCCGGCCCACCATGAAGATATTGTCCTGATTATCTACCGCGACCCCTGCCGGGTCGCTATAATGCGACCTATTGTACTCAGATATCCATAGCGGGACTGCCGATTGCACAATTACCGGCAGCATCAATACGAGGATACAACAAGCGAACATTACCCTTTTGGTCATGCGAACCTCCGAATCTTGATGAATGTACCGAGTCTTGGGAAATGTATACCAAAACACGTATGTATTGTCAAGCGTTTTTTTGAATCTCACGATCTGCACTCACATCATAACCTTGGCTCCGGTCGCTAATCTCACCTGCCGTCGAGACACGGCGACCGCTGGTGAATCCGTTGACAATCTCACATAGCTCCCCTATCTTTGCGCATCGAAATTGACGGCTGCCGATGGCCGATCAGAAAGGATTGCGACTGTGGATACGATGTGGGCTGGTGTCAAAGCAACGACGTGCCAAAGGCGCCGAATTCAAACAGGTTCCGATTCCGAAAATCACCGATAATCAGGTTCTGATCAAAGTGAAGGCCGCCTCGATCTGCGGCACCGATAAGCATATCTACAATTGGGACGCCTGGGCACAGGGACGGCTGCAATCCGCCGCTGATTTTCGGCCATGAATGTTGCGGCGAAGTTGTCGAGATCGGCAAAGGAATCAAAGGCACTCAAAGTCGGCGACTTCATCGCCGCCGAGTCGCATATCCCCTGTGGCGTCTGCAAACAGTGCCGCATGGGCAATATGCACATCTGCGACAATCTGGTGATTCTGGGGGTCGATACCGACGGCATTTTCGCCGAGTATGCTGCTCTGCCGGAAATCGTCTGCTGGAAGGTCGACAAGTCGCTTGATCCGGCCATCGCCTCGATCCATGAACCGTTCGGCAACGCGGTCTATGTCACCATGTCGGGGAATGTCTCGACCAAGAAGATCGCGATCATCGGTGACGGCCCGACCGGCGCGTTTGCGTGCGGCATCGCCAAAGCCGTCGGAGCGGAGAAAATTTACACGCTCGGAATGATTCCGTTCAATCTCGATATCTGCCGCAAGATGGGCGCGCACGTCACGATCGATGTCACCAAAGACAAGGATTTCATCGAAGCGTGTCGTTGACGAAACCCATGGCGGCGTCGATGTCGTTCTCGACATGGCCGGCAATCAGGCCGCCAACGACAGCGGCTTCAAGATGCTGCGCAAAGCGGGCACCTATGTCATGTTCGGTCTGCCATCACAGCCGGTGACACTTGATATCTCCAACTACATCATCTTCAAAGGCGCAACGGTCATTGGCATCAACGGCCGCAAGATGTTCGAGACCTGGTATCAGATGTCCGGCCTGCTCAACAGCGGTCTGGTCGATCCCTCACCGGTCATCACGCACCGTTTCCCCTTCCACGATTTCCTGAAGGCATTCGAACTCGCCACTTCAACGACCACGCCGTCGGCGAAGGTTGTGCTGGTGATGTAAATGCAGGAGCGCCTCGTTGCAAAGCACGAAGAGAGACATAATCGAACGGGCTGCGAGCGTGGATAAAAGCTCCGATTTGCTCAAGCAGACCTTTTCTCGCAGTCTCCTCCGATTTCCCGCCATTGCCACTTTCTTGGGAGATGCTTTCGAAGCTCGAATGAATAGATTCTGAATGGATTGACAATCCAATTGTGCAATGCATCCTGTCACCTGACTTGGGAACGGCCGCTAACCTAGAATCTCTAATTGAGCACTCAAGTCCTGAGATTGTTAGCAGTATCAAGCGGGAGATTAATGGTGCAGCTCCCGACTTCGACGAGAAGGTTTGGGATTACGTGACTGAAGTCGCCGCAACGATCTGGATGGCTCGTGAAGGCTATAGCGGCACTGAGAAATTCAAACCCGTTGCAAGGAATGGCAAAGCTCCACAGAGTCCTGATTTCATTTCAAATCACAACGGGAAAAAGTGTCTGGTGGAGGCAAAACACCTGAGAGCCCCTTCCAGAGTAGAGGAGCTCTTATGGGTGCGACTTAATGCAAACTACCTGATCGCGCCTGACCTATATAGGCGTAAATTTGTCGTTCATATTAGCGATGGTGATTGCTTCGAAAATGAGTATTGCAGCACTGAGGACAGTGCAGCTTGCAGCCAGATATTTGCTCTCCTCGAAAAGGAACTTGGAAACCAAGATTGTGGCTCAGTTCGACACCTATATGACAAAAGGTTTGATGGCGGGAAAATCCTGAACATCAGTGTCTGCATTGAATTCCGTAAGGGACCAGATTTTGTTTGGTGTGTCAGCGCCTCCTCTCAGGTCACGACAAGCAACAAGTCACTCGAGGCGCAATCAAAGGCTGGATTTAAGGATAAGATCAGGAAAACAATAGAGAAGGGCTCATTGCAGTTGTTGTCAGCAGCGACTCCCGAGACTGGGGAGTTGGTAGTCTTCCTATGCTGGGACATACCCATGATGTACAAACAGCTTGATTGTGACTTTGAGAACGAAGTGAGTATGTACGTCAACTCAGAGTTGGCACCGGAGTATAGAGAGCAAGACGATAGGCTAAAGATCCATTTCACGGACTGGGGCAAAATACTTAACGACTTAGCTTGAGGCAGCTCTTCTCCCTGCAACTCGGTACCCCATCCCAGCAGGTGGGAATTCCTAATACAACAGCCCCCATTCTCTCCGACATCCCCCGATGAGCGAAACGAAATTGCCTCCAGCGGGTTTTGTTAAGTCGAGAAAGCAGGAGTGATTTCTTACCCACTCGCTGTGGGGTACAAACTTACCGCCTATACACTTATGCGTAACTTTGTGAACTCAGTACCCCAGCCCAGCGGGTGGGAATTTCTGATGCATCGGCCCCCGTCCCCTGTTCATCCGGCGCGCGACAATGTAGTTGCACCGACTATAGTTTCGTAGGTTGGCGTTGCGAGTCCCATGACATTACTCGACACCCGACAACTCGCAGTCGGTTCACTGCCTCGAACTCGCAACGCGCTACTTCTTCTCCGCCGCCGCGGATTTCGACTCCTCGCGGTAAAACACCCCCATGCTTGCCGGTGCATTGTAGAGTTCCGGCTGAAGATACTTGCCCTGACGCGCTCCCGTCTTCATTTCTATTGCAGGTGCTTTGTACTTCTGGACATAGAGATCATTTCGAGTTCCTGTCACTGTCCAGGAAACTTTCAACCCGCCGGAGCCACCACTGATCTTAAACTTGTGGCCACTAACTTCCTGTGCGATAAAAAGGTTGGGGGCTGATGCTCCGACCGGAGTAAGCTGATACTGGAAGTCTTTCGTGATGGACTCAGCATAATCGGGAAGTGTAACCCATGCCTCACCACCTGCATCGAGAACAGCATTGCCGCGATAGGTGTAAGTAGGTTCAGTCGATTCAACGCTGTAATTATTAATCATCTTGTTCAGGGGATCGAGCGGGTGATCCAACTGGTTGACTGCCAATCCAGAACCACCAAATCTGCCGCCATAGTATACTCCGTAACCGTATGGACTGGGACAGTACCCAAGCACTCCGAAACCGCCCCCGACAGAATCTTCCGATAAACCTTCGAGAGCCCCAGCGTCTTGCGCAGAGACTCCGGCAAAAATTGCCATGCTGCTGCTATCACTTATCACAGTCAAAACACCAAAGAGAGGAAGCGGCTTCGTCCCGATCGCGACAGTTGTTGCGTGAATCGACAATCCGTAGTCACTGTCAAGCTCAATCCTCGCATCATAGTCCGATATGCTATCGTTCTTGAAATCGATATAGGGCGCCCCGCCAACCATTTCCATGTAGGCGTTTGGATCACGACCGATGTGGACACCGTACGCAGTCGATGAACTTCCACCGACACTAACGTTCCCGTTTGCCGGCGCCATCGATATGCCACCGACATCAGTCGAGATGATGCCGTGAGTCCCATCATGCGATAGATCAAGAAAAGTCCCCCAGGAGTTCGTTGTTCGCCCATGAATGCGCAGTGATGCATCATAGTCCCTGACATTACTGAAGGTATTCATGAAAGAGAAGATGTGCCCCGTCGTAGCGTCGCCATCGAAGACGGCAAGGTAGTCACCGCTAAAGGAGATACGCGGTCGCTCAGCAGCCGCCGAACCATCTTTCAAGGTCAATCTCGGTCCGTTCCAATAGCTCACCGTTATCCCCCCGTTGACTTCGAGAGCACTGGTAGGCGTTGACGTACCGATACCAACATTGCCTCCGGTGTAGTAAATGCTACTACCTGATTGGGTCCAGTAGCCACTCGTACCACCCGGGGCGTTGAGTGCGTAGGGCACGGAAGCCATAAGAATCCGCGGTGACATCTCGGGGCCGGAGCCGATTGTGATTCCGAGGTAGCGGGGAAATTCCTTGAACAGGGCTGGGTCAAAAGGATTTGCAGACCCAAGCAAGGCGGTAAACAATCCGTCTGAGGTAGTGACATTGTGTTCTTCCGTCCACAAGGCTGAACCACCCGAAAGATCGGCATAGATTGCGAACGTCACGCTATATGTACCATTTGGCACCGGTTTGCCTGTCGCATCAGTAAGTCTGCCCTGATAGCTGATTGGTTGTGTCGGGGCCGCCTGCACCAAACCTGCGACCATGATCGAAAAACAAAACATGAGATACAGTCTGATCAATTTCGGATTCATCGTTCCTCCGTCTCTGATACATTTGTCGCCACTATTTACTGTCCGGCTTTGTCTGGTTCTGTTGTTTCTGCAACTCCTTCATCTTCGCCTCAGTCACCTGGCGCTCCAGCCTTTCCGCTTCCGCGCGCGCTTTGGCCGCCTTAAGCTCCAAGTCACGCAGATCAACCTGATACATATTCTCGTTCGTCGGCTTACCGAAGACATCGCTCGTCTCCACTTTGGTCGCTTGGTCAAAGCCCGCCGCCTCGCTGGAATTGGCCATCGCAATCACGCTACCGTACGAAGTCGGCAGATAGATCGCTGTCACTGCGGCGTCGGCGGGAGCCATATAGGCCACCCCGGTGACATATCGCGACCCTTCCATTCGGAATGTGTAAGTTCCCGCCGGTTTATAGAAAACGCGTTGCACGAAAACGGAAAAAATCGTGCCCTGGTCGCCGCCTAATCCTACTATAGCAGTATATCCCGTTATCCGATCACCCCCGGCGGTTTCATCAATCTGAATGTAAGCTGTCTTGGTACCAGCCGGCCCACTAATGCTAACGTCGCAGCTTCCGATAACCAGTATGTAACCGCTTCCCGGCGTTGTGATCGTAGTGGTCACCAGGTCTTGCATCGTTGCACTTGTTAATAAACTTGGCGAGGGGACTCGATTGGCCGAGATACCTGGTTCATCGAGAATTTCTCTACTGTCGATGGCGCAGTCAGGCAGAATCACGGATGAATTCCCACTGGCTCCAGCGTCCATCCACACATTGAGCGCGTTGGTGCTGTCATTCAGCATCAGCGTACCGCCTCTGCCACCTCCGAATCCAACCGCCGACAGCAACGCCCCGCCGTAAGTGGACAAAGAGCTGTCGTACAGTACCAATAGACCAGCACCTTCCTCGCAAAGTCGAGCTCTTTCCACACCATTAGATCCAAAGACCTGAATTTTCCTATTGTTCGGATCAACCATAACTCGGTCAGCGCCGCCGGATTGCCAGCGGCTATCGGCGGAGAAGACAACCGAACCATTTGCCGGCGCCAACGTTATGTCCCCGACATCAGTCGACATGATACCGTGGGTCCCGTTATGCGTCAGATCAAGAGAGGTGCCCCAGGAGTTTGTTGTTCGCCCGTGAACGCGTAGTATTGCATCATAGTTTCTGACATTGCTGAAGGTGTTCATGAATGAAAAGACGTGCGCGGTTGAGGTGTCGCCATCAAAGATCGCCAGGAAATCGCCGCTAAAGGAGATACGCGGTCGCTCCTGCCCAACGTGGTTATCTTTCAGAGTCAATCTCGGCCCGTCAACTTTGCTTATAGTTGCGCTGCCATTGACCTCCAACACGTCGCCGGGAGTTGACGTGCCGATTCCGACATTACCACCATTGTAGTAAATACTGCTGCCGGACTGCAGCCAATACCCAGTCGTACCACTCGTGGCATTTAACGCATAAGGCACGGAACCCATAAGAATTCTTGGCGTCATTTCCGGGCCGGCACCAATCGTGATTCCGAGATAACGAGGGTACACTGAGAACAAACTCGGGTCAAACGGAGTCATCGATCCGAGCATCGCCGTAAACAATCCGCTCGAAGTGGTGACCGTATGACTTTCCGTCCACAAGGCTGAACCACCCTCAGAATCGGCGTAGATTGCGAATGTTACGCCGTAGTTGCCGTTGGCAACCGGATTGCCCAAACTGTTTGTAAGGCGGCCCTGGTAGCTGATCGGTGGAATTGACGCGGCCAGAATCGCCGTCGCCCAAAACGCAAACAGCGCGCAGATAACGATAATGCGATACCTGAATGATGACATAACGCCTCCGGTGTATGAAAAGAGCAGAATTATTATCAGAAGCAGGTCGGTCGCCGATTTGAGGACAAGACCCCTATCTTTAATATCGGCAATATGAGCAAATAAGGCAAACGTTATTCTGATTGTCGCTGCCTCCCTGTACATGGTTTCGCAGGTCAGCGCTCCCAACCATAGCGCAATTGAAAACCGACTTATTCCCTCCCGCTTCACCAAATCAACGACTCGTCTCTCTGCTATTGCCTTGACTTTCTCGCGTCTAAAATTATATTGGACTTGTCTATCTAGGTATTGTTGCCAAAAAAGGTCGTGGAGTTTGAACTGCCGTTCATGTCCCCGCCCGGGGCGCCACAATCTGCCGAAAGATCATCCGCAGATCAAAGGAGTAACCATATGAAACTCACACTATCACTCTGTCTGGCCCTGTCGATTCTCATGCTGACTTGGGCATCACTGACGTTCGGCGCGGTGCCGCAGTCAATCAACTATCAGGGCCGGCTCACCAACGCCGTCGGCGCTCCGGTGAATGACACAGTTAGTCTGGTGTTTACGATCTGTAGCGACTCCCTATGTGCCAAGACTCTCTGGACTGAAACGCAGAACGACATCATAATAACCGACGGGATTTTTGCGGTCCGGCTCGGATCGATCAACCCGATCACACCGGACGCATTCGGGGGCGGGACGCGCTGGCTTTCAATTTCGCTGCATGGACAGACTGTTAACCGACGTCTGCCGCTGGTGAGCGTTCCCTATGCCTATCAATCTGTAACGGCCGACACGGCTGATTACGCCAGGAACGCCGGTGCATCCGACTGCGCCGGGTGCAATGAAATCTTCGTGAATACCATCGGTCCCGACAGTGTCTACGCTTCTTCCGGGACCGCTTTTCTCGCGAAAACGGAAGCTAGCGCCGGCGATTACGCGTACGGTGTTAGAGGTATCGCATCCAACAGCTCCGGTGGCACGGCTTTCGGAGGCGCCTTCTCATCTCTCAATATTGGCACCGGCGTTCATTATGGTGTCTACGGCGAGGCACTCGGCGTCGCCGCCGGTCAAGCGTATGGTGTTTCCGGTGTAGCCACAAATTCGTCATCGGGTGAGACTTATGGCGGCCGCTTCTGGACCCTCGCCGGCGGCACAGGTTCCCATACCGGTGTTCGGTCCGAGGCCTTCGCTGCCTCCGCCGCTCCAACTTGGGGCGTCAGTTCCTGGGCTCGCAACACATCATCGGGTCTGACTTACGGTGGCCGTTTCGAAGTCGACGCCGCCGGCTCCGGCGCCCATTACGGAGTCTATTCGACTTCTGCCGGTTCGACCGATGTTACAACTTACGGTATCTACGGCAGCGCCGAGAATTCCTCTACCGGCGACGCCTACTCAGGATATTTCCTCACCTCCATTAATGGGACGGGCAGACACTTCGGTGTTGACGCAAATGCCTATTGCAACTCCGAATCTGAAGCTTACGGCGTGAACGGAATGGCCCAAAACAATTCCACCGGCGACGCCTATGGCGGATACTTCTCGACCACGGCTTATGGAACTGGTCTTCATTATGGGGTTAAAGGCATCGGGCGCACTGGAGCGTCACCGGAAGTCTACGGGGTTGTTGGTGAGGGATCGAATACCTCCAGCGGCGCCGCTTTCGGAGGCATCTTCGCTACCGATACACTCGGCACTGGTCACCACACCGGCATCTATGCCCGGGCTGACGGCTCCTCCGAATCTACTATGTCCGGCGTGGTTGGCATCGCCATGAATTCGTCCACCGGCATTTCCTACGGTGGTCGCTTCTTGACATTTGGTGACAGTCCCGGCCAGAAGATTGGTGTCTACGCATCTTGTCCGACTGCTTCCGAGCCGGGAATCAATTTCGCCGGATTCTTTGACGGGCCCGTGATCGTCATGAATAATTTTCAGGTAATGGGCACCAAGAGCGCCGTGGTTGGCGTTGGCAATCAAGAATACCGCTCCGTCTATTGCCAGGAATCGCCCGAAAACTGGTTTGAGGATTTTGGTGAGGGACGGCTAGTCAACGGTCGCGCTCATATCGACCTCGATCCGGTGTACTTGCAGACAGTCACCATCGACGCCAATCATCCCATGAAAGTTTTCGTGCAGCTCGAGGGCGACTGCCGTGGCGTGTATGTATCGAAAAGTACGACCGGCTTCGACGTGAACGAACTTCAGGGCGGCACCAGCGGCGTTGCATTTTCCTACCGCGTTGTAGCGAAGCGAAAGGGTTATGAGGATCTTCGACTGGCAACAACGAAAGTCATTTCGCCCGATGTGAGACAGGCCATGCAAAACCAGGGCCTTACTAACGTACCTAAGGCGATTTCCGAAAGACCCTCGCAAGACGAGTGAAGGCATCCAGCCGCCTATAGTCGTTGAGATGAAGCGTGCAATTACTGGGTATCTGGTCTCCCATCCCAGCGGCTGGGAGTATTCCACACATCTGGCCCACTAACTCACAACCACTCACCTGCTTCTGACGTACCATATCCAAAACTCGGAACCCGGAAAGGATTTTCCATGCCGAACATAACCGCTCCATTTATCATCGAACTCGATCACGAAGCCGCAACAACCCGCAGACTCCTCGAACGAGTGCCATTAGACAAATTCGACTGGCAACCGCATCCGACCTCGCGGAAACTGGGAATTCTGGCCGCACATGTCGCCGAGACATCGGGCTTCTTCGCGGACGTGCTGGCTAATGACGATTTCGATATGGCCAATCTGAAATACACTCCCCCTGAAGCACACAGCACTCCCGAACTGCTGTCACAATTTGATCAGAGCATGAAGGCATCCAACAAGTTTCTCTCCGATTTGAGCGACGAGCGGGCAATGACCGTCTGGAGCTTTCGCATGAGCGGTAAAGTGCTGTTCGCAGCTCCGCGAATCGCGCTGGTGCGGTCATTGATGTTCAGTCACTGGATCCATCACCGCGGCCAATTGTCCGTGTATTTGCGCATGCTCGGTGTGCCGATTCCTTCGATATACGGCCCCAGTGGCGACGAAAATCCGTTTGCAGCGTAACCGCCGGACTTGACCCTGCCCCAGGCATATGTGACCAGTCTTCCCGCTACTTCGTGAACTTTTTCACAAAATCTTCGGCGCTACCCTTGCCGCCGGAAGGCGCAGATGCTATATTGGCGCGAATTCCCGGCCAGGAAAAATGCCGGGAAGTGGCGTGGCTATTTCGCGAGGAGGAATCTACGTGACCAACATCGGCAGCTATGAAGATAAACTGACCAGCTTCAACTGGAGCATCGCGGAGAAGGAACTGGAATACCGCGACGGTAATTTGCTGAACATCGGCGAATACTGCACCGACCGCGTTTGTCGGATGGGTAAGAAAGACAAACTGGCGCTGATCTGGGAGAACCATTCCGGTGAAGAGCGTAAGTACACATTCAATGACATGCGTCTGCGCACCAACACGATTGCGGCTTTCCTGCAAAAGCTGGGTCTGAAGCCGGGCGACCGGATTTGCCTGTTTATGGACAAAGTACCGGAGCTCTACTTCGGATTCCTCGGCATACTCAAGATGGGTGGAATCGCGCAACCATTGTACTCGGCGTTCGGCTCGGAGTCGCTGTTGACCAGATTGGTGGATGCCCAAACCTCGGCAATCTTCACCCAGCGTAAACATCTCGCCAAGGTTCGCAACATCCTGGGCGAACTGCCATCGCTACAACACGTGATTGTCGTTGATGATGACGGCTCGCGCCCATTGAAAGAACGCGAACTCGCGTTTCACATGGATCAGGCGGAACTGATCGAGCATTTCGACGTTTTCCCCGCCAAAGCCGAGACGCCGTCAGTACTGCACTACACGTCTGGAACCACGGGCAAACCCAAAGGCGCTCAGCACGTGCATTACTCGCTGATTTCGCAATACATCACGACCAAGTATGTTCTCGATCTCAAGGATGATGACATCTACTGGTGTACTGCCGACCCGGGCTGGGTGACCGGCACGTCATACGGCATCATCGGGCCATGGGTGACCGGCACCACCCAGTGCGTGCTCGATGCCGGATTCGAGGCCAACGCCTGGTATGCATTCATCGAGAAATACAAAGTCACAGTCTGGTACTCGGCGCCGACGGCGATTCGTTCGCTGATGAAAGAAGGCGAGGAACCGGTCAAGAGACACAATCTGACATCGCTGCGCCATCTGGCATCAGTCGGTGAACCACTCAATGCCGAGGCGGTGATTTGGTCGGAGAAAGTCTTCGGCCTGCCATTTCTGGATACCTACTGGCAGACTGAAACCGGCAGCATCATGATATCGAATTACCCCGGCATGAGAATCAAACCCGGCTCGATGGGCAAACCGTTTCCGGGAATCACGGCGACTGTCGTTGACCTGAAAACTTTCGAGCCAATTACCCGCAAGGGTATTGTCGGACTGATCGCGATCAAACCGGGCTGGCCGTCGATGTTTCGCACCTACTGGAACAACATCGAGACCTACCGCTCGAAGTTCAAGAATGGCTGGTACATTTCCGGCGATCGCGCCTCATTGGACGAGGAAGGATATTTCTGGTTTGTCGGACGCGACGACGATGTTATCAATACTGCCGGCCATCTAGTAGGGCCATTCGAGATCGAATCGGCACTGCTGGAACACCCGGCCGTCGCTGAGTCGGCGGTGGTCGGAAAACCCGATCCGGTCAATATGGAAGTGGTCAAGGCGTTTGTCGCGCTTAAGCCCGGATTCGAGGCATCAAGAGACCTCGACCTTGACATCATGAATTTCGTGCGCAAGAAACTGTCGCCGCTGGCTATGCCGCAGGAAATCGAATTCGTCAAGTCACTTCCCAAGACACGCAGCGGCAAAATCATGCGTCGGGTGCTCCGCGCCAAGGAATGGGGCGAGGAAATCGGCGATACGTCAACATTGGAAAATGATTAGTCTGTAATTTCGTGTGATTCCCGTCGCATTGGGAATTGCTTTCGCTGTTCGGATTTCTTACACTCCGGCAGGTAAAATGACAAGGAGACAAGCATGGCAGATCTGAGAGATGTGATTCTTACTTACGTCAAGAACGAATATGTCGAGGAAGGCGATGATCTGGAGATCACTTACACCACGCCACTGATTTCGGGCGGGATCGTTGACTCGTTTTCGATGGTGTCACTCAAGCGCTTCCTCGAAAACAAATACAATATCCAGATACCGGATGCCAAGGCCACGCCGAAGGCATTTGACTCGATAAACAACATTATCCAACTGTTGAAGGAATTCAACATTCAGTAGGATCAACTATGTCATTTCAAGAGACCGTTCGGGATATCTATAAACAGGAACTCAACACGCTGCGTTCGGGCGGCATCTTCAAGGAAGAGCGCATCATCTGTGCGCCGCAGGGCTCCGAAATCGAAGTCGAGTTCCCAATAGGGGCTGCCAAGAAGAAGGTCATCAACATGTGTGCCAATAATTACCTCGGGTTGTCGTCTCATCCCGATGTAATTGCCGCCGCGCGTGAAGGGCTCGATCGTCGCGGCTACGGCATGTCATCGGTGAGATTCATTTGCGGCACCCAGGACATCCACAAACAACTTGAGCAGAAACTCACCGAGTTTCTCGGCACTGAGGACACGATTCTATTTCCGTCCTGCATGGATGCCAACGCCGGTGTGTTCGAGGCCGTACTGACCGATCAGGACGTTATGATCGCTGACCGACTGGTGCATGCCTCCATCGTTGACGGCATGCGTCTCTGCAAAGCTCAACAGGATACCTTCAAGCACTCCGATATGGGACACCTCGAGGAGAAACTGCAACTTCATCAAAGTGCCCGGCTACGACTAGTCATCACTGACGGATCGTTCTCGATGGACGGTGATCTGGCACGGCTGGATAAGATCGTGGAGTTGGCGGAAAAGTACAATTCAATGGTGTTTGTCGATGACTCTCATGCCAGCGGCTTTATCGGCAAGACCGGTCGTGGCACGCACGAACACTTTGGCGTCGTCGGTAAGATCGATATTATCACGACCACGCTGGGCAAGGCGCTGGGCGGTGCTTCGGGCGGCTGCGTATCAGGCCGTCGCGAATTGGTGGAAATGTGCCGCCAAAAAGCCAGACCTTATTTGTTTTCCAACACAATTCCGCCCGTTGTTGTTTCCGGTGCGCTACGAGTTTTGGAAATCATCAGCGCTACCACGGAACGCCGCGACAAACTCGAACGCAATACCGAGTTTTGGCGCAAGGGTCTGACTGAAGCCGGCTTCATTATCAAAGAAGGCGAGACGCCGATCGTGCCGGTGATGTTGTTCAATGCCAAGTTGTCTCAGGACGTCGCGAAGGATTTGTACGACGAAGGCATCTACGCCGTCGGTTTCTTCTTCCCGGTCGTTCCCAAAGGACAAGCGCGAATCCGCACGCAGCTCTCCGCAGCACACGAGATGCATCATCTGGAAAAAGCGCTGGCGGCATTCATCAAAGTCGGCAAGAAATACGGCATCTTGCACAAGTCGAAACAGGAAATCATCGACACCTTTGGAATGTGATCCTCAGTACACGGTCGGCAAGTGATTGAGGGGCGACTTATTTCGTCGCCCCTTTGATTTTGTCCGATGATTCCTCCGAAGCAAGGTCCACTTGCGTCTTTCCTTTGACAAACCGTGACAGCAACGCTACGATCAAGAGGATTCCGATCAGCGAGGCGATGATCATTGGGCCGGTCGGCCTGTCGAAAGTGACCGACAGCACTAAACCTATAAGTGCTGCCGGCATGGCCAGCGCCCAGCCAAGCACGAGCCGCCAGAATTTGGACCGCGTTACCAGCAACGCACTCACCGGTGGTATCACAAGTAACGAAAACACCAGCAAGACTCCGGCGACGTGCACGGACGATGTTACCACCATGCCGAAGCTGGCGTAGAAGAGGAAATCCCACAACAGCACTTTGGTTCCTTGCGCAATTGCGCGCGATCGGTCTTCGGAAATCATAAAGAACTGGCGGCGGAACAGGTAATGAAACAGACCGATTCCCGAATAGAGCAATGCGATGACAACTAACTCGCGGGGTGAGCAAGTCAACAGCGACCCGGCCAGCATGTGCTCCAATTCCTCCATGCCCTGTGGCAACCCGGCGAGCAAGATTACAGCCAGCGCAGAGAATCCTGCGTAGACAATTCCGATGAAGGCCTCCTGGGGGACGCGATTATCCCTGGTTCGCGAGAGCGAAATGATCAACGCCGCAAGCAACGTAAACGCAAGCGAGACGAAATACTCACTTCCCGTGTGGGGTTGGATCCCCAGTATGATCGCCACCACTGATCCAAATGCGGCAGCCTGTGCCAGCGACAGATCAACGAAAATCACACCCCGGCTCACGACATGAAATCCGAGATAGGCGTGAATGCCTGCCAGGATCAGTCCAGCGACTGCCGCCAATAAGACAAATGGCTCAAGAAACGTGTGCATCATGGGGTCGCCTGGCCTTCGCTGAGGGTCTTGAGAATTACATCGAACAGAGCAAAGTAGTCTGTCGCCTCGGGTACTCCGCCGACGGATGGAGGAAGTATCACGACCTTCGCCCCCGTTTCGCGCGCGATCGTGTTGGGTGCACGGTCGGAAAAATAGGGTTCGCGACAAATGAGCTTGATATTTCGCTTCTTGACGAGATCGATGATATCAGCCGTATGTGACGGCGACGGTTCGATACCCGGCTTCGGTTCAACAAAGCCGTCGACCTTGATCCCAAAAGCATCGGCAAAGTAGGGCCAGCTCTCATGATAAGTTATGATTTCGAGACCCTGCAATGTGGCGGCTGCCGTCTTCCACGCGGCCAGTTTTTCGGCCAGCTTCTTTCCAAATACCTCGCGATTCTTGCGATAGGTGTCCGCATTCTGAGGATCGACAGTCACCAGGCCGTCGAGAATATTGTCGGCAATGATCAGGCCGTTGGAGGGATTGAGCCAGTAATGCGGGTTGCCCTGGGGATGAACATCACCCATAGACGCATTAACAGTCTGAGTCGGTCTTTCCAAGACATCGATGTTCTTGGAACAGTCGACGACGACCAATTTGCCGTTGCGCGATCCGTCAATAATCGGCGCGGCCCAGCTATCTAGTTCCAATCCCACTTTCAAATACAAATCTGCTCTGCTGACTTTGAGCATATAACTGGGCAATACTTCGACAGAGTGGGGATTTGCCGTGCCGCGATTGAGAGATTCCACCTTCACCAAATCGTCGCCGATCATTTCCGCAATAGAAGCAAGATCGGAAGTGGAAGTCACGATCATGATCTTTCCTAAAGCGGATGCCGCGCAGCAAAGCACCAGGGTCAGCAACAGTATTACGTTCTTCATGGCTCCTCCTAAAACTGATGTGGCTTGTGCGGACCCATACTGAATATAACCTGCAGCCCCACCAGAAATTGCGATTTCTTGGAAGTCTCGTTCGGGTTCGCCAGCAACGATGAATCGTGAATATTGAATTTCATATAACGTCCATATAATCGGATCAGGGTTGTTTCTTCGACTAAGGCGAATCCGGCAAACCCCGTTAGTGCGAGCGTGGAGTTCTTATTGTCGAATCTGCCGAGCGGTGTGTTGTTGCCGACTGATGGACCGGTGTCGTAGGTGTCACCCGCTTCGTAGTCAAAGACACCCGGCGCGTAATCAATCATTCCTCCGGCGTTGTAACGTTTCAGGAAACGCCAGTCAACATATCCGTAACCGCCATGATTGCTGACCGATCCTGTTCCCGCGCTGTTGAGAATGTCACGCCTGTTCCAGAGCCACTCTCCCTGGACCACGACAGCCGTGTAGTCACTTGGGCGGTACTTATACTTGAAGTCGATATTAACCATCGTGGCATTGAGACTATGTCCGCCGGAAAGCGGCGAGTTGCTTCCGAGATAGATCCCTCTAAGTCCGCTTACGCCGACGTCCACATTGCCGAATTCGCCCACCGGCAGAAAGGCGTTGAGGCGTCCGACCGCGATCGGTCTTTGGGTTCCCCGATCCAAACCGTCGAATTCGAGCGACTTTCCGCTCAAGACATTCAACGATAGCTTCGAGTAGAAACCCACGGGCAGCAATGTGCTCAGATCGAAGCCGACATCGTTGAGACCGTCGGCCCCGATCAACATGCGATAAACCAGCGGTCGATCAACGAATGACCAAGCATGAGGATGCTCCTGATTCAGCTTGCCAAAGTCCACAAGATATTTCCCCACTTTGATATTCAAGTTCCACGGCAGCCCGCGAACAATGGTGGCGCTGGCCTCCTCGATTTCGAAATTATCGCCGCTGCTGGTGACGATGGCGTTGCCGACGGCAAACGGATTGAGATAACCTTGAATGGCGATCTCAAGTTCTTCGAAAGCGAGATTTAGGTTATTTCTCTTCGCCGAACTGTCTATGTTTTGAGTAAAAGCTCGGAAATCGCCTATCGCGCTCAAATCGGCGGGAGCGAGCGCTAGAGCTGACCCGCTAGTTACCATAATCGCGAGCAGACAGAAAGCTAGGAAGAATCGCAGCTTCATTGCCAGCCTCCTTGTTTAAGTCAGTTTTTCGAACGCAATCGCGATCGGTTGCTACCTCTTGATGTGCGAGGTTGAAACTCACGCGACGGCGCGTCAGCAATTTGAGAACAAAGTCAAGTAAGCAGCCAATTAGGTGGCGAGCGGGAGTTGCGATGCTGAACAGTATCGATCTCGGGGGCAATATCGGCCCACGCTATAGCAAAACCGACGGCGACCATAGGCTCAGGCGCTGTCGCCGGCGCGATCGGCAGATTGACGAATCCAGAGTGGCAGAGGTTGCAATGGTCGGAATCATCGTGATGCACAGACAAGTGAACGAGTAACGCGACGCAAGTGACGAACAGAATGCTGACCGCAAACATTGTCCAGGAATTGCCATGCTTCCGAAATCGTCGCATCAGATCAGTACCCTTTGACACAAGGTTCCAGTCATTGCCAAGATCGAGTCAGCAGGCCGGTGACGTCCGGTCGCCGGCGATCCTGCTCATCTATTGATACGCAAGTTATGCCGACGTTAACACATGCTGCTGATCAAATGGGCTGCCGGCGACAAAGCCGGTAGCCCAAAATGAATCGGATAATTGAACTCGGCCGGCTATTGTCCGCCACCTCCGGGACCACCTTGGCCACCACCCTGGCCACCACCCATTCTTCCCATCATGGCTTTCAGTGAATCAATCGGCAGTGCGTTCTTGGGCATAACAAAAATCGAGTCTGGAATCGCCGGGTTCACCAGAATGGTGTCGATAGTTGCCATCGCCGACTGCGACGCCGCCGAGATATTGATCTTATGCGGCATCATCAGGCCGCCTTCTTTTCTGTAGTCAGATAATGAAATTGTCGTCTCCCCTGATTTCTGTTTGATAACGTAGTAAGTGGTGGCGTCGAAGAAGAAGACGGTCGTGTCGTTGGCAGCACTTACAAATTCCAGCTTGTATGCCTTGGCTCCCTTCACGAGATCTTCACCAAGATACTTCACCTTGGCCCCGGACTTCTTGTAATTGACCAGGGGGAACCGGTCGGCCTGGCTCAAGGTCTGCGCCTTGTCTTCTCCGGTAAGATAATAGGTACCCATCGGCAGCTTAAACCAGGCATCCGTGCCGTTGGTCCCGATGGACTGCATAGGCATTCCGCCCATCAGCATTTCGGTGTAGCTCTTGTTGGGCATCACGTACTGGATCTTCATATCCATCGTCATTTGGCCGGTAATCGTGCTTCCCTTAAGAATCAGGGACTTCAGGGAGGCGAAACTCTGTTCACCTCCGCTTGCCGCAATGTACTTGCCGATCAAGTCATCGGCAGTCATTTCGGCACCGATTAGAGGTGCAGCCAGTCCAAACAATAGTGTTGCTGCTAGAATAAGTCGTCTAATCATTGGTTTCTCCTTGAGTAAAAAGTGACTCCATCTGCGTGGGCTCAATAACGAACATTTTCCGAACCGACGCAACAGTTTTGGGTCTGTAAGCGCCTTGTTTTTGTTGCTTTAGTTTTACACTTGACTCATAATCCTGACTAAGAGAAAAGCAGCCGAAGAGGGGCTGCACCGACTTAACAACCGGAGGAATTATGAAATTGAGGATCTTCCTGCTGACTCTGCTTGCGGCGATGTTCTTGATCCATCCGCTGGCGCAAGGGTTTCGCTTTTCCGTCGGCGCATTCGGGGGAATGAATTTGCCGATTGCGCAATCGGACACGAAGTCCGGAACCGCGATGGGACTCAAGGCGCGAATACCCATCATGACTTTTATCGCCGTAGAACCAAATTACACCTACCTGAAGAACGGCGACGGCCAGGTAAGTGTCGAGGACGGCTGGAACACCACCATGAAGCGCGAAGGCGGCAAATTCACTTCCTTTGGAATTGACCTTGCCATCGGCGGCGTGTCCGGTTTCAAGGGATTCAACGCTTACGCCCTGCTCGGAATTGCTTCAGCGAAATACGCCAAGAAAGGGCTGCCGGATATGACCAAGGGTTCCTACTGGCTCGGCGTCGGCTTTGAATATGGCATCACGGATTTCCTTTCCGCCGAAGTTCGCGCAAAGGGTTTGATCTTCCCTTATAAGGATGACGCCTACAGCAAAGGAGACACCGGCTCGCGTAAGAACGGAGTGATCAGTCTCGGCCTGAACTACTTTTTCACGGTAGGGGAGAAATAAGCCATGAAGAAGACATCAATTATCGCTCTCAAGGTAGGCCTGGGCATCCTGGCGCTGCTATTTACGCTCGGCAACAACTGCATCACGTCCGGCAACGTGGTTGTCGTGATGGATCTGGATCCCGTCAACGGACAGACCGAGCAGCATTTCAATCCCGTGTCGGTCGATCTCAAGACCAATTCTGACTGGAACGATCATAAGGAACAGCTTAATAGCGTTGACGACATCGGCTTTGCCTGCAAGATCACGAATAATACCTCGTCGGTAGCGACCGGGCAGGTCTGGATTTCTGAGAAGAGCTACACCACGCCGGCGGACGTGCAGGAACATGCGGTCAAGATACTCGATGGAATCGTCGTACCCGCAGACGGAATCAAGACTGTCAATTGGGGCGAATCGGCAGGGTATCTCTCCAATTTCAACCTGGCCAAGGCGATTGTCTACGGTGAAGTCTTCTACCTGTATTTCATGGCCGAAAACGTGCCGTTCGACATCAACGTAACAGACATCGTGCTGTTCTTATCGATCAACGGCAAGCCATAAGAATTTCCCGCAGCAAAAGAATAAGGGTGACTGGACTCAGTCACCCTTTGTTTTATCTGCCCATCGAATAGAGTCTCAGGTACGCAGCAGGTACTGCAATTTGAGAAAATACTGGTGTCCGGTCTTCGTCCAGTTATTAAGGAGACCACTTCTCCCTTCCGGCTGTTGGAATCCACGCGTGGCGCCGAAATAGAAGATCGTGAAGGGGTTCAGTTTGTAGCTTAGCAGCGGTTCGAGCGACATACTGCGGTTGAAGTTGTCATACTGAACTACCAAACGCAGAAACCATTCGCGCGAGAATTGATAGTTGATGCGCGTCCGCGTGACGTACCCGCTGTAGATCTCCGTGCCATCGGGATAATCCAATTTCTCATAAGCGTATTCCGGACTGATCACCAGACTCCGCCAAAAGCGCAGAGACGCCGCGGCCGAGAAACTGGTGGCACGTCCCAACACCGGCACTTCAATATTGCGGGCGATAAGTCGACCATGCATCAGGAATAAGTCAACTGTTACGGGCTTCGCAGGGCTACTTTCTATGTTTAGTGTCCAGCGCTCAATACCAGGCAAATAGACGTTCCGATATGTCTCACTGCTCCACAGGTAACTGACCTCCACCATTGTCTGCCGCTTGAACAACACATTGAGTTGCGGCATCAGCCATTCATCTTTACGTGGACCGGCAAAATTCCAGACGCGCCCGACATACATCGATGGCGAGATTTCGTCGATCAGTTTCGTGTTGGGGCGGAAATACAGGCCGTTCCAGATTTCTGCCTGTCGCCGGTCGTTACGCTCCAGGTATCCGTTATCGACTCTGAAAGTCGGACTCAACTCGTCATACGTGATCGAGCTGTTCCACAGTCTGGCATCGCGCATCAGGGCCAGGTGCAGCGCATGACCCCAGTATGATTCGCCGTCGAAAGCCGAAGTATGCCGACCGCGCTCGAAGGTGGCCGAATTGAGGCCCTCCGTCATCATCGTATCATTCGGCTCGGCCGTACGGCTCCCCAGCAGTCCAACGGCGAAACGGTAATTTGTCAGAAACCGCAGCGAGGCATCTACTCCAATGTCACTTCCTGCGCCGCCCGCATCCAGCCGTCGATCGGTGACGAGCGCACCGATGTATGAGTCATCCAGCAAGGTTTGCTTGACACGAACGATATTCGAGAAACTCTTGCCGACCTCCAATTGCACCGAGTGCTCTTCGAAAGGCATCACCAGCGGCGTGGTCCGATCGCGGGCGCCGATATATCCAATCGCGGTGCGGTTGATACGGCCGGTTAGTTTGGCGGCAGTCAATGGATCATTGATCGAACGCGTGTAGACGGCGTTGACGTACGTCTGAAAGAGATCGGCGCCTTCCTGAAAGAAGGGGCGCTTCTCCGGATAATACAGTGCATACGGCGTGTTGACGTCGATCTGTGCGGCGTCGGATTCAATCTGGCTAAAATCGGGATTGTATGTAGCATCGGCCGTGAAATTCGAAGCCATCAAGTAGCGCAAATTCAGCGATGCCTCCGCCTTGATCGGATCACTTCTTCAGGCCCGATCCCAGATCATAGGGATCGCGCAATTGCGTTGTTTGATAAGATATCAGTGAAGGCAGGATTTCGTATTTGCCGGCTGGCTTGGCGTCTGCCATTCCTCTGAGAGTACCCCACTGGCATAAGTTGCAGGGAACATCGCGATTAATGGCCGCCCAACTGTACCGCTCGCGACTTGATCGTGGACGATTGCGCCAGAAGTTGGCTTTCCATTCCTGGATTGACTTGTTGGGAAACCGCAGACTAGCGAAAGGAATTGCCACCTCGACCTGGTAGCCGGTATCAGTCACTTTCCCTTTGGAATAGAAGACAATGTCGAATTGCCCATCTTCCTGCCCATCAGTCGTCAATTTCACGTCACCCTGGCAGCCGAGCGGGTTGACAAATATCTCATAAGCCCACGAGGCGTCACCATAAGTGTCTAACAGGATACCAACATAGTCGTCAGAAAATATTTCATCGCGATCGCGCATGGTGGCGCGAACAGCCGCCGAATCGTCTGAACAAATGAAACCGAGATAGAAATTATCGTTATCATAGGTCACCAGCACTTCCGTTTCGACCGGCGGCTTGGTGCGATCGCCTGGGCTGGTTTCCGAAAAATTGGTGGCCTTGGCAGCATCCCGCCAGCCCGCGTCGTCAAAGTCGCCGTCGATCTTGATCGGGCCGGAGGCACGATTTATCATTAACTGTGGTTTATCGTTGGGAACAAAAGCAGTCTGCGCGCTGGCAGAGTTAGTCTGGCTTACAATGACGAGCGATACCAGAATATTCAGAAGGCGGAGCAAGTCGTTCTTACCAAGGTGCATCTTATATCCAACTACGGCGAAATATAATCAATGGTTTCCGAGAATGCACGTGTTCTCTTAGTCCGGCGAAATCTCGCAGGTTTAAAGGAAATGACGTCAATCGACACAAACTGCAAAAAATAAACGAGCGGGCCGAAGGCCCGCTCGTTCGATTCCGTTGGAGATGGAGAAGGTTCGCTTTTCTAGAGTCTCTCGATCTTGTTGCGATTAGTCTTGACACGCTTGGTGGCGTTGCGTGTGTCGAAGATAAGCTTCGCATGCTTGGCAATCGTGGCGTAGTCGTAGCAACTGTGATCGGTCAGGATCACTACCAAATCGGCCGCTCTGAGCAAGGCCGGTGTCAGATTGGTCGAGTGCAAGTCCTTCTCGCCTTCTTCCATCTTGATCAGCGGCGCGTAGGGATCATTATATTGCACTTTGGCGCCCTGCTTCTGCAGTAGTCGGATGCAGTCGATGGCCGGCGATTCCCTCAAGTCGGAAATGTCGCGCTTGTATGCAACTCCCAGCACGACGATGCGCGAGCCCTTGATATGTTTCTGATGTTTGTTCATCAGTCGCGTGACTCGTTCAAGCACGTATTCCGGCATGTGCGAGTTGATATCTCCCGCTAATTCAATAAAGCGCGAGTAATAATTCAGACTCTTCAGTTTCCATGACAAATAATGTGGGTCAATTGGAATGCAATGTCCTCCCAGACCGGGACCGGGGTAAAACGGCATAAAGCCGAACGGTTTGCTCGACGCCGCGTCGATAATCTCCCAGACATTGATCTTCAGACGGTCGCACATCAGCGCCACTTCGTTGACCAAGCCGATATTGACCGAACGAAAAGTGTTCTCCAGCAGTTTAACCATCTCGGCGGCCTGGGTAGAACTGACCAAATGAACATCACTGATTGCTTGTTCGTAAAACAGCTTGGCCATTTTCAGGCATTTCGGAGTATGCCCTCCGACGACGCGCGGAGTATTCTTGGTGCCGTACTTGGCGTTTCCCGGGTCGACGCGTTCGGGACTGAACGCCAGGTAGAAATCCTTGCCGGTCTTCAAACCCGTTTTCTCCAAGATTGGCAGGATCAACTCTTCCGTCGTTCCGGGATATGTTGTCGACTCAAGAATGACGAGCATTTCCTTGTGGACATACTTCTGCAATTCCTCGACGGCTCTCAGGATGAACGAGACATCAGGGTCCTTGGTTTTCGACAGCGGGGTCGGCACGCAAATAGCCGCTACGTCACACTGTTTCAGCAACGAGAAGTCAGACGTTGCCTTCAGGAGCTTCTTGTTGATGGCATTCTTCACCTGAGCACTGGAGACATCACCGATGTCAGACTTGCCGGAGTTGACCAGCTTGATTTTCTTTTCCGAAATCTCGAATCCGATGCAGCGAAATCCTTTCGCGCAAAACTCGATCGCCAACGGCAGCCCGACATAGCCGAGCCCGAAAATACCGATTACGGCACTGTGATTATTCAATTTGTCAGCTAATGTATGTTTCAATTCTTCCTCCAGTATTCCAGCGTGTCGACTAGCGTCTGCTCTATTTTGAATAGCGGTCGATAGCCAAGCTCGCGTTTTGCTTTGGCGATGCTGCCTACCAATAACGGCACTTCCACCGGCCGCAACAGCTTTCTGTCCACCTTAATATCTATATCGGCAGTCGAATGTTTGATCAGCATTTTCAGATAATTCGCGATCGTATCGGCTGTGCCGGAAGCCAGTATATACGATTCGCCGGCAACGCCCCTTTCGGCAGCCAGTCGGTAGCCCTCCACAATATCACGCACATCTGCAATATCCCGCTTGGCGGAAAGGTCGCCCACCTTGATGACGCCTTTGCCTCGTCTTTTTTCGATGGTCGTGATCTGGGAACAGAAATCCGGGATGACGTAGCCGGTCACCTGGCGTGGTCCGGTGTGGTTGAAAGCGCGTATTCGCACTATTGGCAGACCAAACGCCCGGAAATATTGATGTGACACGATGTCTGCCGCCGCTTTGGAGGCGCCGTATGGTGATATCGGCTGCAGCGGATATTCCGGTTTGATCGGCATGCGCTGGGGAGGCAGTGGCCCGAATATGTCCGCCGACGAAACGAAAATAACCTTCTCAATGAATTTCTTACCGCGCATCGCTTCATACAGATTCATCGTCCCCAACAGATTTACCTGCATCGTCCGTAATGGCGCTCCAAACGAGGCGCCGACGGAAGCGAGCGCCGCCAGATGAAACACAACCTGTGGTTTGTATTTGCTGATCAAAGCCGAAAGAGCAGGAGCATTCTCCAGTGATGCATCGACTACTTCGATCTGGGAGCGGAATGGTTCGACGTTTCGGCGCGATTCACCTTTCAGGCAGGTCCCAACCACATCGTACTTGTGCGCCAGCAGATTTTCCGCCAGATGCGATCCGGCAAATCCGGTGATGCCGGTAATCAACGCCCTCATTTCTTGAGTTGTTTTCCCAGTGATTTAAGGTCGCTTTCCACCATCATTTCCACCAATTGCCGGAAGGAAACCTTGGGATCCCAGCCCAGCTTCTTTCGTGCGCGCGTGGAATCACCCAGCAACACGTCCACTTCTGCGGGACGTACGAACCGCTGATCGACCTTGACATATTTCTTATAATCCAGATCGCAGTGCGAGAACGCGATCTCCACGAAGTCGCGCACCGAATGATTTTCGCCCGAGGATATCACGTAATTGTCCGGCTGTTCCTGCTGCAGCATTAGCCACATTGCGTATACATAGTCACCCGCAAATCCCCAATCGCGTTTGGCGTCGAGATTTCCCAGGTACAACGTATCGGCAAGTCCCAGCTTGATCCGTGCCGCGCCATCTGTGATTTTGCGCGTGACAAATTCCAGTCCGCGACGCGGTGATTCATGATTAAATAGAATCCCGGAGGAGGCGTGGATTCCGTACGACTCGCGATAGTTGACTGTGATAAAGTGACCGTATACTTTCGCGACACCGTAGGGCGAACGAGGATAGAACGGCGTCTTCTCGGTCTGTGGCACTTCCTGTACTTTGCCGAACATTTCCGAAGATGATGCCTGATAAAATTTGATCTTCTTATTCAGCAACCGAATCGCTTCGAGCAGTTTGGTTACACCGATCGCGTCGAATTCGCCGGTTAATACCGGCTGTGACCAGGATGTCGGCACGAATGACTGCGCGGCCAGATTGTAAACTTCCTGCGGCTTGACTTCTTCGATGGCGCTGATCAGGGAGAGTTGGTCGAACAGGTCGGCCTGCACGAGATTAATTTTGTCTTTGATATGATTGATACGTTCGAAATTTTCGGTCGAGTTTCGGCGCACCATGCCGGAAACTTCGTAACCCTTTTCGAGCAACAGTTCCGCCAGATAGGAACCATCTTGCCCGGTAACGCCTGTGACTAATGCTCGCATGACCATCTCCCCGTTAACGTTGGCAGGAATATACCTTCGGCCAGAGCCAAGTCAAGCTTTTGACACAATCGCTTGCTCGGCCATTTTGCCTTGTCGCCGTCGGCTTCAATCGTTATATACCCTCCCTATGTTTAAGTTCGGTAAAAACCTGCTCTATTATAAGGCGCCGCCGGTGCTATATGCGGCGCTCATCATCTACGTTTCAACAATGTCGCAGGTAGCGCCTCCTGATCTCGGCGTCACCTGGACCGACAAGATCTATCACTTCGGTGAGTACTTCGTGTACGCACTGCTGATCTTCCGCGCCTTTCCCAGTGTGCGCAACTCGCCCAGGAAGGCGCTCTATTACACGCTGCTATTTACCTTCGGGCTTGCCTACGGCGGCATCGATGAACGCGTGCAGTACTACATCCCCGGCCGCGACTCCTCAGTTTTCGACTGGATGGCCGACGCCGTCGGTTATCTCGTCGGAGGAACGTTGTTTGTGTTGTGGAGACATCGCTGGGCGCGCCGCACCAATTCTATTTGACAATCATTCTCCTGCCGATAACTTAAGCCGTTATGAAATATCAGCGCATCAAGGGCACGGTTGACATTCTGCCCGGTGAATCCGGGAAATGGATCTTTCTCGAAGAAATCATCCGTGGCGTCATGGCGCGATTCAACTACAAAGAAATTCGCGTACCCGTTTTCGAGATGACCGAACTGTTCGCGCGCGGGATAGGTGAAGCAACGGACATCGTCAACAAGGAGATGTACACCTTCTCCGACATGGGCGGCCGCAGTGTTACGCTCCGGCCTGAAGCTACGGCGTCGGTAGTCCGCGCCTTCATCGAGGAATCACTCGGCAAGAAAGCGCCGCTTACGAAAGTCTACTATATCGGGCCGATGTTTCGTCAGGAAAAACCTCAGAAAGGACGCCAGCGCCAGTTCTATCAATTCGGCGCGGAAGCAATCGGCTCCTCCGATCCGCGCATTGATGCCGAGATCATCGCAGTGAGCGTGCAGGTACTGCGCGACTGTGGCATCGACAAGTTTTCCGTTGCGCTGAATTCCGTCGCCACCCCACAGGTGCGCGCCAAACATCGCGAGAAGTTGCTGGAATTTGTCAAGCCGATCACCGAACAATTCCCCGAAGTCGACCGCGACAAGATTGGCCGCAATCCTTTGCGACTATTTGATAGCAAACTTGAAATCACCCAGAAACTACTCGTAGGCGCACCGCTGCTTGAGCAGTTCTATGATGACGATGTCCGCCGTGACTTTGACATCGTGAAGGAAACACTGACTCAGCTTGGCATCCCGTTTACTCTCGATCCGCGGCTGGTGCGCGGATTGGATTATTACACCAGGACTGCGTTCGAAGTCAGATCGTCGCTGCTCGGTGCACAGGATGCACTTTCAGGCGGAGGACGTTACGATCTTCTGATTGAGGAACTCGGCGGCTATTCGACACCCGCAGTCGGTTTTGCGGCGGGAATGGAACGAGCCTTGCTCGCGATGGATGCCGTCGGCTTGAAGGGATACGAGGAACCGCCCCTGGATATTTTCATCATTGCCGAATCTGATACGGAACGGAAGCAGGCGCTCACGCTCGCACAGAAGTTACGTGAATCGGGCAGGACGGTTGACCTCGACTATCTCGGTCGCTCGCAAAAAGCGCAGATGAAAGAGGCCTCGCGCCAGAACGCGCGTTTTGCGTTGTTCGTTTTCGCAGACGATATCCCCGGCGGCAAATTCCAATTCAAGAATCTTTCAACCGGCGATCAGCAGAAGCTATCTATCGACGAGATCCTGCTCCCCATCGCGTAGTCTAGCCCCTTGTGGGAGTCATTCCATCAAAATGCGACAATAACAAAATCGGGGATCGATTTTCACCGATCCCCGCGTGATCTTCAAACTTATGCCCTTTCAGGCATTTGTCATTCGACTACCAGCCGCGACGTCCGCCGCCACCACCGCCACCGGGGCGTCCACCACCGGGACGACCACCGCCACCGCCACCTCCACCCGGGCGATTTTCGCGCGGGCGAGCTTCGCTAACGTTCAACGTACGACCCTGCAGTTCCTTGCCGTTCATGCCGCTGAGCGCAGCCATGGCTTCGGTCTTGTTGGCCATCTCCACGAATCCAAAACCCTTGGACTCACCACTGAATCTGTCAGTGATGACCGTGGCCTTGGTGACCGCGCCGAATGCTTCAAAAGCCTGGCGAAGGTCTTCTTCTGTCGTTTCACGCGACAGATTGCCGACGTAGATGTTCATTCTACTCTCCTAAGTTGTCCGCCACTTACAGAATACACCTGTGACCCGGCAAGGAACGGACCAGTTGATGCGCACCATTGCGCCTATTTCCGTATTAATTCTTTTGCTGAGATTAATGCTTACCTGCAAACCCTACTTAAGCTAAAGGAGCTTCATTGACCTGCCCAATATACGCAATTCAATACTATGCGACCAAATTATTTTTGGAGATTTCGGACTTTCTTCCCCAATAATGCCATGTTGCCCACACGTTTCTGACCGCCGCCTGATTCGCACGGCACAAACTTCAGCACCCTCCACACGGCGGCAGGCCACCGGAAAAAATATACGCGATCAGGTACACTGCATCGGAAATATCAACAGCAGCGTCGCAAGAAGCATCACCCGCCGTAACGGGATCGGGTCCCGGACCTCCGGAGAAGATGTACGCGATGAGATAGACCACATCAGAAATATCGATGGCACCGTCGCCGTTGGCGTCTCCGCGCTTGAGCGAGCTCGTGGTGCCGCTGATGAACTGCGCCCAGCTTGTCGTGGAGGCAATGGGCAACTGCCAGTAATGCGCGTTGTATTGTGACGTCTCATAAGGATAGTAAATCGCGATGCCGTGCGACCAGGAATAGTCGGGCGCGGCCGAATATCGATTATGCGTGACCGCATTACCAACCGCCGCCATGACTTCGCCGGCTGACACGTGCAGATCATACGGGAAATACGCACTTGTATAGATCACCTCGGCGAAACGATACAGATCGGTGTGTTCCATATAAAGATAAGATTGATTCGAAGTAATTAGATCCCAGCGAAGGTTGTAGATGTACTGCTTTAACGTCGGATTTTCCGAAGCAGCTCGCAGCTTGCAGGCAAAATTGCTGACGGCCGTTGTGACCCCGCCGACGCGGGAGAGATCGACACACGACATAGTGTTGAGCGTGCTGCCGTCGATGGAGGCATTGGCAACCGCGGCTCCAAGTTGCGGCGCCGTCATTGCCGGATTGCTGTTTAGCGCCTGCACGTACAATGTATGATTCCAACCCTCCAGGTATTCGGCCTCCTCCGAGCCGACCAGATAGTCAGCATAGTGCGAGGAAATATCCTGAACTTCCCACATCTGCATCAGGCAGGCGTCAAAACCGAGCAGGTCGATCTTCCGGCCCAGATGATTCGTGATTGCGCTCAACGCAGTTGCATACTCACCGTTGGCAACGCCTATCTGGTTACTGTCGGGAGTGCTCTGGTCGACACCGAACCCCTTGAACAGCGGTTCGCGGGACGGCGTGCGTTTGTACCAGCCGTCGCCATGATTCCACGCGAACACCGCATACCGTCGCGCCGGAAAATTATCAACGCCCCAGTTTACGAAATCGATCAGAGTTTGCGGATCGCCCATGTCGAGTTCACCGAGTGGCGGCAACGTATCGAGGCGGATTGAATTGATGAGGTTCGGATCAGTATCATGTGTGACATAGTAGCGTCGCGTGTCGCTCCAGTTGCCGTCGCTGTTATCATATGCGGGATGGCGGTCAAATTGGACGACCACGTTAACCTGCGGCGAGGAGCCGGCCACCTCCATCTCGTTGAAATCGACAAGCGCCCAGTGCTCGAGATCGTTGTCGGCTGCCAGGTAGACCAGCACGGTCCACGCCGCCGTATCAGTGGAGTTGGGCTGCATACGCCCGTTTTCCGCGATTGCGGATGCACAAAGAAGCGACGACAGAATCACGAAGGCGGCCAGTCTGGATATCATCTGAGACTCCCGGATAAGATCCTATCAATATCTTAGTATTGTTTTCGATGCGATGCTAACGTAACCAATTGTGTCCGGAATGTCAAGAACTAACTCCGACCGAGATCGGCCGCTACTGATTGTTCGTCGGCCACAAAAACAGAAGCCCAACCAGTCGGTCGGGCTTCCACACGAGTCTGTCTTGCGTAATTGTCGGGAATCGCTTAGAAATTGACGAAGAAATCCCAGTTGGCGCAGATTTCACGCGCCTTGCCGACCGGAGTATACGGATCGTCGCTGATCTTCGTGACGAAATTCTGATCGGCGCTGCAGACGGTGATCATCGGGCTATGACCCGGAGCGAGGCCGTCCTCGGGAACGCGATAAAGCCAGCCGGACTGATGGCAATAGTAGCAGCCGGGCTCGTTCATCTCGTTAAACGGAACGGTGACGTTCTTGCGGGTTGTCTTGGTCGTGTCAAAATTTGCCTGATAGGTGCCTGTGCGTCTTCCTGCCATATTTCCTCCACTTAGGATTCAGTAGTTAACAGTATCTGTGTGTCGAACGAATGACAGCACTCGTGTAGTCAACTATCGGCAGGAATGGAAATAATCTTGACGGAAAAGGTGGGATATGATGAATTTTGTATGAACGGCGGGGAGGGGCGGGTGTTTCAAGAAGAAGTATTAAGGCTGCGGGAGTGGCCCAATCCCCTGGTTAGAGCAAGAAATGGATTTCTGGCTCTAGTGTCTTGGGACAATGTAGCTTGTCGCCGTCCCCGTCCCAAGCAATCAGGATTTGTCTGTCAGAAATCAAATAGTCAGCCATCCATGAGAGATCACGTGTGAGCGGGTTTTCCAATAGCAGAACCAGCTTCGCGTACGGCGCATTTTGAAGATAGCGGTACTCGTAAAGTTGCGAAATGCCGCGCCTAATCTGGTCACGCAGATTGTCCTCGGTTGTGGATTTGACCTCGAACAAGTAATGATTGGCGTCGATCGTCGCTGCAGAGATCAACTAACTTATTGCTTTTTGGCACGCCTCCGGCATTCCGCACTCGAGCAGCAACAAGATTCGTCAGTCTCCGATGAGATTCAGTAGCCCTTTCACGAGCAACGTTATCAATAGTGAAAGTTATGAATTCCAGGGCCTTCTCCGCACGAAATGCCACTTCCATGTAGTCTTTCAGGTCGTACCGAGTAGGCACGAGAGGTTCTTCCACTGACTCGTAGGAAATGACCTCTGCTGGTAAGTCTGAGAAATTGGCATAGTATTTTCGTTCAACCTCTGTAACCAAATTTGCGTACTTCAACCATGCGATGATTGTGGAAGTGCGACGTCCAATCATGGAATTCGTCGTATCGGTGGTGGCTCTCAGAAACTCCTCCAGTTGGGCACGCGAACAGCCGGCATCTTTGTTTCGCTCGAGAAACGGCAGAAGCCGTTGAAAGAGTTGATTCTGTAGCAAGGCCTTGCTGATAAGTGAGAGATACTCGCCGCCTTTCGCTTTCGCTATTGCGGAGCCAAGAGGAGTGAGAATCGATTCGTTTCGCTTGACCCCTTTTGCAACAATCCCGAGGTTCTCGGCTGCCTTGCGATAATATCTTCCCTGCCGTTCAACCGTCCCGATTTCGCGAGCAATTGCCTGATAGGTCACTTTACCTTTCGATACGGCGCGAGCAACACCTACCACTTTCTCCAGCGTATCCGCCTGAGAAATCTCGCTCGTGTCAAGCTTAATTTCGGCCATTCCTACCTCGCCACAAAAAGATATTCTGTAACGTCGTTATTATTGTCGCCAACCTTATGGCGGTGGTTACCGAAACTATACTTGTGTGGCGTTTCAAACACAACAACGTTCTTCTTGAATTGGCGAAGAATCGCAACCATATCATCCCGATTCGGTATTCCGTTAGAACTGTAGGAAACTACAAGAATGCTCTTCCTGAAGTGTCTAAACAATCGTAGGAAAGCCGATCTTACGGTAGTCGGAGTACTAAAATCCGTTTGATAAGAGCGAAACTTTTTCGTGGTTGTTCCGGCCTGAATTTCGAGATCTTTCCAGTAAGTGCATAGGCCTTCGACAAAGTGATACCTGCGGGTATAATCGCAATCAGAGTGTTTCGAAACGTATGGCGTGTCAATATAGACCAGATCAATGTCGTTCGTCACCGTATCAAACACGTCGAGACATGTGGCGCTGTTTCGCTTCCCATTTGTGAACACTGCGCCGTTGAAGAGGTCGACCGCGTCAAGGAATTGTTGTCTCATGGTGAGTTTAAGATCGCGCCGACCATCCCACCCCTTGTGACCGGTGAAAGTGAAAATGCCCCTGGGGCGCTTTTTCATACATGCGCGGCACAATGCTGCCAGGGCAATTGATCTGCTGTTTCGGCCAGGTAATTTATCGATATTTGTCCGCACGTTATCGATAAACTCGCAGTCCTCTTCACTGAAAAACACATCGACATAATTTCGCCTGACAAAGTCACCGGCCTGCCTATTCTGTTTCAGGAGAAGGGCCACGTCGTTCGGCGATAAGAAAATGGTATTATTTTGGATTGTCGCTGCTGCTATGTGATAGGCGAACTTGAGAAAATCGTTGGCCACTACTCTCTTGTTGCGGAGCTTCATGGCGTAACTCACGCAAGCGGAACCGCTGAAAGCATCCATTACCGAATCGAATTCGATTCGGTCAAGTGATCGCATAATGAACGGGAGAAGCGCCTGCTTGCTTCCCATGTACTTAGTACTAGGAAATGATGGAGCTAGAATCGAATTCGTAGTTTGCAATAAGTAATTCACTAATCTTGCCCCTTCCAGTTGGTCTGCAATTTATCTGCCTGCTGGCATCGACCACCAGATGATAATGTCCTTTATATAGGGACAAAATGTCCTCATGATAGGCGTTGCTCAACAACGCCAGCACTCCCACTTCGGCGAAATCATGAAAGAGTGCTGCCAGCCTTCGGTGGTCATTCACACTGAAGAATTCCTTCGTGTATCGCTTAAAATCAGAAAACTTGCCAACGGGCAGGTACGGAGGATCCAAATAGACAAAATCGCCTCGCCGAAGAAACCTGGCTGTCTCTTCAAAATCGCCGCAAAATAAAACGGAATCCTTCAATAGTGTTGAAGCTGCGCGGACCTTCTTTAGGTCAATGATTTGCACGTCAGTCTTTCCGCAGAAGGGAGTATTGAACTCTCCGCGACGGTTGACTCGATGCAAACCATTGTAACAGAGTTTGTTCAGATAGACGAACCTTGCGGCCCTGTCGATAGTACTTAGGCAAGCAGGAACACCTGCCCGGATCTCGTAGTAGGCATCCTTCGAGACCGGAAGGGACGTTGCAGCCTGGAAGAGTTCCTGAGGATAATCTCGCACAACTTCATAGAAGTTAATCAACTCGAAATTGCTATCAGCAACCACACTACCGGGCAGCGCGAGGTGCCAGAAAAATGCACCCCCACCCACAAAAAGTTCCGCGTACCGATTGAAAGCTCTTGGCATGGCTTTTTCGAGATGGGGAATGAGTTGCGACTTTCCGCCGGCCCACTTAAGCAGCGGCCTGACTCCGAAGCTCTTCACTTCTGCGTCAAGGCTAAGGAGACCTTGGGCTATGCACTCTTGGTTCATCATGCAGCATACAACCTTTGACCGGTCACTGTGTCAATCATTTTTCGCAATAAAGTTTCCCCCTCAAAACTCCACCCTCCCCTCCAACGCTTTGGCCAACGTTTGGCTGTCGGCGAATTGGAGGTCGGTGCCGACGGGGAGGCCGCGGGCAATGCGGGTGACTTTGACGCCCAGCGGATGCAGAAGCTTGGCAATGTAAATCGCGGTGGCTTCGCCTTCGGTGTCCGGGTCGGTCGCCAGAATGATTTCGTCGACCTCGCCTCGCACCCGTTCGAGCAGTTGCCGGATTTTGAGATCATCCGGGCCGATACCGTCCAGCGGCGACAACACTCCGCCGAGGACATGATATACGCCGCGATAACCCTCGCCTTTTTCGAGTGCGATCAGGTCGTTGGCTTCCTCGACCACGCAGATTTGTTTCGGGTTGCGTTTGGCATCGACGCAGATGCGGCAGGGGTCGGAGTCGGTCAGGTTGAAGCAGATATGGCATTCCTTGACCTTGGTCTTGACATCGAGGATCAGTTGCGCGAGTTCATCCGAGTCCTGTTTGGGGAGTTTGAGGATATAGAATGCCAACCGCTGCGCCGACTTGCGGCCGATTCCCGGCATCCGCGACAGCCGGTTGGTCAGTTTCTCCAATGTGTCCGAGGAAGTTGCTGCTTTCATGGTTTACCTCTATTATATCATCTGGATTCCCGCCTTCGCGGGAATGACATTCCACCCGCCGGTGTTGTACGCGTAGCGGCAAGGTCTCCTTGTCCATACGCGTGAGTCTGACTCTACGTCGTCAAAGTATGAATCCGTCGCCTAATGGGCAACAGCGCATTTTCTATCCATTGCGCCTGAAACATCCAATGAAACTTGGGGGTCTAAGATTTCGTAGGAAACTATATAGGTCGTGAGAATAAGTTTTCCCGATAGATCGAGGTAATGCATGAAAAAGATTGTTCTGGGAGTAATAGTCCTGGCCGTGGTCGTGGTGGTGATCGTACTCGCCTTCGGCAACGGCAAATCAAGCAAGCAAAGCGATATCAAACTTGCCAAGGTCGAGCGCGGCGAGATCATCGAAAAAGCGATGGCGATCGGCACCATCCAGCCCTACCGCGAAATCCAGGTCAAATCCAAAATCTCCGGCATCGTTAAGAAACTTTACGTCGAGATCGGCGACTCGGTCAAGGAAGGCGCCCTGTTGTTGGACATTGCTCCGCAGCCGACACCGATGGAATTCACCGAGGCCAAACGCGCGGTGGAAATCGCGCAGGTCAATTTCGACAATAGCAAATTGACTTATGACCGCAGCAAGGAACTGCACGACAAACAGCTTATTTCCGATTCCGAATACGACCAGCGCAAGACCGAATATGATCAAAGCCAACTGCAACTCAGACTGGCTCAAGAGAGGTTACAACTGACGGAGCAGGGATCGCTCAAGACTGCCAATCTGAGTGTAGAAAGCACCGTCCGTTCTCCCATCACGGGTTCGGTGCTTTCGAAAAATGTCAACGAGGGTGATCCGGTTGTGCCCCTCACATCCTATCAGGATGGTACGGCGCTGATCACCCTCGCTGATATGCACGACCTGATCTTCCGTGGCACCGTTGATGAAATCGACGTCGGCAAGCTTAAAGAAGGCATGCCGGTGACGATCAAGATCGGCGCCCTTCCCAACGACACAGTGTCCGGCTCGCTCTACAAGATTTCCCCCAAGGCACGCAAGCAGGAACAGGCGACGGTCTTTGATGTCGAAGTCAAACTGCCCAATTCCGAAAAGACCCGTCTGCGCGCGGGTTATTCCGCCAATGCCGAAATCATCATCAAACAGGCAAAAGACATCCTGACTATTCCCGAACGCGTGGTAGACTTCCGAGGCGACTCGGCGTTTGTGATGGTGCAGGACTCGATGGGCAAACAGGAACGCCGCTTTGTGGAAACCGGACTGTCGGACGGAATAACCATCGAAGTCACCAAGGGCGTGAAAGAAGGCGAAACTATCGCCGAGAAGCCGGTCAAGAAGGGCATGTTTGAGTGACCTCGATCACCCTCTATCTCAAGCAGTTCCTGCATGACCTGCAGGCACAAAAACTGCGAACTTTCCTGACTTTGATCGGGCTCACCTGGGGCACAGTTACAGTCATTTGCCTGCTGGCATTTGGCTATGGCATGCAGAAACAACAGGAAGAGTCCTTCAAAGGTCTGGGCGATGACATTGTGATCATGTGGGCGTCGCGTACCAGCAAACCGTTCGCGGGCTACCCCAAAGGGCGCTGGTTTGGATTCCAGCAATCCGATGTCGACGCACTCAAAAAGAATGTCTCCGAACTTGAGTATGTCTCGGGCGAATATCAACGTTACAGCGCCTCGGTCCGTTATGGCCGCCGCTCCAAACTAATTCAGATATCGGGCGTCAGTCCTGAGTTTTCGTCGATGCGCACGATTGTACCCGAATACGGAGGCCGTTT
This sequence comes from uncultured bacterium, assembly GCA_963726455.1. Lineage (GTDB taxonomy): Bacteria > Zixibacteria > MSB-5A5 > CAIYYT01 > CAIYYT01 > CAIYYT01. The sequence continues at coordinate 631,758 of CAVSCK010000003.1, forward strand.
CCTCGACGAAGAAGACCTTAACAACAAGAAGCGCACCATTTTCATCGGCAACGAACTTCGCGACGAAATCTTCGGCGAGAATTTCGATCCCGTGGGCAAAATCCTGCTTGTCGATGATGTCCCGTTCACGGTCGTCGGCGTCATGGTGAAAAAACCGCAGGATTCGTCATACAGCGGCCGCGACAAGGACAAGGGATTCATACCGATCACGACATTTCAGACCAAGTATGGTAACCGCTATCTCGAGAACATCGTGTGGAAAGCCAACGACCTGACCGTGCATCCAGTCGCCAAGGAACGCATTCGCGAAGTGCTGGCCGCGAAGAATAAATTTGATCCCACCGATACTGAAGTCCTGATGATGTGGGACACCGTGGAAAGCAATCAGTTCCTGCTGTTCTTCGTCGCCGTCCGCTGGTTCGTCGGCTTTGTCGGCTTCATGACTTTGCTCGTGGGTGGCATCGGCCTGGCAAATATCATGTATGTCGTCGTCGAGGAGCGCACCAAAGAAATCGGCGTGAAGATGGCTCTCGGCGCTAAGAAGCGATTTGTGCTGATGGGATTTATCTTCGAGACCCTGCTGCTGACTGCCATCGGTGGCGGCGCCGGTTATGGCATTGCTTCCGGCATCATAACCGTGGCATCCAAGTTCAATTTGAAGGATTACATCGGCGTACCCGGATTGTCCAGCTTCGACAAACTAACAGTCATCGCAATCCTCGGCCTCATCGGCGTTCTCGCTGCTTATTTCCCGGCTCGTCGCGCTGCTAACATGAACCCCGTCCAGGCGCTGAAACTGTAAAGGACGCGACCAATGATGCAATCTCTCTTATTCGTCCGGTTGTTTTGGCGCGACTTCAAAGCCAACAAGAAGCGCATGTCGCTGACCCTGCTGGCGGTTCTCTGGGGCACGCTTTCGATCGTACTGTTGCTGGCGTTTTCGGAAGGCATCAAGCGAGAGTTCGCGAAGAATCAGGCCGGATTGGGCGAAGGAATTGTCATCATCTGGGGCGGCCAGACCACGATTCCTTATGAGGGCCTCGGCAAGGGGAGGCCGATTCGTTTCTATCCGGAAGACCTGGAGGAAATTCAAAAGCTGATCCCCGAAATCGAAAAAGTCGGGGCCGAATATAACATGTGGGGCACTTCCATCTCGTACAAGAAGAAATCCGTTTCCCAACGTGTTAACGGGGTGTTTCCCAGTTACGAGACCATGCGGGCGCATTGGGCCAAACCAGGCGGCCGCTTTATCAATCAGATTGATATGGAGAATCGTCGCCGCGTCACCTATTTGGGAACGAAATTGTCAGAAGATCTTTTTGGCAATGAAGATCCGGTCGGGAAAATGGTAACGATCAACAATATCCCCTTCACCGTCATCGGGGTGATGGAAAAGAAACAGCAGATGGGGATGTACAACGGCCCGGATGATTCCAAGGCAACCATTCCCGCGACGACTTTTTCCGCAATCTATGGCTGGCTGCAATACGACAACATCGTCGTGAAACCCAAAGACGTCAACCAGGTGGAATTGGTCAAACAGCGGCTGTATGAAGTCATCGGCAAACGTCAGAAGTTCGACCCGAAGGACAAGAGTGCCCTGTCGATCTGGGACGTGATCGAAGGCCAGAAGATGATGGACAAGATCATGCTCGGGCTGCAATTCTTCTTCGGTATTATGGGATTCTTCTCGCTGTCAATCGCCGGCGTCGGTGTCGCGAATATCATGTATGCGGCGGTCAAAGAACGCACCACTGAGATCGGCGTCAAAATGGCACTGGGCGCCAAAAAGCGCCAGATCATGGGACAATTCGTATTGGAAGCGGTTTTGATAGCCGCGATTGGTGGTGGACTGGGACTAATCCTGGCGCAGTCTGCCTGCACGGCTTTCAAAAGTGTCAATCTCAATAATGAAGTTCTGACCTGGCTGGGCAAGCCAACGATTTCGACCGTTATCGGCATTGTTACCGTGACAATCCTGACCCTGATCGGACTGGTCTCGGGCTTCTTCCCTGCCAGACGTGCCGCGTCAATCAGCCCCGTGGAGGCGCTACGTTATGAATAGGCAATCATTCACAGCTTGTGGTCTAGCCCCTTGTGGGCGTTTCCGTTGCATTCTAGCCCCTTGTGGGCGTTTCCGAGGTGATAAATCATGATCATTATGAAAGGCATTCGCAAAATTTACGACACCGGCAAAATCCGTGTCGAAGCGCTCAAAGGGCTTGACCTGCATCTGGAAGCCGGCGAGTTTGTCAGTATTGTTGGACCATCCGGCTCGGGCAAATCAACTCTGATGAACATTTGCGGTTGCCTCGACATCCCCTCAGAAGGAGAATTCGTTCTCGACGGTGAACGCGTCGACACTTTCGATCACAATCAGCTTGCCGAAGTGCGCAATCACAAAATCGGATTCGTATTCCAGAACTTCAATTTGCTGGCTTACGCAACCGCCTACGAAAACGTCGAACTCCCTCTGATCTTCGCCGGCGCTCCCACCAAAGTTCGTAAAGAGCGCGTCACGATGCTGCTGTCGCGTGTCGGTCTCGGCGACCGCATGGATCACAAACCGACAGAGTTGTCCGGTGGTGAGATGCAGCGCGTCGCCATTGCCCGCGCCCTAGCCAACAGTCCCAAGCTGGTGCTGGCCGATGAACCGACCGGCAACCTCGATAGTAAGTCGGGGCGCGAAATCATTGATATCTTCGAGGAACTCTGGAAATCAGGAACGACCATCCTGATGATTACTCACGACCCCAATATCGCGAAGCGCACCAAGCGCACCATATTGCTCAAGGATGGCAACATAGTCCATTCGCTCAATGGCAACGGGAACGGCGAGCATTAGACAGACTGTTCCCGGTGCTACCCCCCCGACAAATAGTAGCGCCGTCAGGAATCCTTTCCTGACGGCATTCTTGTATTGTATGATGTGTGCTTCAGTCATCCTCGCCTGCCGCGACCGAATAACCCCTTTCGTCTCACCGTTATTCCGCGTATAATCCCCCCATGCCTATTCGCATCATTGCCGGTGAACGGCGCGGATTGATTCTCAAGACCGTCGAATTCGAGGGTTTCCGGCCGACTCTGGCCAGAGTCCGGGAGTCGCTCTTCGGAATCTTGACGCCGATAATCGAAGGCGCCCGCGTTCTCGATTTGTTTGCCGGATCGGGTGCGCTAGGATTGGAGGCCATCTCTCGCGGGGCGGCTTCGGTATTGTTCGTGGACGATAACCGCTACGCAATCAAAACGATAGAGGCCAACGTCGCCAAGTGCCGCTGGCAGGATCGCTGCCGCGCCTTCCTCGGCGACTATGCCGATGCCGGAAAAAGGGTTGCGCGCGGCGAGCAATTTGATTTAGTTTTCGCCGATCCACCCTATCTGCAGGGTTACCCGCAGCGGGTGGTCGACCATCTCAAAAGCGGCAACCTGCTTGCAGCCGAGGGGGTTGTCTGTATGGAGATGGACGGGCATGAAACGAAGGATTTGGATATCACCGGATTTCGGCTGATTCGCGACAAGAAATACGGCAACACGGTGATCTGGATTCTCAGGAGGGATTTCTGAAACGCGCTGTCTATCCGGGTAGCTTCGACCCGATCACCAATGGTCATGTGGACCTGGTCAAAAGAGCGGCCATGCTGTTCGATGAGGTGTTGGTGGCGATCGCCGACAACCCGAACAAGCAGGCACTCTTCTCCCACGCTGAGCGTATGGAAATGGCCCAGCAATCGCTGCTCGACGTTCCGACTGCAAAAGTCATCGTCTTCCGGGGACTGCTGGCTGACCTTTACAAGAAAGAAGGCTGCTCTGCGATCATTCGCGGTCTGAGAGCCGTTAGCGATTTTGAATACGAGTTCCAGATGGCCCTGATGAACCGCAAACAATTACGCGGCGTAGAAACCGTGTTTCTCATGCCGTCCTTGCGCTGGGTCTACTTGAGTTCGAATCTTATCAAAGAGGTGGCCCGGCATAATGGCGCCATCAAAGACCTGGTGCCGGAAGTCGTCTACCGCAAATTGAAAGCCGCCTTCGGTCACCCGTAAACGCTCAGCCAATCCTCGACTCGGAATGGATTGCACAGGAAGGACACTTAGTGAGCGACAATATCGCTGATCAACATCACGTAAGAATACAGAAGCTGCAAGCGCTGCGTGAAGCGGGTATCGAACCGTTCGCCTATCGCTTCGCCAAAACGCACAACACTCAACAGCTCCTCGCCAACTTCGACGCCATGGTTGCGTCCGGCGAATCGGTCAGTCTTGCCGGCCGGCTTAATGACGATCAGGGTCATGGGCAAGTCAGTGTTCGCTCACATGCAGGATGAGTTTGGACAAGTCCAGATTTACGTCAAGAAGGATAACGTATCCGAGGACGCCTGGAAGCTCTTTGACAAGGCCGACATCGGCGACATCTTCGGCGTCAGCGGCACACTGTTCGTCACGCATAAAGGCGAACGCAGTATTGCCGTCAAAGAACTGGCGTTGCTCGCCAAAAGTTTGCGTCCGCTTCCGGAAAAATGGCACGGCCTTCAGGACAAGGAAACCCGCTATCGCCGGCGCTACCTGGACATGATCGCCAATCCCGAAGTCAAAGAAATCTTCCGCAAACGCAGCCAGCTTATCCGTGCCGTGCGTGACTTCCTCGATGACGAGGGATTTCTCGAAGTCGAAACTCCGGTGCTGCAGCCAATCTACGGCGGCGCCGCTGCCAAGCCATTTGTCACACACCATAATAAGCTCGATGTTGATCTCTATATGCGCGTGGCCGACGAGCTTTATCTCAAGCGCCTGATTGTCGGCGGATTCGAAAAAGTGTGGGAATTCTGCAAGGATTTCCGCAATGAAGGCATGGATCGCAATCACAATCCCGAATTCACTATGGTCGAATTGTATTGGGCGTACGCCGACTACAATGACGTGATGGATCTCTATCAGCGCATGATATTATCAGTCGCCCAACGTGTCCTCGGAAACACAACTCTCCAATTTGAAGATCACACCATCGAACTTGCCGGCGACTGGAAACGAATTCGCCTCCTCGACAGTATCAAAGATGCCGTGGGTGAGGACATTTCCGCGATGAGCGAGCCAGATTTGCGAAAGTTTTGCGAACGCATCGGCGTCAAGGTTGAAGGCGTGGTCGGCAAGGGCAAATTGATTGACGAGCTCTTCAGCGAACGCGTCGAACCGCATCTGATTCAACCGACATTCATCACCGATTACCCGGTCGAACTCTCACCTTTGGCCAAACCGCACCGCTCGATGCCGGGCCTTACGGAAAGATTCGAGGTGTTCATAGCCGGGATGGAATTGGGCAATGCCTTTAGCGAATTAAATGACCCGATCGACCAAAAGGAACGGTTCCTCCGTCTGATCGAGATGGCTAAAGCGGGTGACGAAGAGGCCCCCGCAGTCCTCGATGAAGACTATATTTTCTGCCTCGAACATGGCATGCCCCCGACCGGCGGCCTCGGATTTGGTATCGATCGCCTCGCGATGCTGCTCTTAAATCAGCACTCAATTCGCGATGTCATTCTCTTCCCTCAAATGAAACCGGAGTAGACTTGGGATTCGAAATATTCATTGCCAGACGCTATCTCAAGAGCCGGCGGCGTGAAAACTTCATCTCGTTCATCTCCCTGATTTCCATTGTAGGCATCGCTATCGGCGTCGCCACACTCGATTTTGTGCTGTCGATGATGAACGGCTTTGAGACCGAAATCCGCCAGCGAATTATCAATACTACCGCGCATATAACGGTTTACACGTACAACGGCGAAGGATTCTCCGACTGGCAGTCATTGGCACAACAAGTGCAGCAGGTACCGGGCGTCATCGGCATGGCGCCGAATATCTTCTACAAATCCGTCATTGGGTCTGATCAGGCCAATGATGGAGTCTTTGTTAAGGGGATCATTCCCGATGAGGAAGTCAAGGTTTCTACTCTGAAAAATAGCATCGTAGCTGGCAAACTTATGTTCGAAGAACCGAACGACAGCTTTCCCGGCATCATTATAGGAAGGGAATTAGCGTCGACTTTGGGAGTCAAGCTCAAGGATGAAGTCGTTTTAGCATCTTTGAAGGCAAAGAAAGTTATCGATTACTTTGCAGCCAAAGTATAAACGTTTCCGCGTGACCGGTATTTTTGAGACAGGAATGAACGAGTATGATGCGAATCTCGTCTATATCTCAATGCCTATGGCACAGGATCTGTTCAATTTGAACGGCCTGGTAACTGGTCTGGAAGTGAAAGTAAACGATTTCTACCGCTCGCGTGAAATTGCCCGCCAAATCGAAGAACATGTCGGACAACCCTACTACGCCGTTGATTGGTCTGAGCGCCACAAGAACCTCTTTGGCTGGATGACCCTCGAAAAATACGGCATGTCGATCGTCGTCGGCCTGATCATCGCCGTCGCCGCCTTCAATATTGTTTCCACACTCATTATGCTGGTATTGGAAAAGCGCAAAGATATCGCCATCCTAAAATCAATGGGGTCAACACGTAACCAGGTAATGAAGATCTTCGTATATCAGGGAACGCTGCTGGGAGTAGTCGGAACGCTGGTAGGGACGGCACTAGGATTCATCGTATGCTGGATACAGGAGACATTCCATCTGGTCTCGATTCCCGGAGAGATTTATTTCATCAACACGCTGCCGATAGACACCCGGTTGCATGAGTTTGTTCTGGTGGCTGTGGTCAGCATGTTAATTTCTTTCTTGGCAACACTTTATCCTTCACGCCGCGCTTCGTATCTCTTCCCGGCGGACATTCTTCGCCATGGTTAACTATCGGCGTGGTTTGAGGTTAAAGAATCTCGTGTTTGTGGCGACAATTAAGGTATAGATAGGATACGAGTCAGGCGAATTGGAGAACGTCATCTTAGAGACAAAAGACCTCCAGAAGAGTTTCCCCACCGCAGACGGAGAACTTAAGATTCTCAGGGGAATCGACCTAACTGTACGCAAGGGGAATTCGTCTCGATCACCGGTGCTTCGGGAGTCGGCAAGAGCACATTGTTGCATCTTTTAGGCGGACTCGACCGGCCCACTGCCGGCACAATGACGGTGGCGGGCGAAAGAATCGATCAACTGAGCGAGGTACAGCTCTCACAATATCGAAATAAAAGATGCGGATTCGTATTTCAGTTTCACTACCTTCTTGAAGAGTTCACGGCGCTGGAGAACGTCATGATGCCATTGCTGGTACGTGGCGACTCTCGGAACAAATCAGCAGAGGTCGCGTTAAAGCTGTTGGAAGAAGTCGGTTTAGGCGACCGATCCGGTCACCGGCCGGCGCAGCTTTCAGGCGGCGAGTGTCAGCGCGCGGCGGTAGCAAGAGCAATGGTGGGGTCACCGGAGATCTTAATCGCCGATGAACCGACGGGAAATCTGGATCACGAGACTGCTCAGACCCTGCACGACCTCCTCGCGCGCTTGAACTGCGATAAGAAAATGACGATTATAGTAGCGACACACGATTTGTCGCTGGCGGAACGCGCTCCGAGGCAGTTCAAGCTGCTCGACGGAGTTCTGGTAGAAAAGAGTTAACGACTATGCTTTGTGAAGACTGCCGGAAACAGGAAGCCACAGTTCACTTCTCACAGGTGGTTAACAACCAGTCAGTGGTTCTCAACCTTTGTGCCGCCTGCGCGAAAAGACGCGGTTTCTCAAATCCGCTTAAGAATATACCGTTTCCGCTGGCTGACTTCCTGACTTCGATGGTCAGCGAATCTGCGGCCAAGGCCGACGGCCAGCTTACCGAACTGACTTGCCCAGTTTGCAAGTTGTCGTACGACACCTTTGCCAAAACCGGGCGGCTCGGTTGCGGAAACTGTTTTGAGGCGTTTCGTCAGCCATTGGCGGACCTATTGCGCAAAATTCATGGTTCCAACCTGCATCGCGGCAAACGCCTTCGCGGCGGCGCCCTGGTGATGGAACCGCTCAAAGAAGAGGCGCGGCTGCGGGACGAGCTGAAACGCGCGATTGAATCAGAAGATTTTGAACGCGCCGCCCAGTTGCGCGACTTAGTTAAGGAATTGCAAGAGAAACTGCAGGCGACTTCAGATGTTTGAACAAATGGCGAAAAAAGCAAGCTCGTGGCTAACCGCCGAAGGCGATGAAGCCGCTATCGTAATGTCGTCCAGAGTGCGTCTGGCCCGCAACATCCGCGGCTTCACCTTCCCGCCCTTCGCCGACGCCGAGACGAGAGACAAGGTTGTTCATTTCGCCCAGGCGGCGATCGACAAGAGCAAAGAGTTGGAGAAAGGCAATTTCTTCACTGCTGAGGAAGTCAACGACTTCAATCGCGCGTTCTTGATCGAGCGGCATCTGATTTCTCCGGAGTTTATGCGCGATCATGACGCGGGAGCACTTTATGTGTCGCCCGACGAGAAGATCGCCATCATGATTAACGAGGAAGATCACATCCGCATCCAGGCGATCAGCTCCGGCCTGTCGCTAATGGACACGCTGAGTCGCGCGATGAAGATTGATGACGACCTCGCAAACTCTCTGGAATTTGACTACGACACCGACTTCGGTTTCCTGACATCCTGCCCGACCAACGTCGGCACCGGCCTGCGCGCATCGATACTCATTCATCTGGCCGGCCTGGTATTGACAAAGGAGATCGATTCGGTTATCGATCACATAAACAAACTCGGGCTGGTCGTACGCGGCTTCTATGGGGAAGGCACCGATGTCTGGGGCAACCTGTTCCAGATTTCGAACCAGACGACTCTGGGACGTTCGGAAATGGACATCACGGAGTCACTGGAAAAGATCACCCGGCAGATAATTGAATTCGAAAACAAGTCTCGCGATCGCCTGCTCAGCGAAGCGCGCGACGAAATTGCGGATAAAATCTGGAGAGCGTACGGCATTCTCAGGCATGCGCGCGTATTAACATCGGAAGAGGTCATGAATCTTCTGAGTGCAGTACGGCTTGGCGTGGCGCTGGGAATATTGGACAAGGTGTCGATCGGTGTCGTCAACAAGCTCTTGATTCTCAGCCAACCGGCACACCTGCAGAAGTACATGGGCGTGGAATTGAGTCCCGGTGACCGTGATGTCGCCCGCGCCAAACTGGTCAGAGACACTCTGGCCGACTTGCCTTAGGAGATTTGACTTAGCGGAGGTATAGATGAACGAGATGTTTACAGAGCTCGCGCGCAAAGCAATCGAGTACGCGCGGGACGAAGCAGCGAGACTACGGCATGATTACATCGGTACCGAGCATCTGCTGTTAGGTCTGATTCGCCTGGGGGAAGGACGGGCAATTGAGATTTTCCAAAACATCGGTTTGGATCTCAATGAGTTGGTGACTTCGGTTGAGGAAGTAGTGCAACCGGCGGGCGGAACGATGACCATGGGACAGCTTCCGCTAACCGCTCGCGCCAAGAAGACTCTCGAGGTCGCCGGACAGGAAGCGCGCGCCCTCAAGTCGAAAGAAATCGACACCGAACACATCCTCCTCGCCTTGTTGAAGGACGAAGAAGGCGTCGCCGCCCAGGTGATGTCGATGTTTGATGTCGACTATAAAGACGTCTACGAGGAACTGAAAAATATCCAGAGCGGACAACCCTCCGCTTACGGAAAGAAGCGCAAGAAATCCAAAACGCCGGCGCTCGACCATTTCGGCAGAGACCTGACCGAGTTGGCGCGCCGTGGCAAGCTCGATCCTATCATCGGCCGTGACAACGAAATCGAACGCGTATCGCAGATTCTCTCGCGCCGTAAGAAGAACAACCCCGTTCTGATCGGCGAACCGGGCGTTGGCAAGACCGCGATTGTCGAGGGACTGGCTCAACGAGTCGTCAGCGGACAAGTCCCGCAAGTTCTGGAGAATCGTCGCATTGTCATGCTCGACATGGCTTCCCTGGTCGCCGGAACCAAGTACCGTGGCCAGTTCGAGGAACGCCTCAAGGCCGTAATGAATGAGATCACGAATTCACAGGATGTCATCATCTTTATCGATGAGCTGCATACCATCGTCGGCGCCGGTGGCGCCGAGGGTTCACTCGATGCGTCGAACATCTTCAAACCGGCGCTTTCGCGCGGCGAGTTGCAGTGCATCGGCGCAACGACCTTGAACGAGTATCGCAAATACATCGAGAAGGATGGCGCCCTCGATCGCCGTTTCCATACGGTGATGGTCGAGGAACCGTCGCAGGATGACACGATCCGAATCCTGCTGGGACTGCGCTCCAAGTACGAAGAGCATCATCAGATAGTGATTTCCGACGAAGCCATACGGGCCGCCGTGACTCTATCTGATCGTTACATCACCGGCAAATTCCAGCCCGATAAGGCCATCGACATCATTGACGAGGCCGGTTCGCGCGCTCATCTTTCGACTTATACCAAGCCGAAAGAGTTTACCGACATGGAGAACGAAATTGCCGGTATCGCGGTGCGCAAAGAGGATGCGGTCAAGAACCAGGAATTCGAGAAAGCAGCCAAGCTGCGCGACGACCTCAAGTTGAAGAAGGAACAGTACGAGCAGATGAAGCGCGACTGGGAAGTAGCGCGACAGAACGAAAAGATCATTCTGCAGGAAGAGCACATCGCGGAGATCGTGGCCAAAATCACGGGCATTCCGCTGTTCCGCCTCGAGGAAAAAGAATCGAAGCGCCTGCTGAGGATGGAAGACGAACTAAAGAAGAAGATCATCGGCCAGAAGGAAGCCATCATGGCGCTCACGCAGTCAATTCGGCGCGCCCGCGCGGGACTCAAAGATCCGCATCGCCCGATCGGTTCCTTCATCTTCCTCGGCCCCACCGGTGTCGGCAAGACCGAACTGGCGCGGGTGCTGGCGGAGTTCCTGTTTGAAAACGCCGACGCGCTCGTCCGCATCGACATGTCCGAATACATGGAGAAGTTTGCGGTCAGCCGTCTGATCGGCGCGCCTCCGGGATACGTCGGTTACGAAGAGGGCGGACAGCTTACCGAGAAAGTTCGCCGTCACCCCTATTCGGTGGTACTGCTCGACGAAATCGAGAAAGCGCATCCGGATGTGTTCAATATCCTGCTGCAACTACTCGACGACGGCAATCTCACTGATTCGTTCGGACGCAAAGTTGATTTCCGCAACACGGTAATCATTATGACCTCCAACGCCGGCACGCGCGAAATCCGCTCGGGCAAGACGCTGGGGTTCGCCTCCGCGAGGATGGAAGAAGACTACGAAGAGATGAAGAAGTCGGTGCTCTCGGAAATGAAGCGCATCTTCAATCCCGAGTTGCTTAACCGCATTGACGAAGCCATCATCTTCCATCCGCTGGCGCTGGATCATATCGTTCAGATTATCGAAATCCAACTGGCAGAAATGGCCAAACGCCTGGCGGAACGCGGCTTGAGCATCCACGTCACCGACGAAGCCAAGAAGTTCATCGCCGAGAAGGGTTATGACCCGTTGTATGGTGCGCGTCACTTGAAGCGCGCCCTGCAGAAGCACCTGGATGATCCGCTTGCGGAAGAAATTCTGCGCGGCCAGTTCCATGGCGACTGCAACATTCTGGTCGACATGTCGGCGGAAAAGGACAAGTTGCATTTTTCGATCGATGTAACAGCGGAAACACCGAAGAAGGCGCCGGTTTAGACTCGACTGACATTTCGAGATGCCCAAATATCCGGGGCGGGTCCTTTGCCCGCCCCGGCTTGTTTTTGGGGTAGTCTGGATATCACTACACTACTGCACGAAAGTAATGTTGCTCGACAGTCTCGTCGTCTGAAAACGGAACGCCGGAGAAACCGCTTGTCGTGAAGGATCACGCGGATAACAACTTGACAATCAACATATTACGCTGGCATCGCCTTGTCGGCAGGCACGCCTCAAGAATTTCCTTGACGATTTGGCGGCAGTGATTATAATAAGTGACTTGATTGGGATTCCGGCGCTCCGGAGCCCGCTGAACTTGATTGATCGGAGGAGATTTTGGCACATAAAAAAGGTTTAGGTTCATCGAAGAACGGACGGGACTCGAATTCCCAACGGCGTGGCGTTAAGCGTTACGGCGGCGAGGCGGTACTAGCCGGCTCGATCATCGTCCGCCAGTGTGGCACCAAAATGCTCCCGGGACGCAATGTCGGTATCGGTCGTGACAACACGCTCTTCGCCATGATCACCGGCGTCATCGAGTACGCCGACAAGGGCCGCCACAAGAAGGTCGTCCATGTCGTTCCCTAGCGATTGCCATTAGCGATGAATTGTGAAACCGGCCCGCTTGCGGGCCGGTTTTTGTGTTTGTGCGACGTGGTTAGCTAGAGAATTCATAGGATCGGGTATTTAGTAATCGTTACCCCCTCACGTATTCAGATAATACGGGATAACTCTTGACTTGGCCCACTACCGTCTTGATCTTACGCCTTACTATGGAGCATCACGTGGAACACATCTACCTCGACTATAACGCAACCACCCCGATTCATCCGGAAGTTGCCGATGCCATGACTCCCTTATCTGCGGCAGCACTTCGGCAATCCCTCCAGTTCGCATTGGTTTGGTGTGCAAACGCGCAAAGCGGTCGAAAATGCGCGCGCCCAGGTAGCGGATATGCTGAAGTGCGAACTCGACGAAGTGGTTTTCACTTCGGGTGGCAGCGAGTCGAACAACTTCGCCATCAAGGGTTATGCACTTAAGCATCGCGACAAAGGTAATCACATCATTACCTCGCAGGTCGAACATCCGGCGGTGCTGGAGGTCTGCGAGTATTTCGAGACTCTCGGTTTTGAGATCACTTATCTGCCGGTTGATGAATTCGGCCTGGTTCATGTTGACGATGTCGCCAGGCGCAATTCGCCCCGACACGATTCTGATCTCGATCATGCAGGCCAACAATGAAGTCGGCACGATTCAGCCGATTGCGGAAATCGCGGACTTGGCGCACAAACGTGGAATTGTGATGCACACCGACGCCGCTCAGGCCGTCGGCAAGATTCCCGTGAACGTACCCGCGACTTGCGCGTGGACATGATCAGCATCGCCGGACACAAACTGTATGCTCCCAAAGGCATCGGTGCACTCTATATCAAACGCGGCATTCAACTGCAAAAAATCATCCACGGCGCATCACACGAAAGAAACCTGCGCGCCGGTACTGAGAATGTCCTCGAAATCGTGGGGCTTGGCAAGGCCTGCGAGATCGTCGCACGTGATCTCGAACTCAATCATCGCCACACGAAAACGATGCGCGATCTGCTGGAAAGTAGGTTGAAAGAACTCCTCCCCTTCTGCCGCACAAATGGTCATCCCGAAAAGCGGCTGCCAAATACACTGTCGATTTCTTTTCCCGGCATTGAGGCCAACACGATCATCTCAGAACTGGAGCAGGTCGCCTGCTCGCCGGGTGCTGCATGTCATTCCGACAAAGTCATCATGTCCCATGTTCTGAAAGCTATGGGCATACCGGTCGAATTTGCGATGGGCACGATTCGTTTTTCCACCGGCGCCATGACCACGGAAGCCGAAATCGAGCAGGCGGCGGATGCGATTGTATCAACCGTCAGTCGTCTTTCCCCGACTGCCAAGAAGATTGTCCGTCAAGACCGACGCTGACGAAGACAGTCCGCTTGACCAAATACACTCATGGACTCGGCTGCGCGTGCAAACTTCGACCTCAGGAGCTGGAGAAAGATTCTGGCGTCTCTGCCGCGTTCGACTGATGCGAATGTTCTGGTCGGCGCCGAATCCTCCGATGATGCCGCCGTCTATCGAATAAGCGACACGCTCGCCATTGTGCAAACCGTCGATTTCTTTACGCCGATCGTTGACGATCCCTATCACTTCGGTGCTATCGCTGCCGCCAATTCCTTGAGTGACATCTATGCGATGGGTGGCAAGCCGCTCTTTGCGTTGAGTATCGTCGGCTTTCCGTCCAATCGCTTGCCGATGAGCGTGCTCCAGCGAATCCTCGCAAGGCGCTGCCGACAAGGCAAAGGAGGCCGGTATCAGCATCATCGGCGGCCACACCGTCGATGACACCGAACCCAAATACGGACTGGCTGTGTCCGGCGTGATCGATCCCAAACGAATTCTGACCAACAACAAGGCACGTGTCGGCGACAAGCTGATTCTGACCAAACCGATCGGAACCGGAATCATAAGTACCGCCATCAAACGTCAGATGGCTGATACCACACTTTCCAAGACTGTGATCGAAATTATGAGCCGTTTGAACAACACCGCCGCGGAAACGATGCTGAACTACGATGTTTCCGCAGTGACCGACGTCACCGGATTCGGGCTGCTGGGACACCTCAAGGAGATGTCTGTCGGCAGTAAGGTCGATGCGCAAATTGACTCACAGCAGGTACCCCTGATACCGGGTGTTGCTAATTTTGCCTCATCGGGCGCAATCCCCGGTGGTACCGAAAACAACCTCGATTACGTTAGCCCGTACGTTCAATGGCGTGAAGATATTCCCAAAGTCACGCGACTTATCCTCTGCGATGCTCAGACCTCAGGCGGATTACTAATTGCTGTGAATCCCCGCGATGCCGAAAAGCTTCTTGCGGAACTGAAGGCAAAAGGCATAGCCGAGGCGGCCATCATCGGCGAGATTACGCAGACAGGCACAGGTAAAATCGAGGTCGTCTAGTTCGGCTCGTTACCTCTCTTTGCAAGCCAATCATCAAAGCAAACGGCCGCCGGATTTTCACCCGGCGGCCGCTGTATTATTGGTCGCACAATTTCGCTTGACTGAGCTAGGGACAACTTGCACAGGGAGCCGGACCGCCCGAGAAGATGTAGCTGATGAGATAGACGACGTCCGAAATATCAACTCCGCCGGCACAATTCGCATCGGCTCTCGCGATCGGATTCGGCGCCGGGCCGCCCGAGAAGATGTACGCAATTAGAAACACACCGTCCGAAATATCGACCGCACCGGAAGCATCGGCATCACCACAGGTGTAAGGCGGCGGCGGCGCATCGGTAATCTTCATACTGCAACTCATTGTATCGACCTTGGACGGCACGCTGGCATCAGCGGTGGCGATTGTGAAGTAATAGGTCGCTTTGTAAGTCGGCGTGCCGGTGATTGTTCCTTCGGTGCCGCCGGTAAAGGTCAGACCGTACGGCAGATCGCCGCCGACAAACGACCATTCATACGGCGCTGCGCCCCCGACTACCTGTAACTGGTAGGAATAGGGAACTTCTTTGTACCCATCGGGAATCTGATATGAGATGATATGCACTTCACCGTCGCAGTGGTCACCAATGCCGTTGTCATCTTCGTCTTCCTGGAGTGGGTTATAAACGTACGGACAGTTGTCGCATGCATCTCCCAGACTGTCATTGTCGCTATCCGATCTGCGAGGCATTACTCGCAAGCAGGCAGTTATCAACCGTATTCGGGATGCCGTCGCCGTCGAAATCATTCGTGTTGGCAATCGTCATCAACCATGCCACTGACGCCTTTACCATCCGCGTCATATACTCGAAATTCATGTGGGTCGTGCTGTCGCGTGGGCCGTGATAGTAAGTTGAAAAAGTGTACTCTGCCAGGAAAATGCCGTCATATCCCAACTGCGTGAACGGGAAATGATCGGAACCACTTGACCATCCCGCCAGATGACCGGTTATGCCGACCAGCGGCTGCGCAATGTTGATCCATGTTTGCGCGTAGCGGCTGCTGCTGCCATAGTAAAGATTGGAGTGCGCATTGTTGGACTCATGCGCGATCATATCCATATTGAACACCACCAGAATCTTGTCATGCCGGCCAGCGGCTTCCTGGGCAAAATGCGTCGAGCCGTTCAATCCCGTCTCTTCGGCATCGAATGCGACAAACAACACGGTCACGTTCAGAGTGGAATCCTTGAGCACGCGCGCCATTTCCAACACTCCCGCCGTTCCGGAGCCGTTATCGTCCGCGGCCGGACTGGCTGACACGCCGTCATAGTGACCGCAGACTACTACATAGACATCCGGGAGATACTGCTCCGACTTTTTTCGCGACGACATTGAAGCCCGGCTTGGTCGTGCTCCCGACCTGAAAATCGAACGCATCCAGCGTCACGTCGTCATAACCGAAGCGATGGAAACGCTGTACGATCGTGTCACGCGCGGCGTAAATGTTCGGCGTTCCGGCAGCGCGGCGATAAAACGCCTGCAATTGCTGCACGTAGTGCGTCAATGAATCCTGGTTGACCTGCTCCATGACGCCCTTCAGTCTTGCCAAATCGATACTGATCTTCTCCTGAACCACTGACGGCCGGTACGTGATAGCAATCGGCAATCGCGGCACCGGCATAACATCCGTGGCTTCGGTGCCCTGTGCCAACACACCCGGGTCGACTTTGAACAGCCGCAATTGTTCCTCAGAAAACACGAGCTGGTATCGACTCACATTGAATTGATCCATTCGATGATCCAGGGCGAGTTCGTCACGACGGACATTCGCCGCCAGCAATTGCGTCGCCAGCCCGGACTGATTGAGCTTGGTAACCGCTGTCGGATCGGCTAGTACCAAATACCCGTCGCGCACCGCCACAATCGGCTCGGCGCCGACACTCACCAGCTTTTCGGCGTCAATTTGGCTTTGAACAGTAACCTTATAAAGATCGGCGGCCCCCGCAGAGGATACAAAGAGAAGAAAGAACGACAGAATCAGTAGAAATTGTCTCATATGTTGATGCTCCAACAAAGGATGACGTGCTTTGGGCAAGTACCATTTTTCACAATATATCATAAAATTCTCGGTCTGTAAAGCTCATATATTGGCACGGTATGCCTTTTCGGATGTCGTACTGATTAGGTCGGCATTTGCGATCAGAAACTGACAGCTCTTGAAAGCGAGATGACTCATGAACTCGTTCGATTGGACAAACGGATTCCCGGCGGCCATCACGGTCTGCGATAACGAAGGCATCATTCTCTCGATGAATGCCCGGTCTATTGAGACGTTCGCGAAGGATGGTGGCGCCGCGCTCATTGGAAAGAGTATTCTCGATTGTCACCCCGAACCGTCGCGCACTAAACTTCGCGAGCTCCTCGCCGCCGAGCGCAGCAACTGCTACACGATTGAGAAGAACGGCGTACACAAATTGATCTACCAGTCGCCCTGGTATCAGGATGGCAAGTACGCCGGCCTCGTCGAAATCTCGATGGAGATTCCGCACCCTATGCCGCATTTCGTCCGCACCTGATTCTGCGGCTTGCGAATCGCGCCACTAGTTCGGTGCCGGAACGTAACTTGCGCAGAAATCTATCCGCTTCTTCAGCGGCGGATGGTTGTACTCCCAGAACTCGATAAACGCCGACGACATTTTGTTGGAATGGTTGCTCGTCTTCACAAAGAAAGGGCTTGACAAACAACGTACGGCATTATATGATTTATGGGGCTAGGGGAGGCAGAGTGGTATGACGACAAATCGGTGGGCTGTTTCTTCCTTCAATTTCATTGTTCCCGTTTCTGACGAGAAGCACGTGGCGTACAACGCGTTTTCGGGTGCACTCGCGGAGTTGGACGCCAAACAACTCGCCACTTTCAAAGACATATTGCAGGACCCAGAGGAGTATCTTCAACGTGCCGACGCGGACACATCCCTCTTTGCATCGATCGTCACTGCAGGATTCATCCATGATGCCGCAGTAAATGAACTCGATCTTATCAAGACAAAATCCGCACTCAATAGATTCAATACCGAGCAATTTCATCTCACGATAATGCCGACTTTGGCCTGCAATTTCGAATGCCCATATTGTTACGAGAAGCAGGAACCAATCCTGATGTCAGACAGCACTGAAGACGCCCTGGTGAGTTGGGTACAAAAGCGTGCAGAAGTTGCCCGAATCTTCACAGTCGCTTGGTTCGGTGGAGAACCATTATTGGCCTTAGACCGCATAGAGAGCACATCAAACCGCTTTCGAGCAATTTGTGAACGGCGAGGCATAAACTATTGTGCTAGCTTAACAACTAATGGCTACTTGCTCAATGATCACGTGTGTGATAGACTCGCAGAACTTGGTATAGTGGGCGTACAAGTGACTATAGATGGCCCCAGGCATATTCACGATGTTCGCCGATATCTTCGCGGACGGGGTCCCACATTTGATCGCATTGTCAAAAATGTAGAGCACTTAGTCATCACACGACCTGAAATCGCCGTCTGGATACGAGTCAATTGCGATGAGAGCAACATTGACGAAGTCGGCCAAATCTTTGACCAGCTACCGTCACTGCTGGTGCAGCGAACAGATATCTATTTTGCCTTTGTATATTCCTGCCAGAGCTTTCTGGGCAACGCGGAGGATGTTGACGCAGCATCAACATGTGATCCTCATGGGAGCGCTGACTTGGAATTTAGGAAGAAACTTCGCGCCCTCCAATTGGAGAGTGTGAGAAGGAGGCGGGCCGTGAATCCATCGCCCGTCACGAAATTTGTGTTCAGGCCTCGCTGGGCCTATTGCGAAGCCGACTATGCGAACAAGTTCGTGGTTGATCCCAGGGGAGACTTGCATAAGTGCACTGTCTCATTCAGCCCGGAGTTGCGTGTTGGTAGGCTACTTCCGAACGGCGACGCGTTGTTTGACTTGCCCAAGCTTTCGATTTGGCTATCAAAGGACGCCTTCTCCTCTCCAAAATGCACCTCCTGCAAAGTACTTCCACTTTGCCTCGGTGGATGCCGCTCCGCGACCTTACAGAATATTTCGGAAGGTAGATGCGCGACCTTACTCACGCCGGAGGAAGTTGAAAGGAGTCTGGGCTCCCTTTACGAACTTGTGAAATGCAGTTCCGGGGGGTCTGTATAGCAGCAACCGCCCCCTTGGAACCAATTCGGCAGAAGCAATGCAAGACTATGTGGGTGGAACAAGATGTTCCGCCTGATTCTAGACTCCTAAACACCGAGGGAGGTGAAACACATGAATCTCATGTTGCGTCCTCAATCATTGGAAGTGTGCGAACTCGTTGAGTTGCAGCCCATCATGGCACTCAATATCTTGCTCTGTGGGCTGTGCTGCGTTAGAGTGACTTAGCGATTCGGCACACACTCCGAAGCCGAGTGACAGCGGCGCAGCTGTGGGGCTGCGCCGCGTACTAAAGAGAGAGATCAGGTGATGTCATCGCGAGCCCGTAGTACAGTCGCAAATAGGTCTTGCCTCAGTTGCTCTAATCACGGGACATTGGGGAATTGTCAGTGAAAACTCAGGTTGTCATAATCGGAACTATCCATCTCAGCGCATCCCTCTTTCCTCATTACGGTTCTTGGGTCCGGCAATCCGTAAAGAGATTGCACCCCGACATAGTCTGTGTGGAACTCTCCCCTGAGCAGCTTGCAGGCGAAACAAGCATGGATTCGAAACCTGAATACTCTTCAGCCATTTTGCCGTCTGCGCGTGAAATAGGCGCAATCTTGGTTCCCATACAGCCTGTTACATCAGTAGGAGAGGAGTTTGAGCGGGTTAAGCTTGAATTTCTGGAGTACATAGCGTCCGACAATCTTGAGCGGGAGCGGTGGGAAGTGTTCTGCCAATTAGAATCTGCCTGGCTGACGGGACTTACGGTTTGGCTGCAAGACGTACCGTCTATAATTGATTTGCAGGACATCCGGCTAGACACGCTACTCTTTGAGCCGTGGTACTCCACGTTGTCAAGATTCTTTCCGGGCTTCGAGGCATTCTGGCGACCATGGAATCAAGAATTACTTGGAGCTACTATCCAGGCCGTGCGAAGTCATCCTGGAAGACTCATACTCATAACAGTGGGAATGGCACACAGGTATTGGTTGCGCAAAGGTCTGCGAGCTCAGGAAGAGGTCGAGTTGCGTGATCTAAGGGAGTTTTGAGCCAGCACAATCGCTTCTTGATTTACTCAGTGGAGGCGGCTTAGAAATGTGTCGGATTCTCTCGAAACAACACTCTCCCCATCAAGGTTTGCTATTGATAGTCTCGTAACTTGCGCAGAAATCTATCCGCTTCTTCAGCGGCGGATGGCTGTACTCCCAGAACTCGACAAACGCCGACGGTTGCGGATTGGACAGATTCTCATTCGCCATCTTGACGAACGCCGAAATTCCGCTCGCCGGATCGTGTGTTAGGTCGAGCGCAAATCTGTCGGCATCATGTTCGATCTTGCGGGAAAAGCCGTTTATCACCGGATCCAGAAGGAACAGCATCAATCCCAACATGAGCATCAACAACGGCAGACTGGCGATGTCCCCGACCGCTGAAAATCCGAAACTCGCTCCGAATTTCGCCATTACCCATCCGATCGTCTTGAAGACAATGAACAACAAAATCAGAAATATGACACTGAACAGCGCGATGCCGATCCAGATATGGTTGAGAACGTAGTGCCCCATCTCATGGGCCATCACAAACGCAACCTCATCAGGGGTCAACTTCTTGATCGTTGTGTCCCATAACACAATTCGCTTGGAGCCAAACAGCCCCGTCACATAGGCATTTATCTTCTGCGTCTGCGAGCTCATATCGACTTGATAGACACGGCCGCCCGAAATTCCGGCTTTTTCCGCCATGCCGAGAATTCTGGCTGACAGCACCTGATCCTGCAGAGGTTCGAACTTGTTGAACATCGGTTCGATGAACACCGGCAGAATTACCATGACGATTATCATGATCGGAATCGCGGCCACACCGATCCAGAGCCACCAATCACGCGCGCGCCTGCGAATGCCCCAGTAGGCGAACGTCACCAGCACCGTCAATGAAAGCGTCATTAGGTAGCTCGATTTGATCGTGTCGGCCAGCCAGTTCCCGAATGTTTGCGTCGACAGATTGAAATGGTGTTCGATCACGAAATCGCGATAGTACGACAGCGGCAGCCCCACCACTTGCAAAATCAACGTCAGTATGACGATGAAGAACACTTGCACAGCAAGACCGCGATGCCGCCCGGCAAGCATCCCCACGACGCCCCAGGCGACTGCTATGAAAATCCCCCCCGCCCCTACCGGCTGCTTGTCGGTCGCGCTCATGAATGCCAACAGCAACGCAATCAGCAGCGCCAGACCTCCTCCGAGCCACATCGGCGCCGATTGTTGGTGCAATTTGTCCGTCAGCTTCTCGGAGACGCTCCGTATTCTGCGCGAAAAACCAAACCAGAGAATACCCGCCAACACCAGCAGACTAAACGCAGTCGAGAAGAAATACCAACCGTCCCTGAAGTTCGAAAATATAATTGCCTGCTCGACCTTGTCGGGTGTCAGCACCGACGTAATCTCGCCTGGAACTGTGCTCAGGTCGACGCTCTTGTCAATCCCGATCGTGCTGATGCCAAAGATCAGAAACAGCAGCATCAAAAGTACTGGCCAAATAACCTTCTTCATACAATATCCTCGATTCGCATTTTCGCGCCTTTTCGCATATCTAAACTACGCATTGAAACCGCTCGCCGCAAGAATCCGTGTGCCCGCCGCGTAGTATTTTCGTCCAGGAACGTTTGCGCGTGCAATGCGTTAAAACGTGCGTATCTTACTTTTGGAGGTATGCGACTTGACCAATCACAACACGACCATTACTGACAAGGGGATTCGCCGTGTAACAGTGCCGATTGCGGGAATGACCTGCGCCGGCTGCGTGGCGCGCGTCGAAAGCGTGCTGAATAACATTGACGGCGTCGCCGAGAGTCGGGCCAACCTTGCCAACCATCAGGTCAGCATCGCGTACAATCCAAATCGCGTCGATATTTCCAAGATCGCTCACGAAATGGAAATCGTCGGCTATCCGATTAGTTTCCAGGAGACCCATATTAACATTACCGGCATGCACTGTGCCTCTTGTGTCCTCAACGTCGAAAAGCACATCTCCTCCATCGCCGGAGTGGCCGAAGTCGAAATCAACTTTGCCGCCGGTACCGGGGTAATCAAACATGTTGACGTCGATGATCTGCCCGGGCAATTACAGACGTTGTTCGCCGGTAGCGGCTACGATGTCGCCGTCGAAGGAGAAACGTCACAGGCAATTGACCCGCTGCTCGTCGAGATCAACCAACTCAAGCGCCCGCTTATCTTCAGTATATTTGCGTCCGTCATCGCCCTGGCAATCATGATTGGTGATTATGTTCATTTCGCCGGCATTGATATGGCAAGCTCGGCCTACATCCAGTTCGCCTTGGCTACGGCGGTCTATTTCTGGGGCGGGCTGAGATTCCACAAAGGCCTCTGGCATTCTATCAAACGGCGCTCCGCCGACATGGACACTTTGATTTCGCTCGGCACTTCGGCTGCGTACTGGTACAGTGTGATCATGCTTTTCGCCCCCAGCTTCTTCCACAGTGCCGGCGAGATGCCCGAATACTACTTCGACAGCGCCATTATGATCATCGCGCTAATCTTGCTGGGACGGTATATCGAGACCCGTGCCAAGTCACGAAGCTCCTCGGCGATCACCGGGCTCTTGAAGGCGCGTCCTGATAAGGCCTCCGTAATACGAGACGAAGTTGAGACATCTGTCGCTTCAATGTCACTTGCACCCGGTGATATCGTCCGCGTTCGTCCCGGTGAGCGCGTGCCTGCAGACGGAAAGATCATCAAAGGCAGCGGTTCCGTCGATGAATCCATGTTAACCGGCGAAGCCCTCCCTGTCGAAAAAGAGATCGGCAGTGAAGTGACCGGCGGCACGATTAACGTCAGTGGCAGTTTCGACTTTGAGGTCACCAGTTCACAGAAAGACTCGCGACTCTCCAAAATTGCCGACATGGTTTCGGCGGCGCTCAGCTCCAAGCCGGCTATTCAAAAGATGGTTGATCGTATCGCCTCCGTTTTTGTTCCGATCGTTATTGGTCTCGCAATTCTCACCCTGGCCGTCTGGCTTATTGTAGGCGCACAATTCGCCTTCGCCCTCAAGAGTTTCATCGCCATCATGATCATTGCCTGCCCATGCGCACTTGGGCTGGCTACACCGATGGCGGTAATGGTCGGTGTCGGCAAGGCCGCATCACTCGGAATTTTGTTCAAGAGTGGCGACACGTTCGAGCAGATCGCCGGATTGAAAACGCTCTTCTTCGACAAGACCGGCACGCTTACTCAGGGACGATTCGAAGTCGTGGAAGTTAAGCCGTTCGGCAATGCTGACACATCATTCCTCCGCCTAGCCGGAGCGGTCGAGAAACTCTCCGAACATCCACTTGCCAAGGCCGTGGTCTCTTACGCCGAATCTCAACAGGTAGCTCTTCCTCAGTGCGATGACTTCATGTCGCTCGCCGGAGCTGGCGCCTCCGGTATTGTGGAAGGCAAGAATATCCTGCTGGGCACTCTGAAATTGATGCAGGCGCGCAAAGTCGACATAACCGCACTCGGGCCGGAATCCGCAATCAAGAACAATGACGGTCGAACTTTGATCTACGTGGCAGTCACCGGAATTCTGAACGGCTACATCGCACTCGCAGATACAGTCAAACCCGAAGCTGCGAGTACGATTTCGCAAGTTCGAGCGCTTGGTATCGATCCCGCCATCATCACCGGCGACAGCATGTCAGCCGCCCGGCGGGTCGGAAACGAACTGGGGATTGATCAGATCAGCGCCGAGTTACTGCCGCAACAAAAACTGACCGCCATTCGCGAACGCAAAGCTTCGGGCGAAAGAGTCGGCATGGTCGGCGATGGCATTAACGATGCGCCGGCACTCGCGCTCGCCGATGTCGGTATCGCTTTATCCTCAGGCACCGAAATCGCCGTTGAGTCGGCGTCGGTCACCCTGACCGGCCACCAAATCGACCGCGTGCCGACCGTGATTCGGTTGGCGCGCGCAACTCTGCGCAACATCAGGCAGAATCTTTTCTGGGCGTTCTTCTATAACGTCGCCGCCATTCCACTAGCTGCAGGATTGTTCTACCCCCTCTATCACGTTCAATTGTCGCCGATCATCGCCGCCGGGGCGATGTCTTTCTCTTCGCTGTTTGTCGTGATGAATGCGCTGCGATTGCGCCGATTTCGCTAGTGGAAGGTAACTAAACTTTATTGGTGTGATGCAGCGTGATTCTGACCTTCTCGATACGCTGCCCCGAAACTTCCTCGACTACATAATCAATTCCATCGACACTGACTCGCTGGCCCACCTGTGGCAGTGAACCGACCAGGTCGTAGATGTAGCCGCCGACGGTTTCGAAATCCTTTTCCTCAAGATTAAGATTCAGCTTCTCGGAAAGATTCTCCATCGATAGGTTGGCAGACACGATATATTCCCTCTCGGACACCTGAACCACATCAGTTTCCTCAACATCATGTTCATCCTGAATATCGCCAACTATCAGTTCGAGCAAGTCTTCGAGTGTCACCAATCCCGCCGTGCCGCCGTACTCATCGACAACTATGGCAATGTGAATCTTCTTCGACCGAAATTCCTGCAACAGACTGTCGAGTTGCTTCGATTCGGGGACGAAGTACGCCTGCCGAGCCAGCAGCGTCAGATCAGCTTCGGTATCAGCAATTGGAAACTTCTGGAACAGATCTTTGACGTATAGCACGCCTTTAATGTTGTCCAGATCGTCGTCATAAATCGGATAGCGCGAATGGCCGGTTTCGCTCAAGAGTCTTTGTACGTCGGCCAAAGTCGCACCTTTTTCCAGCGCCACTATTTTGATTCGCGGCACCATTACTTCGCGAACTTCTGAATCGGCGAGATCAAATATGTTGCCGATCATTTCCTTGACGCCATCTTCCATCAGTGGTTCGTCGATACCGGCTGAATCGGCCAGCGATTCTATCGCGCGCTCGACGATTTCTTCTTTCTTCTCTTCCAGATCCTTCTTGTCGATCATCCTTTCCTTCTGGGGCATCAGGAAAATGACCAGCGGACTTGTCACAAGCATGATCAGCCGCACCAGCCACCAGCGCGACTGCACGACCATAAGCGCTTTCTCTTGCTTGACATTAGGCGCAAACACCTCGATCAACGACAGAAAGATGAACCAGCCGAACAGCATCAATATGACCTGCAGCGTAAATCTGCGGATGACCGGCAATTCCAAATGCTGCGCCAGCAGGAACCAGCCGATCGTCGTCAAGATCAGCGCCGCCGACTGCACTACCGTGGCGGTGGCAGCAACGCGACGCGGATTCTTTAGCAGGTACGTGAGGTATTCTTTCTTGCGGTGCGACAACGAGTTGATGAATTTCTCTTCGTCGTGATCGGACAGATACAGACCGCCCGCCGTGATACTTAGCAGGTAGGAGATATAGTATGCCAATCCGATGGCAACCAGCAACGCCAGTTCAATCATCGTTTCCTGCTCTTTTCCAATTTGCTGAGGTATTGATCCTCCAACCGGTTCATATACGAACGTGCCCTGGCGTTCGCATGGTGAATCCCGCACAGATGCAAGAGTCCGTGCGAGACAAGTTGCAGGATTTCCTGGTTTACTGTTCGTCCGAAGCGTGTGGCATTTCGCGCCGCTTCGTTCACGGAAATATAGATCTCACCGAGCAGAGGGTCAGCGTCTTCCTCCATCGCAAACGACAACACGTCGGTAGTCCTGTCTTTGCGGCGGAATTTATGATTCAGTTGCCGCATCGTCGTATCTTCAACCAGCACCAGATTCACAGTTCGCGATTCTTTCTGCGACCGCAAAATAATCTCCGCTAACTTTGTCATGCGCGATCTCGGCACGCGATAACCGGCGACGCTGTTGAACAATCTCACCTGCGTCATCAACCGGCGACCTCTTGCTCGGGCTGAGGATAGTCAATGCGATTGTGAAATGCGCCGATCAACACCATCACGAACGCGTCTTCGATCTTCTGCAAATCCGCCAGGGTCAGCGTCGATTCGGAAAGCTGCTCGGCTTGATATTTGTCATTGATGATGCGTTTGATCAGACTACGAATGCGCGACGGTTTGGGATCATCCAGTGTGCGTGAGGCCGCCTCGACCGAATCGGCGATCATCAGGATCGCGGTTTCTTTCGATCGCGGCTTCGGCCCCGGATAGCGGAACTCCGCCTCCGACATGTCGCCGTTGAGGTTCTGCTCCTTGGCCTTGTTATAGAAGTAACTTATCAGCGACGTGCCATGATGCTCTTCAATGAACTCGATGATCCGATCCGGCAGGTCGTATTCTTCGGCCATCTCACGTCCTCGCTTGATGTGCGACACAATTACTAAGCGCCGACATCGACGGCGCCAATTCATCATGCTTGCTCTTGACTCCGAACTGATTCTCGACGAAGTATTCGGAGATTTCCATCTTCCCGATGTCGTGATAATACGTCCCGACTCTGGCCAGCAGCGGATTGGCGCCGATCGCCTTGGCGGCCGCTTCGGTCAGACTGAACTCAGCACCAGCGAATGATGATAAGTGCCCGGAGCTTCAATCGCCAGCCGTTTCAGCAAGCGGATGATTCAGGTCGGACAGTTCCAAAAGCGTAATATTCGTCGTGAACGAGAAAAATGATTCGAACAACGGCAGCAGCGCCATGGCAATGAAGGTCGAGCCGACGGCATTGACAACACCATAGCCGCATTGCCTCATAACCAGATTAGTGCTCTGATAGCTTCAGCGATCTCCAACAGCAAATTACTCGACAGCCAGCGCAATCGACAGATGACAGCGCACAGCGATAAAAGTCCGTTCGTTTCTGTACGACTCGCATCGCTACTGCCGCCATAACTCCGGCGATAATCGCCCGAAAACCGGTCTCAAAATCGAATTCAAATACGATGCCAAGCAGCAGCGCCACCGCCACCGTTGTTAAAGTCGCCACCTGCAAATCATAGAGTATCGCCACGAGAATAATGCCCGCGGCAATCGGAATCAGGGTCGTACGGCAGATGCCCCTGCTCGGTGACCAGATATGCCGCCAGCATTACCATCATGATGATCAACAGCAGCGGCACTATGCGGCTGAAACAGAATTCACTTCTGGGTCGCAGATGATACAGAGCATAGAGAAAGCTGAAGAATACGAACGACACGAACGCGACGCGCGCCACTATCGGCAACAGGAACTGCCAGGCGCCTTTTTCGGTACCGAGTGTCGAGCGATACTGAGCCATTGCCGTCAGCCATTCGATGTGAGTCCGGTGATCGGCTCATTGCGCGCCACCATTCGCTGTCCCGCTTTGATAATCAGCTTTTCCCGCGGAATCGCCGCCAGCGTCTTCTCGCGGCGCTGCTCCGTCTCCGTCAGGGAGAAAACGTCAGATTTGGCAGCCAGAAACTCGCTGCGCGATGGCATACAGATCGTGGACATCATCAATGAAGTCTCCCGAATGAATCTGAATGTCATCCAGCAATCGTTGTCGCGCCGCTGCAAACTCAGCACCTGATCGGCAGCATAGACTGCTTCCTTGCTCGGGTGAACCACCACTACCTCGTGATAATTCGATGGAACAACGCTGTCGGCGCGGGCAATTCCCACGATGTAACGATCCCTCAGTGCATTATCAATCACCATCTTTCGGTTAGACAAGACTGTCCCAGCCGGCCAGCTTCATCAGCACTTCAAGTTTGATCTGCGGGAAGAAGAGTCGCAACCGATCGGCGACGCGACTGCGATTGCCGATGACTGATTTCAGACTATCGGTCAGATAAAACAATCGATCGATCGACCGAAGAACGAGTATCGACCATATCTTCTGATTGTATAACAGTACCGCCGGCAATGCCGCCAGCACTGCTGCGCGTCTCGTTGTCCAGTTCGGCCTGGCTCTTGTAAACCGGAAAATCAAACGGCGCAATGACATCCTCAGTGGCAACTTCGCCGACATCCGGCGTCGAAATCGGCGCAAACAATTGTGCCATCGGGAACAGAAACGACGAAAACAGAATCGCAAAGATGACGACCACATCCCATCCAGAATCGGTTGTAGCTCGGTTTGTCCTGCTCCAGTCGACGCGCGCTGTACTTGCGGACCCGCCGTCTGATCGCCCTCTTGATATTGCGTAGCAATTCGTACATCGGCTACCGTCGCCCCTCTTCGTAACGCTCAAACGCGCGAATAATATCCTTTGACCAGCCGATGTCGCACGACATCCTTGTCGCGTCAGGTAACAGAACTTGATCTCCGGTATATTCCGCAGGATCTTCTGAATCGCGATCAGTCCCGACAGCCGTTTGCGGTCAAGATCGATCTGCGTGACGTCTCCCGTAATGACCGCCTTGGATCCCTCGCCGATGCGCGTGAGGAACATCTTCATCTGCGGCACCGTCGTGTTTTGCGCTTCGTCAAGAATGACGAATGAGTTGTTCAGCGTCCGACCGCGCATAAACGCCAACGGCACGATTTCGATTACACCCAGTTCCATCAGCTTCTTGATCTTGTCGGCCGGCAACATATCATGCAGCGCATCATAAACCGGCCGCAAGTATGGATCGACTTTGGCGCGAATGTCACCCGGCAGGAATCCGAGCGATTCGCCTGCTTCTACCGCCGGCCGCACCAGGATGATGCGATTGTAATAGCTTTGTTCTTCAGTCCGGCAACTGCCTCGGCAACTGCCAGATAGGTCTTGCCGGTACCGGCCGGCCCGATGCCGAAGACGATATCGATATTTCTCGATCGCCTCAATGTATGCCTTCTGCCCTACCGTCTTGCGGCCGGACATCCAGCTTGACGACCGTCGACAGCTCGGATGACAATTCCAACTCTGTCGCCGGTCCGCGACCTGATTCCTTGATGAACGAAATCGCATAAGGACAGATACTGCTCGGAGATTTCACCGTGCAGTCGCAACCGCTCGAACAGGTCATAGAACAACGTTTCGACCAGCGCCGATTCGTCGCCGGTAATCAAGATTGTGTCGCCGCGCGCTACAATCTGCGCATCGAAGCTGGACTCTATGCTTTTGAGGAGATTGTGGTTGCTGCCGAATAAGAGTCGCGGGTCAATATTCTTGAGTTCGATCTTTTTGCTGTTTTGATCACTCAATTAGTTGTGTCGACACCTCATCTTAAGAAACAAGCGGCACGAGTCAACGTGCCGCGATACATCAAAGCTAAGACAGTTACTTCGCTCTTGTCAATATTTATCGACAAATGCAGCTCCGCCAATTGCCCCGGTTCGATCTCTGTGGGCGAACCGTCCATAAGCGATTGTGCGGCAGTGGTTTTCGGGAACGCGATTACGTCACGGATCGAATCCGAATCGGTCAAAATCGACATGATTCGGTCAAGTCCGAGCGCAATTCCGCCGTGTGGCGGTGCGCCGTACTTTAGCGCCGTCAGCAGAAATCCAAACATTCGTTCGGCGCGGGCATCGTCCATACCCAGAATGTTGAGGATTTTCTTCTGCATATCGGAACGATGATTGCGGATTCCACCTGATGCCAACTCAAATCCGTTGCAGACCAGATCGTATTGATTGGCGCGCACCTTCGCCCACGGATGTTCGGGATCGGAATTGGCGAGCTTGCTCGTGAAACCGGCCTCCAGTAATTCGACGATCGGTCTCCTTCGGTGAAGTGACGATATTGTGCATCGCGTCAAAACGATCGCGTCTCCGGATGATACTCAAATAGCGGGAATTCGCGTCACCCACAGAAATGCCCATTTCGACTTGTCAATCAGTCCGAATTTCTTGCCGCAGTATGATCGCACCCGACCGAGTATTCCTTCGGTAGCGAGTTTCTTGCCGGCAGCCAACAAGAGCAGATCGCCCTTCTTGATGCTGCCGGTTTCGCGCAGGCGAGAGATGTTGCATCATCAAGGAACTTCTTGATGGACGATCTGATCTTCGTCGCCAAACGCCACCCATGCCAATCCAGACGCTCCGGCAAGTTTGGCTTCCTGCTCGATCTCGTCAAGCTGTTTACGCGACAACCCGGCCTGACCGACGGCCACCAGCCCCTTGATCACGCCCCCGATCTGGCGGCCTCGGCAAATGGCTTGAATTCGCTCGTTGCCAACACGCCGAGTGAAATCTATCAGCTTCATTTCAAAGCGGAGGTCAGGTTTGTCGGAACCGTAGTTGCTCATGATCTCTTGATACGGATGGCTGCGGAAACGGAGTCGGCAACCGTAACCCCCAGGACTTTCTTGAGCATATGTGCCATCATCCCCTCGACCACCGTGAATACGTCATCCTGGGTAACAAATGACATCTCGATATCGATTTGAGTATGCTCCGGTTGACGGTCAGCGCGCAGGTCCTCGTCGCGCAGGCAGCGGGCAAGCTGATAGTAGCGGTCAAACCCGGAGATCATCAGAATCTGTTTGAACAATTGCGGTGATTGCGGCAGTGCATAGAACTTTCCCGGATGCACGCGCGACGGTACCACATAGTCACGCGCGCCTTCCGGAGTCGAACGCATCATCAGCGGCGTTTCGATTTCGAGGAACTTCTGCCTGTCAAGATACTCCCGAACCGCCCCGGCGACATGATGACGCATAATGATCTTGTCCTTGAGCACCTTCCGCCGCAAGTCCAGATAGCGATAGGTCAGTCGCAGATCTTCGCTGGCCGTGGTTTCATCTTCGATTTCAAACGGTGGCGTCTCGGATTCGGCCAGCACCTCGAAATCATGTGCCTCGACTTCAATCTCGCCGGTCTTCATATTCTTGTTGATCATTCCGTCGGGACGGCGGTTCACTTTGCCGGTGACACTGATCACGAACTCGGCGCGCAGATGCGCTGCGATTTCCATCTTTTCGGGCGCAAAATTCTCGGGATGAAAAACCACTTGGGTAATGCCATAACGATCGCGCAAGTCGACAAACAAAATGCCGCCATGATTGCGATAACGTTTGACCCATCCGTTAAGTGTGACCGTCTGGTCTGCCTGCGCGGCATTCAATTCACCGCAAGTATGTGTGCGACGCAATTGCGAAAAAGGTCTCATCTGTCTCCCTTGCCGCTCACTCGCGAGGTTCACCTTGCGACGGCCGGCAAAGGTGCAAATATAACCTCCCCCTCGATGATTTCAAGAGAATAGTTGGCTTTCTCGCGGCGTTCCGTAGAGCGACTCGTGGCCTCCCGGCCTGTTACTTGCGCATACAGGGCAGCGGACCGTTCGCAAAAATATACCTGACGAGATAGACGGCATCACCGACAGTCACCTGGTTGTCGCAATCTACATCCGCCGCCGACAGTGGATCAGGTGCGGTGCCGGAAGCGAATATGTATGAGATCAGGTAAGTCGCATCGGCGATATTGACTATGCCGTCGTTGTTGGCGTCTCCGGATTTATGGCCGATGATAGTGACCGTACCCGGCACAGAAAAAGGGACGGCGTCGGCGAATTGTCCGGCAACAGTGTACAGCAGGTCATTGCTGTCCCAGAGCACACCATAGCCCTGGATAAACCCCTTGACCGGGAAATGCACTTGCAGCACCTCACCGGAAAAGTCGCCATAGGACGGCAATAAGCTGACGGAAGTTGGCACGATCGTATCATTAACTACGATCGAAGCATTATTGATATCGGTGAGCACGTGCCCGTCCAACAGAAAATTGCCCAGGTAGATGTCAACAAACATGGGGTTTATCTGATTGGCAAAGTAGACGTACAGTGTTTCCGGCTGAATCTCGATCTTCGCATTCAAAACGGATAGCGCTGACCCCAGCGCCGTAGTTTGTTGAATACCCGTCACTGGCAGTATCAGTAGTATTATCCCAATCAATGATCCGAGTAACACGTTCTTCATACTTCCTCCTGGTCTGAAAACATGTGGCAGTACATCGGCGGTCAAGACACACAAAGCGGCTGCGCTGGAGAAGGCAGTCGGGTTCATAATCTTCTGTTGGATTGTCTTGACTCTACTTGGTACAATATAGCTCGGATTGGCGCCCAGTCAAGCGAGAAAACGGGCGAGTCTGCGGGGTTACTGCCAGGGGCTTTGTGTAAGTTCACGCTTTTGTCAGGTCTGGCGCACGGCAAAGTCGGGCATATGACCTGACTCAACAGATTGATAGTCGAATTGAAACCCGGACGAACGTCCGGGCCACCCGTACGAAAAATGATTGCCACCGCTCAAACTGTATCTTAACTTTCAGCACTCAAAGTCCAAATTCATTTGACGATATGCATTCGCATTTCATGCCAAACGAGTTGACAAGTCGGTGATTGACCGAGTAATACAGAGCTTTCTAGCTGGAGTCGAATGAAGGAAGTGACGGAATCCCACTTGAGACTGATGTTGCAGCCATCGAGAGAAGAACCCACACGCAGAAAGGTTCTGGGTGGGATACAAACTTCTGAGGAATCGTACAACTGATGAATCATAGACTCTGGATCCTGACCTTGCTTTCGATTCTCTGCCTTGTTTTGCCGCAGGGCTGCGGATCTCGATCCGATGACGAATGGAAACGGATGGTGGAAGCGGGCAACAAATGCTATCACGAGGGCGATTATGCAGGAGCTGAGCGCTGGGCAAATGAGTCTTTGGTCTATGCCGAAAGTCAGTTCGGTCCCGTAAGCTCGGAGGTCGCATTTGCACTCACTGATCTGGCTAGAGTCGCCGACAAACAACGTCAATCGCTTCGAGCCGATAGTCTTTACGCCAGTGCCGCGGATGTCTACAAACAACTAAAGCTGCCGCCAGATATCGTTTTTGCGAATTTCTGCTACAGCCGCGCTGAGCATTATCGGGTCCTGGCAAAGTGGAGCGAGGCTGAAGATTGCTTTGCCTTAGCACTGAAGCTGCAACTCGAGTTCCTCGGAAGAGATGATCATTTCGTTGCGTTGACGTATGCCGGATTGGCAGAAGCAGAAACACGAAACGGCAACCTGAAGGAATCGGTGCGCAACTATTCAGAGGCGATACGAATCAACAGGAATCTGGCCACCCCTCAAGCCACGAGCAATCTGGCGACATGTCTCAGTCAGTTAGCCGACAATTATTCTCGATTGGGAGACTCAACCAAAGCGTTTAAATGCTTTCGTGAGTCACTTTCGCTTACAGAGGCAGTGAATGGCTTAGAGCCCGCCTTCGTCTTTTCACTTCGAAATCTCGCAGCCTACTATCTAAGACTCGGCAGGATGCGCGAAGCAGACTCCTGTTACATCGTAGCGAACGCAATCGCCGAAAAGCATCTGAACCGAGGTGATCCATCTCTTGTAATCGTCCACATCGGCGCTGCTCGAGCATTATTGCGGCAAGAAAAGTACGCGGAGGCAGAGACACTCATTGGCCGGGCTATGAGTCTGAGCGAGTCTCGGCCGGGAAGTGATCCTGGCGATCACAGCTTAGCATTGGCGTGGCAAGCGCAGATATTCTACAAGACTGGTAGGTATGCTCTGGCGCTGGAGACAATTAAGAGAGCTATAGCCGGCATTGAAGAGGCGGGGCCGACGCAAAAGGAATTCATGCTCCCTGATCTCGGTTTAGCTGCTAAATGCGCCGATAGCCTCGGGCGTCGGGAGGACGCTCGCGAGTACGCTCGAGATGCTTGGGAGCTTGCGAAAGGTCTATACGGGGAAAAGGACAAGCGGACTCTCGAATACAAGAAGACGTGCGACATGCTTAGGTAGTCAAGCTGGCAGGGTGGCCGGGGGGCTTTCTCTTGGCCTGCAAATTCGCCATTCTCAATCGGCGCAATGTCATCACATCAAAGAATTAGCTCGAGATAGACACTATGTGGTGTTGTCAAAACGACTGCCGGTAATCGCGTGCGGTTTCATCTTGGCGGAATGTGGGCAGTTAGTATATTTCGCACAATGAAATCGCTGGCAGGTTCGAAACGGTTCTGGATGATCTTGGCTGCGGCGGTGCCGTTGCTTGTCTACCTGATAACACTGTGTCCATCTGTATTTCCCGGCGACGGCGGCGAATTGGGGTTGGCAGCGACTAATCTGGAGATATCACATCCTCCCGGATATCCGCTCTTGACTAACGTGGGGCATGTCTGGACCGTGCTGTTGTTCTTCCTCAGGCCGATCCTGGCGTTGAACTTCTTGTCGGCGTTGTTTGCGGCGCTGGCTTCTGCGGTACTGTTTGTCATCCTGATGTCACTAAGCGGCGGCGAATCGCGAGCCAATTACCTGATCAATTTCACGTTGTCGGTGGCGTTTGCGTTTGGGCAGACACTCTGGAGCGTCGCCACCAACTACGAAGTCTATTCACTGGCGGCGCTGATGGCCACCATGTGCATTGTCATCATGTTGAAGTTTCTTTGGACCGGCGACAGGCGATGGTTTCTCGCGGGCTGGTTCGTGTTCGGGCTGGCGCTCTGCAATCATCTGTCGGTTGGTTCGGTGGGACTGATGATGGTGCTGGTCACGTGGTATCGAAGAAAGGATCTGGCGATTGGCGACTACCTGTCCGGGTTGCTGCTATTCGGATTGGCATTGACATTCTACTTCTACATTTATATCCGAGGGGGACAGAACATCGTGCTGCACTGGTACGACCCGCGCACGACACAAGGGTTCGAGGGTCACATCCTGGCGCAAAGCTACCGGCATTATGTCGGCACGCCGCGTCTGGTAGATATCGTCCCTTATTTCGTCGAATTGTGGCGGCTGTTCTCGCATGAGTTTGTGATTCCCGCTACCTTGCTGGCACTACCGGGAGCGGTCGTTCAGTGGCAACGGAATTCCAAAGTTGCAGCTCTGATGTTGTCGATTGTCCTTCTCAATTGGGTGGTCAATTTCGACTATCTCATTCCCGATATCATGCCCTATTTCCTGCCGTCGATGCTGGTGTTCGTGATTTGGATGGCGGAGTTTCTCAATTGGATGACAAAGAAATCGCGGGCATGGTTGATTGTCGCGGTATCGATCGCCGTGGGAATCGTCATCACGACCGCGGTCGGAAATTACGCAAAATCTGACCTGAGTAAACGTCGTAGTGCGGAGCTGTATGCCAAGGATTTGTTCGAGCGAGTTCCGCAGGGCGGAACGATCTTCTGCAGCAGCGACTACTCGATGTTTCCGACACTGTACTTTCATTATGCCGAGAATTACCGGCCGGACTGCAAGGTATATGGTGACCGGCCGACCCTTGCGCGGTTGAAAACTGATCTTGGACTTAGCGCGGCGCCGGGCTACACAGATTTTTCCCAAATACTTAAGTACGTCATCGAACGTGAAGGAAAACGAGTCGTATTTGCGCGCGAAACGTGGCAGACCTTTGACTATTTCAAGACGTTGATTCCAACTCTCTACCCCAGCGGCCTGGTATGGTACACTGATTCGGCATCACAAATAGCGGTCGGTCGTCAGAATTTGGACTGGAGAAATCCACCAAGACTTTATGACGTAAAAGAGGCGCGGTTATACGTCATGTATGACTTACTGTACGGTGAAGCGCTGAACAAGGTTGGCGATCCCGAGGGTAAGCAACTCTGGCGGGAGGCAGCAAAGATTGTTCAGCAGCAGGAGAATTACGCGTTGACGAGTGAGTTGGGGGCCTACCTTCTCGGCTTCGATCAAAGACTGGCTCGCAAGGCGCTCGAAGACGGTTTGAAGTCACCCGGCCTTCGACTAGAGCAACGGATGAAATTGCTGACTCTGCTGGGAAGTGTGGCGATCGAATCTGGAGACCTGAATCAGGCCAAGGAAATACTTGGAAAGGTCATCGCGGTGGAGCCGGACAACTCTGTCGCGAAGTATGATCTCCTGAGCATTTCCGCGCGTGAGGCCGAGGACGCAAAGCAGTTTCCGAAAGCCATCGCGATATATCATGATATGCTGAAATCATTTCCTGATCAAAGGGATGCCAATCTGCAGCTTGGTCGGCTCCTGCTTGCGACCGGCGATACAGCCGTTGCGCGGGAGATGCTGGAGACGTGTATCAGAGACGGTTATCAAGCAGATTATGCGCGCCAGCTTCTGTTGCAGTTTGCGGGTCAAGAAAAGCGCTCTCCCTGACAGCAGGCGATAATAGCTGCGGCGTAATGCCACGTTGGTAGATTAGCTCCAGACAAACTGTCCTCAGTGCGTTCTTTTCCTCTTCCTTAGGCCAATCACATAAAGCATTCTTGACAAATCGAAACTGAGCAGGCAATGTTTCGTATTCATGGCATGGGATATGAGTTCCAAACGGACGCGGGTGAGCGAATGGAATTGAAACAAGTATTCAGCGACAGCGAAATCGAGACCGCTCGCACCCTATTTCTTGAATATGCGGCGTCGCTCGGGTTCGATCTCTGCTTCCAGAACTTCGATCAGGAATTGCGGGACTTGCCGGGAGATTATGCCCCACCAGCGGGGCGGCTTCTGATAGCAATGGACGGCGACCAAGTTCTGGGCTGCATTGCGCTAAGACGAATCGATGCTGAAACGTGCGAAATGAAGCGACTCTACGTGCGGCCCGCAGCGCGAGGTCGCAGGCTGGGACGGACCTTGTCACAGGAGATAATTACGGAAGCACGTAGTATTGGATATCTTCGCATGCGGCTTGACACAATGCCAACCATGACGGAGGCAATCTCTTTGTATCAGTCACTCGGCTTCAAGGATATTACCCCCTATCGATATAATCCCATGCCGGGGGCAATCTATATGGAGTTGGACCTCACAGTGGGAAGTTGATCAGTATTTCATTCCAGGAGAACTTTATGAGCAGACCGACATTCTATATTCTTGATGTATTTGCCCAGCAGCGTTACGCCGGCAATCAACTGGCGGTATTCCGAAACGTGGCTGGAGTATCGGACACGGAAATGCAGCAGATTGCCAGAGAGGTCAATTTCTCCGAGACGACATTTATTCTGTCGGAACAACCGGAATCCGGGGGCTATCCGGTGCGCATCTTCACGCCCGGCCAGGAAGTACCGTTTGCCGGACATCCCACAATTGGCACGGCCTTTGTCATACAGCAGGAGATCATCGGCAGACAGGTCGAGACAGTGCCATTGAACTTGAAGGTCGGCCAGATTCCGGTGTCGTTTAGCTACTCCGGTGCTGACGTCGAGCTGATGAGGATGAAGCAAAACCAACCGACGTTCGGAGAGACGCACTCGGCATCTGACCTTGCTCCCATGCTCGGCCTGAGTGAGCAGGAACTTGACTCACGATATCCGATTCAGGAAGTCTCGACCGGACTGCCGGCGTTGATCGTGCCGTTGAAGAACCTGAAAGCATTGCAGAAAGCACGTGTTGACCGGCAGAAGTATTTCGAATTGGTGAACAACACTGAAGCAAAGGCCGTATTGGTCTTCTGCACGGAAACACGGAGCAACACAAATCAGGTCAGCGTGCGCGTCTTTGTCGACTATTTCGGTATTCCGGAAGACCCGGCGACCGGAAGTGGCAACGGTTGTTTGGCGGGGTATTTGGCGAAATACCGAATCTTCGAGAGCAATAAGATCAGCGTCCGCGTCGAACAGGGATACGATATGGGCAGGCCGTCATTATTATTCCTGGAGGCAGAGGATCGCGGACACGAGATAGACGTCAACGTCGGCGGCAATGCGATTCTGATTGCGAGAGGAGAATGGAAGTAGATTCGCAGCTATTCGGAGCTGCCGCGATCTGCTTGACTTTCAACGGCTAAGACAGTATCGTAGCGGTTCGATATCGCTATGACCAAAAGGCAATTCTTCAACCGCTTCCTGCAACTGGCGCTGCTGGCGCTGATATGTTACTTCTTTGCGCCGAGCTTTATTGACAGCTTCAAAACCTTCAATCCATCAGCATGGAAGATCAACTATCCCCTGTTGATTGCGTCGCTGCTGTTAATGCAGGTTGTGCTTTACGCACAGTCGGCGATCTGGTCAACGATCATTACCTTCTTTGACAAGAAGGTAAGCTGGAACAAGGCGTTCAAGATCGCCTATTTGTCGCAATTGGGGCGCTACCTGCCGGGTCGAATCTGGCAGCTATTCGGGATGATATATCTGGCTGCGAAAGAGGGCATAACCAAGGAAGAAGCGACGGTGTCGTTTATCCTGAGTCAGATCTTTACAACACCGCCGGGATTGTTGATCGTGGTCGTATACCTTTTCCTGCTGGAAACAGCCGAGAAATACCATCACTATTCTGCGTTTGCCTGGATCGGTGGGGCAATCTGTATCGTGTTTTTGGTGATCTATTTCATGCCCCGATTGTTCAAGCAGATGATTAATCTGGCTACGCGCCTGCTGCGACAACCGCAAGTGGAATTCCGATTGGAAAAAAAGGTGGGATTGCAGGTGCTGTTGTTTTATTTTGTCACCTGGAATTTGTACGGCGTCAGTTTCTACCTCTTTCTGAAGTCGATTCTACCAGGGGTCGAATTCAATTTGGTTGAGATCATAGGCGCCTGGACACTGGCCTATCTGGTCGGCTATTGGGCGATCGTGTTGCCCGCCGGGATAGGCGCGCGCGAAGCCGCGTTGATTGTTTTGTTGGCGCCAATTGTCGGGAATGATCGTGCCGGGGTGGCTGTAATCGGCGCCAGAGTCTGGTCGATGCTGGGCGAGTTGATTTGCACGGTGCTGGCATGGAGAGTTAAATAGAAATGGACATATCATGGTAAAGCGCAAACCACAAGTTGCCTCGTCTGCTGCGAAAGCGTACGATTTCTTCAAGGAGTTGGAAGAGAATCAGAATTTCTACCTCTACTACGCCGCGGCCACACTGATATTCGTGATCGTGCTGTTCAACAAATTCATCTTCTCCAGCCAGATGCTGTATGGCTCGGATACGATACAGGCCGGCATCTTCTTCCGCGAATTGATGGTAAGCTATTTCAAGGCACACGGCAGCGTACCGCCCTGGGATCCTTACATCTTCTGCGGAATGCCGTTTGTCGACTCGTTCCACGGCGATATTTTCTATCTGCCAACGTTTATCATCAAGATGATTTTCCCGCTGCAGCGAGCGCTGGGTTGGGGATTGATTCTGCATATCTATCTGGCGGGTCTGTTCGGCTACATGTGTGCGCGGGGCTTTGGGGTTTCAAAAGTGGCGTCAGCGTTCGCCGGTGTGTCATACATGTTTGCCGGCTACTCGTATCGTTTGTCGCTCCCGGCCATGACGGCAAGATGTTTGTGACGGCGCTATTCCCGTTGGCGTTCCATTTTCTGAATCGCGGGACCCAGACGTTCAAGCTCAAGTGTTTTATCATGCTCGGCCTCACGATCACGCTGATCATCCTGACGCCCCATCCACAAATGGCCTATTTCACGCTTTGGGGTCTTGGCGCTTTCTTCCTGTATCGGGTCGTGTTCATGTGGCGCGACAAGGTTGACAAGGTCAAGATGGCCCTGACGGCAGGCATGTTTGTGCTGGCGGTAATCATCGGGCTTTTCGGTTCAGCCATACAGTTCTATCCGGGCTACAAATACATTCAGGAATTTTCACCGCGAGCCGGTGAAGGCGCCGAGGGCCGAGGCGGCTATGAGTGGGCGACGTCCTGGTCGTTGCATCTGGAGGAATTGGTCGGACAGGTAGTGCCGTTCTTTGCCGGCGTCGATGACCAGAAGGCAGAAGGCGGGTACTGGGGACGCAACGCGTTCAAGGACAACACCGAGTATACCGGCTTCGTGCCGTTATTGATCGGTATCGTGGGATTGGCGCTGTGGCGACGGCGAGAGAGCTGGTTCTTTGCCGGAATGGCGGCGCTGGCGTTGATCTATGCTCTTGGCGGTACGACACCCCTGTTCTATATCTTCTATGCCGTCGTTCCAAACGTGAGCAAGATGCGCGGACCGTCGATGATCATGTTCTTGTTTAGTTTCTCATTCGCCATGCTGTCGGCCTTCGGAATTGACGCGCTGATCAAGTTGCACAATGAATCCAAAGCAAGAATCACGGGGAAGTTGAGCAAGGCCTTGATGATCACCGCTGCCGTCTTGACGGTGTTGGCGGTGCTGTTTACGGTCGCCGGCAAATCCCTGATGTCGGTATACACTTCGATTTTTTATTCCGGAATCGGCGCCGACAATGTCCGCATGATGGACGGAAACTTGCCGACGGTGATCATAAGCTTCTGGCTCATTGCCATGATCACGTGGCTCGCCACGTTTCTGATACGCGGGTATGTTACGGGCAAAGTCGGTAGAATCGCGCTTTACACCTTGATATTCTTGAGTCTGGTGGATCTCTGGCGCGTCGATTTCCGCTTTATCAGCACGGTTGATTACAACCGCACGTTCCCGAACTTGCCGATTGTAGAAAAACTGAAGTCGGAGAAGGAACCGTTTCGCGTGATGGATTTGACAAGGCAGAGCTGGCAAGGCAAGGATTTCCTGGCGCTCAACGATATCGAGATGCTGACCGGTTACCACGGGGCACAGTTGAAAACTTTCGATGAGTTCCTCGGCGGTCTGACATTCTCACGACTGCGAAAAGGCCAGGGTCTTAATCTCAGGCCGTTTCATCTCACCGGCACCAAGTACCTTATACTAGACCGCGGTTCGCAATTTCCGGATGAATTGGGATTGAAAAAAGTGTACGACCAGGAAGTGGTAGTCTATGAGACCCCGCGTCCGATGCGGCGAGCGTCGATCTATCACGCCTATCAACTGGCCAGTAATGCACCGTCGGATCTCGACCTCCTTTACAGCGAAGATTTCCCGTATATGAAGTTGCTCCTGCTGTCAGAGGCGCCTGAGTATCAGCCGGCACTGCCTGATTCGGGCGCGGCCGAAAAGGTCGAGATTGTGCAGCATGAAATCGCCCGTCAGCGCTATGAAGTTGAATTGGTGACGCCGGGCCTGTTGTTCGTGTCGGAGAATTACTTCCCGGGATGGAAAGTCAAAGTCGATGGCGTCGAAAAGAAGCTCTTGAAGGCACACTATACGTTCCGGGCAGTGTCATTGGACAAGGGTTCGCATGATGTCGAATTCTATTGGGACTGGCCGCGCTATGACGACAGCCGCCTGGTGACTATTCTGACGGTCATCTTCTCCTGCGTTGGTTTGGCGGCCTGCATCTGGATTGAACGCAAACCGAAAGGACCTGCTGCTTGACCGAACGTGCTCTGGTGCTGTTGCCGACATATAATGAGAAAGATAATGTTGAGAAGATCTCGCGGCAGATTCTGGCGGTTGATCCGCGACTGGAGATTCTGATTGTTGATGACAACTCTCCGGATGGCACCGGTCAAATTGCCGACCGATTGGCCGAGGAGAGCCCACGTATCAAGGTCTTGCATCGCGCCGGCAAGCAGGGGCTCGGCAGGGCGTACATCGCAGGGTTCCACTACGGTATTGAACACAAGTATGACTATATCTTCGAAATGGACGCGGATTTCTCGCATCAGCCGAAGTACTTGGCGGATCATCTGGTAAATATCCAGAACTGTGACATCAGTTTGGGGTCGCGTTATATCAAGGGTGGCGGAGTTGAGAATTGGCCCAAGACCCGCTGGGCGATTTCATATTATGCCAACGTCTACTCACGGGTGGTCACCGGTCTGCCGGTTCGCGACGCTACCGGCGGTTTCAAGTGCTTCCGCCGCCAGGTCTTGGAGACAATCAATCTTGACCGAGTTCGTTCGAATGGATATTCGTTCCAAATCGAGGTTAGCTTTCGCGCCTGGTTGCAGAATTTTAGAATCAAGGAAATCCCCATTATTTTCGTCGAGCGCGAAGCCGGACACTCGAAGTTCTCCCGCAAGATCATTTACGAGGCGGTCTTTATGGTGCTCTACCTCGGTTTGAAATCGATTCCTTTCCGTATGAAACGGCTTGTTGGTCTCGGTAAGAAATGAGCGAGACGCGTAGTTCAGTCTCCGTAATAATCATAAACTACAACACGCCAGAGCTAGTGACCGACCTGATTGCGTCGATTCGCAAGCACACTGCCGGGATATCCTATGACATCACGGTTGTGGACAACGGCTCCCGGCCCGAACGCAGGTTCAGGGATGACACCTGCGATACGGCCATAAGGGTGATTCAGTCGGAGGCCAATCTTGGATTCGCGACGGCGGCGAATCTTGGGGCACGGAATGGCCACTCGACTTATCTTCTGTTTGCCAACTCGGACTGCCGGTTGACCGCCAACATTATCCCGCTCATGTCAATCTATCTGGATCGGAATCCGGACTGCGCTGCCTGTGGGCCGCAAACAGTGGATGAAAAAGGAAAAGTGCATTCCTCGATTCGTTTACTGCCCACATACAGCAATCTTCGTCATTCGCGTGCCTCGATACTGGGAGGCGGCTCGGATTACACACTAGTCGCCGATTCCACACGCAAGCCGGTGGAAGCGATGTCAGCAACATTCATGATGGTCCGGCGCAGCATTTTCGAGCAGGTCGGTGGTTTTGATGAGCGATATTTCATGTATGTGGAGGATACAGATCTCTGCAAGAGATTCCAGGATCTCGGCAAGCAAGTGGTCTATTTGGGCGATCTCAGTGTCATTCATATCTGGGGGGCCTCAACGAGAGCGAAGCCGTGGCGAATGAGATTCGAACACCACCGGTCGATGAGGTATTACTTCCGCAAGCATTTTCCCAAAAAGCAGTTTGCCAATTTTCTATTGACGCTGCAATTGATGGCCAACTTCTTTCTACTGGCAATCAAGATAGCGCTTTCGCGGAGCGTGAGGTAGCGAGTGACGACATTGCTGATCGCAGTTGCAGGGATGGCCCTGGTGGTCTCCTATCTGACTATGCCGCTCCTAATCAAAATATCGCATCGATTTGGATTGCTGGACGAGCCGCATGGCCACAAACGCCATGAGGTACCGACACCGTTTACCGGTGGTTGGGCGGTATTCGTGTTCTTCTGGTTGGGGATTCTGGCCTGCATCAAATTCTCCCCTGAACTGCAAGGCGAGTTGAGGCATTATCTGCCAGCCTTGTTTGGCGCCCATGCTCTCATCTTTGCAGGAGGGGTGGTCGACGACCTGGTCAATCTGCGAGCGCCTTTCAAGCTGTTGATTCAGATCACTGCCGCCACCGTGCTATTT
The DNA here is from genome assembly GCA_963726455.1 of uncultured bacterium. Taxonomy (GTDB): domain Bacteria; phylum Zixibacteria; class MSB-5A5; order CAIYYT01; family CAIYYT01; genus CAIYYT01. The sequence continues at coordinate 674,451 of CAVSCK010000003.1, forward strand.
CTATCCGGCTTGAAGATTGACACGATCTACGTGCCCTTCGTCGGTTCATTCCTGCTCGGAAATCTGAGTTTTCCGGCAACAGTATTATGGGTGCTCTTAATCGTAAATGCGCTCAACATAGTGGACGGCATGGACGGTCTGGCTGCCGGTTTGTCGATAATCGGCGCTGTCGGGCTTCTATACACGGCCATCAGTCTGCACGTCCTGCCGGTAGCGGTTTTCATGGTCGTGTTGATAGCTGTGCTACTGGGATTCCTCCGTTTCAACTTTCCGAAAGCGCGGGTTTTCCTTGGAGATTCGGGGGCACAGTCGATCGGATTGATCTTTGCCGTCGCTGCCATTTACTGCCCAATCAAGAGCTACACGGTGGCGGCAATGTTCATTCCCCTCCTGGCACTGGGGGTTCCGCTGCTCGAATTGGGGATCAGTTTCCTGCGCCGGCTGATTTCCGGGAAGTCAATAGTAAGGGGCGATTCGGGTCATCTGTTCCATCTGCTGCCCCGTCGTGGCATCAGTAAACTCAAGACTGTGTTGGTGTTCTGGGGAATTGCGGCGGCGCTACAAATCTTTGTATTTACTCTTTTTCTATTTGACCGAGCTATCGTATTCTCTATATTGGTTGTGTTTATGGCAGTCGTAGCCGGGCGGTTTCTGTTTCTTCTGAGACAGGAGGAGCAAAACTAATGGCAGCGGGCGGGTACTTGGATTTCGAAAAGCCAATACTGGAGCTTGAGAAAAAGATCAAAGAGATGAAGGAGTTCGCCTCCGGCGAGGAGATCGAGCTCTCTTCTGAAATTGTTTCTCTCGAGCGTAAACTACAGAAGCTTCAGGACGAGATATTCTCGAAGCTGTCGCGCTGGCAGCGAGTTCAGTTGGCGCGCCATCCAAATCGTCCCTACACGCTCGACTATATTGGCCATATCTTCACTGATTTCATTGAGTTACACGGCGATCGGTCATTTGCCGATGACAAGGCCGTTATCTGCGGTTTTGCCAAGCTGGACGGTCAGAAGGCATTTATCGTAGGCCAGCAGAAAGGCCGTGATACCAAGGCCAAGTTGATGCGGAACTTCGGTATGATGCATCCGGAGGGGTACCGTAAAGCGCTGCGCCTGATGAAGACTGCCGCCAGATTCAACACGCCGATCTTTATCTTTATCGATACTCCGGGCGCCTACCCGGGATTGCAGGCCGAAGAACGTGGACAGGCAGAGGCAATCGCACGCAATATTCGCGAGATGTCGGTGATGCCGGTTCCGATAATTATCACGATTATCGGCGAGGGTGCTTCGGGCGGCGCGCTGGGAATCGGCGTTGGTGACACTCTCCTGATGTTGGAGAATGCCTGGTATTCGGTCATCTCGCCCGAGGGCTGCGCTGCCATTTTGTGGCGCGATCAGGCCAAGGCGCCGGACGCAGCCGAGGCGCTGAAACTGTCGGCGCCGGATCTACTGGAGCTGAAAGTCATCGACAAGATTCTTCCCGAGCCGACCGGCGGTGCACATCGCAACCATCAATTGGCGGCACAGATCGTTAAAGGTGAGCTGGTGGCATCCTTGGAACAACTCAAGCAACTTTCAACCCCCGAGTTGCTGCAGCGACGCCTCAATAAATTCCGGTCTATTGGCATTTATGACGAAATCTGACAAGAGTGGGAGTAACGGAATTGATCCTGAACTCCTGCGTGTCCTGGCATGCCCCCGTTGTAAAGGGGAGTTGAACTACAATTCTCAGACTGAATCTTTAGATTGCAATGCCTGCAAATTGCGTTATCTTGTGCGATCAGGCATCCCTAACTTATTGATTGAGGATGCCGAGACCTTTTGACAGGAATATTAAGGAGCGACCATTAAATGAAATTATCGAAGTTTTGCGAGGAACATCTTATCAATTTCAACCTCGCCGGCACGACCAAGAATGAAGTGATCGAAGAATTGGTGGAGCTTGCCGCCAAGTCGAAACTCGTTAAGGACAAAGCCCTGTTACTGAAAGATATTGTCACCCGCGAAAATCTTGTTACCACCGGCGTTGGCTATGGTGTGGCCTTTCCCCATGCCAAGACCAAAGCCACGCGCGGCATTGTCATAGCGTTTGGCCGCTCCGATAGAGGAGTGGATTTTAACGCCATGGACCGCAAGCCGGTTAATCTTTTCTTCCTGATAGCCGCCCCTGAGGATGCTATCGGCGCTCACCTCAAAGTAATGGCGCATTTGTCATTCCTCATGAAATCGGAGAAGAACCGCGAGAAACTGATGACAGTCAAGAGCCCGGGGGAATTGCTGCAGATTCTCGACACCATCAATGACTGACCCAGATGAAATGGGCGACCGGCCGATTATATAAAAACAGAAAGCTATTCATGATTGTAGCGGGATTGATTATCCCGCTGCTTCTCTATGCCTTGCAGTCTGGGCAAAAGACGTTCGCCGCCCGTCCGATACAGCAGATCTTCTACGGCCCTTTCTGGTCGATCTCAAATCAGTTGACCTCGCTCCTGTACGTGTATAAAAACAATGTGGCACTGAAAGCAGAGAACGTGCGGCTTAAGTTTGAGCGGATGAGCTTCGAACAAAGTCGCGTCCAGAATGAACATTACCGCGAGATGCTGCTGTTGCTGCCGCGACCAGACTACAAGCTGATTCCTGCCGATGTAATTGCCCACGACCAGGGAAGGCGCTGGTCGGCGGTTATGATCAGAGGAGCGGAAACGATCGATCCGTTTCTGCCGGTGGTAGACGAGGACGGACTAGTCGGAAAAGTTGCCAGCACTACCGGCTCGGTGGCAACGGTATCGCTTTTGATCGGCCCGAACTGCCGGGTAGCGGCCCGCGACCTTCAGACACGGACGCTGGGAATCGTCAAATGGAACTCCGGCCGCGGACTCTTGTTCGACGGCGTGGCTATAGAGACCGATGTCTACCCCGGGGACACGTTGATTTCCTCCGGCATGGGAGGGGTATTTCCCGAGGGCTTGACAATCGGCATCGTCGCCGAGGTTGACACTGTGGCGACGGCAGTCTTCAAGAAGATTGTGGTCGAGCCGACGGTCGATTTCAGCTCCCTTGATAACGTAATGGTGCTTAAGCCGTTGAGTGGAAGCTTTGGCAACTAAGATCCTCAAATTCCTGCTGCTCGCCTATCTGGTGACTTTCTGCCAGACGGTACTGTCGAACGCGACATCGGTAGTCGGTATTTCGCCGAACTTCGGCACAATAATCATCCTGTTGATAGTCTTGCGAACGGAATGGACAGTAGCGTTCCCGACCTCCTTCATGGTGGCGCTGATCATCGACGCTCTCAATCCCGACCTCTTCGGGCTGGGTACGGCGGTACGGTTCGCCATCGCGGTAGCGGTAAGTGAGATCAGGCAGCATCTCGACATTGAGCAATTACCGGCACAACTATATTTGCTGATTGGCTCGGAGATCGTGTTCCAGGTTCTCTACCAGGCGCTGGCCAATTCGTTTGATTTTGCGACGCTTTCCAGAATATACGTTGAAGTTTCCCTCCCCACTCTCGTTTATACAGCAGTTGTGGGGTTTGTTGTACTAGTCATGTCGGATATGCAATTCAAACTGGAAATCAAGAGGCGCGGCATTGGTTGATCAGGTTCCCAAAAGCTCGCGTGGCTGGATATTGACCGGTGGACTGGTCGCGGCAATCGTGCTGATTTTGGCCAAACTGGTCTTCTTGCAGGTATTCCAGTACAAATACTACTTCCAGATGTCGGAGGAAAATCGAATCCGCGTGCTCCCTCGGGCGGCGACGCGCGGCAAGATTGTCGATCGCGAGGGACGATTGCTGGCATCTGACCGTCCGGCGTACACTGTTTCGATCATTCCTTCAGAGGTTTCCAAGATCGATTATCTGGCGTCTGAACTGTCGCCGCTTCTGGAGATGGATAAACAGGCGATTGTCCGCAAGGTTGCCGACCGTCGGACTCGCAAGTACGAGCCGGTGGCAATTCGGAAAGATTTGTCGTTCCCGGCGGTGTGCATTATCGAAGAATCCAGTGAGTTGTTTCCGGGTGTAATCTATCAACTCGACCAGACGCGAACATATTATTTCGGCAACGCGCTCTGTCACATGATCGGCTATACCGGAGAGGTTGACGAACGTGAGTCGAAAGATCAGCAATATCGCATCGGTTCGGTCATTGGCCGCGCCGGCGTGGAGCGGCAATATGATCAGGCGCTGCGAGGCATTGATGGAATAGATTATCTCGAAGTCTCTGCAACGGGACGCATAATTGGTCCCCTTGAGGATCGCCCAAGTAAAGATCCGATCCTCGGCGACGAATTGGGTTTAACCATCGATATGGATCTGCAAATGTGTATCGACTCCTGTTTTGGCGATACACTTGCGGGCGCCGCAGTATTTCTCGATCCCAAGACCGGCGAGATACTGGCATTGATTTCCAAGCCGGATTATGACCCGAATTTATTTGCCGGTTTCGTGTCACGCTCGGATTATCAGTCTCTGGCCGGCGACGAACGCCAGCCCCTCTTCGATCGCACTATACGAGGAACTTATCCCCCCGGGTCGACATCCAAGTTGCTCACGGCGGGAGCGGCGCTGGAAGAGGGTGTCATAACGCCCGACAGCCATTTCGGCGCCTGTCACGGCGGCTATCAGTTTGGCAACAGATACTTTCGATGCCATCTGAAGGGCGGGCACGGCAGTCTCGACTTATATGGCGCCATCGAGCAATCGTGCGACGTTTACTTCTACCAGCTCGGGTTGAAACTGGGACTTGAGAAATGGTCCAAGTATGCGAAGGCGTGTGGATTCAATCAGATAACAGGCATCGACATACCGGCAGAGAAGTACGGATTTGTTCCGGACGAAAAGTGGTATGAAAAAACATACGGCAAGTATGGCTGGACTAAATCAGTGATGCTGAATCTTGCGATTGGACAGGGTGAATTTCTGGTGACGCCCATGGAATTGGCGCAGTTCTTTGCCGGCATGGTCAATCACGGTGTTGTAATGAAGCCGCACCTGATGCACTATCTGCGCTCGTCAAAAGGCGAAACAAATTACTACCACGCCGAAATCGCACGGGTGTTGCCTTTCTCCGAAGAGACGATGAATGTACTGATGCAGGGCTGTTTCCGAGTTGTCCAGAGTGGTACTGCTGCGAGATCGAAAATACCTGAAGTCACGATGGGTGGAAAGACAGGAACCGCACAGAATCCCCATGGAGAGGATCACGCCTGGTTCGTGGGCTATGCACCGGCGATTGATCCGCAGATTCTCGGTTGTGTAATCGTTGAGAATGCCGGCCATGGGTCAACTATTTCAGCGCCGATTGTCAAAGCCGTGTTTACGAAGTTTTTCCAGAAGAAGGGCATTATCAAGATGCCGACGCCTCCACCGATGCCGCCGTTAGTGGCCGCCGGAAACGGATATCGGGGAAATGCAAACTAGGAATCCCTTCGCTTCAGGCGGTTGGTCGATGTTTGTCGCCGGCGCGCTGCTGACGATCATCTCGATCATGCTGGTATATTCGGCAAATCATGATTCTCCTGATCCACGGCTGAGCGATGACTGGGTCAAGCAGATTATTTGGTTCGGACTGGCGGCAATAGCGTTCTTTGTAACCACAGCCATTCCCCTGCGGATTCATGAGATATTCGCGCCGGTCTATTACGGTGTCGCCGTCATCATGCTCCTGGGGCTGATACTTTTCGGCGCTTCCATGTTCGGCGCGCAACGTTGGTATAGTCTAGGCGCGTTCAGCATACAGCCGGCAGAAATCGGGAAGGTGGCTTTCATCTTCACCCTGGCGCGCTATCTAACATATAGCAGGCGTCCGATCACGAGCATCAAGAAGATAGCCGTGGCAAGTTCGATTTGCGCGGTGATTACGATACTGGTCTTGCGGCAGCCCGATTTGGGTTCGGCAGTGATTTTCGCCGTGGTCTTTCTGGTGATGATGTTCTGGGAAGGCATGGAAGTCAAGTACCTGCTATTGTTCATCACGCCCGTCGCCAGTATGATTGCGTCATCGAGTACAATTGCCTGGGTCGTCTTCTTTGCGCTATTGATATTTGCGGTATTGCCGCTGGTAAGGTCGTCACTGGCGTTCACGCTGAGTTTGGTAACTATCAACTTAGCGGTGGGCGCATTAAGTTCAATTGTTTGGAATCGGTTGCACGACTACCAGCAGATGCGAATTAAGATTTTTCTCGATCCGGGACAGGATCCGCTGGGAGCAGGATACCAGATTATCCAGTCGAAGGTTGCCATTGGATCGGGGGGATTACTGGGCAAGGGATACCTGGCCGGCAGCCAGAACAAGCTCGACTTTCTGCCGTTGCGGCATACGGATTTCATATTCTCTGTGGCCGCTGAGGAATTCGGGATGATCGGCGCGGTGATTATAATTGCGCTGTTCGCTTACATATTTTATCGCGGAATTCGGGCGGCGATGAAGAGCCGCAACACTTACAATGCGCTGGTGGCGATTGGAGCGACCTCGGCGCTGGCGTTTCAGATGTTTGTGAACATCGGGATGGTGCTGGGATTACTGCCGGTCGCGGGAGTGCCCCTGCCCTTCGTCAGTTATGGGGGGTCATCGCTTATAGTGAGCTGGATATTCCTGGGGCTGGTGGTGAATGCGGAGAGGAACTGGCAGGAGTATGCCTGATGGTGAATGATTTTGGGCCAACATGCCCGTGACAGAATGATATCGCTGAGGGAATCATGACCAAGAACTTTGCAATGACCGGCGTGGCGGGATACATCGCGCCGAGACACCTGAAAGCTATCAAAGAAACCGGCAACCGGCTGCTGGCGGCCTGCGATCCGCATGATTCAGTAGGATTGCTGGACAGTTATTTCGAGGACTGCAAATTCTTTACCGAATTCGAAAGGTTCGACCGGCACGTCGAGAAGATTCGCCGATTAGGTGATGAGCAGCGGGTGCATTACGTCACCGTCTGTTCACCGAATTATCTTCACGACGCACACGTACGCTTTGCGCTGCGGATCGGCGCGGATGCCATCTGCGAAAAACCGGTGGTGCTGAATCCGTGGAATATCGATGCATTGCAGGAGTTGGAGCAGGAGTCAGGCCGGCGCGTCTTTACGATTCTGCAACTGCGTGTGCATCCGTCTTTGGTGGCATTGCACGAAAAGCTGCAGAAAGAACGCGCAAACCACAAGCATGAGATCAACCTGACTTATATCACTTCGCGCGGCGCCTGGTATCTGGCATCCTGGAAAGGACAGCCGGAGCGTTCCGGCGGATTGCCGACCAACATCGGGATTCACTTTTTCGACCTGCTGATCTGGTTGTTCGGCTCCGTTCAGAATAGCCAGGTGCACCACGCTTCCGCCAAACGCGCTTGCGGATACCTCGAACTGGCGAACGCGAATGTGAAGTGGTTTTTGTCCATCGATCAGGATGATTTGCCTGAGGGTATCAAACTGAAGAAACAGCGGACGTATCGTTCGATCACTATCGACGGACAGGAAATCGAGTTTTCCGAAGGGTTCACCGACTTACACACAGTCGTGTATCGCGAAACTTTGGCCGGACGTGGTTTCGGGCTGGATGACGCCAGGGCGTCGGTGATACTGGCGCACGACATTCGCGAATCGAAACCGACCGGCGTAGGGGTGCATTCGCATCCGTTGGCGTTACAACTGAAATTGACTTAGGGTAACTGACGAATAGAATCTGACCTGCAGATCACACGAGGAAATTCTGTGATAGAGCACGGGTGCGAGTCTTTTTGCCTTCGGATCGTTGTAAGCCCCTGCCTCGCTGTTGGATATCACTAAATAACGATCAGAATTTGAGACTCAGTTTGATTGATGCGCCGCCTTGCGGCTCCTGAAAATCAGGGGTCACGTCAACATCGAAGCCGGCCAAATGGGCATCAACGTAGGCGTCGAACATGCTGACAAAGACGGTGATTCCGGCAGCCCAAAGATAGTCATCGCGGCGCGTTCGATAGGATTTGTAAGTATTGAAACGTTGAAACTGGAGTGCCGGGTCGGTGGTTGCAAGTACCTGACTGTATTGATTTTCGGTCCGCTGCCACCAGTCAACGGCCTTGACAATAAAGAAGGTTTCGGCAGTGAACACAACCGCACTCTTGACGTATTTGTGGTTGTAAAGCTGCCCCCAGCCGGGGACGGCTACCGAGCGCAACAGCGCGCCCATGGGAGAACGTTTCGGCTTTGTGCGCAACCGGGGCGGAGTTGTTGACAGACTGTCGGCGGCCAGGACGGAGCCGGCAAAAAAAGCTGTCAATAGGAACGTTAAAAGGACAATCCGACGCATTGGATGGTATAATAAACAAGAGCCATGAGAGTAGCAAGGCCTTTACCAACTTGACCTTGACAGGGTAGACGATTTCGGTATATTTTGACGATGCCCTTTTCGACGAAATTGATCGAACTGCTACGGGCCAATGTACGCACAGTCGCGCTGACCGGCGCGGGTGTTTCGGCGGAATCGGGCATACCTACTTTCCGTGGCGACGACGGACTGTGGAGCAAGTTCAGTCCCTCCGAGCTTGCGTCCATGGAAGCGTTTATGCGTAACCCCAAATTGGTCTGGGAATGGTACCTTTACCGCCGCGACATTGTCGGCAGGGCCGAACCGAATCCGGGACATGAAACGCTCGCAAACATGGAGCGCCAATTGAGGGACTTTGTCCTCATCACACAGAATGTTGACAACCTTCATCGCAAGGCCGGTTCAGTGAATGTGATCGAGTTGCACGGTAACATACAGCGCAACAAATGCATGACGTGTGGGATGCAAATCGGCGACATAATGATCGATTCGGACAACCTTCCGCGCTGTAGCTGCGGCGGACAAGTTCGTCCCGATGTTGTCTGGTTCGGTGAGATGCTTCCGCAAGACGCTTTGATTAGCGCCACTGACAAGGCCGAACAGGCGAAGCTATTCTTTTCGATCGGAACGTCGGCGGTTGTGTATCCGGCGGCCGATCTGCCGTTGATCGCCAAGGATGCGGGCGCGTATCTGGTGGAGATCAACCCGGAACCGACACCGATTACTTGCTTTGCCGATGAAGTGTTCACCGGCAAGTCGGGCGACATCTTGCCGGCGTTATGGGATGCAGTCGGCGAGAAAACGTCGGATGCCAGATCGTAATAGCCGCAAGCAAATGCCGAAGCGATAGAAACTTTGAACTACCAAGAGCTACATCATAGCGAGGATCATCTGGATACTAATTCGACATACAAACCGAAGCTGAGCTTGACGCTGCTGATGGCAATTGCCGTGTTGATCTTACTGGGCACCGGTTGCGTCTATTTCAACACGTTCTATCATGCTCGGCAGTGGTTCAATCAGGCCGAGAAAACGAGAGAGAGAGATGATCGCGACGAGGCCAAGGGTGGCGAGGTCAAGCTTTATCAGGACGCAATCAAGAAATCATCCAAGGTAATCAGCGAACACCCAAAGTCCAGCTACGTCGACGACGCTTTGTTCATGATAGGCAAGTCGTTTTATTATCTCGGCGATTTCCCGAAAGCTGAACGCAAATTCCGTGAATTGTTGTCATCGTACCCGAATTCCAAATATGCTGAAGAATCGAAGTTCTTCCTCGGGAAGTCCCGCTTTCAACTGGAGAATTACATTCTGGCAAGAGAAACATTCAAGGAATTCCTGGACAAGGACAAGGGACATCAGTTCCGTGCGGAAGCAATGTACCTGATGGGCGAGACATCGCTTTTGGAGAATGATTCCAACACCGCCGTCGAGTATTACCAGAAATATATCAGTGAATACAAATCGAACAATAAGTCCGGCGAGATTCAATTCAAGATCGGGCAGATTCAGTTTGCGCAGCAGAAGTTTGCGGATGCCGAGAAATCCTTTGCGATGGCCGAAAAGCTTGCGCGCGACCGGAAGGCAGGCGATCAGGCGCTGTACCAGCAAGGTCGATCGCTCTACATGATCGACAGCGTCCGAACCGGGCTGGAGATATTCCAGAAATTGGCTGATAGCGCGCCGGACTCTGTGTTCTTACCTGACTATCTTCTGCGAATTGCCGAGGGGAACTATTTGCTCGGCAACGAGCGCGAGGCAATTTTGCAGTATGACGACATCACCACAAGTTTCGCCAAACGGTCACAGGCCGCCGAAGCTTACTATCGGATGGGGTTGATTGCGCAGGATGGCTGGGGTGACCTGGAGCTCGCCAAAGGCATGTACGATCTTGCAGCCAAGCTCTCGACCGGAGGCAGTTGGACGCAAATGGCGTTGTCAAGATCGGCGGACATCACGAAGGTTGAAAAGTATCGCGCCGAACTGTCCGACTCCGCGATTGATATCGCAGATGATAACCGCTTTATGTTGGCGGAACTTTATCGCACTGCCATCAATCAACCGGACTCGGCAATGAACGAGTACAAAAGTCTGGTGGATAATTTTCCGGGCAGTGAATTAGCGCCCAAGGCACTGATGTCCATCGGTTGGCTCTATGAGAACCACTATCACGACACGACGGCGGGAAGGGAATACTATCAGAAGGTTTTGGACAATTATCCGCAGTCTGATGAATACAGTCAGGCGTTGAAAGTGCTGGGCCTGCATGATTCTCAATATGATTCGATCTATGCTGATAAGCTCTATATAATGGCGGAATCGCAATATTTCGACAGCAGCAATTCCGATTCGGCGATAGCGTTGTTCCGGCGGCTGGCCAGCGAATTTCCAAATTCGCGTCTGGTGCCACAAGCGGAATTTGCTGTTGCAAAGATCCGGCTCAGGAATTTTGTTCCGGAGGAACATCCGGAAGATTCCTCTTATGTTGATTCGACCATGATCAATGAATTCAAGTTGTTGGCCGAGAAGTATCCGCAGTCGCCGATCGGTATCGAATCCGGGCGATTGGCATCAGGCGAAGTTCTGACAAAGCAGGGAAAAGCCGAGGCGCCGGGAAAGCAGGCGGCAGATACAAGCGGCGCCGCCAAAGACTCAACCACTTTGGCACAGGCGGCTGACACTCTGACAGAAGCTCAGAGAGCCCAGACGAAACTGAATCAGGATATCGACAGCACGATGTTGATTACGACTCAGGAGCCGGTGATTAAAGGAGAATTCCAATATCCTATCAGCGCGTCCGGATCAAAGTTTGAGGGCAAGCTGATGTTGAAGATCAAGATTGAATATGACGGCAAGGTCAGCGAATGCGAATTCCTTAAGAGTTCAGGCATTCCCGATATCGATCGCGAAGTCAAGAAGGCCATGCTCGATACATATTTCGACCCAATCCAATTTGATCCTTTGAAGATCGGCGGCTATTTTATATATAACTACACGGTAGTGCTGCCGGAGGTTTACAAATAGAGAAGAAGAACATATTTCATCATTGCGAGGTCACCAGCAATCAGGAGCTTGGGGCGGGAGTCTTTCTTCTCTCCATCAAATTGACATTCGATCGTTTTCCAATTCCGGGAACTTTCCTGCACATAAAGCCGTGGTCGGCCGGCACTGATCCGCTGTTGCGGCGCGCCTTTTCCATTTATGACTATGACGAGGCCACCGGGATAGCCGACGTTCTCTACAAAGTTTTCGGGCGCGGATCGCAGCTTCTCTCCAAAGTCAAAGCAGGAGAGATTCTGGATGTGTTGGGGCCGCTGGGGAACGGTTTCGAATTGCCGCGCGAAGTCGAACATCTGGCTCTTGTTGCCGGCGGGGTCGGCATACCTCCGATCTACCTCCTGGCAAAATGGCAGTTGCGGCAGGGATTCGACCGTAAACGAATCACCTTCTTCTGCGGATTTACGAATGCCGGCGAGCGGCCGATGGCCGAACGACTTGACAAGCTGCCGATTGAGAAGAAATATTCCACCGACGATGGATCGTTCGCCTTCAAAGGATATATCAGCGATTTGTTGCAGGTTCATCTCAATGACGGTTCCCTCGGCGCCAATCCGATTATCTGCGCCTGTGGGCCGGACGGCATGCTCAAAGCGGTGCAACGAATTTCCAGGGAATCCGGCAAACGTTGTTACCTATCACTCGAATCGATCATGCCCTGCGGTGTCGGAACCTGCCTTGGCTGCGTAGTCAAGCAGGATGGCGAAGACAAGTTCCTGCGCGTCTGTCGTGAAGGGCCGGTATTTGACGCCAATGAGGTGGAATTGTGAGCATCGCCGAATCTCAAAGTGGTTGTCGGCGGTGTCGAGTTCAAGAATCCGATACTAACGGCGTCAGGCACGTTCGGGTATGGCGAGGAATTCAATGAATTCATCGACCTGTCGCGGCTCGGCGGTATCGTCACCAAATCGATCACTCGCTATGAACGAAAGGGCCATCCGCCGCCGCGTACCGCGGAGACGGCCTCCGGAATGCTGAACGCAATCGGTTTGGCAAACGTGGGTGTCGATGCCTATGTGCGTGACAAGCTGCCATTTCTGCGTAACCTTGGCACCCGTATCGTTGTGAATGTCGCGGGATTCGATGTCGAGGAATACCTCTACGTCATCGACAAGCTCAACGGCCACGACGAGATTGATATGATTGAACTCAATATTTCCTGCCCGAATGTCAAAGGCGACGGGATGGAGTTCTCCTCGACTCCGGATGTCGCCTATAACATTGTCAAGAAGGTTCGGGGAATCTGTTCCTTCCCCTTAATGCCGAAATTGTCGCCGAATGTTGCCGATATCAAACCGATTGCCAAGGCCTGTGAAGAGGCGGGCGCCGACGCGTTGGCGCTGATCAATACTTTGTACGGCATGGCAATCGATCCGCTGTCATGGAAGATCAAACTCACGAATGTCACCGGCGGTTTGTCGGGACCGGCGATCAAGCCGGTGGCGATTGCCGCCGTCTGGAAAGCCGCGAGTGTGGTGAAAATTCCGGTGGTCGGAATCGGCGGCATCATGGATTATCGCGACGTAGTGGAATTCATGCTGGCGGGAGCCACGGCGGTACAATTTGGCACGGCGAACTTTATTCAACCCGATTGTACAATTCGTGCCATTGACGGGCTAACGGATTATCTCCGGAGCCGTAACATACTAGATGTCAACGAACTGATTGGAAAGGCCAAGAAATCATGAATCCGTTCCTGGATAAATTGACGAAAGCACAACAGAAGAATAACAGTCTTATCTGTGTCGGACTTGATTCCGACATCAACGTCCTGCCCGCACATCTGCAAGGAGCTGAAGATTCGGTATTCGAATTTAACAAGGCGATTATCGATGCCACCTGCAACGCTTGTTGCGCCTATAAACCGAATCTCGCCTTTTATGAATCGCTCGGACCGCGCGGGATGGAGACGCTCAAGAAGACGATCATGCACATCCCGGCTGATATCCCCGTGATCCTCGATGCGAAGCGCGGAGACATCGGCAACACGGCACAGAAATATGCCGAGGCGATCTTTGATGATCTCGAAGGTGATGCAGTAACCGTGTCGCCTTACATGGGATATGATTCGCTGGAGCCATTCCTTAAGTATGAAGACAGCTTCGTTTTCGTGCTGGCGGTGACTTCGAACGCGGGCGCCAAAGATTTCCAGTACTTGAATTGCGACGGCAAGCCGCTGTATATGCATGTTGTCGAGAAAGTCGCGTCGTGGAATAGCGACGGCAATCTCGGGCTGGTGGTCGGCGCATCGGAGCCGGAACAGATTCGCGAAATCAGAGTCGCGGCGCCGCAACTCCCCTTTCTGATTCCTGGTGTAGGCGCTCAGGGAGGTGATTTGGCGAAGGCAGTCGAATACGGCACGATGATGGACGGCAAGATTGTGATCAACATATCACGCGGCGTGATATTCGCTTCGAAAGGCGAAGACTTTGCCGTTGCTGCAGCCGACGCCTTGAAGGCGTTCAATTTCAGGATCAGCCAATTACGATAGACCGATTCACGGACGCTGCTACCGCCTGACTACGGCTCGAGCGCGCCGATTCGTTTGGCCAACTCGAAATCAAAGTCAGTGATTCCGCCGACATCGTGCGTGTAGATTTCCACGGCAACGCGAGGATAGGTCAGAATGACGTCGGGATGGTGATTAAGCTGATCGGCGATGCCACTGATCTTAACTACCAGCTGCACACCCTTGTTGAAGTTGCCGGTCGAAAATTCGCGACGGAGTTTGCCGTTTGCGTATCTCCAACCGGGCGCTTCGCTGAGCCGCTGGTTGATGTCGGCGTCACTCAGTTTCTTGCGGTTTAGTACGGTAACCATGAATTGCCTTTCTTCGGAACAGCAGTCTAATCAATTCCATGCTCGGGGAACGTCCCGCTCGGATTCTCCCGGGAGCCAACTTCTTGTCGAACTTGATACGTAAGTGGAGAGCTAAACCGACGAAGTCATTGATTCCGGCGGGGCTTGACACCTCTCTACGCCGCCGATATATTGCGGCATCGAAAAGGAGTACTCGTGACAACTGATCTTAACTCGCTCAAGTCCAGACTGTTGAAACTGGTTAATGAAAATGCCGTAGTGCATGGGGATTTCGTGCTGACCTCCGGTCAACGTTCAACCTATTATATCGATGGCAAACTCTTGTCGCTCATGCCCGAGGGGCTTAATGTGCTCGCTCACCTGATATTGGAAATGATTAAAGACGATGGAGTGGATGCGATAGGCGGACTGACTTTGGGTGCTGATCCAATTATCGGCGCAGTGGCAGCGATGTCGCACGAGGCCGGCAAGCCATTGGCGGGACTCATCGTGCGGAAAGAGAAGTCATCGCATGGCAGGGAGAAACGAATCGAAGGCCCCCTGAAGCAAGGCATGCGCGTCGTAGTCATAGAAGATGTCGTCACAACCGGGTCATCATCGTTCAAAGCAATTGAGGCGTTGGAAGAAGCTGACTGCAAAATTGTGAAGGTAATTGCCATTGTCGACCGGCTTGCCGGTGGTAAAGAGGCGTTTGCCGCCGAGGGCTACAAATTTGAACCGATCTTCACGCTGAGAGACCTCGCGATCTGATGCCACAACTGCGAATCTACCATAGCGAAGATTGCGACCCGAAGTTCATTCTCAAGTCGCAGATCACGGTGGTTGGCTATGGCTCCCAGGGCCGTGCTCTAGCGCTGAATCTGCGCGATTCCGGATGCAATGTCCAGGTGGCGTTACGCGAGGCCAGCCCTTCCCGCCAGCAGGTACTCAGCGAACGATTGCCGCTGCGGTCAATTGAGTCGGTCTCCAAGAGCGATGTTATTATTTTCGCGATACCCGATCAGGAACAACCAGAGTTCTATCGGCGCTATTTCCCCGAGAAGGACACGGCCAAGCGTTCGCTCGTGTTTCTGCACGGGCTCAACATCCATTTCCGAAACATCATTCCAAGTCCTTCCTACGACGTAATCCTTGTTGGCGCCGCACGGACCGGGAAATGACCTGCGCGAGAAGTTCGTGTCCGGCGAAGGAATGTCGTGTTTTCTGGCGGTTGACGCTGACTCATCCGGGAACGCCAGGGAGATCGGATTGTCACTGGCGTCGGCGATTGGCGCTGACAAGGCGGGAATCTACGAAACGACGTTTGCTGACGAAACAATGGGCGATCTATTCGGTGAGCAGATCCTGCTGGTCGGCGGACTCGCCGGTTTGACGATGGCTGTATTTCAGACAATGATCGATCATAAGATTCCGCCGGAAAATGCGTATCTCGAGACCATACACCAGCTCAGTCTGCTGGCGTCGATGATAGAGGAGTTCGGTCCGGAAGGAATGATTGAGCGGGTTTCCAAGACCGCGGCGTTTGGTTCTCTGAAGGCGATGGACAAACTATTTGACGCCGATTTTCGGGCCAAGTTGACTAAGGCTTATGCTAATATTGAGTCGGGCGAATTCAATCGAGAGCTGATGTCGGACGCAGCTCTGGGATTCCCGACATTGCAGGAGCTATTGAAGAAGGCACGTGAACATCAAAGCCAGATGATTTCGACTCAATTCAGCCGGAGAAGGAAATCTACATGAGTCTGGCAGTCGAATACCGTAATCTCAAACCGACAGATTATGACGAAATAATCCGCTTGTGGACGGAGGCCGGTCTTGGCCATAAGCCCAAGGGCCGCGATAGCCGGGAGCGCATGATGGATGAGATCAAGAATTCGCCGAATCTGTTCATCGGAGCATTCAATGACGGCAAGATGATTGGCACCGTGATCGGTACGTATGACGGGAGGCGCGGCTGCGTCAATCGATTGGCGGTGGCGCCGCCGTATCGTCATCAACAAATCGCTGAGAAGCTAGTGGCGATATGCGAGGAACGTCTGAAGAGTCTTGGTGCGCTCGTAATCTACTGCTTGATCGATAAGGAGAATGATGCATCGCTAGCACTGTTCTCCAAGCGGCTCGGCTACCGCATTCACGACGGCATTGTATATTTATCGAAACGCGATAATCAAGACTTGTAAGCGGAAGCGAAACTTCACCGCGCCCGCAGCGTATCACATTACAAGTATCCAGGACCAGAACGGAATGACCAAGAGGAACACGTGATCAAAGTTGATAACCTGTCGCGACAATACGGCACCCTCTGGGCGGTAAAGGATCTCAGTTTCGAGATCAAGGACGGCGAAATATACGGCCTGCTTGGACCAAACGGCGCAGGCAAGAGCACGACGGTCAAGATCATGGTTGGAATGCTGGCGCCGTCGTCCGGTGATGTGGTCATAAATGGTCACAATATCAGGGACGATGGCAACGCGATCAAAGCAAGTCTGGGATATGTGCCGGAATCGTGCGCACTCTACGAGAACCTTACCGGACGCGAACACCTGGAGATGGTTTGCAACTTGCACCATCTGGCAATTGAGGGCATCGAGTCGCAAGTGAACAAGCTGATTGAATTGCTTGATCTCAAGGATGCTGCGGACAAACGAATTGCAGGTTATTCCAAGGGAATGAAGCAGAAATTGCTGCTAGCGGGTGGGATCATTCATAATCCGCGAGTATTGATCCTCGATGAGCCGCTGTCGGGACTTGACGCCAACGCGCAATCGCTGTTTCGCGAACTCATCAAGGAATTTGCGCGTGACGGCCGCGTAGTGATTTTCTGTTCACACGTACTAGAAGTTGTTGAGCGCCTGTGCGATCGGCTGTTGATTATGGACCACGGCAAGAAACTTACCGAAGGCACACCGCAGGAAATAATCGCGAACCTCAGCGTTGCTACGCTGGGTGAGGCCTTCAATCGTTTGACCGGCGCAACGGACATCGACGATCAGGCGCGCGGTATCCTGCGTGCGATCGAAAGCAATGAACAAGATGGCAAGTAGAGAACCAATCGACAAGCGGCAGCTTTGGACGCTGCTCAAGATCAGTCTCAAGACCGACCTGAGAGCATCTTCGTCTCGAGTCGGCGGCGAAAGACGCAGCGGGTTGGCGCTTCCGCCGATACTATTGCTGGTACTGATGTACGGTATTCTTTCGGCTTTCCTGTCGGCTGCCGTGATAAAGACCGACGACGTCTTTCTCGGCAACTTCATTGTCATCACGGTGCAGATGGTATTCATGGCTGTCACGATATTGCTGGAGTTCTCGAATCTGATTCTGTCACCCGAGGATTTCCCGATCCTGTCGCCGCATCCTGTCAATTCACGGACATTTTTTGTCGCGAAATTGCTGCACATGATGATCTATGTCATGTTGCTCGCTGTGTTACTGGGCCTGGCGCCTGCGGTTGTAACCGCGGTTCACTTCAAACAGCCGCTCCTCTTTGTTCCGAGCTTTCTTGGCTGTTGGGCGGCGGCGACGGCGACGGCCTTCTTCTTCGCAGTGTTCTATACCGTCATGCTGCGTCTGACCAATCGCGACCGTATGCATCGCTACCTGAGTTACTTGCAACTTATCATGATATTCATGTTGTTTGGCGGCTACAATTTCCTACCGGGTCTATTCCGAAAGATCATTTTGCTCATGAAGTCGGGTATCAATCTCACGTATCTTTATATGACCCCACCAGGTTGGTTCGCGTCCTGGGCGGAATTAGCTCACGGGAGCTTTAGCGCTTCACAGATCTGGGCCACTGCTGCAGGCTTGATTGTCTTGGTCACCCTCTATTTTCTGGCAGTTAACAAACTCTCATTTGGATACGCCAAGACGCTGAACGATATCGTGGAGCAACAGCAAGATAGAGGCGAGTCACGAAATCGGAGCGGATTGTTCGAGCGGCTGCTGTCGACGTTTAGCACACCGGAGGATCGTGTGGTCTGGCGTCTGATGCAGAAGCAATTCAAATATGACAATCGCTACAAAATGTCGCTCTTGATGATCTTCCCGCTTACGGTGCTTTATCTATACTTGGGACTGAAAGATGGCAAAACGTTTGTCGATCCGTTCGTGCCGGCAGGCGGGCTCTCCGTCGAATCGGCTTCCTTTCTAGTCTACATGGCGCTTTCGTTCGTGCCGTTCATGGTAGTGACAAATTCGTCTTACAGCGCATCCTGGCAAGCTTCGTGGCTATTTTATGCGTCGCCTGCCAATCGGACAAGACTCGTGAACGCCACCAACCGATTCGCCCTGATCTTCTTCTGTCTCCCCTACTTGTTGTTCCTCTGCGCGATCCTGGCTTACTTCTTTGGAAACATTCTGCATGCCATCCTGCATTGCATCGTCTTATACCTTTTTCTACTTGCATTAGTTGGGGCCACTTCATTGATACTCCCGCGACTACCGTTTGCCCTGCCGCAGAAATCGGGCCAACGCGCCGGCGCTATGATGGCCGCGATGCTGGTTCCGACCACTATCTTGATCGTTGCCATGACTATACTGTCGCATACCGGATACGGCGGCGTGATCGGCTACAGCACTATCGTCATCGCTCTGATTCTGGCTTCTCTCTTGATGTCCTATTTACAGAGACGCTTCACTCCCCGACGTATGGCGAAGCTGGAATTTCTCGAATCCTAACTAAGCGGTCTGCCTCACGGGACTCAAAAGTAAAGCGACATTCCGAGGCGCGCGCCGCGGGATTGAATTGCGTAGGATTTGGCCTCAGTTCTTGCTGTTGTTCCAATTCCACCACTAAATGATTCGTTTTCGGAAGAACTGTATCCCAGGAATAGGCCGTACTCCCCGAACAGCGAAATTCCGCTAGTTACAAACCATTCACCGCCGATCAGAAGGTCGGCACCCAGTCCCCATTCTGACTGCTCAGTGTGAGCTAATCCGTGGTCGAGTTCCTGACTACCTGACGTGTAGGCGAAGCGGGGCCCGGTTCCCACAAAAGCGCCTAGTCGATTGGATGGCGAATAGTAGTAGAGGTATTGGAGACTTATCTCGGAGCGGAATTGCTTGGTGGTCGTAGTTCGGGCTTGTTGATAATTGTTGGTTCTTTCCTTATCAAAGAATACCGTCACTCCGGCTCGGATTGCCGAACTGGGTGAATAGTGGCGTTTGGCTGCGACCGTAGCTCCGCCGAAACTGGTCAGACTGGCGTTCTGTGCGATGCCGAACTGCAGCGACCACGAGCCCTTCTTCAATGATTCGCGGGCATACTCGGAGTCCGCGGCAACCAGACATGATGCGGTAAGCAGCAGTGCTGAAACGACCGTGACGAGGATTTTGTTCGCACTCATGGGAGTCTCCCTTTCTGTTGGGCAGTTATCTGTTTAGTTCTTTCTGTCTCTGGCCTCGGGCTTTGACAGCAAAGCTCAACTAAGTCCATTCTAGGGCAAACGGACCCGATTACCAAAACATCTGTGAACCAGACTTCTACATCTTCGACATTTAGATATACAACCAGCTTGTGGCAATATGCCCATCTTTTTCGAAAATCGTGCCTCCCGGCGAACCCGAGGTTTGTATATTATTACAGATTACTTCAGCGTGGGGGCGTCGACCATAACTGTGAGGATTTCATGATTACGCCCAAGGTTCGCGACATCGTGACTATGATTGCCATGCTTACATTATTTGTTCTGTTGTCAAATCCTGCCGACGTGGTTGCTCAATCGGTCGCGCCCGCCGACAGTGTGCACTGGGTCGATCTGGAATCGGGATTTGCAACTGCCCGGTCAGCAAATAAGCCCGTCTTTCTCTGGTTCTATGGCGACGACTGCCCCTACTGCCAGAAAATGCGGGAGAAGGTTTACACCGACACCGGAGTAGTCCGGCGCCTCAACGCCAGTTTCGTGCCGATCAAAATCGAGGGCTCATCCCAGAAGCGGATCACTTACGACAGCGTCAGCATGACCGAAGCAGATTTCGCGAGACAGAAGTTCAACGCCCGCCGCATTCCGTCAACCTGGTTCGTCGAACCGAACGGCTGCCGCATCCGGCATCTCAGTGGGTACAGACCAGTTGGCGATATGATAATTAATCTCGATTCCGTCGCGACCAAGCTGTATGGCGAATGCCAGAACGTGTCCCTCGCCAATCCGCCACGAAAACCGACCCTGCTGCCTGATTCGCTCTGGAAACCGCCGGCTGCGGACTCGACGAAGAAATAAGCAGGAGTAAGTCGAGCGCCAACGTCGTGAGTTGCGCTTGGCTAGGCCTTCAATTCCTCTTTCAGAAACTGTCCCGTATAAGATTCCTTAACCCGTGCGACGTCTTCGGGAGTGCCGATGGCAATGACTCTGCCACCATCATCGCCACCTTCGGGGCCAAGGTCAATGATATAGTCTGCTGTCTTGATGACGTCAAGATTGTGCTCGATCACGACCACCGTGTTGCCACGATTTACCAATTCATTCAGAACCAATAACAGCATCTTGATGTCTTCGAAGTGCAGGCCGGTCGTCGGCTCATCAAGGATATAGAGCGTGTTGCCGGTGGCAGTCTTGGAAAGCTCGGTCGCCAGCTTGACACGTTGGGCTTCACCACCGGAAAGCGTGGTGGCCTGCTGGCCCAGATGGATATATCCCAGGCCCACTTGCTCCAGAACTTCGAGCTTCTTTCTCAGTGGAGGAATGCTGGCAAAAAACGGCGATGCCTCCGACACGGTCATGTCGAGAACTTCGGCGATTGACTTCCCTTTGTATTTCACTTCCAGAGTCTCGCGATTGTAGCGCTGTCCATGACAGACCTCGCATGGCACATAGACATCCGGCAGGAAATGCATTTCGATCTTGATGATGCCGTCCCCTTCGCAGGCCTCACATCGTCCGCCCTTGACATTAAAACTGAATCGTCCCGGCTGATAACCGCGGAGTTTCGATTCGGGCAGCTGAGCATAGAGATCGCGAATGAAGGTAAAGGTGCCGGTGTACGTCGCCGGATTGGATCGCGGAGTGCGGCCGATCGGCGACTGATCGATATCAATTACCTTATCTAGCAAATCCAGACCGACGATCTTGTCGTATCCCAACGGCTCCTGGCGTGAATCCCAGAAGTGTTTGGAGAGTATTCGATAGAGTGTCTCATTGATCAAAGTTGATTTGCCCGAACCGGATACGCCGGTCACGCAGGTGAGCACGCCGATGGGAATGTCGATATCGACCTTCTTGAGATTGTTCCCGCGTGCGCCTTTGATGGCCAGCCATTTGCCGTTGCCGTTGCGGCGCCGCGCTGGAATCGGAATCGTCTTCTTGTGCGAAAGATACTGACCGGTGATTGACTTAGGATTGCGCATAATCTGGGCCGGCGTACCTGCGGCGACTATCTTGCCGCCATTAATTCCGGCGCCGGGTCCAAGGTCAACGACATAGTCGGCGCGCTGAATGGTTTCGCGATCATGTTCGACCACGAGCACCGTATTGCCCAGGTCGCGCAGCTCCATCAAGGTGTTAAGCAATCGGCCGTTATCTCGCTGGTGCAGACCGATCGACGGCTCATCGAGAATGTAGAGCACACCTACTAGCCGCGAACCGATCTGAGTTGCCAGGCGAATGCGCTGCGCTTCACCGCCGGACAACGTCGAGGCCACACGGTCGAGGGTCAGATAATCGAGCCCGACGTTGACGAGAAAGCCGAGGCGCTCCTTAACTTCTTTCAAAATCTGCCGGGCAATGGTTGCCTGTTTGTCAGTCAGCGACAATTTCTGAAAGAACTTATGCGCATCCTTCACCGACATACCCGTTACACCGTTGATTGGCTGACTGCCCACGTATACCGACATTGCCTCACGCTTGAGACGCGAGCCCTTGCAGATTTGACAAGGCGACATCGACATGTACTGCTCGATCCAACTGCGCACTCCGGCCGATTCGGTCTGTTTGTAGCGCCTTTCCAGATGCGGGATCACGCCTTCGAATTTGCTCTTGAATTGGCCTTTGTGGCGGCCCTCGCGCGATTCGTACTTGAACAGCAATTCGGCAGTAGATCCGTACAGGACTGCATGCTGTTGCTCTTTGGTAAGGTCAGCAAAGGGAGTCGTGAACTTGAAGCCAAAATGATCGGCAACTGCGCGCAACATCGTGCGATACCAGTTGGCCATATCAGAACGCCAGGGATGGATGGCGCCATCATTGATGGACAACATAGGATCGGGAACCACGCGCTCGGGGTCGATCTCCATCTTATGTCCGAGTCCGAGGCAGCCGGTACAGGCGCCGTAAGGCGAGTTGAACGAAAACATGCGCGGCGACAACTCTTCGAAAGAGATGTCGCAATTCGGGCAGGCGTATTGCGTCGAGAAGGCGCGCGCCGGTTCGTTGCCCTGCACGATCGATACCATGCCGCCGGACAACTTGATGGCGGTTTCAATTGAGTCCGCCAACCGTGTCGTAATCGTCGGCTTGACAACAAGGCGGTCTACCACTACCTCGATCGTGTGCTTCTTATTCTTGTCAAGTTTGATCTCGCTGTCGAGATCTTTCGGCTCGCCGTCAATCCGCACCCTCACAAAGCCATCTTTTCTGATGTCGTCCAATACATCGCGATGTTCGCCCTTGCGACCACGCACCATCGGCGACAGCACCTGGATACGGCTGTTTTCGGGGTATTCCATCACGGCATCAACGATCTGAGAAACGGTCTGCTGTGCTATCAGTGCGCCGCACTGATAGCAATGCGGCTCACCGACGCGGGCATAGAGAAGCCGGAGATAGTCGTAAATCTCCGTTACCGTGGCGACGGTCGATCGTGGATTTTTGCTAGCCGAACGTTGCTCGATACTGATTGCCGGCGACAGTCCGTCGATGAAATCAACATCCGGTTTTTCCATCAGGCCGAGGAATTGACGGGCATACGCCGACAGCGACTCGACATAGCGGCGTTGCCCCTCGGCGTAAATAGTGTCAAAGGCGAGTGATGACTTTCCCGAACCCGACAAACCGGTGATAACCACCAGTTGGTCGCGCGGGATGTTCACATCGATATTCTTGAGGTTATGTTCGCGAGCCCCCTTAATTCGTATATATTCAGCCGACATCAATTACCTCCAAAACAAGCGCAACCTTGGAATATAGATACGCAGAGTAGCACGCGCAATCACTATTAGGTGTTCTCTGGCAAACTGGTGAAGAGTGATTGCCAAATGGTGTGGAAGCGGCTGAGAAAACCCACTGCGGGCTTGGCTAGCCGGTGGCGCGCAATCGGTTGTAATACAATATGCTGGACAAGACCATGCCAAGGCCGATCGCGAGATAGATCGGCGCCAGATAAGTTCTGGGCAGGCCCGAATGACGGAGCCCATAACCCATAGCCATCATGACTACGATGATGATGTAGCTGCGCGTGTTCTGGAAGGCGAAGATACAGACTCTGTCTTTTTGTGGCGCTTGTTCATATATACGAACGAGGTTCTTTCTTACCAGTCCGGCGAAACCGAAGCGATACACGATGTATCCTCCGCAGACACCAATCGAACTCACTACGAGGACGGAGTGGTTCTCGGTCAGCAGCCAGTGTACGGCTACGGAGATCAAGGCGAGACCTACCAGTGACCACACCAAACCGGCCATAAGTACGAGCGTTTCTCTGCGTGCTGCGGGAGCGTTCATGCCGAAAAATAATATCTGGTTCAATTTGCGGGTACTAGAAAACGAGCACCGGTACTCCATGGCTGAATAATTGTCGCCTGCGTGCGTCGATTACCTGCGAGGCAATTTGAAATGAGTATGTCTCCGGGGAAATCCAGCCAACAAAAAAGGCAGCCAAAACGGCTGCCTTCTACATCAGCTTAACTGACGCTACAATTACTTGGTGCGTCTGCGCAGGGTGCCGATTCCGGCCAGTCCCAGACCAAGCAGCATCAGAGTGCCCGGTTCCGGAACTACGTTCTGATCCTGCTCTTGACAGTAATCAAGCATTAGGATGGAGCGGTCAAGGCGGAACCTACGCTCGCCGGCCGTGATTCTGCAGTCGATCGTACCGTCGTTCCAGAATCCCGGTTCGTCTACGTGAGCCAGGTTGTACGTGGTATTATCCTGCAGGTGATCGTTCAACGGATCCCAGTCGAAGGTGCCTTCGATGCGAATCTCGTTTTCATTATTATCGATTTCATAACCGTCGATCCAGAGACGCGCTCTGAGAATGTGATCCGGCGGTACTGAGAGGCCGTTCGGAAGCGTGTGGGCCCAGTTCATGTCGTCCGGATAGCCATGCTGAGTGCCAATCCACTCACCAAGTGGACCTGAGGCCGAGCTGCCGTCGTAGAAGTTGACCAGCGACGCATAATCATAGGTATGATTGTCACCGCTGAACCCATACGCGGCTCCGCCAGCGAAGTCCCAGTTCGAGTAGATGAATTCGGCCGAGGCGAATGCCATTAGCTGCGCAGGCACCAACATGAGTGCGAGTACAACTAGACCATAGACTAGAAATTTCATTTGTCCTCCTGAATAAAACCAAAGTTTTATGTTGTCGCGCACGTCAAAAGCAATTGACGTGCCAATTCGCGATTGCGCGCATAACGCACGGTGTTTCAATGCGATACACATAGGAGAGGCACTAAGTCCCATCTTACCAAACATGCCAAATGTCCAATAATGCGACAGTTTGGCTTAAAAAATCGAGTCCGGACAGAACTATTGCGCTATGTAACAAGAAGTTACGATTCACGCAGGCGAAACAAAACCGTGTCGGAATTGTTGACAAAATCGCACGAGAATTGGCCTATTTGCTGTGAAATCAGCAAGGCAGACAGTTGTGCGCCTCATACGGTGGAAATTCAGAGTTTTTTGCGCACAATCGCCCGACTAGCTGACGGGCGCTTGGCTTCCTTGAATCCGGCCTTGATATAGGCGGGCAAAACGCCGGTCCAGACCCAGGGGTCGGGCAGCTTCTTGGTAGTTATTGATGGATAGCCCTCGATCACAATGCCACCCTGCGAACGAGCGTAGTCTTGAGCCGCCCTTAACATGGCGACCGAGACCCCGGCTCTGCGGTACGCCGGGTTTACGAATAAGCAGCTGACTGACCAAACCGGCTGGTCATCAAGGGGAGCAAATGACCGCGATTTCTCCAATCGCACGAAGGTCTCGCGGGGCGCCACAGAACACCAGCCAATCGGAATTGCGCCGTCGTAAGCCAGGATCCCGGGGACTTGGCCTGACTTGATCAGCTTCCTGAAGGCCTTCTTGTTACCGTCGCCTTTTCCTGCCACGAATTCTTTGCGGGAGCAGCGCCAATACATGCACCAACAACCGGCGCAAGCGCCCCGCTCACCGAACAGCTTCGCGAGATCGTCCCAGCGATCTTTGGTCACCGGTTCGAAGTGCAGCTTGGCACCCGCTTTAGAAGCGGCCGTCTTCTTCATCTCTCGTTACCTCCGCTCTCGGAATACGCCGTCTTCCTCAAGATGTTGTCCCATTCCTGCGAGAGCAACAAAAAGGGCAGCCAAATGGCTGCCCTCGATAATCGCGTTAAGAATTGCCTGACTGTACTAATGCTTCCGGCAATCACTCGCTTCAACAGTGGCCAGCGCCGCCATCGTTACGACCTGCTCGACATCATTCTGGCGATGCAGGACGTGCACTGATTTCTTCATACCCATCAGGATCGGGCCGATGATTTCGGCGTTGCCGAGTTTGTTCATCAGCTTGTAGGCGATATTCCCCGAAGCCAATTCCGGGAAGATAAATACGTTCGCTTGTTCCTGTAATTTACTGAAAGGATACATCGACTTGAGCATCTCGGGATCGGCTGCAGTATCGGCCTGCATGTCGCCATCGACAACCAGTTCCGGATGTTCGCGATGAAGTATTTCGACGGCCTTCTGCACCTTCTTGACCAACGGATGCTTGACCGATCCGAAGTTGGAGAAGGACAGCAGCGCGATCCGCGGTTCGACACCGAAGCGCCTGGCAGTCTCAGCACAGCAGAGCGTGATTTCCACCAGTTGCTCCGCCGTCGGATCGATATTCACGGTAGTATCTCCGAAGAAGTACAGCTTGTTCTTGATCATCAGCACAAACATCCCGCTCACGACCGAAAGGTCTTCACGCTTGCCAATGACTTCCAGCGCCGGACGGATGGTCTCTGGATAGTGCTGCGTCACGCCGGCCAGGAACGCATCGGCGTCCCCCATGTGTACCATCATCGTGCCGAAGTAGTTTGGATTGTGCATCAGCGCGCGGGATTCGTCCAGTGCTACGCCTTTCTTCTGGCGCAGCCGGAACAGCTCATTGACATACTTTTCGTAGAATTGGCTAGTGCGCGGCCTAATGATCTCGATACCGGAAAGATCGATATCATTCTGTTGCGCGATCTCTTTGATTTCATCCTCGCGGCCCAACAGCATCGGCTTGGCAAATCCTTCGTCAACAATGATGCGCGCGGCGCGCATAATCTGAGTCGAAGAACCTTCGCTGAAGACGATGCGTTTCGGGGCCTTCTTGGCGCGGTCAATCATCATGCTGCGAATCTCGCGTCCCATGCCGAGGCGGTGTTCGAGTTGACGCTTGTATTCCTCGATATCAACTTTCGAGCGAGCTACTCCGCATTCCATCGCGGCCTGCGCCACGGCGGACGCTTCCCAAATCAACACGCGCGGATCGAACGGTTTGGGGATAATGTACTCGCGGCTGAACTTGAAACTGGAGACGCCATAAGCGCGCGCCACAATATCGGGAACGTCTTCCTTGGCCAATCTTGACAACGCCATCGAAGCCGCGATCTTCATCGGTTCGGTGATCGCGCTGGCGTGAACGTCGAGGGCGCCGCGGAATATGAACGGAAATCCCAGCACGTTGTTGACCTGGTTGGGATAGTCGGAGCGCCCGGTCGCCATGATGACGTCCTTGCGGGCGTCTTTTGCGTCCGGGTAGGTGATTTCGGGGTCGGGATTTGCCATCGCGAAAATGATTGGATCTTTCGCCATCGACTTGACCATTTCTTTGGTCACCAGATCTTTGGCCGACACACCGACAAATACATCGGCCTCTTTAAGAGCATCTCCGATTGTCTTGCAGTCGGTCTTGCGCACGAATTCCTGTTTGTATTTGTTCCAGTTTGGTTCACGTCCTTCGTACAAGACGCCTTTGCTGTCGCACATCATGATGTTCTCAGTCTTGACGCCCAATGCGAGATACAGTTTGGCACAAGCAATGCCTGCGGCGCCGGCGCCGGAAAAGACTACGCGTATTTTGGAGATATCTTTGCCATTAAGTTCCAAAGCGTTCATCAGCGCAGCTCCAGAAATGATCGCGGTGCCGTGCTGGTCATCATGGAAGACGGGAATTGACATTGTCTTCTTGAGAGTCTCTTCGATCAAGAAGCATTCGGGTGCCTTGATGTCTTCCAGATTGATTCCGCCGAAAGTCGGTTCCAGGAGCTGAACGACCTTGATTACGTCCTCGGGATTTTCCGAGGCCACTTCGATGTCGAAAACATCCACGTCGGCAAATCTTTTGAAAAGAACGGCCTTGCCTTCCATGACCGGTTTGCCGGCCAATGCCCCGATGTTTCCGAGTCCGAGAACGGCTGTGCCGTTGCTGACTACGGCAACGAGGTTCCCCTTGGCAGTATACAAGTAAGCATCGGCAGGATTTTTCTCGATTTCCAAGCAAGGCACCGCAACACCCGGTGTATATGCGAGAGACAGGTCGCGCTGAGTGGCACACGGCTTGGTCGCGACCACTTCGATCTTGCCCCTGCGTCCCATGGAATGATAATCTAGAGCTTCTTCTTTCTTAATCACTTTTTCCTCTCCTCCGTTATAAGAGCAGTCGCCGGAATATAGTCTTTCTCCTATCGGTCGCCACTATATTTTGCGACTTTCTTGCACAGGTTTGTGCCTATTTTCACAATCTCCCCTGCCAAACCCGATAATTCCTGACTTCTATCATACGTCTGGATACCATGTTCTGAGGGCTGGGAAATGGGACTATTTTTTTATTTGACACCAATCGGTCTGACAATTACCAAGTGGTGGATTAGGTCATGTCATCTAATCCACCAATGTCGCGTATTATCGCTGAATATCAGTTTCCATACTGGAGGTAAATCAGGGCTATGAAGAGAATGTTTGGGTATCTGCTCGCACTGCTGCTGGTATTTCTCAGCAGCATTTTTCTGTTGAAGACAACGGCTCAGGCAGCGTCAAAGGGTGAATCCTTGCTCAACAAGGGTGATTCGATTGCCGTCTACATCGACGCTGAGGATTTCGACGCGATCAAGGCCTCCAAGGCCGGCGCCAAAGTAAAGATCAAGGTCTTGGACAACGTCGTACGATCCGGAGAAAAGCTGATCAACAAAGGTGAGCCGGTCTATGCGACACTCACTAAGAGGAGTCGTGGAGGCGGTTACGGTGGCGGAGGAAATATCACATTAGCCATCGACTCAACGCACTCCAGTGCCAAAACGAAGGTGCCTCTCAAGGGCCAGGTGACGCTCAAAGGGAAAGGCGCGGGCTTCATAAAGATATTCTACTATGTCCCGTTGTTCCCAATCGGCTGGCTTTTCAAGGGCTCGGATGTCGAATTTCCGGAGGGTAAGAACGTTTTCAAGCCGGTAGTCGCCGACGACACGCCCGTTTATTACGAACGGTAGAGGTCTTTGGAGCCCGGTAGGAGCGTTGTCTCCATGTCGGCCTAGTGACATGAAGCCACAATATAAGCGCCGTCAGGAATCTTTCCTGACGGCGCTACTATTCGTTGTTTAATTCAGACTTCCGGGGACAGCAAGGTTTCCAGCACTGCCACATCCTTGTTCTCAATCGCTGAAGCCAATGCCTGAAGATAGGCGTCGATATCGTTCGCTTGCATACAACATACCTTGATGTGGTTCTCACCAACAGCGGCGAACTCAAGCGCGCCTGCTTCCGGCGCTTCATATCTTGAAGAATATGCCAGTGACAAATCGAGATCTTCTGACGGCTTGAAAACAAATTCCGACCAATTGATGAGCTTGCGGCTGGCAGATGGCAGAAGTCTGATTAGCCGCAGGAGATATCCATTTGAATAGGGCGTATTCCTGTCGGCATACAGCACCAGCCGTTGACCGCTTAGCAAGGCAGCGAGATTCCTTCGATAGTCGTCGAGATCGATGTCAACC
Organism: uncultured bacterium; assembly: GCA_963726455.1. Lineage (GTDB taxonomy): Bacteria > Zixibacteria > MSB-5A5 > CAIYYT01 > CAIYYT01 > CAIYYT01. The sequence continues at coordinate 703,789 of CAVSCK010000003.1, forward strand.
AACTCCGACAACCAGACATCATCGCCGACCGGGTTCTCGATTTCGAGTTCACCAAAATTCGCCAACTGTTCGGCGGTTCCTCCCGAAATCAGAAAAGATTCCAGTTTGTGAGGGGAGTAGTTGAACGACTGATACTGATCGGAAAACAAAATTGCAGAATGCCTCAGTAACGCTCCCCAGCGGCCGGAGAAATCTCTGCCGACATGGCTAACCTTGGTGATTGCGGCTTTCTCGTCATCGGGTGATTCACGATACCACTGAACCGAAATTGACGACTTGAATTCCTCGTTCTTGCAGTCACCAAACTGGTCATAGAGATTTATCAGCCAGACCTGTAGCGCCTCCGTAATGCCATCGGACCGGTAGATCACATGCTGCGATCCCGGTGTATCGGGAAATGTACCGTATATCAGGTGGTCGATCTTCATTGGTGCATGGAAGATTGATGAGCCGGTGGCGAGCTTATCATGTTCACACACGGAACGGTGTAGCAGACATATTAGGGTAACTTGGGTGGCTGTCCCGATTTGAGCTTGACGACAATCCCGTAATCCTTTCCGAAATCAAGGGTGTAGCCCTCGGTGAGCTTCGGATAGAAAGTTTCAATCGGATTCTCGACGTCCTGTGGCACCGGTTCACCCGTGCTGGAAGGACTGAGGTCGATGAACTTCGCGTGCACCGGGGCGTTGCCTATTCCGGTCACCTGCTTTTCCACTTTGGGTGAATCACCTAGAAGATTCGCGAAGTCGACCGGTGGATTGTCACCGACCTGAATCACGACCTTGCTTTTCGGACGGAGGTTCTCGACTGCCAGAGTGATCTGGAACGGTAGTATCTGTGCCGTCGCCATGCCGGCCTTGAGTTGCGCAGGAGACGCCTCTACTTGCTTCACGAATACAGCATCGAGACTATCCTTGGGATGATCCTGGAAAAGTTTGGTGATACCGGCTTCAAGCGCCGCCTGTTTATCGGTAGCCGGCAAAGTTGCCACCGAATCTTTCAGCCGCTTGAAATCATCAGCAGCGGCTTTGGTTTTTTCATCGTAATTCGGCTTCGGCGGTTCTTTCTTTTCCTGTTCGGTTTTCTCGACAGAAATGCGACTATCAATAAACTGCTGTCGTTCTTTTACAAACTGAATCAGCGGCGCGGCGCCGAAGAACTTGCTGACAGGCGTCTTGTCGTAGTAAGCGGTGTATTTCTCTTTGATGACTTTGGCCTGGTTCTCGGTGAATTGGCCGTTACTCGTCCGCAACTCGTCCACCAACTTGGTCTCCGCGCGGTCCAGCATGCTATAGAGCTTCAACTGATTGTACAGGTTGACAATGCAGAACAGTGCCACCCACATCAAGCAGAGTGCAAACACCCACTTCACCAGGTATCGCCAGAATGCTTTGCGCTTATTGAACATGATGCGCCGGAATGCCCACTGGAGCGGATCGGCTACGCCGGACGAAGTCAAATCGCGCGGTGGCTCAATATCGCCAGTCGGCCGCTTGGCGATCGCGCCGGTCGAAGACACGAAGAAGACCTGGAAATCGAGCGTATAGGCACTCACCGAGTCAATGAAATTCGCCAAGGTGTGGCTGATACGCTCGGTCGTCTTGGCCCATACCTCGCCAAAACGGCGGTTGTTGACTTTGACAAGTCCGCGGATGAAACTATCCTTGCGCCGGCCTTTGTATAGAGATGCACCACCCGGCACGAGATCGACGGGATTGATCTTTGAGAATCCGTCCAGGAAATCGGCCTTGGTAATCACGATACCCACCGGCACGCGCTTGGGCACGCAGTCATGCAGGTCGTGCAGGATGGTCTGAAATGCGGCGATCTGCTCCCGCAACAAGACATCAGTCTCTAGCACCGAAGCGTCAAGGAAGAACAAAGCCGCGCGCGCAAAGGGGAAGAAGCGCGCGAACTGTTTGCGTAACTCGCCCGGCTGGGCAATCGAGAGGGTTTCTCCCTTATAATCAACGGTATAGAACTTCACGCCTTTGCGAACCGACATGTCGAGGCCGAATCTGAGAATGCGCGTTTCGGACGTCATCGTCGGGAATTTGCGCTCCCCTTCGATCTCAACTTGCCGGCCTTCTTTGATGCGCAGCAATTTCCCGCGCATCATATTGTAGTTCTCGATCAGATTGGCGGCGGTATCATTGTCCAGAGGGGACAGTTTGAAATCTTCGTTGCCCTTTAACAATTCGTAGAGCACTGAGAAGTAAACCGTCTTGCCCGCGTTGGAATGCCCGAAGACGAGCACAACATTATCGTCATGATCAAATGGCGCGTCCGCTGCCTTGGGAGGCGCAGCCGACTGCTTCTTGAAAATACCGAAGGCCTTCTTGACAAGTTCCAATGGGCTCATCGGTACGTCTCCACGACACTATTGGTCTGTTTCAATTCAAGTATTTTCGCGCGGTGTTGCTTTTCCCAGAATGGACGCACACTCACCGCGGCATAAAGAAATAAGAGAGTCAGAACCAGATAGACGATGTAAACCGGCCAGCGGTCGCGAAGCACATGAAACACAAAGCGGTAATTGACCACCGACGTAATTGCCGAACCGATCGAATCGAAGAATTTCTTAATCGCCAGGACAAACCGGCTCTTGCCACGATAGATATCGTTAACATTGAGATACCACGCCGCAAATTCGCTTTGGTCAGACATTCGACGAAGTTCTTCCTCGGGTGCAAACGAGCGAATGTCAGCTTTGCGCCCTTGCAATGTGCTGGCGGCGATGTGCAGCATCTTTTTCTGCCATGAATCAGTGCGAACAATTCTCGTAGCGGAGGAAGACACCTGATCTGTTTCGCGGAAATTGGCCGCAATTTGCGCGTAGCGATTCAGGAGCATCGACTTTAGCGCGTTTTCCTGCTTGCCAAAACGGCGGATTTTCTCGCCAAAAATCAGCGGCGCTACGGTCATTTCGATGAATTGGCTGTCGTCGGACGTGCCGCGCAATTTCTTGGCGGCCAAAAATGCGTTCTGGCATTGTTGCGGGGGGCGTCTGACATACCAGAAATACAGTGGCAGCAGGTTGGCTACCACCAGCGACAACGGCTGTGCCTGCCGGGGAACGGTATTGACGCGAAGCTTCAAGTGCTCGTCAATTATGTTTCCATTTTCACCGGTCATGTCGAGGCGGTCCAGTTCATTGAAGTATGCCTCACTCTCGCGCAGAAACACGTCGGCCGAAAAATCCGGCTGTTGCTTCTCATAGCGATTGAGCTGGATGAAGATCGAATTGATCAGCGCTTTCAGTTTTTCCGACATACGCTCTTATCGCGACCTGCTGAAGATCGCCACATGGTTCATCTTGACCGCTTCCAGCGCGGCGCGATCCACCTGTCCGTCGATAATTATATTCAGACGATCCAGCCGACTGCTCTTAAGCGGGAAATATTCGTTGGGCTGAATCAGCCAGAAGTCGGGATTTGTAACGTCGTCGACCGGCTTGCGTGCCACCGATGCGGCGGCGATGTCGTCAACTTCGTTGGCACCCAGGTATATGATAACGTTGCTGGCATATTGAATCGGGAGCACCTTTTTGTCGAGCCGCACAATCACGTCCTCGGTACCGCGCGGATCGACACCGTCAATGATGATGTGGTGCCGATTGTTGCGGAATGAATACTTGACGGCGCCGTGATGTTGCAGAAGGAACCGGAAGCCGTCACGTTCGATTGAATCGGCAGCCCTTCCAGCGGCGCCAGAGGCATAATAGCTCAGAATTGCCGCGACAAACTTGAGCGCCTTCTCGGTGTCGTCAAAGAATTGCGTCATTTGATCGTAACCGTACTGGCGAGTCTGGTAGTCACGCAATTCAGGAAGGACCGTTCCGCCGGCAACAGTGCCCGAATCTACGGTCACTTGCGCATTGCGGACATATTCCCGCAACTCGGGATAAATCAGAAATCCCTGCTGAAATCCGCCCACGAGATCAGTAAAGGAATCTATCAAGGCGCGGCTGCCAACACCGGCAAAACCGTCGAACAAGCGATTGTAGCAGTAATTCACAAAATGCAGCAGTGTCTCGGCCTGCAGGAAGACGCCGCGAATGGTTTCTTCCTCGGCTGCCGAGGGCCGGCTCTTCGTCTTGGCACGAACCTCGGCAATTGCCGCCAATCCGACCCGCTGAATCTCGTCGACCACTTTGCGGAGGCGCTCCATGCGCGAAACCACGGCCTTGCCACAGGTAGTATTCAGCACGGCAGGAACAAAGTCGGATCTGATTTCGAAGTCGTTTCCGGCGCGTACCAACTCCGTAATTTGAAATCCGCAGGATGAACTAAGACTCTCGGACGGGCCTACCGAAAGAGTCAGCCGCGGAACCTGGAACGGAAACCGACTCAACTGTTCGCCCGGAAGCGGGTCGCCAAACATTGTCCGATCTTGCGGCGCGGCATATAAGAAGATCGGCAGTCGCTCGCGAGATTCTTTGGCCAGATCGATCTTCAGTTCCACGGAGTGATACTTGGTGAAATCTTCATTGACATGTATCGGAGTTCCATTCGGCATCAGTGCGACGCACCGGGTTACTGATAAATAAAGGATGTTGCCGTCGCGGCGTAATTGCAGTTCCAGCGGTTCGTTGCGTATGGTCGCGGGTTTCGCAATACCATAGCCGCCGGCCAAGTTCGATGCCGCCCAGCGGTTGAGGTTGAGTGCGAAAGTCTCCTGCTGGTTCAGATGGACGCTGGATACCAGCATGCCATCAATCCAGTTAACTCCCCAAACATTGAATTCATCCATCATCAGTTTCACCCATTTAGAACTTGAGGTGCAATATATCTTGTCATGCTGTTTCCCGCAAGAACGTCGAGAAACCCAGGTAAGCCGTACGAGATTCTTCCCCCGGCACAAACGGAGACACGCCGGGAACGAAGTTGTATCGCACCAGAGCGCGCTGATGCGCGGGCGCGAACAACACTGTCAGATTATCTACCAGATCCCGGCGCGTTCCGGTCGGCGCGAGATCGCGGATATCGGATATTTCGAGGCCATTTACATTTATCATGAAAGTGGAGAAATTCTCCTCAAAGGTTGATCCCGGGACAAAATCACGTCCGAGCCGGGAGTTCGCCTTGCCGAGAGAATTTCGAAAAGGCTCGGGCACGAGATTCTCCTCCGGAATGTTTTCATCGACCGTAACCTGCTTCTTCAGGAATGCCGGCAGTACTCTCTCATAAAGCAGTTTCCTGCCACGGAAGAACGGCGCGAAGAAACGTAGCAGGAGCAGGAATCGCCGGTCTTCCTTCGCTATGGACGGCAGATCGCCGCCGAAACGGTCCCAGTATAATAGCTCTGCATCGCTGTCGTCGATACAGAATAACAGTCTGAGTTTGAGAATGTGGAAGGCAATCCAGAAACGGTACGTGATAGTATCGAAGGCGCTCCAGAACTCAAGGTACTTGTTTTCCATGACTCCCGGGTGGTGGTCCGACTCATCCATCTGTTCCACGAAAAAGGTGTCAGGGAAATGGTTCTTGAAAGACGGCAGATATGCCGCCACCACGCGCTCCTCACGCCTGGACGTACGCGCCGTAAGGGTGCGGATCGCCTCAATGTCGGTTACGAAACCGCCCTGAGCTTCATGACTGATAAATGCGAATTCCGCCGCATCAATTCCCAGCGAAGCCAGCAGAAGTGAAAACTCGGTGAGACGGATATGCTCGTTGATGCGGTAATCTGTGGCGACAAAACCGGTTTTCATGCTTCCACCAATCGCGCTTCCAGATGCAGGTTAAGCGGCGTGTAGCTATCGAGATATTCTGAAAGGCGTTGAACCAGGAATCGCCGTTCATCATCGGAAATCTTCACGTCAGTACGAAGTCGCACATCAACTATCACCGACGGCAACAACCCGCCGGCGGTGCGGCTGACTCCGCGCGCGGCTTTGGCTTCGACAATTCGACTGTCAAAGTTGCGCGTCAGATATTCGATTTCTCCCTCTGACAATGCCACGCCGTGGTTGCGCAGGAAGAACCCCGTCAGGCGCTTCATCTCTTCGCGCGAACGAACGTCCGAGCCACCCGACGAAGTCACCAGATTGCGGATAGTTTGTATCTGCGGATGCGGCTTTGCCAGTTCAAAATCGATTTCGGCGCCGATCCCGTTGCCACTGTTGCCCTCAGTCACGGAGTATTCTACCACCACGAAATCGGGCGACGCTTTGCCGGTGGGAACAAAATCAAATTTGATTTTCAGCCCGTCTTCTTCTTCCACAATCATATATTTGCGAGGATTTCCAAAGGCCGTGAGGTCGAGATGGTTCGAATACTCGTCGTCATTGGAATCCCAGACGCGGTCGATCGAAAACAGCCGGTCCGGCAACGAACCCGCTTCTTCATCTTCATACTCGAAGAGGTTAACTTCCAGCACCGGCTGGCCCATCGTGTACTTATTGCGATGATTTTTGCGGCGGTTGATCGCCAGAATCGTGTTGCTGTCGAAGAAACGGAACTTACGCAAATCGCCTACACGTTCGTCTCTGGCCAGATCGATTCGCAGCCACAGACGCGGTGCCTTAAGGCCGCTGAAGTCGATGTGCGAAAACTTGCTTTGCAACTGAGGCGGCAAGAGCATCTTCTCTGCCTTCGCATATTGTTCCTGCGGAACATGCACAAAACCCTTGGCGGGCGCCAAATAGTGCTTGAAATGCCAGAGCAGACGGCCCGCAGTCAAGAAATCTGAACTGTACAGCCGACTCTGAAAACTGCTTTCGAGCTCAAATTCGCGGATATCGAGATGCTTGAATATCTCCAGTCGGTCATGGAAGTTTCCCGGCTTGAACGGTGGGGTACGTTGCCCCGTCGTCTCGACATGCCAATCTACCCAGTTGAGCATCTGTCCGGCCGGCAAGTCCGGTCCGGTATACAGTCTGATGGCGTCGATATCCTCAAGAGGCAAGCCGGTGGTTATTCCTATATATATGGTACCGCCCAATGGTGGTGGGGCGCTTCGCTGCATCGTGCGGTAGTGCGATGACTGCAGCGTTTCTTCCCACTTGTCCGCCTCCGGCGGGAGCGCCTTGAGCACGCGGAAATAGTCGCCCGATACGAAAAATACCAGATCGGCGTTGATATCGAAAATGTCCTGGTCATGAAGAGGATAGAACGAATAATCGCGCTGCTGCGCGCCTGGCAAGCGACAGATGAATTCCATTTCGGTGTCGACCTGTGCGCGCTTGTCGGAGCAGGAACAAGATAACATGGTGAATGCCGGTATGGGCCGACGCAGTCCCGTGACAAAGAAATTCGTGATCATCGTGTCGATGACGGTCTCGGCGGCCTGCTTGAGTTTGTCTTCAGTCTGAATCGCGTGGAAGGCGAAGCCCTTGAGCATGAGCAGAAGCGCCGGATCCAACTGTTTCTCGCCTGATGGAACCTGATAGCCCCAGAAACGCAGCCGGTCTACAAGTTCATTATATACGCGCTCTTCGCGATCTGTCCACTTGGCGTTCAAATGCTAGATCTCCCAGGAAAGGTCAAAGCGTTGCCCGTCACGAGCGGTGCCATATACGCGACAAGTAAAGGTGGCAGTGATGGTCTCTTCAACCTTGTCGGATATTGTCACGTTTACGGAGATGCCCATGTACCGCCGGAATTGTTCGATGACGTGATTGCGAACTTCAGTCTTAAGGTCGGTGGAATATTCGGGAGTAAAGTATGCCGAACGACAGCCCAACTCGGGATCAGGGCGATAGCTGCCCAGCTCGGTTTCAATGAGAAACCGGGCAAATTCCTCCGATTGGCTGCTGCGCAGGAAGCGGCAGTCTTTTATTTCTAATGGTACCCGAAGCGCTTCGTCGGCCATAGTTTAGTTTAGTGAAATCGGCGATCCCTTGACGGTAACCGGTCCTTTCCCGCTAATATCCATCATTGCCGCACTCTGTTGCAGGTTCCCCTGCGCATCCAGCGTCATCATGCCGCTGCTTTTGACTTCGGCGCCGCCGCCGCCTGCTTTGATCTTGCAGGAAGTCTTGGCGTCAATCGACACGTTCTGCGCCTCCAACTTGAAATCACCGTCGGCCTTAAGAGTAATATTACCTTTGACGGTGAGGTTGTAATCTTTATCGGCAGTGATGTTGATTGTATTCTCTTTCGAATCTATGATCATCGTGTTCTTGCCGGTGCGATCTATAATCTTGATCTTACCCGAGCCATCTTTATCATCGATGGCGATCTGGTGCCCCGAACGTGTATAGATAACCTTGAGATCATTCTTGCTGGCTTCGCCGTCGCTGCCCTTCGGATCGATTGCACTTTGCGGCGGCTTGTCGGTGCCATTCCACATCGCCCCCAGCACGATCGGCATGTTGGGATCGCCCATTTCAAAGGCGACCAAAACCTCGTCCGCAATTTCGGGCATGAAGTAGATACCTCTATTATTTCCGGCATACCCACTGATCGTGCGCAGCCAGGGACTGATCAGGTCGCTGCCATTTTCACCCTTGGCAGGGAATTTTACTTTGACGCGTCCGCGTAAGTCCGGATCAACATTATCGGTGACGATCGCGGTTATCGGATCGGTACGCACTTCATGCTTGACCTGCGGCCAGGGCGGACAGGCGCTTTCCAGCGGGCTTGCGGTCACAAAATTATGGTAATCGGTGCCGGTCTCGATATGGTGCATGATTGAGGTTATGATAAAGACGCCCGTGTAGGTGTCGCCCATGCCTTCAAGTTGAATCGCGTCCCCAACCTTCAGTGACGGGACGTTAGTTTGCAGGTGACATTCAGTCAACGAGCCAAGTTGCTCGGCCTGCATCGCTTCCGTGACTTGCTTTTCTTGCGCCGCCTTGGAATCGCCGCGCGTGGGAAGTATCGCTGACGACACCTTGCCCATATTCTGTCCCGAGGCGTTGTAGGCCTTCTTGGCTATCCCCGAGAATTGCGTTTGGGGAGCCGGCTGGTTCTTTTCGATTACGCTCTTGGCGGCCTCGTCCCAGGTGTAGTTCTTGTACTTGAAGCCGGTCACATTCATTTTGAGATTCGCCGAGCCAATGTGTTTCTGCCAGGTCAGAGTATGAGTGTTCCGGCTTTTCTTCTCCTCGACGACCAGCTTCTTGCCGTCATAGAACACCCAGCCCGGATAAGTCTTCCATCCAGATGTCAGATATTCCCAGTCGGTCAAGCCCCATTTGGTCCAGAAATCTCTGGTGGCGGCGCCGCTAACTGAGATTGACCCGGTATCGATATTGTATTGACCCATAATCGTGCGGACGATGTCCTCAAATGACATATTCTCAAAGAAGACGTATCCCCGGCTCTGATCGGTGAGAATCGTCGGGCTCATGGCTTCGATTACGATTCTGTTCATTTCACCGCCGGTGTTGGAAAACCCGACGTTCGTAATCAATCCAAAAAATTCAAGTGCCTCTCCGGCGGCGACATACTCGTCGGCGGGAGTGATCTTAAGACTCACGCTTTTGCCGATCGTATCCTGATACTTGGTGGTCGACACAAACTCCCGGCCCTGGTTGGCGGCCTCGATGTCGAGCGAAAATTCCAGCACCAACCGATGATGAGCAAAGACGCTTTGCTCAAGCCGGAACGACTGCAACGGCCAGTTGACGGCGACGTTGGCTATCATAACCGTGGCTGACACCACGCAGCGTGAGTGCACGTCGGCTTCAGTCATTTGCGGTCGGTTACTATTGGGATCAAGTTCCGGCATTTGTTCCTCTGGTTTTGTCCGTGTGGCGGCTAAAAGAGCGGGAAGGGAGCGTGTACTCGCCTTCCCGCCACTATCTCAGTGCCCCGATGGGCTCATTTGCCTTTCCAGTCCTTCTTGTACTCGACACCGTTGACATCCACCAACTCGGCGGAAATCTCGAAGTACTCGTACATCTGCTCGTTCGGCATGGCCGACGTGGACGGAACGTGCTCTTCGTAGTGCGTGACAAAGCCGTTCTGCCACTTGAGAACCTTCAGTTCCTTCTTCAGGTTGGGATCCTTGAAGGTGATCTCACCGGCCTTGCGATTGACCTGCGAAGAGTCAAATGCCCAGCTGCGCGATGCCGACGTTGTCATCTGACTCGCGGCTGATCTTGATCTTCAGACCACACGGGATCGAACTGGGCTTGCCGTCCGTGGTGTCATGAGGCGTGAAGATTTCATAACTGACCGAGCGCACTTTGTCGAACTTCTCGCCGTCAATCTTGAGTTCTACTTCTTGTGCCATTGGTTGGCTTCCTCCTACTATCGTTTACAGTCTCTGTTTCTCTGTTTCTGGGCTTCTTCCTGCCGCTTTCACCCATAACTGTCGAGATACCCCTCGGAGCGGTTCAGAATTATTTTACCGCCGCCTGACCCGACTCGTCGACCAGCGCTTCCAGCTTGACGACGTACTGCTTGATCGGCGTCTTGGTGTTGAGCGCCACTTCCAGCAACATCTGCTGGTTTTCGATCATTTCGTTGGTCGCAATCACGTTGCAGGTAAAACCGTTGATCACTTTGTTCCGCTGCAGCAGACTCAGGAACTTGTTCAGATCGCCGTCGATCGACTTCTTCAGCTTGTCGTCGAAAGCCCTTGTAGACCTGCTGGTTGAGATAATTGCGCATCGTCTTGTAGATGTAATCGTAGGTGCGCTTGATCGTATAGTTGCGGAACTTGGGATCCTTGCTCAGCGTGTCGGCGCCCATCGCCACGACATCACCCACATCACCCTGCCAGTTGAGCACGCAGTTGACACCCTTCTCGTTGATCTTGGTATTCTTGGCTTCCGACAATTTGATTCGAGTTCGCGAAACTCCGCCCAGCTTGCCGTTGGCTTTACCGGCGGACGGCGCCTGGATACCGATCTCGTTATCATTTTTGTATATCAGGCCGGCTACCATCGGTGACGGCGGCAGCCACATCGCTTCTTTGTCGAAACGGCTTTCCGGCTTCTCGGCCTTGACGTAGTTGCCGAATACCGAGATGTACGCCTTGTACTCGTCGTTGCCACGCAGATCATCGTAAGCCGGATCGTCCAATTCGTCCGACCAGTTCTTCGTAAGTGTCGAAATGTTTGAAGTCGGTCAGAATGTGCAGCTTGTTCGGCAGTCCCATATCGCGGGCGACCGTATCGATGTCTTTCACTGACCCCAGATAACCGGGAATAGCAGCAGAGGGCGTAGCTGTTCTTGATGTCGTAAAGCCCGTAGATATCGTGAATCTGCCGGTTGATATACTCGAACTTTTCACGATCGTTTGGATCGGTCAGATCGCTGATACCGACATTGGCGAAATAGGCATAGATTTCCGAATCCGGGCGCGCCGCAGCGTTCTGGAAGAACAGATCGATGCCGCGGATAGGCGGTTTCCAGCGGACGAATCGTTTCGTGAATGTTCTTCATGTTCTCGACGAGATTCTTGTCCGCCGCTTCTGATCATGTTGTCCAGTTTGTCCTTGAATTCGTCAGAGGTGACGTCATTCGGCCCTAACTGTTCAGCCCAAACTTGCAGACGCTGTTTCAGTTGGTTACGGCGATCTTTGAATTCGTCGGAAGTGAGAAACTTATTAAATGATTCGTTCTTGGGATCGAGGAACTTTACACCCTCGATGTGTAAACCATCCTGGCTCTTGAAATGAGACAGGTGGTCTTTGACAAGCTCGTAGCCGACAAAACCGACTCCGAGGATGTCTTTTAGGTCAGCTTTTTCCTTGACCTTGGCTTCGGCTTGTGCCGATTCCTTTTGCAGATCTTTTTCTTCGTCAGCCATGACTTCCTCGCAGCGGTTTACAGTTGATCGATATATGATTTAATGACCTTCATGAATTCCGCCTTCTTCTCCGGCGATGACAGGTCTTTTTTCAGCTTGGAATTCGGTTTTTCCAGCAGGTTTTTCAGATTGCGCAGGATTTCCACTTCGTTGTACTTCGACTGAAGGTACTCATTCTTCTGAATGATCTCCATCGAACCGAAATCCTTCATCGCGTTGAATTCCAGTTCGACCGTTTCTTCCGAGCCATCCTGCTTCTGGACGGTAACTTCCTGCGACGGACGGAAGGTCGTGAAGACTTCCTTGAGATTCTTGCAGCGGGTCAATTCCGGTTCGCTCTCTTCGCGCGAATTCAATTTGGTCAAGTAGACCATTTTGTTCGACGGAAGCAGATCGACCGGAATAGAATCGCTCTTTTCCTTGTACTCCGTAGTGCCGATATGGGGAGCGGCAATACGATACTGGTCTGCCATATAACCTCCTTAGAATCTATACTTTCACAATTTCAAATTCGTCTTTGTTCATCCGCACTTCGACCTGCGAACCTTCCGGAAAGCGGCCGTCAATGATCGCCATCGAGAGCGGATTGAGAATCTCCTTTTCAATAAGCCGCTGCAATGGGCGCGCACCCATTTCGAAATTATACCCCCGGTCAGCCAGCGCCTTCTTGGCGTCAGCCGCACAGGTAATGGTCATCTTCTGATCTTTAAGAATTCCATTGATCACTTTCAACTGGATATCGACGATAGCGCCGATGCCGACTTCTGACAACGGCCGGAAGATAATCCATTCCAGACGGTTCAGAAATTCGGGACGGAACTTGGTCTTCAGCACGTTCATCATTTCTTCCCGCTCGACCGGCTTGTTTTCGCGATAACAGTCCAGAATATAGTGGGCGCCGAAGTTCGAGGTCAGAATTATCATCGCGTTGGTGAAATCGATCGTGTTCCCCTGCCCGTCGGTCAGTCGGCCGTCGTCCATGATCTGCAGCATGATGTTGAAAACATCGGGGTCCGCCTTTTCGACTTCGTCGAAAAGTACTACCGAAAAAGGATTGCGCCGCACTTTTTCGGTCAACAAACCACCCTGATCGTAGCCGACATATCCCGGCGGCGCGCCGATCAGCTTGGCGACGGAGTGCTTCTCCATATATTCCGACATATCAAACCGGACGATATTCGATTCATCGTTAAAAAGATATTCCGCCAATGTCTTCGCCAATTCGGTCTTGCCGGTACCGGTCGGTCCCAGGAATAGGAATGAGCCAATCGGGCGGTTATGCCGCTTGATTCCCGAGCGGGAACGCCGTACCGCTTCCGAAATTGTCTTGATCGCGGAATCCTGGTCGACCACGCGTTTCTGCAGGTAGTCTTCCATATGCAGCAGCTTGGTCTTTTCATCTTCCATCATTCGCGACACCGGAATTTTGGTCCAGCGGGAAATGACAAAGGCCACGTCTTCAGGAGACAGTGTGGGATCGGTCTTGAAGACGAACTGTTCCAGTCGCTCCATCTTCTGAATGTTTTCCTTAAACCTGCTTATTTGCGTTTGTTCTTTTTCCATATTTCCCACTCAGTTTGATCGTGCTATCAAAGCAACGCTTACTTGACCCGATCTTTCCAGGGTGCAAAGAGCTCATCGAATTCTTCATTAAACGCCTGTAGCTTCGACTTGATTTCCGGAGCGATCTTGGCGTCACTGTCGGTCTTAATACTGTCGCCTAGTTCCTGATTTAGTTCAGCGGCCATCTTCTTCAGCCCTTCCAGACTGTTTTTTGTGCGCGTACAGTTGAGTCGGAACGACGCACAGGCCTCATCCAAAAGATCAATGGCCTTGTCGGGAAGGAAGCGGTCGCCGATGTATCGTTGCGACAGCCGAATTGACTCGTCCACGACCGAATCGGGAATGGCCAGACTGTGATGCTTGCTATACACGTTTCGGACGCCGGCCAGGATTTCCTGGGCTTCGTTGAATTTCGGCTCTTCCACCATCACACGTTGGAAACGCCGATCAAGCGCCTTATCCTTTTCGATATATTTGCGATATTCTTCGTTCGTAGTCGCACCGATAACCTTAAACGCACCGCGTGCCAGTGCCGGTTTCAGCAGGTTCGCTGCATCCATACCACCGGCAGGATTGCCCGCCCCTACCAGCGTATGCACCTCATCGATGAACAATACGAGGTTACCTTTGCCTTTGGACAATCTGGATACGAGGTTGTTGAATCTTTCCTCGAATTCGCCTTTATATTTGGCTCCAGCCACCAATTGTCCCAAATCGAGATTTAGAATGACTGAATCGTGAAGTTCGGGGGTGGTCTGCTTGTTGACGATCTGTAGCGCCAGTCCTTCCACCAGAGCCGACTTGCCAACTCCCGGCGGACCAACCAGAATCGGGTTGTTTTTCCGGCGGCGAATCAGCACCCGGCTGATATTGTAAATATCTTCCTGCCGCCCAAAAAAGTTGTCCAGCTCGCCTTTGCGGGCCTTCTCCGTAAGGTCTACGCAGTACTTTACACCTTCGATGCCGACAGCGGTTTCACCGTCCTCGGTCGTGACCTGTGTTCCAGCGATTGACTGCACGACCTTCATGTCAGCCATCGCGTCAATTATCTTGCCTTCATCGAAATCGAGTCGGCGTAGGATTTGTTCCGATAGTGGCGAATCCTTTGAGACCAGCACCATCAGCACATGCTCTGGACGAACTTCGGAATCGGAGTACTTCTCGGCTTTGTTGCCGGACGCAACCAACAGAGACTGCAGCGCCGGAGCTGCGGCGGGTTTGACTTCGTCGGTGGACAGCTTGCGCATTTTCGACAACTCATCCGCCAGCAAAGCTTCAAAATACTCGGGCTTCTTCCCAAGTTGCTTGAAAATGGCAGCGAGTTCGCCCCCTTCGTCGCGCAGCAACACGAGGAAGAAGTGGTTGGGAGTGATCTCGGCATGGAAGTAACTCTTCGCAAGTTCCTGAGCCCGCCGAATGCAATTTGTCAAGGTCGCAGAATACGATCCTAAATCCATATGCTTCCTACCGTCTTTTCTGAACTATGTGCATTTAATGCGCTTAGCGATCTAACTTACCGCTCGCCATGTCAAGTGTCAAGGTTTTAGTTAGTTCAATTTCCCTAGTTAGCTAAACCGGCACAAAAACTTACCCAGTCAATATCCGCCACAAGTAAGGTATTTTCTGAAGGCACTGAGTCGCGGAGCGCCAATGGCTTAACGTATTCGCAGTGCTCCTTGTTTGCCGGCGTGCCTGTTTCCCCCAATCTTCGAATTTTGCTTTTCCAAACTGTCGCCTGGTGGTAAACTGCCGTCATCGGTGGCGTCAGCCCGGAAAGGTCAGTAATTGTGCAGTATTCTCCAGCCCAGCGATCTTGCATAGCCATTCTACCGCAAGTTTCGCGCTCGTTCGCCCTCAATATACGGGTTCTCGGGGGCGACCTGTACTGGTCCGTGCTGACGGCCTATTTATTCTGCCGCATAGTCGATACGGTCGAGGATTCCGAGCAGCTATCCAGCGACACCCGGGAAAAATTGCTGACTGAGTACATCGGATTGTTCAAAAGCCGGGACATCTCAATCAGTCAGGTCGGTAAGTGGGCTACCACATTTGGCTCAAACGACGAGAGCAACCCTGAGCACGTGCTGATTGCGAAGTGCCCTTCAGTTTTCGAAGTGTTTCTCCAACTGCCTGATTCATCCAGACAGGCGATATCAGAATGCGTCATCGAGATGGCCACCGGCATGCGAAAAGCTGTCGCCGGCGGGCCCGCTGACGGAAAACTACATGTTTTGGAGACCATGGCGGAACTGGAGGAATACTGCTACTACGTCGCCGGAACCGTCGGCAAAATGCTGACCCGGCTGTTTGTGTCGCATTCGCCGTCGATCAAACCCTCTATTGTCAGGAAACTTGAACAATTGCAGGTGTCGTTTGCGCTGGGATTGCAGATGACCAATATCATCAAGGATTGTCATGACGATTTCGAGCGCGGTTGGTGTTATGTACCGGTCGAAATCGCGCAGAAACACGACGCCTCGATTGTAGAATTCCTTGAATTGCAAAATCGCGAAAGGTCGCTGAAGACTCTTGACGAGCTTATCCGGGAGGCGGCGCGGCATCTCGATGACGCGATATCCTACACGCTGCTGATACCGCGCCGGGAAGTCCGAATGCGGCTTTTCAATCTCTGGTCGTTATTCTTCGCCATCAAGACATTAAACATGTCGTTTCACAACGCTGACTTGTTAACCGGTGAGCGGAAAGTCAAAATATCGAGGTTTGAAGTCTACCGGACGTTGGTACAGACTGGCTTGAGAGTCTTCAGCAACTCGCTGCTGCGGTCGCTATACAAAAAACTCCGCGCCAAAATACCGGACAAAGCCGCAGATTTGATGTCACAGATATAGTTTCGGGCAGGCAAAACTCGAAAGCTTAGCTAACGATTATTCATCGTCGCTGGGCCCTGGAAATTCGTGTCGTAGTTCCGGCGAAACTTGTTGACCATGATATGGGCCAGACGTAGCGGCTCCGGAAGTCGATAACCGCGCAGCAGGTCAATGATAGTCTTGACCGCAACTTCAACATCGACCTTGTGACCCGGCGACACGTAAAGCGGCTTAACTCCCTCTCGTGACCTGATGGAGCGTCCCACCTCGACATTACCGTTGAAGATAGCGGCGGTATCACCGACCTCGTTGCCCACCGGTTCGGCCGTCCCGCATAGCAACTTCTTGGCGCAGCCAATGGTCGGCATCTCAAGCATAATTCCCATTAACGAGGCCATACCGATGCCTTTGGGGTGATCAATACCGTGCCCGTCAAAGATAAAGCAGTCGGGGACGAATTTCAACCGGCTTAACGCCTTGAAAATGATAGGACCTTCGCGGAAGAAGAACAGTCCCGGCACAAACGGGAAAGTAACCTCTCCCTGTCCGCGAACCCGTTCAAGCAACTCCATTTCGGGCACTTTCATGACAACTACAACGGCAAATGCCGTATTGTCTTTCTTGGAATAGGCAACGTCCACACCGCCGACCAGTCTGAAGCTGTTCTTTTCCGGCTTGGTAATAACTTCGCTGCGATATCTATCGAGAGTCTTTTCCGCCTCGCGGACGTCATCCGTCCAGATATGGGGACGAGAAAACTTCATTGCGTGTCCTTTTCACTTTCTGAAATGCATCATGTAGACGCGAACTTTGCGGCAGATTTCCAGGCGATCGCTTTATCGAGGCCTGATCGCCGCGCCCAGATCCTTTATTCAAATCCATTATACAAAGCTAGAATACCAAGTTCAAGAAATGTTTTGCGTCCTTGCTGACCACTTCTTAGTACGTAACTTGCCTGCCGAACGTGCAATTGAATATGAATCCCCGATAAGGTCTTTTGTTGATTTTCTCAACCTCCTGCGCTACACTTACGTAGTGTCAGGAGTGCGAATCATGAAATCCAGAATATTCAGCTCGATTTCACTGACTGTCTTGTTGCTCGTGTGTCTGGCCGGCTGCACGGAAGAAGACCCGACGGTCAATCAGCCGCCCGCGAGTTCGACGGTCAGGTTCAAGGATGTGCAATCGTTTCTGCAGAAACCGTCGCAGGTGCAGTTCACCTTTCGTATGGTTGACAGCCGCGGCCATGCGGTAGTTATCGATCAGGGCCCGTTAAGCGCACCGTTTCGAGTTTTCGAGGATGGCGCCGAGATTGACTATACGGAAACGTCATATTTCGTTCATCCGTCGGTGAGTCTCGAACTTGACATGGTAGTGCTGCTCGATTTCACGAATAGCATGGCTACCTGGAGAGAGGGCGACAGCACGGGCATAGATCTGGAAGTTACCTGGGCGCGCGATATGATTAGCCAACTCGCTCCGACTCATAGAATGGCGATCATGGAATATCACGATCGCAACGTCGATGCCGGGCTGATTGCGCCATTTTCCAGCAACAAGGAATATCTCAACGCATCGCTTGACCAATTCCTGAGTCAGAATATCGATCACGGTTCGTCCCGTGTGTGGGACGCCCTATACTCGGCCGTCAACATCTTTGACGGCGACCTCGCGCCGAACAAGGAACGCACCGTGTTCATGATAACTGACGGCAAGGAGACCTCGTCGTCGAGATCGCCGGCGGATGTAATTTCCATCGCCAAACAGTGGCAGGCGAGTGTCTTTATCATTGGCACCGGCAGCATAGCCAATGAGCAATCACTGACCCAGATCACGGACCAAACGGGCGGAGAGTTTTACTCTGCCGGGGATATCGCCGCCTTCCGTCAGAAATTGCAGCAGATCACTCGCGATCTGGGCGGACAATACAAGCTCAGCTACACGACACTCAAGAGCACCGGCCAGCATAACGTTCAAGTGAAGTTTGCCTACAATGGTCTCAGCGGTCAATTTGATGCCAGACTCGACCTCGGTAGCGTCTACGGCGATGACCGGGTAGGCGTCATCTCATTTGACTCGCCGACGCTGGCGACCGGCGGAGTCCTGCAAGTTGTCATGCGGGCGCAATTCGTCCCCCGCAATATCGACCGTTTTCGTTTCAAGCTCGATACGCCAAAAACTTATTCCGTGAGCTTGATTTCCGCAGACGCCGGCGGCCTCTGCGCGGACTGGACAATCTCTGGTCCCGACACACTTGGTTACGTTTTGTTGACATCGCAGACGCCGTTGCAGTTCGGCGATTTTGGACCATTGATTCAGATAGACATTTCGCCGATCATCGAAACTTCCGCGACCATACCTTTCGAATTGGATAACGCAATATATTCTGAGAATAAGTCGTTCACTTACCCGGCCAACATCACCTGGACTGCGGTCGGCAGCGAATAGCTTCGCAGATAACAAAGGAGAGGACTCTAATGAAACGCTTTATCATTTTCACTCTGACATCAACATTAATTGTGACAATGATATTTGGTGCTTTGGTTTCGACGTATGCCGACTCTACTGCCGTCAAGGCGCCGGCCCCAGTGATCAAGAGCGTTGTGCCTAAGGCCAAAATCGCTGATTTCGAGGGCAAAGTGACACCGCTGCAACTATTCTGGATGCCGGTAACCGACTCGATAATGCAGGGCAAGTCGACCGCAGATATCAGTATCGTCCCGGACGGCGCCTCCGGAACCAAGCAGTCACTTAGGATCAGCGGTAGTGTGAAACTGGGCAGTAATCCTTACGTCATGTTTGCCGGCGCCGGAACTCGGTTCTTCGGCGGAAAGGCAATCTTTGACGTCACTTCTTTTACTGGCATCAAGTTCTGGGCCAAGGGCGACGGCAACACCTACCGAATCGACCTGCCTGCCGCGGCTGTAACCGACTTCATGTTCCATTCATTCTCCTTCACTCCCCCGACAGGTGAATGGAAAGAGTTCAAGATCCCGTTTGTCGGTTTCAAACAGATGCCCTACGGCAAGAAGGTAACCTGGACAGGCACCGATCTGCAAGGGGTGGATTTCTTTACGGTCGGCGGCCCGATAGAGAAATTCACGTTGCAGGTGGATGAGCTGGAGTTCTACAAGTAGTCTGGAACCGAGATTTTTGACAAGCTTCGATATTTAGCGTTCACCTGATCGACGGTGAACGATCACGGCAGGGCCCGTGATTGTGATATCTACCTCATCGCGTGCAAAGAAATTGCGAAGAGTCCAACTGGAGCCGAGCCGGGTCACTTGATCCATCAGTTCCCACTTGGTGCCACGTAAAGTTACGCGCACTTCCTTGCCGACAGGAATCACCGACAGCGTGTCTCCGCGGGTGCCGATGAGGGCCAGGCCACCGTCCTCGACAAAATAGACTTCCTGGCAATGATCAACAAGCCGCGCAGTCAAATGGCGACCGGTCTGCCGTTCGAGGTCGGCCACCAGAGCCAGCAGGAAAACATTGGCGAGCATCTGGTCGCTTTCAAAAGCAGTATCAAAGGCGCCGAAAATTTCGATTTGGTCGCAGCCCTGGTCCAGAACGTAGCGGACCGCCAGTTCTCCGTCCGTAGCATCCTTGTCAACCGGGTATTCGATCCGGAGCAGGTCAGGATATTTCGACAAAACTCGCGGATCGACTGAATCAAAATCACCCAACACCACATTGGGTTTCGCACCGAGGCGTTCAAATAGATTCAGAGCCCCATCCACCGCGACGACCAAACCGAGTCGTCCGGCATCTTCGATTTCGGCTCGATAGAACTCCAGGTGAGCCACCGGATAGGCGCCGTTGAGAAAGATAGCCGCCTGTTTCATGTCATCTTCTCGATTTCAAAGTTGATGATCGGTTTCCTGCGCCTTATACTTCCCGCACGCAAAATACGAGGAGATCTGTTGATGCACAAATTAATATCGCTGGCAATTCTGCTTTGTTTCCTGGCGCCTGCCCTTACCGGCGCCAAACCGGCTGATGAATGGCTCACTTACTACGAGAAATCCAACTATCTCGAAACGCCTCGCTACGATGAGACGGCTGCATTCTGCAAGAGACTGGCCGATTTCTCGCCGATGGTCAAATTCACTGACTTTGGCATCAGCCCCCAGGGGCGCAAGCTGCCGCTTTTGATCGTCGACAAGGACAAGGAATTCGATCCCAGGAAGGCGCATGATCGGGGTAAAGTCGTGCTGCTGGTTCAGGGTGGGATCCATGCCGGCGAGATCGAGGGCAAAGACGCCGGATTGACGTTGATTCGCGATATGATCGTGCGCGGCAAGTATGCGCAGGACTTGGATCACGTCGTCCTGTTGTTTATCCCGATCTTCAACGTCGACGGTCATGAGCGGTTCGGCCCTTACAATCGCATTAACCAGGACGGACCGGTCGAGATGGGATGGCGTACGACGGCACAGAATCTGAATCTCAATCGCGATTTCGTCAAAGCCGACGCTCCCGAAATGCGAAGCTGGCTCGGCTTATTCAATCAGTGGCTCCCTGACTTCCTGATCGACATACACACTACTGACGGAGCCGACTTCCAGTATGTGATTACCTACACCTTGGAAACGAACAGCAACGTTGTCAAGCCGTTGGCCGAGTGGTGCGATGGCGTCTTTCTGCCCGAGCTGAATAAGAGAATGACAAAATCGGGTTTCCCGATGTCGCCTTATGTCGTGACGCGCAACGGCAATGATGTCACGAGCGGTCTGATGTCCTGGACGGCGACACCGCGTTTCTCCAACGGCTATGGCGCGGCGCAAAACCGCCCGTTTATGTTGATCGAGACGCACATGCTCAAGACCTATCGGCAGCGGGTCGAATCGAGCTACGAACTGGTGCGGAATGTCCTGGACTATCTCAATTCCAACGCGAATTCATTCACGCGAATGATCGCAAAGGGCGACAGTCTGACGGCCGCCATGACTGGAAGTTACTATCCGCTCGGCTTCCGTCCAACGCGCGACAGCACGATGATCGACTTCCTCGGCGTGGACTTTCACTTTGAGCATTCGCCGATTTCCGACACTCAGACGATAGTCTGGGGCAAGAAGAAAGTAACGTACCATATTCCCTTCTTTGACAAGAATGCAATCTCCGATTCGGCGCTGACTCCCTACGCCTACATTATCCCGAAAGAATGGCAGGAGGAAATCAATCGGCTGACATTGCAGGGAATCAAGATTGACTATCTCGCCCGCGACACTGAGTTGCTCGTCGACAGTTACAAATTCGATAGTCCCAGATGGAGCACCGAGCCGTTCGAGGGACGACATTCGTTGCGCGTCAAAACAACGCCTCTTGCCGAAAAGCGAATCTATCCGGCGGGAACGGCGGTCGTATTTCTCAACCAGCGGACAAATCGCCTTATCATCCACATGTTGGAACCGCGCGGCTCCGATTCATTTGTATCGTGGGGTTTCTTTGATGCGATATTGGAGCAGAAAGAGTACTCCGAAAATTACATTACGGAGAAAATGGCTCCCGCGATGCTGGCCAAAGATCCGGCGCTGAAAGCCGAGTTCGAAAGCAAGCTGGCGTCCGATACAACGTTTGCCAGGAGCCCCGATGCAAGATTGCAATTCTTTTATGAACGCTCGCCATACTGGGACAGACAGTTGAACGTCTATCCGGTTGGGAAATTGATGAACGCGGTGGGACTGCCGGTCAAGTAGCAGTCATCGCAATTGACAAAATGAAATGGCCGCCCCTGATGGAGCGGCCATTGATTTATCGTGCTGGTGGATTAGCTGATTACCTCAGCGGCATAACCTACTGACAAATGTACTGCCAGAACACCGCCTCACAAGGTGCCGCTCCTCCTGAGAAGATGTAGCTGATCAGAAAGACCACATTCGGCTATTCGGTGTTAGCAACCCCAAATAGCCAGACCGCCCCTTGCGGGGCGGTCTGTGAGGGGAAGTAAGCCGTCCTTTGAGGTCTACTCCTTATGCGGTGGGCCGTACTGGTAGAACCAGTCTGCACAACTGCAGGGGGCCGCACCACCGGAGAAAATATACTGGATCAGATACACGGCGTCCGAAATGTCCACGGAGCCATCGCAATTCGCATCTCCCGAGCAAACCGCGTATGGTGTGGGAGCCGGACCGCCGGCAAAAATGTACTGGATCAAATAGACGGCATCGGAAATATCCAGCGCGCCGTCGCCATTGGCATCACCCGGATAGCAATCACAGAAGGTGCAGCAGTGACCTATGTGCAGTGCAAAGATCGTGGCATCATTGAGATCGACGATGCCGTTGCAGTCATAATCGTTGCACGGACCGCCGACAAAGTCGGGCTGCTTCACGCACAAGTCACCGTTGATGTCAAAGAAGCTCACCGGTACCGTACGTAAGAACTGACCGTTGACTATCAGTCCGGCCACGCATGGCCCGCACATCAACCCTCCGGCATCAACACTGAAGTAGTGGACACCGTTCCTGCAGGAATCCGGGAATACGCGCGGCCACGCCGGTTCCTCATTCGGGCACGGTCTCGCCGGGCACTGGCTGAAATCAAGCCAGGTTCCGGTCAGGTCGCACACCAGGTTCCCGCAACTGTCTTTCTCCGTGACCGTGAATATCGCATCCGATCTCGGGCATACCAGAATGCATGGGTCATTCGTGGTACTGTCACCGTACGCAGGACCCGGAGGACACGGTTTGGTTGGGCATACTACTGTCGCCCACTCGATCATCGTGTAGACAGGTAATCCCGGCTGAGGCGTCCCAATCAGAGGCGGTTCAATCGGCTGGTTCATCCGTTCGAATTGAATGATGTCCGCAAAGTTGTCCGGATAGTCGGTAATTTCCAGACCCAGCGGAATCGGCTGATTCGGGCACTGGAACAGGCGCGGCGCAACATTGTAGACGTCATGATTCATTGTTCCGTGCGGACCCGACACAAACTGGGCGTCGTTGTGCACGATGGACGGATGCGCAGATCCAGCCGGCGGCTCACCCTCGGCATGATCGAAGTACGGATCAGAGATGCAAATTCTGGTCGAGGTTGTGCAGACACCGGCAACCGTGACATAGTGTCCGCCGATGCGCGTGCAATACGGCGGATTGCCCGGAATTTCCTGCCAGAAACCCAGCAACAGAATCACATCCTGGCTGTGCAACACGCTATCACGTATTTGCTCGAACGTCGGCGCCGGGTGCTGCGAAATGATATACCGGGACTGAAGGCCGGCGTTGGTGATCCACTGTTGCATGCCGAGCGCGAGCTGATGAATGTTGGTTCCGAAACCGCCCGGCAGGCAGTTCATCATCGGCGAGAGCATATTCACGTAATTGGGAACATTGCTCTGATCGTGATCATCCACCACCAGCGACGGACTTTGCAGCAGCGGATAATTGTCAATGACCGATGGCGGCGGAATGGTGTTCGGCTCGAACTTGGAATCAAACCACCACAGGCAGTTGAGCGCGGCGAGCGGGCCGCAGAAACTCCAGCCGCCATTCCAACCTATCCAGCCGTTCTGCTTCTGGTCAAAATCAGGCATGCCGACTGGCGCATAATCAGGATATGGGAGCTTGTAGTATTCACAGGTCGATGGTGCCGGTTTCGGACACAGAACCTCGGCGTTCTCTACGATAGCCCACATCGGCCCGGGCGGAGGTGGAAACGGACAGGTGGCCCCGCCGTTTTGATTATAGAAATCCGTGATGAATTGAGCGACCGGATAGCCCGGCATGAACAAACATCCCTGATGCGGCTCGCACATCATCGGACCCATCGGTATCATATCCCAGATGTCATGGGATACAATTGCCGCATCGTTGTGGGGAATGGCGGAAGGTGTGGCGTCGTAGTACGGATCAGAAAATGCAATTTTGCGATTGAGTGAGTCAATGCCCGCCACTGTGACATAGTGCCCACCGATACGGCAGCAGTTGTTCGGATTGCCGTCGACCGAGACATAGAATCCGATCAGCAGTATCACATCCTGACTCCTCCGCACTTCATGTGCCAACAGATCCCAGGTCAAACCCTGGCAATCATACTGCGTCAAGATGTAGTCGTTCTGCAATTGTCTCGATGCCAGCCACGCCAGAATACCGTTGTGCATATCGACGATGTTGGTTCCCGGCGCGGTGATATTCGTGTTGAAGGCAGTTCCGAGCGCATTGATAAACGGAACGGGGTTCAGAGGATCATGGTCATCCCATAGCGGAGGCATTGTGGCGTAGGTTTGAACCAGCGGATATCCGTCATTGTAGGTTGGTGGTGGCACGGGATTAGGTTCAAACTTGGAATCGAACCACCAGAAGCAGTTGGCGACCGCCGTCGGGCCGCAATAGCCGTGGTCGATCAGTCCGTCAGGGGGAATACTGAAATCCTGTTTCTGATCGAAATCCGGCATACCATTTGGGCAATAGTCAACATATCCCGGTTTGTAATAGAAACTCTGCGGACACGCCTGCGATACCGTTTCACCGGCAACCGATAAAATAGGGTTACCCGGTACCGGCGGATTCCAGAGGTCGTACCATTCGACCCATTGACCGGTCATATAGAACCAGTTCACGCAGGTATCGGCCGTGGCGTTGTCAAACAGTATCGACGGAAATGGTCCGGCACCGGCATCGGTATATTCGAGACCAACATAGAAAGGTCCGTTAACGCAGCAGGGCGCAGGAAAAGTCGCCGTTCCCACTGCCGGATAGCCAAATTCTGCTTGACCGCAGGTTACGGTAAAGCGAGAGAGTTCCGTTCCCGGCCCTCCGCATACGTTTCCAGCCGTGGACATTCCGTAAACTACGACGTCCATCGTAACCGGCCAGACCGCGCCTGTGAATCCGTAGAGCGTGAAGCTCAGACTGTTCAACTGCAGCGGATATTGTGGAGCCGCGCAGAGCACGCTCGGGTCAAGATAAGTGACATTCCGCATCCCGGCTCCATAGGCGCTGTAATAGCCGGCCGGAGTGCCATTGGTGCGGGTCAAACTGCATGCCGCTCTTGGAGCGGGAAAATTCAGCGTTTGAACATCCTGAGGGGAAAGGTACTCGGCTTGTTGTTTTGTAGTAGTTGCGAATGCCAGCACTGCACACAGCATGAGCACTGACACCCCTACCCAAACCCTTAGCAACTTCGTCCGCATAAGCCTACCTCCTTGCAGACACAAAGTATGAGTTTTTGAACTGGCGAAATGACCTCGCCAGTAGACTTATTTGATTTTTCTGACCGCTATAGGAATGCTCGGGGGTTCCTGCCCGAATCCATCTACAATGTCGCGTTCCACGTCCGATTTGTCAAGTGGAAAAGTGTACCTCCGGCACCACATCTTGAGCACATGAGTTTGAGTTGTGGACGCCAAAGTCTCCGATTGCACGACGAATACTTGACGGCTCGGACTCGTCGCGGTCGTTCGATATGATGTCGAATATCCCCGGCGATAGCTGAGGCATTCACAGATAACTTATTGCTACACAGTATATTTCAAATAATACTTGCATTTTCCGATCGGATTTATTATAGTTGAGTCAAAGATTCTGCGTGAATCTCCGTATTTACACCGGTAGTATATGATATCAAATAAGTCATACTATGGAATCAGCGCCTTGGTTTACCTCGCGCTCAACGCTCGCGGCGGACACGTCGGTGTCAAAGACATCGCGACAAATCAGAATATCCCGTTAAGGTTTTTGGAATTGATCTTTTCGCGCCTGAAGGCATCCGAGATTGTTACCTCGGTTCGCGGCGCCGGTGGCGGTTACTATCTTGCCAAGCCCCCCGAGCAAATCACGCTGGCGGATGTGATATTCGCCTGTGAGGGCGCCTCGGAATTCGCGGTGCCGGCTGCGCTGGCGGAGCGGATGAACAACGGCGATCCCATCGGTCAGACATTGGTCAAGATCATTAACATGCAACTGGAGAATCTTCAGCTCGGACTGCGTTCCGTGACCTTATCGGATGTTATTCAATCAGCAGGTTTGTCATCAGAAATGTACTGGATTTGAGGGGCTGAACAGAGGAGTGCTACCATGAGAATCGCGAACAGCATTACCGATCTGATCGGTAAGACACCACTGGTCTACTTAGACCGCGCGACCGGCACGCTGCCGGGACGAGTTGCCGCCAAGCTGGAATCGTTCAACCCATGTTCATCGGTGAAAGACCGCATCGGGTTGGCGATGATCGAGGCCGCCGAGCATGAGGGCAAGATTCATAAGAATACCATCATTGTCGAGCCGACATCGGGCAATACCGGTATTGCGCTGGCCTTTGTGTGTGCGATCAAGGGATACCGCTTGGTGCTGTTTATGCCCGAAACCATGTCGGTTGAACGGCGCAATCTGCTAAAGGCATTTGGCGCTGAGCTCGTGTTGACTCCGGGACCCGAGGGAATGCCAGGAGCCGTCAAGCGCGCTGAAGAGCTGGTCGCGAGCGATTCGAAGTATTTCATGCCTCAGCAATTCAATAATCCCGCAAATCCCGCTATACATGCGAAAACTACTGCGGAAGAGATCTGGAACGATACCGAAGGCAAGGTCGACGTCATTGTGTCCGGCATCGGTACCGGCGGAACCTTCACCGGTTGCGCTCAGGTATTAAAGCCGCGCAAACCGGGCCTCAAGATGATCGCCGTCGAACCGGCTGCTTCGCCGTTTCTCTCGAAGGGTACACGCGGCCCGCATCCGATTCAGGGAATCGGCGCCGGATTTAAACCCGACATTTTTGCGCAGGAATTGGCGGACGAAATCCTCACGGTCGAAAATGAGGAAGCCATCCAGATGACGCGTAAAGTCGTGCGCAGTGAGGGCATGCTAATCGGCATTTCTTCCGGAGCAAATGTGGCGGCCGCAATGAAGGTGGCTTCGCGCCCGGAAAGCAAGGGCAAGCTGATCGTGACCTTCGTCTGCGATACTGGCGAACGCTATTTGTCGACGCCGACGTACACCGAACTGTCCTCCAACTGAAACACTTGTTTCACAATTTGTTTCAGACTTTGAACCACGGCTATTCCTGACGGTGCACGAACTGTCCCGCACTGCCATAGACCCTGTTGGCCTGCATGTGCTTGTATTTTTTTTCGCAAGACGGCACAGCCATTGCGTAAGAAATAGGCAAGACCAAAAAGGGTGGCGCAAAAACGGGCAACTGCATCGGGGCTAGCAAAGAGGGGAAGATCAAGTCCGTCCGTGTCAGAACTAGTTGGGGAGTTCTGACACGGTTTTTTTTGCCTGCAACATTCTGACAAGAAGGCGCCGGCCTGTTGTCAGCAATCTGCTGCGATCCCGCCAGAATTCATGATTCTCGCAGGCTGATCTTCGTCAATAGTTGGCCCATAAATCACGAAGCCCCGCCTGTGCCGGACGGGGCTTCGTTGTTGTAAGACGTTCGCTGCGTGATGCAGCAGGTTGTCAAGAGGGGTTTACTTCATCAACAGCATCTTTCTGGTGTCGACGATTCCGCCCGAAGTCATCCGATAGAAATAGACTCCCGAGGCAACCGCAGTACCGTTGGCATCTCTGCCGTCCCAGACAGCACTGTGCTGACCGGCAGACTGATACTCGTCGACCAGCGTTCTGATCTGCTGGCCAAGCAAGTTGATCACCACCAATTCCACATCGGCGGAATTCACCAACGAGTAGCTGATAGTCGTCGTCGGGTTGAACGGGTTCGGATAGTTCTGATTCAACTCGAACTGCGACGGCACCGGCGCGGTCTTGGCCATCGGCTCCGAGGAAATGACTGCGTCGTCACCGGCGAATGACAGCGCCACGGTCGAACTCACGCAGAAATCATCGAAATCGCTATTTGAATTGTTGTATCCGCAGCCAACCTGTCCGGCGCGAACCGCGGCGAACTTGTACGTCTTCACCGAGGTGGTTCCGACCTTGGCGGTAACATTACCGTCTGCAGCGGCAACCACAGTTACGGCATACCAAGTACCGGAACTAAACGAGTAACTCGCGTAACCTCTGGTATAGTTCGTGCCGCTGGTTCTCTCAATGATGTTCACGCGATTGGAAACGTCATCGAACTCGACCATGCGATAGTTGCTGGCATCGGTATATCCGAAAATGATGCGCGCCTTGCGCTGCGTGCGACCGGTGTTCATGCGCACGTCGGCGTTGATGGTGGCTGTCGTGAAGGAGCCAAACGGTGACGTCGTCTTGGCATTAGACGTTGTCGAGTTACCCTTCATATAGCCACCGGTCGCGGTCCAGGTGCCGGTCTTGTTCAGCCAGTTGGTGATGTTGCCATCGGCAAAATCATCACACTGTTGAGCCGGCGGAGTGGTGACCGTAATGTAGCCGGTCTTGGTCAAGGTGTTGGAACCATAGGCATTGGTCGCCGTCAGCGCGACTGTGTACGTTCCGGCAGTTGTGTAAATGTAGGACGGATTCTGCGCGGTCGAAGTGCCACCGTCGCCGAAAGTCCAACTCCAGCTTGTCGGAGTATTAGTCGACTGATCGGTGAAGGCCACGGTCAACGGCGCATTGCCCGACAATGGCGTGCCCGTAAAGGCCGCCACCGGCGGGTTCGTGTTCGGCGCCGACACAGTGATATAACCAGTCTTCGTAAGCGTGTTCGAACCGTATGCGTTGGTCGCGGTCAGAGCGACAGTGTAGGTACCGGCGGTGGTGTAAGTGTACGACGGATTCTTCAGAGTCGAGGTGCCACCGTCGCCAAAGGTCCAGGACCAACTGGTCGGAGTGTTAGTGGACGCATCCGTGAAAGCGACTGTCAGTGGCGCAATGCCCGAAAGCGGAGTGCCAGAGAATGCTGCGACCGGCGGATTGTTTCCAATCGTCGCCAGCGCGGCGGCCGGGTTGACCAGGCCGTAACCGTAATACTGGTCCCAGCCCGCGGCGCCGAGATCCGTTGCCGTATTTTGCAGCGCAGCTCTGACGGCATCAGGGGTCATGCTGCCACCCGCTTTGGCAATTAACAATGCTGCCGCACCGGCCACGTGCGGGCAGGCCATGGACGTTCCGTCCATGAAGTAGTAACCGAAAGTAGTGTAGTTGACGCCATCATGCGTTTGCTGCAGCACGCCGTCAACGTATCCGTCACCGTTCTGGTCGACGGCCACATCTCCGCCGGGGGCGCAGATGTCGATTGTCGAGCCGTAGCTGGTGTACCACGTATAGGTACGATCGTAGCGAACGGCCGATACCGAGATGCACTGCGTATACGCTGCCGGATACTGGGCAGCAGAAGTTCCGGCATTACCGGCCGCGCAAACGATCGTAACGCCCGCGTTGTAAGCATAGATCACGGCGTTTTGCAGGGTCGATGAGCCCGCCGCACCGCCGAGACTCATGTTGATCACCTTCGCGCCGTTGTCGGCAGCATAGGTGATACCATTGGCAATGGCAGTATAAGTGCCCGAACCGGCTGAGTTCAGCACCTTCACCGGCATGATGCTGCAGTCGAAGGCCACGCCGGTCACGCCGAGACTGTTGTTAGTGGTCTGCGCAATGGTACCGGTAACGTGTGTGCCGTGACCGCAGTCATCGTTCGGATGGCTGTCATTATTCACGAAATCATATCCGGGAACAAAATGGGTGCCGGCCAAATCCGGCGCCTGTGCGAACGAGCCATAGTTTTCGTAGGCCACGCCGCAGTCGATCACTGCAACCACGACGCCGGTGCCGGTCGATTGATCCCACGCCGCCGGCATGTTAATCAGCGGCATGTGCCACTGATAGACGTAGTATGGATCATTCGGAGTCATGAACGCATAAGCGATGTAGTTTGGCTCAGCATATTCTACATCGGGCCGGGCTTTGAAAGCGGCGACCATATCTTCGACTGTCTTGCCCGCAGGGACTCCGAGCTGATTGAATCCCAACTGGGCATTAGTCGAAATCAATTTCGTGCCGAGCTCAGTAATAGCAGAATTCACCTGCGCCTTACTTACACCGTCTTTGAATTTCACAACAACTTCGCCTGGAGCGTACTCCTGGCTCATCGTGGTGACGCAGGACTTACCGATCTGGAATTTCTCAGCGGCGGGGGCAATACTGAACAATGCAAACAGTAGAATTATCGTAGTAAATACTCTCATTGTACTTGCCTTTCTTCAACGATGAGGTTCGTTGAATAAACAAAACGACGTTTGCCGATTACCGACTGTCAATACCTTTCCCTCGAATCAAACATCGGGGACAGGAGACATTCTCTGTCAAATACAATAGCATTGATCTCTTAGCTGCTCCCGATCACCCCCTTCGCGCCAGAGACAAATTCAAGCGCATCGTTAGCTGCTCGATTATTGGGATGACAATAACTTCTTAAGCGAGTTCGCGACCGAAGTCGAAAACCAAGCATCACTCGTCCTATGTTAGTTTTGACCCGAATACCGGGGATGTTGCACTAAATTTGATCGAAATTAAGGGTATTGAAAATCATTGTCAAGACGAAAGCGTTATCACTGCATAAGAATCTTGACAAAATAAGTCATTGATGTTATATTTGTTATGCTCACGAAAGAAAGGCAGGAAACTTCAAATGCAAGAGAGACCCAAAATCTGGGTGGCGCTGGTATTAGCAGTCATGGCGCTGTGCCCGTACACGACCACTTATTCCCAGCAAAGTACGACCGGACCGATACCACCGGCGAATATGGACCTTGGACTCAGGGCGCCAACCAAGTCGCAGCATCTAATCTACGGAGTGCCGATATACTTGTGGCAACACGGATGCGGACCAACGGCGCTGGGCATGGTGATCGGATTTTGGGACGCCAACGGCTACGGCGATCTTGTGGTTGGCGACGCCTCGACTCAGACGGCCGAAGCAAACGCCATGATTGCAGACGATCACGGATCCCCCAATTGTACTTCCGGACCACAGGACAACTATCGCGACTATGCTTGCCCGATTGACAACGCGCCGGGACCGTTGCTGACTGATCGTTCCCAGACGGGCGGCGCCCATACGAGCAACTGCGTCGCGGACTTCATGAAGACCTCGCAAAGTGCCTATTACAACTACTATGGCTGGAGCTGGTTCGAGGATATTCAGAATGCGTTTCTGGCTTACGTTGCCTACAAGATTCCAACGGCGAATCCCGCCGCTACCAGTTGGTCGTATTCCAGCTTTAGCTTCAATGACTACAAGAATGAAATTGACCATCGTCGTCCGGTGGTGTTGCTCGTAGATAGTGACCAGGACGGAAACACTGATCACTTTGTACCGGGTATCGGTTATGACGATGCAACATTTTCCTATGCCGTGTACAACACCTGGGATATGAACATTCACTGGTATCCGTGGCGGCCCATGTCGCCCGGAGCGGCCTTCGGTATCTATGGTGTAACGACTTTGGTGCTGGATGTCATTTGCACGGATTCCGACAGCGACGGTCTTGGCGATCCGGGACATCCCGAGAACACCTGCGCTACTGATAATTGCCCCTATGCCTACAATCCTGATCAGAAAGATGTGGACGGCGACGGACTGGGAGATGCTTGCGATCCCGATATTGACGGCGACGGCATTCTCAATGCTACCGACAACTGTCCGCACGTTATCAACCCCGGACAGGAGAACAGCGACACCGACAGCGTAGGCGACGCCTGCGACAACTGCCTGTTCGTTTATAATCCTGACCAGTTGGATGAGAACAATGACGGTGTCGGCGACTGGTGCGACGGCTTGGTTCATATTCACAGTCAGGACATGCCGAATGCCTACTATGGAGTGCCGTATTACTATCGGTTCCATGTTGCCGGCGGCACCGCACCACTTAACTGGACGTATATCGGTGGGGATCTTCCCTATGGTCTTAACTTCGTTGGCGATACTACCGGCGTCCTCAGCGGCTCGCCAACCTACCGGGCTACCTTCTATTTCACGGTGGCCGTTGCCGACAATGAACCGATTCCTCGTTGCGATACGGTCGACATTACCATGAAGATTACCGACCCGCCACCACCGCCGTACATTTGTGGTGACGCCAACGGGGATAAGGCGATTGACATATCTGACGTTGTCTTCTTGATCCAGTATATTTTCGCCGGCGGTCCCGCGCCGTCACCATTGGCAGCAGGCGACGCCAACTGCGATTTGTTCGTCGACATCTCCGATGCCGTCTACCTGATCGCCTACATCTTCGCGAGCGGCCCGAATCCCTGCGCCGCTTGCCCTTAGACATTTCGAGGGAACCCGGCAGACACAACCTATTAGATTGCAGCAGGATACGCTAGGGCTGAATCTCTCTAGGAATCTGCGCCGCCTCGAAAAATCCGCTTGACCATTGCAACCCCATCCATATCTTTGCGTACAATGTTAGCACTCGACTGAGAGGAGTGCTAACAGAAGTTAAAAGGCAGAATAGCTACATACATGCAATCAGTAACTAATAAACACAAGGAGCGTTGTTAATGAACATCCAACCGTTGCAAGACCGCGTTCTGGTCAAGCCGCTTGAAACCGGTGAGATGAAGAAAGGCGGAATCATTATCCCCGATACCGCCAAGGAAAAACCGCAGGAAGCAGAAGTGATCGCCATCGGTCCGGGACGCGTCTCGGATGACGGCAAGCTGATCCCCGTCAACGTCAAAGTCGGCGACAAGATTCTGTTCGGCAAATACTCCGGCACCGAAGTTACGGTGGACGGAATCGAATACCTGTTTATGCGCGAGTCCGATATTCTCGCGGTGCTCAAGAAGTAAGGAGAGGTGATTTACAATGGCAAAGATGATAGAATTTAGTTCCGTAGCTCGCGAGAAGCTTAAAAAGGGCGTCGACAAACTCGCCGACGCCGTGAAGGTGACGCTCGGTCCCAAAGGCCGCAATGTCATCATCGACAAGAAATTCGGCTCACCGACCGTAACCAAAGACGGCGTGTCGGTGGCTAAAGAGATTGAACTCGAAGATCATTTTGAAAATATGGGCGCCCAGATGGTGCGCGAAGTCGCCAGCAAGACCTCCGATGTCGCCGGTGACGGAACCACTACTGCCACCGTGCTCGCCCAGGCGATTTTCGCTGAAGGTCTCAAGAACGTAACCGCCGGCGCCAATCCGATGGGTATCAAGCGCGGTATCGAGAAGGCCGTCGCGGTCGTAATCGAACGAACTCAAGAAGCAGTCGAAGCCGATCGGCAACAAGGCCGAGATCGCCCAGGTCGGCACGATTTCCGCCAACGACGACAAGGTCATTGGTGAGCTGATCGCCGATGCGATGGAAAAAGTCGGCAAAGACGGCGTGATCACGGTTGAAGAAGCCAAGACCACCGACACCTCGCTCGAAGTCGTCGAAGGTATGCAGTTCGATCGCGGCTATCTGTCGCCGTACTTCATCACCAATCCGGAATCGATGGAAACCGAGATGGAAGATGCCTACATCCTGATTCACGACAAGAAGATCTCCGCGATGAAAGACCTGCTGCCGATTCTGGAGAAGACGGCTCAGACCGGCAGACCGCTGCTGATCATCGCCGAGGATGTCGAATCCGAAGCGCTGGCGACTCTGGTCGTCAACAAACTGCGCGGCACGTTGAAAGTCTGCGCGGTGAAGGCGCCCGGATTCGGTGATCGCCGCAAAGCCATGCTGGAAGATGTCGCCGTGCTGACCAACGGCAAGGTCATCTCCGAAGAACTTGGATTCAAGTTGGAGAACACCGTTCTGTCCGATCTTGGCACCGCCAAGAAGATCGTCATCGACAAAGAAAACACGACCATCGTCGAAGGCGCCGGCAAGCCGGCCGATATCAAGGGACGCATCGAGCAGATCAAGCGTCAGATCGACGACACCACGTCGGATTACGACAAAGAGAAACTGCAGGAGCGTCTGGCGAAACTCGCCGGTGGCGTGGCCGTCATTCATGTCGGCGCTGCGACCGAGACCGAAATGAAAGAGAAGAAAGCGCGTGTTGAAGATGCGCTTCATGCCACCCGTGCTGCGGTTGAAGAAGGCGTGATTCCGGGTGGTGGCGTGGCTCTGCTCCGCTCGATTCCGGCGCTTGAGCGCGATGAAAGCCGAAGGCGACGAGCTGATCGGTATCAATATCGTCCGTCGCGCGCTGGAAGCCCCGATTCGCTTTATCGCCGAAAACGCCGGTGTCGAAGGCTCCGTCGTTGTCGACAAGGTGAAGCACGAAAAAGGCGCGTTCGGTTACAACGCTCAGACCGACGTGTTCGAAGACCTGATGAAAGCCGGTGTGATCGACCCGACCAAGGTTGCGCGCACGGCGCTCGAAAACGCGGCCTCGATCTCCGCCCTGATGTTGACCACCGAAGCGGTGATCACCGACAAACCGGAGAAAGAGAAAGCCGGCCCGCAGATGCCTCCCGGTGGCGGCGGCTACGGGGATATGTACTAAACCAAATTGGTTTGACAATCAGACGGCGGGTCGCAAGACCCGCCGTTTTTTGCTTCCTGTAGAATGATCTCTGAGGCCCTGAATAAGAGTCGGGCTTCAGTTATTTCGCGGCCAATTGAGGTTACCTACTCACGCGCCTTTGGATACGCAGTAATAAAAAGTGGGAGAATGACGTTTCGAATCCCCATTCTTGTCATGGTAGATTGAATAAACTCTCTAAAGTAAGGGTTCACAATTAAGGGAAAACTCGTGCCCTTATAGATTTTGATGAACTCCTCATTTACGGTAATCTCGGAAGTATAGGTTACTGAGAATGTGGCACTCATGTCCGAGATCACCCGCGTCTCATACTTAATAGAGACACCCATTTCTGCCCGAATCTCGAAAACCTTCGCATCATTGCCCAAATTGCTTTCCACAACCACATCGTCGATTGAAACGTTTAAGGGGCTCTTACCAGATACCGGAGCTAGAACCGTGGGTTTGCGAATGCCTCTGAACTTTACCAATGCCACTTCAACAGGTCGAATACCGGAGAGCATACTCGAATATGCTTCAGGGGTCATTGAGAATTTTGAGCGGTTCTCCGTAGGATTGTTAGCTGACTTCTCTATTTTGGATCTTGCCATAGCAGACCTCAGGCCGCTTCAGGATATGGATGTTTTGGATTACCGCCACACTTTGCGCCCGGTACAGGCGGTTTTGCTTGGTCACCGTAGTGAAGACCTGTGGTTGTCGGGGAGGTTTCAATTGCGATTGGCAATGCCACGGCATTCCACAGCGCAGCAACCACAAATGAGTTGAGGCTCTGATTTTCCAGTTTGGCTCTCTGAGAGAGCTTTTTGTGAAGCTCCGGTCCTGTTCGAACTACGAATTTTCCACTGTAGTCGTAATCTTCTTCTTCTGGCAACGGGATTGTGACACCGTTCTCATAGTAATATGTTAGGAGTTCGTCTTTGACCTCCGCCAGCATTTCGAGCGCCTGATCGACGGTCTCTCCTGTGCCATAACAGGACAGCTTCCCAAGTTCAGCTATGAAAGCCGTGTACCTGTCTTCATCGTCATCATGGTGCTTCTCGAGCACGACTTTATACTCGAGAGCCTTGTATTGCTCCAATGTGAGTTTGTCTTTCACACTTCCTCCGTTATCGTCTGAATAATCAGTCGGACTGGCCGATCCAAATACCTTCTAATGTTTTGGACACGAACCATCCTATTATGCTTGCTCTTCCCTCCTATTAATGCCACCTGAAATATCCCCAGAGGCCCGTGGCATCCGTGATTGACCAATGCATCATGCCTGTACGAAAGATGCGATCCGCCTTTAGCGGGCAATTGCAGGCATCCAAGTCTCTCTCTCAGATATTTATCAAGATCCCCGAAATTCTTCTCAGGTGGCTTGCTAGTAAGAAATACTTCCCATTCCTCCGTTAGGGCTTCTCGCTCATTGACATTATCGTCACAGAAAAGCACTTGAATTAGTGTAGTACTAAATATAGTACTACTTCCTTTCTACGTCAATAATATTGTTATTTCTGGTAAAAACATATGATTTCCCGCCGCATTCGAGTGTTCTTGAGCTCCAACGCTTCAGTTAAACTCTAGTTTAAGGTCAAGAATTATGTTCGACAAGTCAAGACTTTATTGGTTGGTTTCTTGTCTTTACGGATATGTTCTTGATTTCAAATAACTTACGAGCACCTCCTTTTCTGTTCGTTCGAAGCTTCAACACTCTGATTCCACTTCTCCCGACCGTTTGGTCGCCGAATAGGACGTTCAGCCCCCCATATATACAGCCAGTCAGTACTCTTCCTCCTTGTCGTAAACCAGAATTTCCGCCAGTCGTCTACCTAAGTGCATACCGCCTAGCGAATTAGCTGGCCCATACTTTGGCCGATAGAGTCAATTGTAGAATATAACGGTCTTTGCAATACGCCGCTGCTGGGTTCCAACCAGCCGGTAGCCCAGCTATCCCCTTGATCCCATTGGTTTGCATCCTACCCAAAGCCTTGCGGCAGGTGGGTTTTTCATTCTCTGGGTACAGACTCACCAGATGGGTTACAGATTAGGCTCATCACATAGGTAACAGTTATACTGCGTCGCGAATAAGGAGGTGACGCAGTGTGCCGAAGAGGTTTTGATGTCCAAGCTATCAACAAGCCAATCTTGCAGATACAGCGACAACTACTTGATATGGTAGCGGACTAAACGGGATACAGTGCAGGACGCATCATAATTCCAAAGGGCGTGAGAATACCTCTCGATAATGCCCACGCCTTTCGCGAAAATCAAACAATCACCAAAGGAAGGGGAGAGCCCATGCAGTGTGCATCTTTCATACGTTGGGTAGAATCTACCGGCTGGAACAGAGTCGACACGGTCCGGCCATACGAGAGGCACAACGATTCCATCCCCATAGAAGATGCTGTCATTGCGAGCGCCGACATAACTTCCGTCGGACAGTAACCATCGAATGATACCGCCACTCTGGCTGCCAGACCGTACGTAAATGCTGTCTATTCGCACTTGGGTTGAGTCCCACAAGTACCACCACGTGGGAATGCCAGTGATGTTGGTGTCGTAGTGGCAGGTTTCATAGACCCAGTAGTTGCCAACGGCCAGCGGCCAGTTTTCGCTCGGTCTGTAGGGCACGACAGTAATCCTGACCGATTCCGTGTCAGCCAGTTCACCATCGGAAGCCACAAACACAGGTTCGAAAACACCAAGTTGGGTTGAATCAGGAGTGAAGCTGAAGACACCGGTGCCATTGTTATCGGGGACGAAACTTGCATTCACCGGCAGATCATAGGCTGCGACGCTGGGGAAGATGTAGTCGCTGTCATCAGCCATGATCATAAAGCTCAGTGCGATCGTGGTAACGCATGGTTGTGGCGCTATGGGGAGAAGAACGGGGCGATGTTCGTTTGCCTGAGTTACAGATATGATAGAGACGATCTCGCTGTCAGCGAGTTCACCGTCGGAGGCGTAGAATAAGACAGAGTACGTCCCAACCTGACCAGTATCTGGAACGAACATAAAGCGGCCCTTGTTATCGCCCGCGGATGTGAAACTGGAGTGGTCGGGAAGGTTTTGGGCGGAGAGGGAAGGGATTGTACCGTCTTGATCGTTGGCAGTAACATCGAATCTTAGAGTGTCGCCGGCTCGGACGGCTTGGGGGCCAATCTCTTCCAAGATTGGGGCGTGGTTCGACTTCGTCGGTCTTGACGGATTATCCGCGCATTGACACAGCAGAGCCAAGCCCGCCAGAACCAGCGTTAGTCTTAAGAAATGACGCATGAATCGCACCCTCCATACATAATATAGCCAGACTCCGCGATTTTGTCAAGCAGGTTCGTCAAGCCGGTAGCCCCGCAATCTTCGTGATCGTCTCGAGGTACAGCCGGTAGCCCCGCAATCTTCGTGATCGTCTTGATTCGTAATTTGTAGCCCACCCAAAGGCTTCCGACGGGTGGGTTTTTCTTTGATCGATGAATGGTCGGCGCAGGCAAGAAAGTTCCGTAGGTCGAAACCCCGTACGGTAGCACGTCCGCACCTACGACCGCTTCTCCGTGGGTTTCGACACTTCCCTTCTTGTTTTCTGCTTGACATCGACTCGCCGATTATCCCATATTAGACATAAATGTCAGCGCTTACAGCGCAAAACGCCTCTACGAAAGGCAGGTTGAAATCGTGAAGAGAGCTATCGCCGCCCTCATTGTGTCGTGTTTTCTGTTCATTAATTGCGCCGCAATTTTCAAAGGCACGTCCAGCAAGCTGGATCTTTCCTCTGAACCAGACGGCGCGAGTGTATACGTGAATGGAAACTCGTGGGGCAAGACGCCAATCAAGTTGAAGCTTGAATCCAAGAAGACCTATGTGCTCGAGTTCAAGAAAGAGGGTTACGAAACGAAGACCTTCAACATCACTAACAGCGTTGGCGCCGGTTGGATTATTCTCGATATTCTCGGTGGCCTATTCCCAATCGTGATAGACGCTGCCACAGGAGCTTGGTACGATCTTGACATGGACAATATCAATGCAATCCTTGAGCAGCAAGCACAGACTCAACAGTAGCTTGGGTTCCGTCAGGTCTTGCGCCGCGACGATCTCTGCGTCCCTGTGTACCATTTGTTTCCGCGGCGTGTGACCTGACGGCCGAGCCGGTAGCCCCGCGATCTTCGTGATCGTCTGGTACAGACTCATCAGAAGGGTTACAGATTGGCTGCAAATGAGATGAAAACGATGAAAACAACAAATCACATAATGGCCCTCGCGCTCTTGCTCATCGTTGGTTGTAGCGAGCGACCCATCGGCCGAGCAGAACTCATCGGAACGTGGACGATGAGAGCTTCCTGTACAGAATTCTTGCCGGAAACGTTTCACGCCAAGCCTCCGCATCTGACTCTTAAAGGTGATGGCACCTTCTTGGCTGAAGACTTACCTGCTTCAATATTTGGTGCATCGTTTGAGCTCGAGAATTCGCATGTTGGTGGCGCAGGCAAGTGGCTTATGCGAGAAGTTGACGGATTCCAGAGACTTGAATTGGAGTTTCGCTCATCAGACTCTCCGCTGCTGAAGAGAATGCCATTCCTGGTTCGCCTGTGGTCGGAGCGGGAGAGCGGCAAAGCTGTAATCTACTTCTATCATGGCGATATCGATGGTAGCCCTCGGATCTATCTTGACCGAGGATAGTCGAAGAGGTCAAGAGCGCTCATGCGAATGTGACAGGTTCAGTGACACGCCTCAGCCAGGTTTCTGTATTTTTGGGTTCCGTCAGCCGGTAGCACCGCCCTCTTCGTGATCTTCGGTACAGACTCATCAGATGGGTTACAGATTGGATTGGGTTTGGCGCTTCGCTGCGAACCCTGACCTACCCGACTAGGTCAATGTCCCGCTTTTTGGTCAATCGAAATTACGAATTCGCATCGCTTGTCCCCTTGAATGATCGAACCGACAAGACTCACTGCAACGGGAAATCCGAGCACCTGCTCGAACAACTGTTTCAGCCAGCCGCAACTGCAGTGGCAGAAGGTGTTACTGAATGGTTCTCGGGTTTGGCTGACGCTGCCGCAGTAGCACTTGTCGTAAACTGCAATAATTTGCTTGCCCTGTCGTGACAAGTGACCGCCGCCAATATCCGTTCTCATTCATTTTTGACAGCCAGTCATCGATGGTTGCTGATTCTCGATAGAGACGTGCGGCCTTCTCAATGACCGATTGCCCCAGACAATTGCAGTCCTGCATGATGCGAAGACAGTCCTCACGCGAGCACTGTTGTTCGATCAACTCGATGGCTTCGCGGATAAGCGCCGCCTTTAGGTGTGGCTTTCTCTCCTGTTCGATTTCTGCTGCGATTCTGCTGCAGTTTGCGAACTGACTCATTCCCCTCAAGATACGGGGATGCCGCTTGTCGAAATTTGTCGATGCTGAAAGGCATACATCTCTAAGTTAGCCGGCCTCAAAGGAATAGTCAATATTACCCGTTCCGTCAGGTCAGGAGGTCAGGTGAACCGGCTGCAAACCCCAACAACAGGAAGTGTATAACAATTTAACACTTCGGGAAATCTTGCTAACTCGTTGATTTCTATCACATTGGTGGCATACTCAAGAGTGGTTCGACAGGTCGATGTAGCAATAACCGACATTCGTGGCTAATTCACACTGAGTAAGCGGTTTTTTTCTGGCGGATAACCCATTCATAATGAATTGGTTGGGACTACTCAAGCTGCTTGGCACGCAGATTGATACGATAGAGATGGATTGATGTAGTCCTTAACTATTTAGGCAGAAAAGATTAACTCAATTTTCATCGGAGGAATAATGACAAAACTCTTCAAGGCGATGCTCGCTGTGGGAATGGTTCTGGCGCTTGCCGGCCCCAGCTTTGCATGGAATCTTAACTTCGAGTGGGGCTTGGGCCAAGACGGTCAGAACGTTGCTGCCGGAGTTCCGGGCCTGCAGTTCACCACTACGGACGGTCTCGATTGGAAGTATGGCGACGCGACCACCAACAACTACAACGTAAGAAATCAGCTTGGTCAGACGTGGGGCGGTGCCTGGTTTTACATGGAAGATTATGTATTTACCTGGTTAGGCACAACTCAGGGTTCCGGCAGAATCGATTTCCTCAATCAGGACGGAACGTTCTTCAGAACCGGATATTGTTCCGCCAGCAATTTCTATTTGGAAGCCTACGATGCCGGCGGCAATCTGCTTGATTCGCAATTTGGTCTGTCCAACTACACGCTGAACGATCAGACTCCAGGTATCGGTCTTGATTACCTGCAGGTAAGCGGCACCAACATTGCCTACGTGCTGATGCATGACACAGGTAACCAATGGCTTGCCGACAATATGTCGGGCGATGCCACTGGCGTAAATGTTCCGGGCGTCCCTGAACCGGGTACTTTGGTGCTCCTTGGTCTGGGTCTGGTTGCGATGGGGATCTTTGTCAGACGTTTCTAGTAGTTACATCTAGTCTCTAGATTCAAAATTCTAAGGCAGCCGATTGGCTGCCTTTTTTTTGGTCCGTTCCGGCGGCTCTTTCACTCTGCGACACAGTATTCTCTCAACTCAGCCAACCAGTTCTTTGTGATTGTAGATCGAAACCCCGTTCGATGCGCTTCTGCATCCTCGACAAGGTCACAATGGATTTCGAGATTTCCCTTAATGCTCTCTGCCACAGGGCATCTCGGCTTGCATATCCACTGAACCTCCTGCATGGCGCGCTCGAGCACTGCAGACATTTGTACTGCAACAGCATCGCAACAAAAAGAGCCCCGGTATAACCAGGGCTCTTCCACTCAGTAAGATAAATCGAAGTCTGTGATTAGTTGCGGAATCTGATCACGAGCTCACCTGCCAACAAGCCCAAGCATATCAGAGTTAATGATGCCGGTTCAGGCACCACATTGCCATCCGGGCCGCTGAGTTCAAAAGCCAAATCACCACCATTTACATTCGCCCAATAGCTGGGATCCTGTTGCATAGACTGGTGCTGCCAGTCGGGGCTACCACTAACGCCGGATGACTGCGCCCAGAACCAATTCTCACCGTAATTGTGCGCCAAAATACTGAACCAGTATTTGCCTGCACCCAAGGTAAAGGGAGTATCAAGGTTCAACGAGTACTGGTAAATATCGCCAATGCTAGCATTCGTTTCGAAGTATGTCTCGCCGGCATTCCCGGACAGAAACTGGTCGTAGACTTTGGTCATCGGTTTACCAGTAGATTCATCGTTCGACCAAATCTCGAAGGTGAAACCCGTGAGGTTGTTCGTGGCCCCACCGTAGCTGCCCCACCAGTGGAAGTCGGTGATACTGCCGCTGCCGCCCCAATCATAGTCGGCGAACGACTGATGGTACGGTCCGAAGCTATTGTACCAGAAAGAGGATAAGGCGTTGGTGCTGGAAGAACTGTAAGGGTTGGAGAAAATGACGGTCGCATTGGCAGCGCCGGATGCGAGCAGAATGACTAGGAATGCGAAAGTTATGATTGTCTTCAAGTGATTCCTCCTGTGAATCAGTCAAATGCTAGGGAACATCAGTAGGGTCAAGTACTCGGAGCAAAACCCCTGCCACCACTACCTGAGTTGCGCCAACATTTTCTATCGCCGTTAATGCATTGATAGTTAATGTGTTGCAGGAATGATCCAGCATTAAATCTGGAGATTTATTCCGACATTCAGGACGCAAATAGCCCGATTTCCGGACGACTATTGGCCGAGCATTCCGGACTATCCGGTTAATAAATTGTCCTGCAATAAAATACGGCAGGTCGCAGATTGTCCTGCTTCTGAACGGTGCGGACCGGCCGGCATCCAAGACCTTGTGCCTGCGGGGCTTGGACATTCTCATTGATTTGATTTGCCCAGCCATCCTCGACTGCCTAACTTTCCAGTCAATAACGAAAGGCAGGGATCAATGCTCACCGACAAACAAGATGCCTACGGGCATGAAGTCTACGACTACCTTCACGGCATACCAAGTCGCGAAATCGTCGAACGTGACGACGGTTACTTCGATATCAGTTCTGGCGCACCGGCATACTTTGCTCCGTTCAAACACTGGTTAACTTATGAGAAGAAGGCGATTCGTTATGCCCGCGGCCGGGTACTGGACATCGGTTGCGGCGCCGGCAGAGTGCTGTTGCATTTGCAGGAGCGCGGGCACGAATGTGTCGGGATCGATATCTCACCGTTGGCGATCAAGACCTGCAAAGAACGCGGCGCCAAGGATGCCCGAATAATGCCAATCACTCAGATCAGTCAGCGCCTGGGACAGTTCGATTCGATTGTGATGTTCGGAAACAATTTCGGCCTGATGGGAGGACGCCGTCGCGGCAAATGGCTGCTGCGGAAATTGTATCTCATCACCACACCAGGTGCGCGAATAATTGCGGCGAGCGCGGATCCCTACCCGACGAAGGAGCCCGATCACCTCTTGTACCAAAAACTTAACCGCAAGCGCGGACGTATGGGCGGACAAATCCGTATCAGGATCAGATACAAGACGTATGTAACGCCCTGGTTCGACTACCTGCTGGCGTCACGCGAGGAAATTATCGACTTGCTTGCAGGCACGGGCTGGCAGGTGAAGACCTTCATTGACTCGGGAGCGTATTATTACGCTGCGATAATTGAGAAGAAGTAACATTGAGTTTCGACCTGCCGAACTCGTGTAATAAGGATATGACCAGGAAGACCGATACTGACGCCAAAACGCGTCGTGTACTCGAGCGCATGGGTGGCTCGCTGAAGGCGTTCTCAACGAAGGCAGCCGATTACTCCGCGTCGAGACCTGACTATCCCGCAGCGTTTTTCGATACGCTGGTTTCAGATTGTGGATTAAAGACCCATGCAGTGATAGCCGACCTTGGCGCGGGCACCGGATTGCTGACCCTGGGATTCCTGCAAAGGGGGTATTCCGTAGTTGCCGTTGAGCCGAATGTTGCGATGCGGGAAACTTGCGACAAATTCCTGGGTAAGTTCCCCGGATACCGAAGTATCGAGGGCACTGCCGAGTCTAACCCACTTGAGAATTCCTCCGTTGATCTGGTAACTGCGGCCCAGGCATTCCATTGGTTCGATATCGAGAAGGCAAGAACCGAGTGTTTGCGGATACTCCGGCCGCTGGGCAGTGTCGCCATAGTTT
The DNA here is from genome assembly GCA_963726455.1 of uncultured bacterium. Lineage (GTDB taxonomy): Bacteria > Zixibacteria > MSB-5A5 > CAIYYT01 > CAIYYT01 > CAIYYT01. The sequence continues at coordinate 747,358 of CAVSCK010000003.1, forward strand.
GGAACGACCGGGCTCGTGAGGATCCGCTGCAAGAATCGCTCGACAAGATATTTGCCGAATTTGGCGGTGCCAGAAGAGCGGCGTTAGCTGCTCGCGAGAAGGTCAATCGACTACTGGAATTTTTCGGAACGGCGGTTCCGCGCGAGTATTCGTGGCCCCACCAGCACCTGCTCGGCGAGGAAGGTCTGATCAGCCTGGCTTTTTCCCGTTCCTATATGCCCGGGAGGGAATCGGCCGCAGGTAAGAAGATCACGTCACGAGTGCGACGCCTGTTCGAACAATTCTCTGAGAACTACCAAGTAACAGTCCGATACAGGACAATCGCGATGACTGGCCGGCCGGTTAAATAGGTCGCGATTCTTCGCGAAGTGATGCCGGAAACCTTGCAGGTCTGAACTCCTTACGAATTACTGCTGACGCAGGGTTACGCCGGAGAAACGAAGCGGTAACGAAAGTTTGGCCCACAATCACAATTTGACGCGACCCAACTTCAACTCACACCCCGCTTTTCACCGTCTCTTTGCCATCGTAGGCCCGCTGCAGGCCTTTGATGTCCAGCTTGTTCATCTGCATCATCGCCAGGAAGACTCGCTTCGACTTTTCCGCGTCTTTGTCTTCCATCATTTCGCCCAAGATGGTAGGGACGATGTTCCACGACACGCCGTACTTGTCCAGCAACCATCCACAGCCAAGCGTCTTACCCCCGGCCGACAACTTCTCCCAGTATTCATCGACTTCTTCCTGGGTCTTGCAGTTGACGAAGAACGACGGCGCCGGTGTGTAGTTGATTTGCGAACCGGCGTTGAGGGCGTAGAATTCCTCGCCGTCGAGTTGGAATGTCACAAACAGAACAGAACCTTTCGGCCCGGGACCGACCTCGGTGTGGCGCTGGATTTTTTCAATCTTTGAGTTCTTGAATATCGAGGTGTAGAATTGCGCCGCTTCTTCGGCCTCGTCATTAAACAACATAAACGGGACGATTTTCCGCATAACGACTCCTCTCGGTGAGATTCGATTTCCGTGCGAACCGTGCGCATCGTCAAAAGCGGGCGCCGGCTTTAAGTAGAGTACGAGGAAACAGGAGAGATTTGCGTCACATTTGACTTTAGTATTGCCAAAAAACACGGGCGTAGAAGCTCTGACGCCCGTCAACGAAAGAATCACTCAGGACCAGCGTGTCGCCGGCCAGGAGTTCGATAATCTCATAGGGAGAATTCGGTTTGGGAATGCTGTCAAAGACAATGACTTCGGCCACCGTGTGGCGCCCGATATCGCGGGATCCCGTCCAATATTTTCCGCGAGATACCTCCGTTCCTTCGCTGTAATTGACGAAGTTACATCGCCAGTCCAATAACAAAACCCTGGAAGGGCCAAACACACCTACCTGACTGCAGCCACCAGTCCAACCACCGCATGTACGCACCCACTTCCAATATCCTGTATATGACGTATTACACGAATCGAACGTGATTTCGTCAGCATGGACGGCGATTGCGGCCACCATGACCAAAATTCCGAGCAACGCTGCGCGCCACATAATAGACCTCCCGTTGATATAGATCCCGAGTCACCACTTGCGGAATGTGCTTATTCGGCCTGCCGAGGTGCACCAGGAATGAAGTCTTACAATCTGTTTGACAGCGCGCCCCAGAATTGTCCTACGTAGTAATTTGACTGGATGCCGGATCATCCCCCGGAGATCGCGGCGGCAAGTAACCGTCGGTCAAGTGTCGTGGTGGATATCCGGTCGGCGGCCAGCGCAAAACCAGGCACGCGAAACCGCATTCCCCATCTTCGTCGCCATCTTCATTACCTTCATCGTCGTCACCCTCGGCGACTCCGACAGTTGAGGGAGTTCCCTGACCCGATCTGTGTCTTGGCGACCTGTTGGTCGCTACCTTGTGGCAGGATCGGCATCGTCTGGGATCGTCCTTGTAGCCCTTTTCGTTAAAGTACTCTTGCGCCGATGCAGGAAAGACAAACTCCTCTTTACAGTCGACACAAATGAGGATCTTATCCGTAAAACGTCCTTGCATGAAACTGGCCCTCCCTTCCCTGAGATGAAGCCCGCAAGTAGTTCGGTTGACTTGTGCGAAATATCACAATCTCAACGACATACGCAAGCGTTTTCTTGTCCGGAACCGGCAGTCGGCAGTACTTTCCCATGCTTCATTCGCGGTCACTTTTCCGCGGCTGCAACTTCCGGAGGGATTTTCCGTAGAGAAAACTAATCGCTGATAGAAACAACCGCGGAGGTTCAGATGAGAGCATTTAGCATACTAATTTTGGCCGGCATGCTGACGCTGCCGACGGTGGCGTTTGGGCATACCGTCCATGTCGACCGTTCGAAAGTGCACCGGCACGAGAGCACGATTAAGCACGATCATAAGGACAACAACCCTACGTGTATCTTTGGTGACGAAGTCCGCAACTTTAGCTTCAAGCACAATACCGTCATCATTACTTACTCTGAAGGTGTTCCCGAGGAACTTGAGATCAATGATCGGCACGAGCTCTATGTCGATGGCAAACGAGTGAATCTGAATGGTGACCAACAGAAATTGGTGGGCGAGTTCTACGAAAAGATCAGGGAGCTGATCGACGACGCCAAGGAAGTCGGCCTTGAAGGAGCTGGCGTCGGACTGCAAGGAGCCAAGGTCGCCGTCAAAGCCATGGCTGGCGTGTTCGCAATGCTTTGCACCAGCTATACCAGTGACGATTTGGAACGTGACATGGAGCGTGAGTCGGCCAAGATCGAGCATCGTGCGGCGGAATTGGAAGCCAAAGCGAGCAAGATCGAGGATCGCGCCAACGAGGCCGAACGACTTTACGAAAAGATGGAAGAGAGTATTCCGGAACTACATCGCGGCATTTAACCTTGCATGAGCGACACAGCAAAACTCAAACTCTACTCCGATCTCGCAGAGTGGTGGCCGCTGTTGTCATCTCCGGCCGAATACCTGGAAGAAGCTGCGATCTATAAAGATCTTCTGATCTCTGCCTGTGCCATTCCTCCGAAAACCTTGCTCGAATTAGGCAGCGGCGGAGGCAATAACGCGTCACACCTCAAGAAACATTTCCAAATGACACTGGTTGACCTCTCTGAGAACATGCTCGATGTCAGCCGCAAACTCAATCCCGAGTGCGAGCACGTTCAGGGAGACATGCGCTCGGTGAGATTGGGGCGCGAGTTTGACGCTGTGTTCGTTCAGGATGCTGTCTCGTACATCGCGACTGAATCAGACCTGCAGTCTACGATCCAAACGGTCTGGGTTCATTGCCGCCCGGGAGGCGCTGCCCTGTTTGCACCGGACCGGATTCGCGAGTCCTTCCGAACTACGACCGATCACGGCGGTCACGATGCGGCCAACCGCAGTCTTCGATATCTGGAATATGCGTGGGATCCTGATCCCACGGACTCCACCTATATCTCCGACATGGTTTATCTACTTCGTGATGAGCGAGGACAGATCCGAATCGAATACGATCGCCATGTTCTCGGGCTGTTTTCTCGCGACGTGTGGCTGCGCCTGATTACAAGTGTCGGCTTCAATGTGCGAGCCGTACCTCTTGTCCACAGCGAAGTCGAGCGCGGATTGCACGAGCTGTTTGTATGCAGCAAGCCACTGGTCACTAAGTGAACTGCTAGTTCGACAGTCGAAGTTATTCCACCGTGCTTTTCGGCTGACCGCGTCCGCTTCGTCTTTCAGCCCAATACACGCCGCCAAGAATCAGCAGTGCACCAACCGCCGAGGCGACGCCAAATTCCTCGTCAAGGTACGACACCGCCAGAATTGTCGTAGATATCGGCTCAAGGTAGAGGAATATGCCGGCCTTGGCGGCGCCGACCTTGGCTAAACCCTCTTGCCAGAACCATTGCCCCAACGCCATTCCCAGAATTCCCAGAAAGAGTAACGAAAGTGTAGCCGACATCGGCATCTGCAAGAAGCGGCTCCAGTCTGACGTCAACAGCATGTAAATGGTAAGTCCAACCGTCGCCGGCAGCAGGACAGCAATCGTCACTACGACGGGATCATGCGCGCGCGAAAGGTCGCGCGTGGTCACGGTGTATATTGCCCAGGTAAACGCAGACGCGAGCACCAGCCAATCGCCAACATTGCGCAACCAGCCGAGGTGAGTCAGATCGCCGTGCGACACCAGGGCGACAACGCCGCACGTCGCGATAGTAATGCCGATAATTTCTCGCTTCCCGATCTTCTCGCGCAAGAATACGGAAGACAACACTGCCAGCACGAGTGGTGTGCAGGCAATCAGCCAGCCGGTGTTGGTCGCTGACGTGTACTTGATGCCGGTTATCTGGATCAGGAAGTGGGCACAAATTACGGTAGAGCTTGCAAGGACAACCCACAGTTCCTTGGTGCTGAATCTGAATCGTACGCGCTTGGCAACTGCAATCAGCGCCAGAATCGGCATGGCTATTATGAGCCGCAGACCGATCAATTCCGCGGGGTTTACATACGCAACCACGATCTTGGTCGCGACGAAGGTCGCTCCCCAGATGATTACTGTTATCAGAAGTAGAAAGCGGGCTGGCATTGAGTCAATTTGCTATGCTCAAGGACATTGTGCCACGCCTAATTGACGTCGTGACCGGAGTTGCTCGCCGGCAACTCGTTATTGAGTGTAGCGCTTCTTGAATTCCTCGATCGCTTTCTTTCTAGCTTCCTTTACGTCGGCGGGTATATTGCCCGAGAACCATTGGTGGTCATCCATTTCGAGCGTCGTGCGAACTACTGCTGCAACTTCATTGGCCGCTCTTGCCTTGTCGCCGCCATCGCTTTTCGCTTTCTCGATGATAGCGTTCACCTGCGGCAGGAACTCGCTGTAGAAACGATCTGCGACTTCGAACATCCCGTGCCACTGGGTATAATCAGGCGCAAACATTGCGGTACCCATGCGGGCGCGTCTGCCCTCGTGGTGCCAAAGCAGAAAATAGGTCCACTCAATTTCGTCGTCGAACTGTATGTCGGGAGTGATCAATTTCCTGGTGAGCAGCAGATTGTAGATCTTAGTGGCCGGCACCGCAAACTTGGTGTTGTAAAGTTGGACGACATCATCGTACTGCTGATAGAAGTTGTCGACGTAACTTGAGGCATGGCAATTATCACAAACCGCCTTCATATCAGCCCGCCTGGCCTGCCAGGATTTCACCTGTAAACCCGCCTTGATAGCTGAGGTGTCGATTTTCTCGGAAATTGCCGGTCTGAGCGTCCAACTGATCCGGTCCCCGACATTGTGTGTTGTCGGCAAATCCATTGTCGCCCCCATATGGCAGGTCGCGCAAGTGGGCGCCGCGGAATAGTCCTTGCCGATTACCCACGAGGAGTTCGACAAGTTCATGCGACCGATATTGGCGTAATAAGCGATGCCGTGTTTTGACTCCTCGAAAATTTCCTTTTGCGGATGGTCTGGCCCCAGATGGCACTTGCCACAGTTTTCCGGTTGCCGCGCCAACGCCACGTCGAAGGAATGTCGGCTATGGCAGGCAGCGCAGGAACCTTTGGAACCGTCTGGGTTCAACCGCCCCATACCGGAATTCGGCCAAGTAGCGGCAGCAAGCTTTCCTTCCGGCAGAACCTTGACGACCGAGCCATGACACTGGTTGCAGCCGCTTACAGCCACGGCTTCGCCTTCAACATCCTGTCCCAGAATATTGTCTGTGGAGCCGAGAATCCTGCCGGCATCGGCGTGGTGGGAGGCCTCGAATTGAGTTACCTCGTCGGTATGACATCTGGCACAGTCGTTGGGAGATACGATCAAGGCGATGAAAGAGCCGTTGTGTTCAAAGGCATCAGCATCTTTCGGATCGGCGGCGTGGCACTCGTAACAGCCAACGTTCACTGCGCAATGGCGGCTGTATCGCCATTCGCTAAGCAGGCCGGGCATCAACGATTCATGGCACCTGATGCAAGACGCAGACTCATCCGACAGTCGTGTCGGAATGACCCTCTCAGTTTGGTCTGCGAAGACAGCGGTTACTGACATCCCAAGCAGTAACCAAATGACTAGCCCTTTCATAGTAGTTACTCCTCTCTGGCTCTAGCTCCCGTTAGATATGCGACTGGAGGTGTCGCCTATCGTTTCTCGATGTTGTATCCCCGAAATCAAGTCGGTCAACAGATCCACGTCAACAAACATTTCCAGCGTCGGCGCACACTCTTTTCACTTGCGGAACGGCAAATGGCGGCATAGATTAAGGTATAGACAAAAGAAAATACATCACGCTGAGAGGATAAAGCAATCCCTGCTGTTGGGAGTTGGATTTCTAATTCGTCACAGGAGGACGCAGATGAAAATCATAGGTCTTTTCCTCGCAATAACGCTGGCGGCACTGGCCGCAGGTTGTTCAGACAAACCTGTCAGCACCAATTCGGTTGACAATCAGTCCTTGACGGCGCGCCCGATCCCGCCCGAAGTTCAGGAGCTTATCGATCAAAATGCTCTGAATGTGACTGCGCTCGCAGGCGATCAGTCCGCCCGGTCGCTCGGATACAATACTCCGGCTGACAATGCGCAATATGATGCGTACATCGTGACCTTCATCTGGGGCAGTCTGCTCAATGTTTCGAACCAATCCACGATTCTGCCGATCACAGACTGGTCGGGATCGCTGACCGCTCATGCCGGCGGCCGGATTACGACCACCAAGACGATTGCCTTCGAAAGCGGGCAGGATTATCTGCTGCCCGTGTCGACTCCCGGAGTCGTTGCCTGGGTGTCATGGACGGGTGCAGAATTTGACGGCATCAGCTCCATCGTGCTTCTGAATCGAAACTCGCCGGCTGCGAACGCCACCGCGATCACATTTGCCACTGCGCCATTTACTCTGCGCCTGACCGCCCCGCAAATGGCGTACTTCGCTGCCTACTATCAAATCAGCAATACGAGCGGTATCGCCGTATTTTCGCAGAAGATACCGATTAGCAGTGTCTGCCCGTCTGGTATTATGGCGGGACATTGGATCAAGTCTGATGTCGGCGGCACCAGCGGATCGTTCAGTGGCCTCTGGATGGAGCAGAACGGTGATACGTCCGGAGTCTTCAGCGGAGCATTCTGGACTGACTCCGACGGCAGCCGCCATTTCAGTGGCAACGTATCCGGAGTCTTCACCGATCAAATCATCGCCTACCTGGACGGCACCTGGTACTATGACGATCCCCGGCTATGCCCGATGTGCGGCGCCGGCTTCGGCAAGTTCAAGGGTTTCTTCCGCTATCCTGATCACAATGCAAACGATGGTGTTATCAAAGGCGAATTTGGCAGTCTGACTCTTCCTCCCGATCAGCTTGACATGCCGCTGTCGGGCGTCTGGGCGAAATTCTGTTACTGGACAACTCCCACGGCGGACGCCGCTGGACAATGAGCCGGCGTCATTCGTATCTGTGATACTTTTGCTTTACCAAAATTACCGATTACACTCTGGGGCGACTGATCATCGCCCCGTTTGTCATCTGAGCCAACGAATTGCCTTTTTGCCGGAGCTTGAATAATGCATGTTTGCGAACTGCGTCTGTCAAAGAGGAGCAAACGTGGAAAGAGCGTTGCAGATAACCGATCACATCACCCCCATCAAACAAATTCTCGCCAGAGACAACGAGTTCAGACAACTAGAACTACATCGTCTGATCCATCGACTTCGTAAATTAAACAGCAAACACTTCTACAAGAGCATGTCTGTCGACGAGGCAGTAGACAGAATTTTGGAGCCAGAATGGCGGCGGCGCGTTAAAGATTTCAGCATAAAGGAGTGGCAGGCCACCACCGAAGTTATCTGGCGGTATGCGCGCAAACTCCTGGGCGATGTCCCGCCTCCCGAGATCATACTGTATCCCGGCTTTAACCGCTGTAATGGGAGAGTCTACCGAGTTGACGACAGGCCGGTAATCGTTTGCTGCCCCGACTTTCCTGCCACAACGAGCAGGAGCGTAAAGCTGATAATCGCGCACGAGTACGTTCACTTCGCTCGATGGCGCATAACCGGCGTGGCTTCCGACAATCTTCCTATCTACGCCAACCTTTACGAGGAAGGTCTTGCCACCTGGATCTCGTCGCAGTTGCTTCCAGACTATAAACAAGCAGAAATCTTCATGTCTAACTTGCATCGGCTCGTGGGCCGGCCAAATCCTGAGGGTGGTTATCAACTGTGGTGCCGAAGAAATGTAGAAGAGATCGCGAAGTTGGCGCAGCGCAACTTGCACGCTCGGAGCGGCAATGAGACAGGCCGATTGTTCCAGGGCGCTCGATTCCGTGGCGACAATACGCCAATTCGGACCGGATACTATTTGGGGTACCGCATAGTCGAAATGCTCGCTAAGGATACAAGGCCGAGAGAACTCCTGACATTGAGACCGACTGCGCGGCTCGTTTCTCATTGGCTTGAGCAATTGACCGACAGCGGCCAGGTCGGTGGAATCTGCTGATCGGCTTCATTCTCGCGATAGTTCTGTCTCCTCATACTCCCATAGGATATATTGGAGTAGCCCTGCCAGGGATGGAAGCGCGCGTAGTTGCCGCAACAGAACGGAGATTATCAAATGAAATCACTGTGCATTTTCCTGCTATGCCTGCTAATGTCTTATCCCTCAAACATATTAGGCCAGGCGCGCAAAGACCGGCCGTCAGGTCTGGCGCTCACCGTAATAAACGACTCGGCTTACTCCTGGCGTGCCTTGAGTACACCGCACTTCCGTCTGCACTATCTCGCCAAGACCTATGCCGCAGTACATCTTCGTGAACTGGCATCCGGCTTGGAGGATGCCCGCACCAATGCGTTGAAGATTCTGGAAGAAGGGGCTTTCGATTCTAAAATTGACGTTTTGTTCTTCTCGTCACCCGAAGAGATCGAGCGATTCACTCATAAACTGGTCCGAGCACGCAGTGATGAGTCGTCCCGAACCATATTACTGGCCGTAACGGCGCCCGTTAAATTCGCGATCAGGCAGGAAGTTATGCGCGTGATCAGCTATAACCTCTGGAGATCGCCTAACGAGGCAGCCAACAATGGCTTCATGTCCCAGGGTCTCGCCACATGGGCCGGTTCCCCTTGCGGTGAGAAGAGCGTCGATGAAATCGCTGCCTACATTCTCAAGGGAGGAAAGCCGGTGGAAATTGATTCTCTCGCGACCAGGTTCGGCGCTTATCCCGACACCACTTCATCATTTCAGGCTGCTAGTTTTCTCGGCTATCTCATCCGCACATTCGGTACTGCAAAACTGCACGCTCTGTGGACGGAAGGTTTTGAGGAATTTCCGGCCGTTTTCGGCAAAGACCTGAAGGCCGTCAGCAGCGAATGGCGTACGAAGCTATTGAAAGATTATCCAAGTCCGAAAGTCGAGTGGAATCGCATCACCGAAAAGGGATGCGACCAATAGAAGGAATCGCGGAAGCTCGGCGCCAGTCAATGCTGCATTTGCTTACGTGATCGGGACGCCGTCATTTGGCGGCTGATCGCTTGACTAGGGAGTCAGATTAGCATATATATAGTTGTCATGTCCGGCACGCACACCCATCCCCATACTCACGATCATGTCCACCCGCATTCCCACGCGCGGGTTCATGAGCGCAAAACTCGTCTTGTCGTTTACCTCACTGCCGTCACAATGGTCGCGGAAATTATCTTCGGATATTACACTAATTCGATGGCTCTGCTGGCCGATGGTTGGCACATGTCGTCACATGCGCTGGCACTGGGTCTCTCCTGGGTGGCCTATGTCCTCACACGCCGCCACGCCGAAAATCCGCACTTTCGCAACGGCACCGCCAAGATCCTGTCGCTCGCCGGATACACTAGTGCTCTTCTTCTGCAAGTAATAGCGATCTGGATGGCGGTCGAATCAACGCGGCGCTTCTTCAACCCGGTGGCGATAAAATTCCACGAAGCGATCTTTGTTGCCGTGGTCGGCTTGCTTGTCAATGGCCTCAGCGCTGTCCTGCTGCATCACAAGCAGGAACACGGTGACCACAACATTCGCTCGGCATACTTGCATGTTCTCGCCGACGGCCTGACCAGCGTGACTGCCATAATTGCGTTGACAGCCGGGATGTTTTGGAAGCTGTATGCACTTGATCCCATCTCAGGAATCATATCGTCGGTGATTATCACGCGCTGGGCCATCGGATTGGCGATAAACTCGGGCAAGGATTTACTCGACTATCACAAGGACTGACGCAAGGGTGCTGTCATGATCGGCATACCAGCCGGTCGATCCCGGTCGAATTTAGACTTGACAGTGTACGTTGCTTCGCTATATTGAATCCGCTGTTAAGAATGACAGAGCAACTTTAGTTACTTACAAATCATTTTCACAGGTTAGCATCAGATCGATTCTTCGCTAACGTTTTAGACTTTCATCTTAAGGGAGGAACCCCAATCAGAGGAGGTTTTATGTCTAAACGTTGCTCCCCGCTTTCCAGATGCCTGACACTGCCAGGCACGGCCTTTGCACTTTTGCTGCTGGTTGTTCTCACTTTCCACACTGGTGGTCTGGCCAGCGAGTGCACGTTAGGTACGCCGACGGTGTATATCATGAGTCAAGGTGATGTGGCTCTCGGGTCAGTGTTCGATCTCGGCATCGGTATGTGCAATGACACAACACTCGCGCATGGTTTTGGCGGTTTTGACCTCCTGATCACTTATGATCCGCAAGCTTTGACTTTTCTCGGAGCGTCGAAGGGAGCTTTGCTTGATTCGTGCGGATGGGAGTATCTGGAATATAGGCAAGGATTATTGGTCCCGGGTAAATATGCTGTGCGGATCGTGGCCGTAGCCGACACAGGCAATGACGGGAATCACCCCAGTTGTCATCTGGAAGGCAGGCTCGGCGAGTTAGCTTCACTACAATTCCGCATGACTTCTGACTCGGCCTATATGTTCAACAACATAACTTATGCCAGTTTCTACTGGAACGATTGCGGAGACAATGTCCTGATATCTCCCGCGAATGATTCAGTCTTCTTGTCGAAAGGAGTGACGGATTGGGGCGGTGGTCCCTATCCGCCACCTTCGAGTCTTGGCACGACGCATGGCGCACCGGATACGTGTCTCCAAACTTCGTCTGGGCGAATCCCTTTTCGCCTGACTTATTTCATGGCCGGGTTCGTGAACACGTGGCCGCATTCCGACTCGATTTCTCCTCGGGGAGATCTCAATCTTAACGGCATCGCCTACGAAATCGCCGACTTTCTCGTGTACGAAAACTATTTTCTCCATGGTCTGGATGCGCTGCCTGAAATAGGCCGTGCTATGTCCATCGCGGCTTCCGATATCAATGCCGACGGGGCAACTCTAACTTATCGAGATCTGGTATACATGCAGAAGATTATCGTCGGCGACACCCTGCCCAACCCGAAGCAATTCAATGGGAAGGCAATTACGGCGCGATTTTTTCAGGACACAACGGCACATACGATTGGCTCGAGTTCTCCTGCAGGTCTGGCGGGTGCATACATGTTGGTTAAGGGCGACATTATCCCTACCTTCGTCATTCCAGCCGGAATGGCTCAGAACTATTACTTTGATGGCGTCTATACCCGCATTGTCATTGTCGGAAGTATGAGTATGCCGTATGCCACTGGAACTTGGCTGACTTACCAGGGCAATGGCACACTGGAATATGTCTCGACCACTGACTGGCATAACGCGGAGATGATCGCCCAAATCAACGGTGATATTTTCAATTGCGGCGACTTCAACGGTGACGGCGGCCTCGACATTTCAGATGCAGTTTATCTTATCTATTTCATCTTCAGCGGTGGCCCGTCCCCTCTTGATAATCGGTATGGCGACATCAACTGCGACGGTGTCTGTGACATCAGCGACGCTGTGTACCTGATGCAGTTCATCTTCGCAGGCGGGGCAGTTCCCTGCGCTAGCTGTAAATAGTAGACGAAAATTCCCTGGAGCGGCCGGATTCGGCCGCCCCTTTCACTTTCCAGACCTATATTCGCACCAATCGACTAACAAAAAATCGTTGCCGTATCGATTCCGAGACGATATCGTCACATCGATGTCTGATTACGATCGATCTCAGCAGTTTGCCGCAGTCGACGACCCGCAGTTGCCGGAACGGTTTCAGAACTATGCTCTCGATAAGAATGTAATCGGCGAGGGCCCGGCCAGTTTCTCGTATCGTGCCACTCGCATTGACGGCAATCGCGAAGTGCGTCTGAAAGTGCTGCGCAAGCGCGTTTGTGAGTTGCCGGCAATTGCCGAGGTTTTTCAGCAACTGAAGCTGGCACAGCCGCAATTCACGGGTGATAACATCCTGAGATTCACGGGCGCAACGGTTCACAACGGCATACTGATCTTCGAATATGAATACTTCGATTCTCTAAGTCTGCGTTCCGTGATGGACACCGACGCGCCATTCCATCCCGACCTGGTTGCGCTTCTGGCCATGGAAATCATTTGCGGACTCAATCAAATCCACGGCGTCCGCCCCTCTCCCGGCTTGGGAAGTCTCGTCCCCTTACATCGAAATCTCAAACCGGAAAATGTGCTGGTATCTTCGACGGGTTGGGCAAAGCTGACCGACATCGGCATGATTGATGTCCCGGTATACTGCGATGCTGCGCGACTGGGCCTTCCCTACGACAATCGTGTTTATCAGTCGCCGGAGCAACTGTTGCGCGATGGGTACGCCGACCGCCGCACCGATGTCTATGCGCTCGGACTGATCATGCTGGAAATGGCAACCGCACGATTTCCGTTCCGAGGCGTTGACATCTTCGAAGTCCGACAGAACATCAGAGAGAACCATCGTGAACCGTCTGATTCACTTTATCCCGCCACTCGCGACCGCAATCGTCGTGAACTAATGCATGATCTCGGGAAGATCGTCGAAAGAATGATATCGACCGATTCTGAAAAGCGAATTCAGAGTCTGGTCGACGTTGAGGGATCCCTGATTCGCTACCTCGACGGCTCCAACTACTCGAATCGAAATCGCGCGATTGCCGACTTTCTCAAGGCGCGCTCATTCGAGGTCCAACGTCTGCGCAAACGTGGATTTATCGAGCGTCTGTTCGGTGGCTGATTCGAATGTACTATTTGCTGTTCAACGGGAGAGAGGGCATACCAAGAATTGACTTGACCATTTTACTTTGGAATTATTATTAGCAGTATGATACGATTGATTGTTGGTCTCGGAAATCCTGGCAAAGGTTATGCTCGTACACGGCACAATCTCGGATTCATGGTTGTAGACAGCATGATCGACAAGAAGCGGGGCCGGTTCGCGGTCCAGAAGAACGACTACCATTTGGCCGTGCTGCGCCTGCGAAGCGAACAAGTCAACTTCGCCAAACCGATGACCTTCATGAACTTATCTGGAAAAGCGGTTAAGACACTGTTGGCATTCCTGGAGATTAAGTCCCAGGCAATGCTGGTAATTTGTGATGATTTCGCCCTGCCGTTCGGTAAGGTACGTGTACGGCTCAGTGGCTCGGATGGTGGCCATAATGGACTGGCTTCGATCATCGAAGAGATTGGAACCGATGACTTTCCGCGGCTTCGCATGGGGATTGGACCGTTGCCCGAAGGCGTTGCGGCTCACGAGTTCGTGCTGGAACAATTTTCACCGGAAGAGGTTGACAATCTCGAGTCGTTTGTTAAATTGGGGGCCACTTGCGTCGAGACAGCAATCTACAGCGGGCTGACTGATGCAATGAACAAATACAACGGTTTATAGCCGTTCCCTGTCTTCCGGAAATACCGGAAGACCTATGGTTTCAACTATAGTCCGGAGGGAGGTCATTCTTGCGACTTTACGAAACCACATTCATTACCGACGCACAGCTTTCCGACAACGAAATCGAATCCGAAGTTAGGAAGGTCGAGGAATTAATCACGGCCAATGGTGGCGAGATCGTCGAGATCCAGCGCTGGGGCATTCGTCGACTTGCTTACGAGATCAAGCACAAGCGTCAGGGCTTCTACACACATTTCCTTTATCGCGGCGAGACCGGCATGCCTGCCATCATCGAAAGCGCCTTCAAAGTTAACGAGCGAATCGTTCGTTTTCTGACGGTCGTTTCCGAAGTGGATCTTGAGGAGCGCCAGCAGCAGAAGGAAGCGCTTGAAGCGGCGGCCGCGAAGGTCGTTATCCCGCCGGTCGTCGAAGAAGGCGAAGCGGGCGAAGCAGAAATCTGACACTCAATCTTGGGAGAATAGTGAATCATGGCTGAAGGATTTGATAGAAGACGGCGGAAACCGTGCCGTCTGTGCGAAAACAAGATCAAGAGCATTGATTATAAAGACGATAAGTTACTGCGCCGATTCATGTTGGAGCGCGGCAAAATTGTGCCTCGGCGCGTCACGGGGAATTGCGCCAAGCATCAACGGATGTTGACTACCGCGATCAAACGCGCCCGTCACATTGCGCTGCTGCCTTACACGGCGGACACTTATCGTTAGCTCCGGCGTGGCGATGCTGACGGACGACGGACATCGAATCGAATATGTCTGCGCGTTGGCAATTGCGCTGGCGTTCCCGCTTTCATTCAGGTTTCCCCCACTCCTGATGTTATCGACGTTGGGGATCAGCGGCATGTACTATCTCTGGTTCGCGCGACAATACTGGCTTCTGGGTCTGGCGTCGACGCTGTCAGTGATGGGAGTGTTTGCCTGGAGGGGATTCGTGCCGGGATTGCTGCTGGCCGGAGGAATAATAGTCCCGACGATGATTATGGTTGTATTAAGACGACGAGGGCTTGGATCTGCAGCCTCAGTAGCTGCCGCCGTGGTAGTGCCGTTGGGTGCATTGGCAATCAACTACCAGTTTCTAAGTCGGATGCTCGCGTTTCTGGCAGAGGAAATGCGCCGCACCGCTATCACGACAGTTGCGCCGGGAGTTTACACTCCGGACCAGCAGCGGTTGCTGATGAACACGTTTGGTCAACTGGCCGACAAGCTCCCGTACTACTTCCCGGCGACTCTGGTTTTCCTGATCGTATCCTTGTTCGCGATCGGCCTGATCGTCGGTAATCACATTGTGCGGATCAAGGGAGTATTCGCCCGGCCGATAACCGACTTTTCGTTCTGGAAAATGCCTGAATGGGCGGTGATACCGGTCGGGATCGTGGCGATAATGGTGTTGACTAATCACCCCCTGTTAGCGATTATTGGCTGGAACGCGCTGCTGTTTCTGGCAGTGCTGTATTCAGTTTGCGGCTTATCGCTCGTCGAGTATGCGTTGCGAATGCGCCATGCGCCGACCGCGATTAGAGTTGCTGTATATGTGCTTCTGTTTTTGACGCAGTTGGTGGCGGGGATTCTCCTGCCGCTGCTGGCGTTGTTCGACTCGAAATTTGATTTCCGCAAAATTCGGGCAAAACAGCTGGGTTAACACGTAAAAAGAATGAGTAATAGGAGATATAGCGATGAAGGTGATCCTGAAAGAAGATGTCGATACTCTCGGCAAGTGCGGTGAGGTTGTGGAAGTGAAATCCGGCTACGGGCGCAATTTCCTGCTCCCGCGCAATCTGGCAATTTCGGCCACCAAAGGTAATATGCACGCGATTGAAGAGCTGCGCAGCCAGCAGCAACTGCGCCAGGCAAAGGTGCGCCGCGCGGCCGAAACGATCAAGTCGCGCATCGAAAAAGCGTCCTGCACCGCCGAAGTGAATGTCGGCGAGGATGACAAAGTATTCGGTTCCGTAACTGCTCAAGCGATCGCCGATCTGCTGGCAACGCAGGGCATCGAGATTGACCGCAAGAAAATCATGCTGGAAGAACCACTGAAAGCATTGGGTGTCTATACGATTCCGGTAAAGATTGCCTCCGAAGTGACGGCGAATCTCAAAGTTTGGGTGGTCAAGAAGGTCGAATGAGCAAGGAAATGCTCCCTGCGAAGATTCACGGACTGGCTCTGGATACAGCGTCCAAGTCGCCGGTTGTGATACTCGCCGCCGAAGGTACCGACAAAGTTCTGCCGATCTGGATCGGACACTTCGAGGCCTGGGCAATCGCCATGGAGCTTTCCCAAATCAAGTCCAAGCGTCCACTCACCCATGACTTGATCGCTTCCGTTATCACCGAGCTGAAAGGCAAGGTTGAGAAAGTGGAGGTTACCGAATTGAAGGAACAAACCTTTTACGCCCGCATCTATATTTCCTGTGAGGGCGAGACCAGACAGATCGACGCTCGCCCTTCAGACTCTATCGCCATCGCGCTCAAGACCGGAGCGCCGATCTTCGTTGCCTCGGACTTGTTTAACATCCGTGAGGATGCCGGACTGCCGGAGCGGATAAACGATCCGGAAAACCTGAAAGAACGGCTGCGCAACATCAACCCCGAAGATTTTGGCAAGTATTCCCTCTAGATCGGCACCGATGGCGACGGCCGATATCCCTTTGACGTTCGCGTAAGTTACGCGAATGGAGCCACCAGCGATGAGTAATCTGACCGCGACACACGAAGCATTGAAGACCAAGTACGATACGCTCAAGACGATTCTGCGGTCGTACGAACGGGTCGTGATCGCGTTTTCCGGTGGCTTGGATTCATCTTTCCTGCTCTATGCCGCCATTGAGACACTGGGAGCGACTAATACGATCGCTGCCATCGGCATTTCCGAATCACTGGCGCGTTCTGAATACGAATCAGGGAGACAGTTCGCATTAGGTCTGGGACTGCCCGCGGATCACATTATGGAAATCGAAACGGCCGAACTCAGTGATCCGGACTACGTGCAGAATTCGCCCAACCGCTGCTTCTTCTGCAAAACGGAACTGTTCCAGAAACTCAATGAGCTGGCTGAGAAATCCAAATTGATGGTTGTCTGCGACGGCGCCAACGCCTCCGATATCGGCGACTTCCGCCCCGGCATGAAAGCGGCCAAGGAAAAGAAAGTCAGATCCCCGCTGTTGGAGGCCGGGTTGTCGAAGGATGAGATTCGCGAACTGGCGAAGGGATTCGGGTTGTCGATCTGGGATAAACCGCAGTCGGCGTGCCTTGCCTCAAGGATACCATACGGCTCACAAGTGACGCGAGAGAAACTGGGACAGATAGAACAAGCCGAAGAGTATTTGCGCTCGCTCGGATTTCGGCAATTGCGCGTGCGGCACCATGACACAGTAGCGCGGATCGAATTGCCGCTGGAGGATTTACCCAGACTACTTGGAAACGGCATCGGTGAAAAGATCGTTGAGCGTTTTCGCGAAATCGGTTTCCTGTTTTCCACTGTCGACCTGGCCGGATTTAAGTCGGGCGGCATGAACGTAATGTTGAAAGGCGAAAAGAAATGACGGATCAGCAGAAACCAAACATCGCTATGAAAATGGTGGTTGACGGCGTAGAGCACTGTATCACCTTCGAGGAATTGACGCTTTCGAATAATCTGGCGCAGGAAGCACTCGTGAGTCTGTTGATCAAGAAACAACTGATCCAGGGGCAGGAACTTCTCGATGAAATCTCCCGCATCCGCAAGGAGCGCTATCATCCTGAGCCGGAGAAGTAGTCGAACCGGCTGGTATAGGAATGACTGAACAATCGTCGCAAAATTCAGGGAGCGCTACCGCGCCGGCAGTGCCGGAAACGCCGCTGTTGACCTGGTCCACGCATCCGGCTAAGACCCGACCCACATTAACGGTGGGCGTAATAGCTCTTCTTCTGCTTTTGGTAGCGATCGTTTACTTTCTTACGAAAACACCATTGTTCACAGTCATGGCCGCGCTGTTGCTATACGGATCGCTCACACAATTCTTCACGTCGACGACTTTCGAATTTACGAATTCGAAAATTCGTGTGAACTACATCGTGAACAAAGTAGAAAAGGATTGGTCGCAATACCGATCATATTATACTGACAAGAACGGTGTTCTGCTATCACCTTTCCCGGGGCCGTCACGACTGGAAAATTTCCGCGGCCTGTACGTGCGATTTGCCGGTAACAAGGATCAGGTGATGGCAATCGTCCGGCAAAAAATAAACTACGTCCCTGAAAAGGACTGACCAGCATCCGAGGTTGAACCGATACTATGGGATTCTTTCCACTGAACTCCGCCGACGACATGCGCGCCGCCGACAAGTACTCCGATCACGAGAAAGAGCTCCTCGACAAGCTCGCAAAGAAAGTGGTCTACTGGAAGATGACGGTGCCCGCGATCATGGCGCTGGAATCGGTCAAACCGCTGAATTACATCGGTTCGCAGGCAATGGTTTTCTTTGAGCCGATCGTCCAGTCAATATTCAATCTCAAAGATTACGACACGCTGCGACAGATGCTGGAACGCCGTGAGACTCTGGAGATGCTGCTGCTGCGGGTAGAGTTTTTCGACGCCATCGCGCGCCGCAAGGAAAAGCTGTTCAATAAACTGAAGAAAGAATACTTGAAGACGCAGACTCTTGGATTCCGTGTCAAATCATCGATCGTCGGTTTTCGCGTGCCCAAACATCTCGAGGCCGACTGGAAAGCCAAGATGGATGCGATCGATGCAGAGGCAGCAGAGGCCGATAAAGGCAGCGCCTCGCAAACGCCCAAGACTGATTCCCCTTCTTAACTCCCTATTCGCCGAATTTCTATTACACACAATTCAGCTGATCGGAAGCACCAGTACAGGCACATGCGTGGCGGCCACAATGTGCTCGGCGCCACTTCCCTTGATATGCTCCAGCAAGTGATCGCGACCCGTGGTGGTTAGTATTATCAAGTCGCACCCGAGTTGCTCAGCTACCTCAAGAATCTCCTTGTGTGGATCGCCTTCGCGTATGAGAAACTGATGCGGAATGTCTTCGCCACCCGCCTGCCGCAATTCGGTTTCCATGATCTTCTGTGCGGCAACCGCGGTATCACTTTCATCGGCCACAAAATCATGCCGCGACACTCGCAGCATAATCATCTCTTTCTTGTCCATAAATTCCGGGCGGACATTCAGCAACACCAACTCGGCTCCGCTTAATCGTGCGAGTTTGACACCGTAGCTGATTGCAGCTATCGATCGTTCGCCCAGTTCGGTGGGACAGAGTATCTTTTTGAACATTCTGAATTCCTCCTCTAGATAAACGAAACCACGTCTATCAAAATGAAGATCGGCACCAGAATGCCAATCGACCAGAGCATGTACCCGAAGAAGCTCGGCATACGTATGCGCGACGCCTCGGCAATGGAGCGCACCATGAAATTCGGTGCGTTACCAATATATGTCATGGCGCCAAAGAATACTGAACCGGTCGATATGGCCAGAAGTTCCTTCACGAATTGCGTTGCACCGGAATGCGCCAGGTTGCTGCTGAGGATATTGGTAACGTCGGCAGGATTGATGCCGAGATTGCCCAGCGACAGATTAAAGAATGTCAAATAAGTCGGCGCATTGTCCAGGAATGCTGACAGCCCTCCCGATGCCCAGAAGAAACGCGCCGGAGTGTCAACTGCATTTACCAAAAACGCAGCCGCGCCGTTCTGGCCGGCTCGCAGGATCAACAACGGCGCGGAAATAGTAACGAAGATTCCGAAGAACAGGATGGCAACTTCGCGGATCGGCTCCCAGGTAAAGTCGTTGGCAGAGCGATATTCCTTTCGGGTAGTAACGAGACTGACAATCGCCAGAATCGCAATGGCCAGGTCGCGCAATACCGACTGATATGTGAATTGAATTCCGAGAAGCGAGAAGCTGCCCAGCGATAAACTTCCCGACATCAGCACCGCCCCGACAATTCCGAGAGTAAGCAGCAAATTGTGCCATCCGAGAATTGTCAGTTTCTCGCCTTGATCCGAGTCGATCACATCTTTCGCGCCTTCCTTGCGCAGCAAGACACTATCGACAATGAAATACGCAATCAGCAACGGCACGGCAGCCAACAACATCATTGACCATAGTTTCAGTGTCCAGAAAAATGGCACACCCCGAAGGAAGCCTAGAAACAACGGCGGATCACCCAGTGGGGTCAGTCCACCGCCGATATTCGCGACCAGAAAGATGAAGAATACAATCGTATGCACCTTGTACTTGCGCCCTTTGTTTGCGCGAATGAGGGGGCGAATTAGCAACATCGCGGCTCCGGTCGTTCCCATCCACGACGCGAGCAACGTTCCAATCAAAAGTATGGACGTATTTACGATCGGTCTGCCAACGAGCGTACCGCGGAGATAGATACCACCCGACACGATGAACAGGCCCCCGATCAGAATGAGAAAAGGTACATAATCCGCCAACAGGACGTGCAGCAGTTCATAGATTCCCTCGCCTCGATACGCATAGATGAGGGGTATCGCCAGGATCAGCGCCCAAAACAACGAGATTTTCGGAAAATGATGATGCCAGAATGCCGGCGCCATCAACGGTACTATCGCAATCGAAAGCAGAATTCCGACAAAAGGCAGACCACTCCAGAGGGGAAGCTGTCGGCCGATCTCTTCTCGTTCAGTTACATTGGCCGCCGCCGGTTGCTGGATCTGAACCATATTCTTAGGTGCAGGGTTTTCGCGCGTGGCACGTCCAAGTGCATTCGACGACAAGAGACAGATTAACAAGAAGAATATGGTCAGGGTAGACTGTCGTAATGAAGTACGAGTGCGGAATGCGGTTGCGGCTGTCATTGCGGCAATCATAATAGCCCAAGCGATACCAGATGGCAACAGGCAATTGCCCGTTCCCATGCTTGCATTTCGCAAAACGATTTCATAGAATAGTGACACGCAGGCAGACTTGTTGACACTGCACGAGGTGATAGTGAGCATACTTGACGATTTGAAAAGTATCGTGAGCGCGGATCGAGTTTCGGATAACCCGAGCGTTTTGGAATCAGTCTCCATTGACGAATCATCGCTGGAGCCGGTGCTTCCAGCCGCGGTCGTGCAGACACTTACCGCGGATGAAATCGCGCGCGTGATATCTTACTGCTATGAACACTCGCTTCCGGTAACCGCCCGCGGAGCCGGCAGTGACCTGGAAGGTAGCGCCATCCCGATCAAGGGCGGAATCGTTCTTGATGTCTCCCGCATGGACAAGATCACTCAAATCTGGCCTGAGGATTTGCAGGTCAAAGTCGAACCGGGCGTCGTCTACGACAAACTCAACGAATATCTCAAGCGCGAAAGTCTGTTCTTCCCACCCTCACCGGGCGGCAGCTCCGATGTCGCTACCATCGGCGGGATGGTGTCAACGAACGCCAGCGGCATCTACTCGGTGAAATACGGCGGCACAAAGGATTTCGTGCTGGAGCTCGAGATAGTCGACGGCACCGGACGAAATCATAAGCTCGGCAACCGCGCCATCAAACGGTCGTCGGGCTACAACCTGATCGACTTGATATCCGGATCCGAAGGAACGTTGGCAGTGATAACTTCTGTCACTCTGCAGTTGCTCGGCATACCGGAAGGTAATCGCAAGATCGCGTTCAAGTTCAAGTCGGAATACGAGGCCGCACAAACGGTCTCGGAAATGATGCGCTACGGATTGGATTTGGCGGCAGTGGAATTTCTGGACCACAATGTTATTGAAGCACTGAACCTGCTCAACAACTATGGTCTTGAGGTGACCCCCTGCCTGTTCATCGAAATTCACGGCCCCGCGTCCGTGCTTGATGCTACCTCGCAGACCGCCACCGAAATTGCAGCCGATATGGGTGGCGTACCACTCGAATTGGCCTCCGGGCAAAATCCGTGGGAAATCAGGCACTACACAACCAACGCAATCAAGTTGCGGCGTCCGGGTTATTCGATCATTCGTAACGATGTCGCGTTTCCGATTTCTAAACTTCCGGAAATGGTTCAGTTCTGCCGGCAACTGGCGGAGGAATCGGATTACTTATTCACGCCTTCGGACATGTCGGCATGGGTCTGCTGCACGCCCTGATCCTGGCGCGCAAGGATGTGCCGGAGGAATGGCAGCTTGGTCTCGAAACTAATCGCAAGATCATCAGGAAAGCGATCGAATGTGACGGTACGATTTCCGGTGAACATGGCATCGGCCTCGGCCACAAAGCGATATTTGGTCTGGAACATGCTGAGTCGATTGACCTCATGCGTCAGATCAAAGGCGTATTCGACCCCAGGGGAATTCTCAATCCGGGTAAAATCTTCGAGCCGAAGTAATCGACCGCACCTTTCTAAACCCGACTACGACATGGGAGTAACTACCGGCGATTTCCCGGCAGGATATCACTTGACAATCGTCAGTAAGCTGTTATATTTTCACGACTTACGAAAATGGGGTCGGAACATACAATACCAAGTGTCTTGCCATTGTTTCCGCGTCAATGCGGAGAATTGTGAGTCGATAAATGAAGTCAATTCTAAAGCACGCTATTTCCATTCTTATTGCTTTCCAGTTTTGTACAGCGCTGTCGTCCTCGCACGCTGTCGCACAGAATTCCAGCCAGGAGGATATTCGGGCGAAGACTGCCGGAGTATTTCAAGGCGATTCCCAAGGATCAACTCAAGGAATGGATTTACCATAACGGCGGCGACTGGTGCAACACACAGCACGCTTATGACGCCAAGCGCGCCAAGCTCGGAATCAATCTTCCTACCTGTCCTCCTGAAGGTCCCTGTGACGATCCGGTGTTGCGTGATTCGCTGATTCCGACGCCGGGTGATCCAATTATCACGCTCCGGATCAAATTCAATATCTTCTGTAACGACGACGGCTCCAGTTGTGGCGCTACACAGGAACAGGCAGATGCGCAGCTGGCGACGCTGAATGCGCACTTTCTGCCGCTGCGTATCCAGTGGACTGCGAGAACGTCATTTATCAATTCCACGCAATATCGCACCTTCACCGATAACGAAGAAGTCGGGATCAAAACCACATATGCCGACCAGCCGGATTCCCAGTTGAACGTGTTTGTTACCGGTCTCAACACCGGCTATATCGGCATGGGGACGTTTCCCTGGGATCCTCAGGCGATGACCGCTATGGGCGGCATCCTGCTCGACGCAAATTATTTCGGCGCTGGCGAAGGCACGCTCACGCACGAGATTGGGCACAATCTCGGGTTATGGCACACGTTCCATGGAGTAACGGAAGTACAACAGTGTTCCGATTGTTGGGAACGCGCCGACCACCTGAACGGCAATACCACCGGCGATTTTTGCCTGGACACTGACCCAACTCCTATGAGTTACCAATGCGGCCCTCCGGGCGGCACCGATCAGTGCAGCGGTGTGCCGTGGGGCGAAACTGATCCGCAGAATTACATGGGCTATTCCGGTGACGTTTGTTATCGCGAATTCAGCCCGCAACAGTGGGGACGCATTCACTGCTGGATCAACGACAAGCTCAACGGTTGGCGGAATTGTCACCCGGATGGAAAACTTGCTTCGGTAGAGGATGGAAAGTCACTCGACAGTGATCGTGACGGAGTGGCTGATGATGTGGATAATTGCCCGACCACCTTCAATCCTTGTCAGGAGAATGTTGACGGCGATGCAATGGGTGACGCGTGCGATCCTGATATCGACAACGACAACGTACTCAACGCCGCCGACAACTGCCCTTATGTTCATAATCCCGATCAATTCGACAGCGACGGCGATACTTTCGGGGATGCCTGCGACAATTGTCCGGCCACTGCCAACACCGGTCAGTTGGACGTCGATGGTGACGGCATCGGCGATGTGTGCGACGCATGCACCGATGTCGACAAGGACGGCTACGGCGATCCCGGATATGCGGCCAGCACCTGTCCGACCGACAACTGTCCGGCTATCAGCAACCCGATGCAAGCGGACTTGGATGCCGATGGTGTCGGCGATGTTTGTGACAACTGTCCCGGCGATTTTAACTCACAGCAGTATGATGAAGACAATGACGGAGTAGGTGATGCCTGTGACGGACAGATGCACATCGAGAGTTACACACTTCCTGACGCCTACTATAACAAGCCATATTCATACCAATTCTGGTCAGTCGGTGGCGTCAAACCTTATTCGTGGCAATTCATCGGTGGCGATGTCCCCTACGGACTTGAGTTCACCGGTGATACGCTGGGCACCATCACCGGCAAACCAAGTTACAGGGCGACATTCTATTTCACGGTGGCTTGTTTCGACGCCGATACGCCGCAGAGAACCGATACGATGAGCGTGAGTCTTAGTGTGGTTGATCCACCCGCTCCAAGCTACTTGTGCGGCGATGCCGACGGCAGTGATGACATCAACATTTCCGACGTGGTCTATCTTATACAGTACATCTTTGCCAACGGATCGGCGCCGGATCCGATAGAGTCAGGCGATCTGGATTGCGGTGGCTCCGTTGACATATCCGATGCGATACTGCTGATCGCCCACATATTCGGCAACCGACCGCATCCCTGTAGCTGCAAGTAAGCGGTGCGGCGTTCAGCCGTTTCGCGAGAAATCGAGTATAGTCGGCTTCGCCAATCGCAGATAATCGGCAACTTCCATGATGATGGAATCGGTCAGTGAGCCGGCATTGAATGCAATGCGGTCGTTGGCGAGAATGGAATTATCCACGTACAGCGGCAGATGAATGATTGGCTCCCCAAACGGCGGTACGCAACCGGGAACACAGCCGGTCAATTCTTGAAGCTCTTCTACCGTGGCGAAACGCGTTCGCTTCTCCTGAAAATGTTCCTTGATGGCAGCCGAATCAATCTTGAGCGCGCCACTCAGCACAAACAGCTTGAATTCCTCGCCGATCTTCATGACCAGCGCCTTACCGCCGATTTTCATTGGCTCGCCGCGCGCTTGAGCAGATTGCTCGGAAGTATAGGTCGGTTCATGATGTGCCGCTCGGTATACAATACCGTGACTATCCAGATAAGACTTGATTGTGGCAAGAAGTTCAGACGACATCGCTTAACACTCTGACAATCTTTAGCTTCGCCGTCGCGCTCTGCGCGGGCGGCAACTTCATCATCGGCGAACACGAGCACCGGCGGAGCTTCCTTGCCGGCTGATTCATTCCAGTGACTGATGAATTTGGCGCAGCGACCGGCTTATGTCAAGCCCAACTGCGGAAATGGCTTGCTTAAATTGCGTCGTGGGTTATATTGTCAAGGAAAGGTACTTACTTCAGTGAAGTTTTTCTTCCTAATCGAGCCATACCATTTCCGCAACGATTGGAGCATCAATGTCCAAAAAGTTAACGCTTTTGGTCTTCGCGGCGCTGTTGAGCTTGGCAGTCGCCGGAGCAGCGGAGGCCAGTCAGTATTACTTCAAGTTTAACATCCAGTCACCCAAAGAATTAGACGAACTCACCAAGATTATCTCCATTGACAACGTCAAGGGCAACGAGGTCTATGCCTATGCCAACGACCGCGGTCTGGACAAATTCCAGTCGATGGGGTATTCACTCACGATGCTGACAAATCCGGGCGAGCTTATTGTTCCGGAAATGGCGAAGTCGCTTCGTGATGCGCAGGCGTGGGACGTCTACCCAACATACACGCAATACCTCGACATTATGAATCAATTCGAGTACAACCATCCCGGCATCTGCAAGGTCATAACTATCGGCACGACAACGCAGGGACGTCAATTGCTGGCAGTAAAGATATCCGACAACGTGAATACTGACGAAGCCGAGCCCGAGGTTTGGTATGCCAGTTCAATGCACGGTGACGAGACCACCGGCTACGTCATGACACTGAGGTTGATTGATTCATTACTGACTTCGTATGGCTCGGATCCCCGCATCACCAACATGATCGACAATATGGAAATCTTCATCACGCCGCTCTCGAATCCTGATGGCACTTATCATGGTGGCGACGGCAGCGTGAGTGGCGCCTGGCGCTACAACGCCAACAGCGTCGATCTCAACCGCAATTTCCCCGATCCTGCTGATGGCCAACACCCCGATGGAGAAACCTGGCAGATGGAAACGGTGGCGATGATGAATTTCATGGCGGCTCACCACATCATTCTATCAGCCAACTTCCATGGTGGCGCCGAAGTAGTAAACTACCCCTGGGACACCTGGTCGCGCCTGCATCCGGACGACACCTGGTGGCAACAAATCAGTCGCCGCTTCGCCGACACGGTGCATGTCTATGCTCCATCCGGTTACTTAACAGACCTGAACAACGGTATTACGAATGGCTATGCGTGGTATCGCGTCACCGGCGGTCGCCAGGATTATATGACATATTTCATGCATGGACGCGAAGCCACAATCGAAATATCATCTACCAAGCTTCTTCCTGCCGCAAGTCTGCCGGCGTGGTGGACGTACTTGCGCAAATCCCTGCTTAACTGGTTATCAGAAGGTCTATATGGCATTCAGGGTACGGCCACCAGTGCAACGACCGGCCTTCCGGTGGGGGCCAGAGTCACTGTATTGACTCACGACGCCGACAGTTCTCAAGTTTATTCCAATCCCGTGACCGGCGAGTTTCATCGCCTGATTGCTCCCGGCACCTGGTCGCTGAAGTTCGAGGCAACCAACTATGTGCCATTGACGATCAACAATGTCACCGTAACGAATTTCAACCAGACGGTGCTCAATGCCCAAATGCAGCCGCTGTCGCCATATCCGATCGTCAATTTCCTCAGCCACAATGCTCCCCCGTCGATTCGACCGGGTGACAACGTGGTTATGAACATCTCGGTGGAAAATGACGGTGGCAGCAACGCGTCAAATATGCAGGGCACATTGTCCACGGCCGACGTAAACATAACTGTCACGCAGCCGACCTCGCTGTTCCCGACCATCGCGGCATTTGGCGGCACGGGCACATCGATATCGCAATACGGTTTCAACGTCTCTCCGGCCTGTCCGAACAATCATGTCGTGACTTTCCGACTGATTCTCGCGGCTGATGGAAATTATCGTGACACAATCTCATTCGACATGACGCTTGCCCGTCCGATTGAGAATTTCGAGACCGGCAACTTCGCAAGTTTCCCCTGGCAGTTTACGGGACAACAACCCTGGTCGGTTGTGACGTCCGCTCCGTATGAGGGAACCTATTGCGCTCAGTCGGGTCCGATCACTCATTCTCAAAGCTCCAAGATGTCGGCAGCACTGAACGTGCTTAACGACGGCAATGTATCGTTCTACTACAAGGTCTCCTCCGAACCCAATTGGGACCTGCTCAAATTTTCAATTGATGGATCAGTGAAGGGTCAATGGTCGGGTACCGTTGGCTGGACGCAGGCAACTTACCCGGTCACGGCCGGCAATCACATTTTCTTGTGGGAGTATGTCAAGGACGGGTCGATGTCTCAGGGCAGCGACAAGGCCTGGGTAGATTTGATCATTTTCCCGCCGGTGCAGAGCAGTGCCCTGGGAATCCTTACCGGTTCATTGCCGGACAGTTGGCTGGGCAAAGCATATTCGCAACAGCTTCAGGCCTCGGGTGGTACGCCTCCCTATACCTGGAGCGACCAGAACAACGGTCTCTCCGGAACCGGCTTGACGTTATCGAGTGGCGGCCTCGTGTCCGGAACGCTTGGACGTGCCGGCGCAGTAAGCTTCACCGCCCTTCTTCAAGATGCGGCCAGTGGCTCCGCCACCAGACCTTACAGCTTCAGTGTGCGCGTGAGCGGTGACGCTGACGGTTCGGGAACAATCGATATCTCGGATGCCGTTTTCCTGATCGGCTACATTTTCGGCGGCGGTGCGGCTCCCAATCCAATCACGTTGGGCGATGCTGATTGCAGCGGTTCGGTCGATATTTCCGACGTCGTGTATCTGATTCAGTACATATTCGGCGGCGGCCCGGCGCCTTGCGTGCTTAAGTAGCATCCGTCTTGTGACAGTATCCGGCTTCTCTCCGGCTCGCCCGGAGAGAAGCCCATTTCTTGATAGATAAATACCTGCCGTTAAGTACAGATGACGAGCGGGTTAGTCCGCCGACTGAAATGACGCTTCTTACCGGCTAGCCGTTAATGACGATGAGGGAATGACCATGGCCGCAATCAAATTACTGAAAGTTAACCTGACAACATCGGCTCTGCTCGCAGGCCTTTGCTGCCTAATAGGATTATCCTTCACGGCCTCATTGAGCGCGTCGCCTGCAATTCGACCCTTCGCTATTGACAAGGCATCGCACTCAGACTCCTATGTTCATGGGCGGCTGGATCACGCGGCTTTCGAGGCGCTGAAGATCGGACAGCAATCACAGTCGATAGAGCTTCAAATCAAGCAGAACGAATTTCTTACTCTCGACGTCGAGCGTTTCAATATTATTGACCCGAACGCACAATTCGTCATCGGTTCAAAGTCCGGTGATATCGCCACGCCGATTCCTGAAGTCTTGCTGTACCGTGGCACAGTTGGCGGCGACCCAAATACTCACGTCTTCCTCGCGTTCGCCGAGCATGGCTTTGCGAATGGATACGTCAGACTGGCTAGCGGAGAGACTTACTTCGTGTCACAATCGCCGGAAGAGGCGGCCAAGGGATGGGACGGAGAACTGGTCATTCACAACCAAGAGGGTGGGCTCGACCTTCCCGACGGCGTCGAGTTCTGTGGCGTAAAATTGCCTGCGGGATATATACCTCCGGAAATTTCAAGAGACGAGAGCTCCTTCATACGCGGATTGCGGCTGGGAGCCATCGCTGTCGAGGGAGACCAGCTTTACTACCAGTTGTTCAACAGCACACCCGCAGCACAAAGCTACATTCTGACGGTAATCGGCGCAGTCAATGACATCTACATGCGCGACCTAAAACTCAAACTGCTGGTCAAATTCATGCGCCTGTGGCCGACCGGCGCGCCTTTCAACGCTAACGACCTGTGGGGGTTCGAATCCTACTGGCAGTCGCAGATGAATCCCGATCCTTACAACATCATCGATATGTTCAGCGGCCAGCGCGACATGAGTTACGGCGGCGTTTCGTTTGTCTCCGGCACCTGCAGCCCGGGACGGACCTATTGCATCACGGGATTTCTTAACGGCAGTTTCCCAAATCCCATGACGACCCCGAGCATCAGCAACTGGGATGTTATCGTCGTAGCCCATGAGATGGGACACGCTCTGGGAACTTATCACACTCACGACGGCTATACCCCTCCGATTGACAACTGCGGCAATGGCGTTCCGTCTCGCGGAACAATTATGAGCTACTGCCACGTATTCGCCGGGTACACCTCCAACACCGACCTGTTTATGCACCGTCTGGTGGAACAAGTTATCAACGCGGACCTGAACTCGGGCGGCTGCATGCCGTTCGATTGTAACGGCAATGACACATCTGACGTAACCGATATCGCCACCGGCCGATCACACGATGTCAACGGCGACGGCGTTCCCGATGAGTGCCAGGACTGTAATGCCAACGGCGTTGCTGACTGGCTCGACATCGAGGATGGCGCCGCTGATGTCAACGGCAACGGGATTCCAGACCTGTGTGAAACTGATTGCAATTCCAATCTGATTCCCGATAGCTGGGAGATTTCCAACGGTATGGTGGCGGATGCCGATGGCAACGACCGCCCGGACGGTTGTGACCCAGACTGCAATGCCAACGGCACGCCGGATTTCGCCGAAGTTGCAGACGGAACAGTGGACGATTACGACCGCAACAACGTACCGGATATATGTCAGGACTGCGACGGCAACAGCGTTTCCGATTGGATTGACATGCAGCGGCAATACAACCTCTATGTCGCCGACCAGAGCAACTGGGTTCGCGAATTCCACGCCGTCTCGGGCTATCCAATTCAGAACCTGGCAGCGGGACTGGTCAACAATCCCTCCGACGTCGCCTTTGGCTCAGACCGGCAACTGTACATCGCCAATACAGGCGGAAACAACATTCTTCGGCTCAATGTCGACAACAACACGATCACAGCGTTTGTGCCCGCGGGAAGCGGCGGGTTGTCGAGCCCAAGCGGAGTAGCATTCGGTCCCGACGGCTTCCTCTATGTATCAAGCCGTGGCACCAACAGCGTTGTCAAATACAACGGAGCGACGGGCGCTCTTGTCGGAACCTTCGTGGCGTCCGGCTCAGGCGGCCTCTCGCAACCATACGGGCTGGCATTCGGCCCCAACGGCGATCTGTATGTCACCAGCTCCAATAATCAGGTGTTAGAATACAGCGGCACGACCGGCGTTTTTGTCAAGATTGTGGTGACGACCGGTTCGGGCGGACTGAGTTCGCCACGGAGCATTGCGTTTCTGAGTGCGTATAGCATGCTGGTAACCAGTTATGGCAGCAATCAGATTCTTCTGTATAGTCTGTTCACCGGTACCTTCTCGAGAGTTTTCAATGATGTACAGGCGCCTGAAGATCCGTGGGATATAGTGATTGGTCCCAACGGCGATGTCTTCGTCACGGAAAACTATAAGGGCGGCGTGGTCCCGCAAGTGATTGAGTATGTCCCCAGCGGACGTTTTTACCGTCGTTTCGTACGCGGCACCAACAGCGGACTCGTCAATCCGACGGGCATAGCATTTCGACCGCAGGCACTTACCGACTGCAACGGCAACAAACGGCTCGACTTGTGCGACATTGCTGCCGGCTTCTCTCTCGACATAAATCATGACCAGATTCCGGATGAATGCCAGGGAAATGACCTGGACAATGACGGCGTTCCGAATGCCAGTGACAACTGTCCGGCAACGCCTAATCCCGCGCAGTTGGACAGCGATAACGACGGAATCGGAGATGCTTGCGATATTTGCGCAACTATCTACAATCCGACTCAGGCGGATGTTGACGGTGACAGCGTCGGTAATGAATGCGACAACTGCCCCAACGACTATAACAAGGATCAGGCCAACGCTGACGGAGATGCCTACGGTGACGTCTGCGACGTCTGCACCGACACCGACCACGATGGCTTCGGCAACCCGGGCTATCCTGCGAATCTCTGTCCGCCCGACAACTGCCCCACCGTGGCAAATGCGTCGCAATATGACAGTGATAACGATGGTGTAGGTGATGCCTGTGACAATTGTCCGTATATCGCCAATCCGAATCAGGCGGACGCTAACCACAATGGTATCGGAGATGCTTGTGATTACGTCTGTGGTGATGCCGATGGTTCGGCGGGTATTGACATTTCAGATGCTGTCCGAATAATTGGCTACATTTTCGCTGGTGCGGAAGCCCCCAACCCGCTGATGTCGGCTGACGCCAACTGCGATAACGCCGTCGATATCTCAGACGCCGTATATTTGATAAGCTATATCTTCGCGGGTGGGTCCCAGCCGTGCGCCGGGTGCAAATAGGCGGAAGCGATTACTTCTTGAGGTTGATGACCAGGAGTTTGGTCTCGGTCATGTCTTCGATGGCGTAGCGAACTCCTTCACGCTGCATGCCGGAATCTTTGACGCCGCCGTAGGGCATCTGATCAGCCCGGTAAGTGGGTACATCGTTGATTATCACGCCGCCGGTCTGAATTTCTTCATAGGCATACATGATATCGTCAAGCCGGTTGGTGAATGCACCGGCCTGTAGTCCATAGATCGAGTTGTTGATCTCAGCCACGGCCTGCTTGAATTCCCGATATTTTGCGATCGACACCAGCGGGGCGAATACCTCGTTCGCGCAAACTTTCATGTCCGAGGTTACACCGGCAAGGATTGTCGGCATCAACACGCCATCTTGGACATTTCCGCCACAAACGATCTTGCTGCCTTTCGCTACGGCCTCGTCAATCCACGCTTTGACTTTCGCTGTGGATTGAGAATCAACCATGGCGCTGATGTCCGCGTCCTCCGCCAGTGGGGAACCGATCTTCAGTCCCTTCACGATGGCCGAGAGTCTGTTTATGAATTCGTCATAAATCTTGTCGTGCACAAAAACGCGTTGCACTGATATGCAGGATTGGCCATTGCTGGAGAAACCACCGAACAGCAAGCGCTTGACCGCCAGATCGAGATCGGCATCATCAGCAATAATCACACCCGCGTTGCCGCCAAGCTCAAGGACGATCTTCTTCTTCCCGCAATGCTGTTTGAGATGCCAACCGACTTCAGCCGAACCGGTAAACGAAACGAGCTTGACCCGCTCATCTTCGAGAAGTGCAGCCGCATCCGACGATGAGCCGGGCAATATACTGACCGCGCCCTTCGGCAAGTCAGTCTGGTCAATTATCTCTGCCAACATTAGTGCGATAATCGGGGTCTTTGACGCTGGTTTGAGGACTATTGTATTCCCCGCCGCGATCGCCGGCCCGATCTTGTGTGCAATCAGGTTGATCGGGAAGTTAAAGGGTGTGATTCCGGCAATCACACCGATCGGGAATCGCCGCACGATTCCGGTGCGCTGCTCGTGGCCGGGAAGCCAGTCGAGGTCGAGAACTTGCCCACCGATGCGTTTGGACTCCTCGGCCGAAACACGAAACGTGCTGACGGAGCGAGCCACTTCAGCGCGCGAATCACGAATCACTTTCCCCATTTCCAAAGACACCGAGCGCGCGAGTTTCTCCGCATTGCTTTCGACACCGGACGCAATTTGATGCAAAATCTTCTCACGCTGGTAAGATGCCAACTTCCGCATTTGCAGAAATGCCTGTTCGGCCAGATCAATGGCCTTGGTATAATCCTGCCTTGAGGCGGAACAGACTCTGCCGACCACCGATCCGTCATAGGGGCAGGTTACTTCAATCGTTCTGTCGGAAGTTACCCAGGCGCCGCCCAGGTACATCTTGTGCGGTTCGTTCATATCGTTGCAACGCCAGTCTGAGTCGGCGAATCTGAGGGAGAATTCTACTTACCCGCCGACGCGATCATTTCCTCAACACTACGAACGTGTCCGAGCTCGAAGTTCGCAAGATAATCGAAAGTTTTTCGCAGATCGGCGGCAGCTGCCACTTTGGCCGCGTCCGAATAGAGAGCGTAAGCTTCCTTCTCCAACTCCAGCGCAATCTGCAACACATCCATCATCGCGCTCGCTTTGCGAAGGCGCTCGATCCGCTTGACATGCTTTTCGCCCATCGACTCATCAATCTCCGGAAGCCCTTCGCGGCTCATAATGTCGCGATAGGTAACCCATTTCTCGGAACGGACGTACTGGTCATAATGATGTTCGAGAGTGAGAAAATGCTTTCGCTCTTCACCGGCGAAATGCAGCATCGTTTCTTTCACTTTGCCTTCGCCGACCTTGCCCGATCCAACTTTATAGAATACGTAAGCCGCAATTTCGGCCTGAATGCCCATCGTAATGTAGTTCATTACTTCCGCGCTGATTTGCTCTGCCATTTTCGCTCCTCACTTTCTGCGCATCATTTCGACCGCCAAGATAAGGACAATGCCGATCTAGTCAAGCGCTTTCCCGATCTGTATTGACGCGGCTAATCTGTCATTCATACATAGCAACTTTGGGGTTTCGGAAGGGCAGAATTGAGATCAGGGAGCCACGCGTTCGTAGTTCTTCGCATTAAATAGATGAAGCGCTTCGGGTTTGAATTCAACATGGACATTCGATCCCTGTTCGGACATCTCGCCGCCGCCCCGCGCGATCACCGGCTGATCACCAATGCGGCCGAAAATATAGGTCACGGAGCCGTGAAATTCCATGCGCTCAACTGTCAAAGGCGTTCCTTTTGAGCTCGCC
This sequence comes from uncultured bacterium, assembly GCA_963726455.1. Lineage (GTDB taxonomy): Bacteria > Zixibacteria > MSB-5A5 > CAIYYT01 > CAIYYT01 > CAIYYT01. The sequence goes on from CAVSCK010000003.1 coordinate 780,792, forward strand.
GAGACGGTCAGATCGTCCGGCCTGATTCCGATGAGATATTCACCTTCGGCAACGTCCAGTTTGCCAGCCGGCTCGGAAACCGAATTGAATGTCACAACTCCTCCGCTAATTCTGCCGCGAAGTATGTTGATTGGGGGTGAGCCGATGAAGCGTGCCGTAAAGACATTCGCCGGCCGACGATAGACGCAATCCGGCGTACCCTGCTGCATGATTCTGCCTTTCTCCAGCACCACCAGCGAATCGGCCATCGTCATGGCTTCGGTCTGGTCATGAGTCACATAAATCATCGTCTTGCCCAGGCGGCGCTGCAGTGATTTTATTTCACCGCGCATCTGGTTACGTAATTGGAAGTCGAGGTTCGATAGCGGTTCATCAAACAGGAACAGACGTGGATCACGAATGATCGCCCGGCCCACGGCCGTGCGCTGACGTTCGCCGCCTGAAAGCGTTTTCGGGTAACGGTCGAGCATGGAAGTCAGGCCAAGCAGATTCGCCGCGACTCCGACTTTATCGTCTATTTGTTGCTTCTCCACTTTGGCGACACTTAACGGAAACGCCAAATTCTCTCGAACCGTCAAGTGCGGATAGAGGGCATAGTTCTGAAACACCATCGCCACATTGCGTTTTCTCGGTTCCACGGTCGTGATATCCTCGCCGTCGACAATGATTGAACCCGCATCAGGTGATTCCAGTCCGGCGATCAATCGCAACAAGGTCGATTTGCCGCAACCCGACGGACCTAGTAATACGGTCAATTTGCCGGATTCGATCGTCAGGTTGAGTCGCGGGATTACCTGATTGTTGTCGAAACTCTTGACGATGTCTCTTAGCTCGACGTAGCTCATTTTAGTCTCGCAGGCTGCGATCTACTGCTTGAAAATAAACATCTCATTGACGGTTCCAGTATCGGAGTCAATACCAAGGCCGTAGTTGCCAAATCCGAAATTCTTCGAGTCGCGCGCCGGTCTGAACCAGGTCGCATTATCTCCGCACCCGCTTCGAGTCTGAGTTGTCTTGGTGGAATCAACATAATCCAGATACCGATCCTTTCCCCCGACGTCGATCAGCACACCGTATGACTGCGCATACCATGTAAACGGCACCGTGGGTCGCGGTGTGCGGTAGTCGTCGCGAAAAGACGCATCGCCCATTCCGTCGGTTCCGGCATTAAGTTGGTAAAGATCGTCACCGCCGAAGTCAAACAGGAAGGAATTCGAACGAATCTGAGCGTTGGCAATGGAAATGATCTTGCCGGTATAAGAGTCATTTCCCGCCCAATCGACCATCAGAGTGACAGCAAAGTCCCACCCGAACGAAAGGCCAGCGCCCGCCGTTTCGAATAATTCGTGCTTGTCGTTCCCTGATTCATCAAACAGTGCTCCGATACAGTAATGTGCCCCCGACGCCTGCGTGAAATAGCAGCTTCGGTAAACGTCATTGCCGGCGACATCGTAAAGAACTCCGATGCCGAACCAATAACCGACGCCCAGCGTCCAGTTGCCGGAGTAGTATTCATCGTCACCGTTACAATCTATCAACGCACCCAAACCACCGGCCCAACTATGTCCGTCGGAACCATCGCCGCGCCGTCCACCGCCCCAGCCCTGCGCATTGTTGGCGTTGATCTTTCCCTGCGAATGATAATCTCCCCTGTTGTTTACGCTCGCAAACGGTTCCGCAGTGTAATGGTCGTTGCCGGAATAGTCGACCAAAACTCCGATACCGCCACCGACACCGCCGACGCCCTGTCCGTCGCCCGCGAGATAGTAGGTGTCATCTCCCTCGCGATCAACCAGCATGCCGACGCCAAAATACCCGCAACCCTGTCCCGAAACCGTTAGGCGATAATCGTCCTTGCCCGCGAAATCGCAAATAACGCCTGTGCCAAAGATCCCCACTCCTTGTGAGAGTCGCTCGGCACGATATACGTCATCGCCATCGACGTCGACGCAGATGCCGATTCCGCAACCGCCGTATCCAAACTGGCGTGATGTCGTGCTATCACCATAAACATCGTTGCCGCCAAGATCGACCAGTACGCTGATCGGCAATTGTGGCTTGCTTCCACCACCCGCCAGATATCTATCGTTGCCGCCGAAATCGCAGATTAACAGAAAGTCCCCCGCAGCTACAAAGTCATCACTTGAGCCATTAACTAATACCATTCCGAGTGGTGTGGCGATACGAAATTTGATGTTCTTGCCGCGATCGCGTAGCGGCTTGAGCTTCTTGGCCGCAATATCGGTCGCGGCCGTCGCCTTGAAAGACGCATATACCAGTGACTGCCAGTCAATCAGGCGGGCGCAGTCATCGAATTGCGGATAATACACCTGGCCATCGCCTTGCGTGGCGTCAAGATCGTTGATCCGGTCAAGCTCCTCGACAATCTTGTCGGGCACGTTGCGAAATGCCAATTGACGGTACTTGTATGCGTCCAGAAGATTGACCAGCCAGACGGCAAGAATCTGTTGAATTTGCGGGTCAATTCCGGCCGCTAAACTGTCAAATTCCTTCACTGAGACATTGCCGTCGCTCTTACTGCCGAAGGTTCGGTATTCCATATCAGCGCCGCAGGCCGCATATATTCGCTCGATAGCGGTCAGCAACGGTTTCGACGAAGCCACCGTGTCGATCAGATTGGCAGAGTAGTTGCGGAATCCGCCGATTTTGCGCTCCCAGCACAAGGAATAGCTCATTTGATACAACGACGAATTCGAAACATTCCAGAAGATGGAGTCGACCATTAGTTGCATCGCTGAGCTTTTCATTGACTGGCTGTAGTCATAGACCTTCAGCGGCTCGGCCAGCAGATCGTCAAAGGCCGGTAATTTGTAAGGGATTTCGTACGGGTACCGGTTCCAATAACCTTTCGGGCGGTATCCGAGGTCTGCCTTGGTCTTGCCGACAGAGGACAACGCTTGATCCAGCAAGTCACCGCAAATCGCGGGCTGCACTAAGAACAAAATCAGACTGATCAATATGACTCGACGAATCGGCATCCTATTCCCTCCGGTGTTGAGGCAATCTAGTTGATAGCGAAAGCTGCGACAACCAGAAACCTGATGTGATCGGCAGCCCAGAGCGCGATCTCTCAAGATTTTTTGTTGTCCGCTCCGGTCTATGTCGTAAAATGGTACCTATGGCTACGTACAAACGACAATTTCAGGTGCGTCTGCATGATACCGATGCGGCGGGAATTTTGTTCTTCGCCAATCAATTCCTGTTTGCCCATGACACCTATGAGGAATTCATGCAGCATATTGGTGTCTCAATCGAGTCGGTACTTCGCAGCGAAGATTTTATCATTCCCATTGTTCATGCCGAATCCCAGTATTTGTTGCCGTTGCACGACGGCGACCAGCTTGCTATTGTTCTGAAGATTGCCCGGATTGGGCGGACCTCGTTCGTACTGGAGTACGAATTATTCAATTCCGAAGGACATCTTGCCGGCGCCTCCAAGACTGTTCACGTAACCGCGAAGAAGCTCACCCAGGAAAAGATCGAACTTCCGAAGAAGCTTCGGCTGGCATTAGAAGCTTTCCAATCTGCCCCTTAGCTCCCTCTCTTCTCGCAGTAAAGTGTCAAGAGCTTCGACTTGTCGATCTTGTCGATGCCTATACGTGGTAGTGTATCTACGCGAATTATTGCCTCGGGGACTTTGAAGCCGGGCATACGTTCGCGCAGAAAGCTTCTCATTTCAACAACTACGCCAGAGTTTTCGGTAGTTGACTCGAAGAATAGCACCGGCCTCTGACCCCACTTTTCATCTGGCACACCAATTACTGCACACGCTGTGACACCCGGAAACGACTCGGCGACAACTTCAATTTCCCTCGGGAATATATTCTCACCTCCAGACACCAACATGTCATCCTTGCGTCCCTGAACTGTGAGATACCCGTCCCCTTCCAGACTTCCCATGTCGCCCGTACGAAACCAGCCATCTCCATCGAAGGTACGGGATCCCTCGTCTCCGAGATAACCCTTGAACAGGACTTCGCCCCTGATCGCGATTTCGCCGATGGTCCCCTGAGCGCACGTTGCACCCTTATCATCGACTATCTTCACTTCGCGATACCTGAGCGGCCTTCCAACAGTATCCAGTCGGTCAGAGCCGTCTCGAAGACTGAGCGTACAAATCTGAGAGGCCGCTTCAGTCAATCCGTAGCTTGTCAAGATTGGTAATTTCTGTTTTCGACATTTGTCCAGCAAATTCATCGGTATCGGTGCGCCGCCAAGCAGAATTGTCTTGAGCGTTTGGGGCAGTGGCCGTCCTTGTCTCTCGCGTAGTAAACCGGCCAGCATTTGCGGCACGAGTGACAGATGCGTTACCTTCCCGGTATCGATCTGCGAATTGGTCTCTTTCATTTCAAAGTGTTCGGCAATCCTCATCGCGGCGCCACCCAGGAGCGTTCGGAACACAATCGAGATTCCGCCGACATGAAAAAGCGGCAGCGACAACAGCCAGCAATCACCGGGAAACAGAGGTATATTCTCATTGGAACCGAGGGCGTTGAAGTAATGATTACCGTAACTTAGAATCACTCCCTTGGGCTCTCCGGAGGAGCCGGAGGTTAAAACTATCGTCGCCTCCCGATCGGTTTCGATCTCAGTCGGAATTTCTTCCACAGGTTGAACTTCTCTCAGAGGATTGCGAGAATCTTGGCCGCCAATTGTGTACACAGGCACCGAGCTATGCTTGAAATCTTCGCCAGTGTGCACACCCGTGAGCAGCATTTTGACGTGAGCGAGTTCAATTTGAGTCTGCCAGCTTTTCGGATTAAGCCGCCGGTTGAGTGGCACGACCGACGCGCCGATTCGCGGCAGTGACAATAGAGCCAGAACATACTCAAGCGAATTCGGGGCGAGTATCGCCACGCGGTCACACTTATCGATTCCGAGTTGGCGAAACAGCTGCGCCTGCCCAACGACTCGACTTTCGAGCTCGGAAAACGATGTGGCTGAGTCCCCGGAATTGATGGCGATCTCCTTCGGCCATCGCGCCGCCGCATCGTGCACGGGACAGGTAATAATCACGCGATGACCTTCAGACGGGGATTATCTCTGAAATTCGGAATCGTCACTCCGAGACCGGGTCTGTCGAGCACTCTTATACAGCCCCTTTCTATCGGCAGCGACTCCAAAATCAGTGGATCAGACAACAAATCCAGCGTGTCCAATCCGCACGGCAGCACGTTTTGTCCGAGCGCCGCTGCCAGATGCAGATTCGCCGCAAGACCAACACCACTCTCAATCGCCGAACTGATAACCGACTCGATTCCGTGGCCTTTCAATTCACTTATCAGTCGAATCATCGACACGATTCCACCGGCGATTGTTGGCTTGATAATGGCGACGTCAAATGCCTGCTGTCCAGCAAACCAGAACGCCCGATCAAGGATATTGAAGCTCTGTTCTCCCACGCGGGAGTCGAGCAATGTCTCATCAAGTGCAATACGCATGCCGGTCTGCGCCCGCAACGGCGCCAGCCGTTTATGCAATCCAGTTTGTAACGGTTCCTCAATGTACTCAATGTTATATTTGTGGACGCTCTCTAGAAGACTGGCCGCCTGAGCAAAATCGAATGATCGATTTGCATCCAGGCGAATCCGGATGCCATCACCGACACTATCTCGCAAGAGCGCAATCCTGGCAAGGTCATCCTCCCGATCTGTGGTTCCTGCCTTGAGCTTGTATGCCGGGTATCCTCGCGGCAACTTGAGTTCAATCTGTTTCCTGATTTCAGACAATGATCCTGACACAACGGCGTTTACGGGCACCTCAGCAACCGCGCGAGGATTGAGCCACCTGGACAACGACATTCCCGCCCTTTGTGATGCCAGGTCACCAAGCAACGTCTCCAATCCAAAACAAACGCTCGGAGGCATCGCCGGGTCTTTCAGCAGTTCCCCGCAGATATCGTGCGCCTGTGATGGCGACTCGGGTACCAACTTGCCGCGCAATCGTTGCACCATTGTTATCGTTGTCGCGCGGACATCATTTAGAGCTTCCACGCTAAAACCTTCAAGAGGCGCGATCTCGCCCAAGCCGATCAAACCTGCGTCGGTCTCGGCTCTAATGATCAATCCCTGTCTGTTCCTGATCGTGCCGACGGCAGTGACCAGTGGAGTACGTAACGGCACCCGGTATTCGGCAATCTCGATCCTGTTGATCATCGCAACAGCCAGCCGACCGAGAAACATGCTCCGAACAACAGCAGGAGCCGTCCCGTTCCCGCCAGTGTTTCATTGAGCGCCGCGCCGGCAGACTCACTCTGGACAACTTTGATCAATGGAATTGCGGCCAGAATCGTAATGCACGAGAGCATTGCCCCCGGATGCGTACGGAATATCAGATAATGCGCCGGCGCGTACAACATCGCCAGGACAATAGCCACAATATATTCCGCCTGCGCAAATCGCCTGCCGAATCGCACCGCCAGGGTCCGTTTGCCGGTCGCACGATCGGTGTCGACATCACGCAGATTGTTGACTACCAAAATCGCAACTGACAACAACCCCGGCGCCAGGCCGGTCGCAATGACCTGCCAATTTACTTTGATAGCCATGACATAATACGTCCCGGCTACCGGCACGAACCCAAAGAAGACAAGCACGAATATTTCGCCGAGTCCGATGTATCCGAGCGGGTACGGTCCGGCGGTGTACAGCACGCCGAAGAGTATCGATGTCAATCCGATTATGACAATCGGAAGTCCGCCCCGGCTTACCAGATAAAGGCCAACCAGAAACGCCAGCGCGAAGACGATCACCGTCGCCGCGCGCATTTGCGTTTCTGTCACCAACCCCGCCTGCGTGACACGCAGCGGCCCCAGCCGCTCATGCGTATCAACTGCCTTCTTGAAGTCGAATAAGTCGTTGGCATAATTCGTGCCGATCTGTATCAGCAGTCCGCCGATCAGCGCCGCCACAAACGACGGCAAATGAAAGACATGGTCGGAGATCGCAAGCGCGCCCGCAATTATCACCGGGGTCAATGAGGCCGGCAGCGTCTTGGGACGAGCTGCCAAGAGCCAAATCTGCAGCTTGCTGTAATGTCGTTCGGTCTCTGTCATTGCTGCGCGCTCAGGGGTTGCGCTTGAATTTCGAGAAGTTCGGTTTGCGTTTTTCGACATAAGCGTTGCGCCCCTCTTGTGCTTCGTCGGTCATGTAATACATCATCGTCGCATTGCCTGCCAGTTCCTGCAACCCCGCCTGACCGTCGCAGTCGGCATTCAGCGCGGCCTTGAGGCAACGTATTGCCAGTGGGCTGTTCGCCAAAATTTCGCGGCACCACTGAACGGTTTCTTCTTCCAACCTTTCGTACGGCACCACTTGATTTACCAGTCCCATTGCCAATGCCTGCTGGGCATCGTACTGCCGGCAGAGAAACCAAATCTCGCGCGCTTTCTTCTGCCCGACAACTCGCGCAAGGTAGCTGGAGCCGTAACCGCCGTCGAAAGAGCCGACCTTCGGACCGGTCTGGCCAAAGCGAGCATTATCGGCCGCAATCGTGAGATCGCACATCAAATGCAGCACTTGTCCGCCACCAATAGCATATCCGGCCACCATCGCGATTACCGGCTTCGGCAGTGTTCGAATTTGCCGCTGCAAATCCAGGACGTTGAGGCGATGCACGCCCGACTCATCCTTGTATCCCGAGTCGCCTCTGATCTTCTGATCGCCACCCGAGCAAAACGCCTCCTTCCCCTTGCCCGTCAGAATGATTACTCCAATCTTAGAATCCTCTCGCGCATCTTCAAACGCGACCGACATCTCCTTGACTGTTAATGGCCGAAATGCATTCCGTACCTGCGGGCGATTGATCGTGATTCTCGCGATACCCGCAGCCTTGTCATATTCGATGTCTTTGTAGTCGCCGGCCTTAACCCACTTTATTGCGCTCATAGCTTCTATCTCCCTGAATCGATTTTGCGAACTCAAGCACTAATATCATTAAAGAAATCGCGCAGTCGCGCAAGGAATTCCTGCGGACGCTCGAAATGGACATTGTGACCGGCCTCTGCGATGATTTCCCGGCTACCATGTCGAAGATGCCTCACGGTCTCCTCCGCGATTTGGGAATACTTCTCGTCGAGAGCACCGGCGACGACCAGCACAGGCATTGGCAGCGAGTCCAATTCATCCCATAGTGACGGTTGCCTTCCGACACTGAGACCTCGAAACGAAAGTGCAATTGAACGCGGATCGTGGCCTGTACGCGTTTGCTTCAGTGTCGCCAGTCGCCCAGGATCACGCTGCAATGATGCAAACAGCGGCGCCTTGTACCAATCATCCAGGAACTTAGCCAAGCCATCACGCTCAAGCAACAGCGCCAGTTGATCGTCCTGGTCTGCCCGTTCCTGGCGTTCACGCGCGTCGGGAATTCCGGGATTGACGCTCTCCAGCACCACCGCTCGGACGCGGTCGGTAAATTTGAGAGAAAAGTAGAGCGCGATTCGTCCACCCATCGAGTAGCCAATGATGGTCACGCGATCTACCCTTAGATCGTCAGCCAGTTCCATGAGAGAGTCAGCCGCAGCTTTCATGCTCGGCTGAGTATCCGGCGACGCCAGCTTGCTCAATCCATGTCCCGGAAGATCCGGCAGAATGCAATAGTGATCGGCGGCAAACGCTTCGGCGATTTCCTGCCAATCCGTACCAAGGCCCAGAAATCCGTGAAGAAACAGAAGTGCCGGTGCCTTCGGATTCCCCAGTGTCTGATAATGCAGTTTCATGAGTGCGTTGCTTAATTGGGCGCCAGAGCCCTGCGGACTTCGTCGGCAACAAGTTGCCAGACTTGTTGATGCTGCTCGAAGTTCCGACTGCGGTCGGTAGTCACTTCAATTATCCCTGACTGGCCGATCAGGTAGCTTTCGTTCATCGCCTTGGCAAACTCCGACAGGCAACGCACCCTGCTGTAGCCGATACCAAATTGATGCGAGGCATATTCGAATGTCATCTCGTGCGGCGTGCCGAAATACGGCTCAAAATGATCTTTGACGTCTGCCACGCGCAGGAATGAGAAAATGCCTCCGCCATTGTTGTTGATTACTACGATCGTAATCGGCTGCTTCGCGCGGCTCACTAACGACAGCGAATTGAGATCGTGCAACAGCGCCAGATCGCCGGTCAGCAGTGTCACCGGCAATTGCAGACCTTCGGAAAGTCCGACGGCGCTTGCCACCGTGCCATCGATACCATTGACACCGCGATTCGCCGCTACGTGAATCCTTGTCTGACACTGCGATACAAATGAATCAGCATCCCGAATCGGCATACTTGTCGCCAGATAGATTCCGCGCTCCTGTCCGCTTTGCCGGAATATTTCGGGAGCAACCGCCAACTCAAGTGGTTGATCCGCAGATGACGCTACGTAATCATTCACAACCTTTGCGGTCAGTTGATCGGCTGACAAGAAAACATCTTTCAGTTCCGATTTGCCTTCGTCTACGTGAGCAAACATTGCTTCTGCAAACGTTTCCGGATCAGCGACGATCCGATGACTTACTGCGTGCGCCGGATCTTGTCTGACCGGATGGCTCTGCACAACAATCCACCTGGCGCCGCATTCTGCCATGTATCGCTGAACATGCTTCGAGATCGGCACTCCTCCGAATTGAAGAATGCAGTCGGCTTTGGGTCTCTCCCTGATCTCAGGAATGCGCAGATAAAGATCGGAATGGCAAATCAGATTCTCGGAGAAATCGCCGCAAGTTCTTAGCCCTGATGAAATATCCGCCAACAGCGGCCAGTCCAACTTGTCTGCCAGCGCTCTAATACTCCGATGTTCTTGCCAGGACGGCAACGGCCCGGCGATGATAATTCCCCTTTTCGACGCCGCCAATTCAACTGCGACCGTTTCCAGAGTATCATCGGCGGGCAACCCTCCGATATCATAATTTGTGTAAGCGGAATCAGATGTCAGCCACCGTTCGACCGGCGAAAGATAGTTCGACCAATCGTTGTTTTCATCTGTCGGAGCAAGCGGCTCGCGGAAAGGGCAGTTCAAGTGAGTCGGTCCCATCGGAGATGAATTGGCGCGGGCGCAGGCCTTATCAACGGTGGTCAACAGAAATGCCGGCGAAATGGATTCCGTCGGAGTCGGTAACGTGGCCGCCCAGCGCGTGTACTTGCCGAAGATTCCGTTCTGATCGATCGTCTGCAACGCGCCTGTGTCCAACAGCTCGGGCGGCCTGTCAGCGCTGAGTATTATCAGCGGAGTGCCGGATTGACTGGCCTCCACGACTGCCGGAGAGCAATTAGCGACTGCGGTACCCGATGTGCAGATTACTGCCGCCGCAATACCGGTGGCGCGGGCATAACCGACGGCGCAGAAAGTTGCCCCGCGCTCATCAAAGTGAACTATCGTTTTGATTTTCGGATTTCGTGCCGCGGCAAGCGTTAGAGGTGACGATCGCGAACCGGGTGCTATGCAGATTAACATAACGCCGTTGCGGGCGAGTTCCTCAATTATCAATTCCGCCCAGAGGAAATTGAGGTGGTCGGACGTCACGCCCTGACTCCGGAGAACACCTCAAGCGCACCCGCAATCTTTTGCTCCAATTCCAACCACTCGGCGTCCGGGTGCGAACCCCGGACAATGCCCGCGCCGGCAAACAGTGAAAGTCTGTCATCGCTAATCAATCCCGACCGGATCGCGACAGCGAAATCAATCTCTGTCTTCGAAACCATCCCCACGCCGGAAGCATACCAACCTCGGTCGAATCCCTCCATTTCACTCGACAGCTCGCGCGCCACTTGCTGAGGCGTTCCGCACACCGCCGCTGTCGGATGGATTGTCTCATAGACGTCTGCGGAGGTGACGCCTGCCTTCAGTGTTCCGGCGAATCTTCTGACCAGATGTTGGACTTTCGCGAGCCGAACCACTTCATTGGCCTCAGAAACCGCAACCGCGTCGCACAATTGGGCAAGCTTGGCGCGCAGATCATCCACGACATAACGATGCTCGCAAATATCTTTGTTGCTTTGCTGCAGGCGAGCAGCGTTTACGCCGGTTTCGGCAATCGAGTTTCCGGCAGCAATAGTGCCGGCAACCGCCTCGGTCGCAAGTCTCGTCCCGCTCAATTTGAATAGACGTTCAGGCGACAAGCCGACGAATGCGGAAGTCCTCGTCGGTTCGATTATGAACGCATAACTGAGTTGGCCCAGTGGCAGCATCACCTCAAGATAATTACACGGTTCAAGACGTTCGGACAATTGCAGGTCAGACCTCCGCGCCAGCACAACCTTGTCTGCCCGCTTCATGCTTATCTCGTGCAGTATTCTGTCTGCACCTGTACGCCAGTCACCGGCACTCGGAGTATCGGATCGCGACAGAATCTCAGGTATATCAACAGAACTCGAACCATCGGTCTTACGGGAAAAATTCAGTGACTCCAACAACTCGGCGTGAAGGTCTTCGATAGTTTTCCCGCCTTGCCACAGGGTTGTCGCCGTGATCGTGTAATTGTCGTTTTCACGCATCACTATCACTCGCGGAAGAACAAACCATACCGCAGGAAAATGTCTCCAGAGTTGATCCGGCTGTCTCTCGATGTCGAAGCGCGTTCCACCGAAGAATCTCAAGGCGGAATCATCGGGTGACTTCGCCAGCATGTCTGTCATGCGGCCAAAGGCGCCTTTCAAATCCGACGAGTTGTCCCCGCTTATGACAAGCGTCGCGCCCACTCCGGCAATTTCCAGATCACCCTCGCGATTTCGCCAGTAGACACGCGGACTTTCGTTCGACCGCCGCAACCAGCGCACAACATTGACAGCATCGCAGGAAATAGTGCAGGCAATAGGCACCGGTTCAGAAGATGCTCCGCGGCTTTCGATGACGTCCAATGCTTTCGCCAGTTGCCTGTCAAGGTCAGACTGAATCTGAGTATACGAGATCGAGTTGACTCCCCTGCCGTCATACGCGCTGCTCTTCATGTAGGGTCAGGAATTCTTGGCGAAATAGATTCGAGTCAAATCGCGCAACAGCCGCTCGAAATGTTCCAGCGTGAGCGCCTGCTTGCCGTCGGAAAGTGCGGCGTGCGGTTGCGGATGAACTTCCAGCATAATGCCGTCCGCTCCCGCGGCGGTGGCAGCCCGAGCCAGCGGCGCCACCAGGTCGGCCCTGCCGGCAGCATGCGAAGCATCGGCAATCACCGGATATGTCGATAGCTGCTTGACCAGCGCGATCGCCGCGATGTCAAGTGTGTGCGCAACCTGCGGCTCGAACGTGCGGATTCCGCGCTCACAGAGGATGATTTCGTTGTTACCGCCCCGACTGATGTATTCCGCGGCCGCGAGCCATTCGTCGATCGTCGCCGCCATGCCCCGCTTAAGTAAGATCGGCCGCCTTACTGAGCCGAGGGCGGTCAGTAATGTATAGTTGAACATGTTGCGCGATCCCACCTGCAGAATATCAGCATACTGTGCCACGGTATCGATCTGGGATCGATCCATCACTTCAGTCACGACATACATGCCGTGCAAGTCCGCATGCTTACGCAACAACTCGAGCCCGGGTCTTCCGAGGCCCTGGAATGAATCCACGGAGGTACGCGGCTTATATGCGCCCGCCCTCAAATAGCGAACACCCAACCCGCCAAGGAAATCAGCGGTCGTAGCCAATTGTGCTTCATTTTCTACCGCACAAGGACCGGCGATTACCGTCAATTGATTGCGCTGGAGAATCTGGCCGTAGCAATCGTTTTCCCGGCCCCGCATTATCGTCAGGCCGCGGCCGCCATCTGCGACTTCGTCCAGACGACTGCGAAGCTCTTTCGTCAGCGGTCCCAGGACTCGCACGACCGCGGTATCATGCACCGATACTTCGTAGTCGATGCCCGCTTCCTTCAGGATACTCACGAAGCTTTCTTGTCTCTTATCGTCGATGGCGAAACTGTAAATCAAATCTTTCTTCCCGTATAGATTGATACGATGCCGAAACTGAGAGGTTCCGCCGTTATCTCAACGAATCCAGCTTGTTTCATAAGTCGGCAAAAATCCTCTCCACGAGGAAACGTCTCTATTGTCCGGTCGAGATATCGATAGGCATCCGAATCGCCGGAAACGAGCCCTCCGATCATCGGCACCACATTTCGCAGGTACAATCGATGCAGAAATCTTAGTACACCGCTTGACGGAGAGGAAAACTCCAGGACAATCACCTTGCCGCCCAGATTAAGGAGGCGATTCATCTCTTTCAGGCAACCGGGCGCTTCAGGCATATTTCGTATTCCAAATGCAATCATCGCGGCGTCGCACGACAAATCCCTGACCGGAAGCATCATGCCATCTCCCAGCGCCAGCGATATTGAACTCGAATTCTGTTTCCCCGTAATTTTCGCTCGGGCCAACTGCAGCATTCTTGACGCCTTGTCGATCCCGATAACTCGGCATTCGCCTTTCAGCGACTTGACCGCCGCCAGGGCCAGATCGCCGGTGCCGCAGGCCAGGTCAAGTATCACCTGGTTCGGTTTCCGATCGATCTTGTGTACCGCGCGCCGGCGCCAATAGAAATCCATCCCCAATGACAAAAGGTGATTTAGCAGATCGTAGCGGCGGGAAATTCCGTCGAACATGCGGTGGACATTGACCCGGGATGGCACAGGAGTCGCATTGGTCGCAATTTGCTTATTAGTCATTGATTCACTGTATCCGGACACGTCTGCAAACCCTGTCGATTTGATACGCTCTATCAGTCGATCGCGGCGGTTTTCAATTCTCTCCACCGCAGCTAAAGAATATACCCTCAGACAGTGGCGAACGCAAATGCTTAGCTGACCGCCGGTGGCGGCAGTCAGCCGGCTGTAGCCGGACTCAGTGCGCCGGCCTGATCTGGATATTTCTTTGATACTGTTAGAGTTACACGGTGTGCGAGGCAGTCTGGTTGGAACCGGGAATTAGGCGTACTGCATCGGCGCGTTGGTCGGTGTCAACGAAGCTCACAACTGTACATGGGTGTTCGTGCAGCACGGCGTGAGTGATATTCCCGCGCACGCAGACTTTATCCGGGCCCACTTGAATTAGGGCATTGTTTTGGCAGGTGGACGCCAGACAAGCATTGGCTGCAGCGACGTCGCCGTCCAGCGCCACAAACTTGTAGGAATCCGCACCCAGGATTTCGTCCTTGGAACAACCTAAGAAGACGAGCGCCGCGGTATTGGCATCGACTATCTGCTTCGTCTCATCGTCAATTACCAACACGAACGCCTGAACTGAATTTATGACCGTCTGCAAATACGACTGCGTCTCGCGGAGTGACTCTTCTATGTGAACGCGTTCGCCCACATTTCGCGATATCACGACCACCACCGGCATTCCCTGGGGATCGAGCGCAGCCCGGCCGTGACACTCCAATTCCACCCATGTACCATCCTTACCTAGCGCCCGGAAACGCACGTGTTCAGACGATTTCACACCCGCCAGCACGTTGCCGAATGCCTCCTGGACTCGCTGAAGATCCTCAGGATGAACATATTCCGCGCACTGCTTCAAAGCCAATTCGTGATGCTCGTATCCGAGAATCTCTTTCACCGCGGGGCTCTGGTAACGAAAACGTCCCTCGGCATCGACCACGGTAATCAAGTCCGATGCGTTCTCGATCATCGTTCGGAAATACAACTCGCTTAATCGCTGTGCTTCTTCCGAAAGATTTCGGTCGGTGATGTCGCGGCTGACGCTTACGACGGCGATCACGTCCCCCGCATCGTTTCTGATCGGGTAGCGTACCGTGTGGAACACCCGCGATTCGGCATCGAACCCTTTCAGTGTTTCTTCAGGCATATCCAGCGATCTGCCGGTGCGGAACACTTCTGCGTCGCTGCGGGCGGATTCGCCCGTGGCCCTGGCTATCGTCTCACGGGCGTCACTGCCGAAAACCTCGTCCGTAAGGCCGCAAAAATCCAGAAACGTCCGGTTGGCAAAAACGATTTTGCCCGCGTCATCACGCACCGACACGAGATCGGCGATGGAATCAAGAATCTGCCGGTTACGTTGCTCCAGATCCCGCATCATTTCCTGGACGCGCTTGCGCTCCGTAATATCCAGCAGAACACCATCAATACAACAGAGCTTGCCGTCAGAGTCGAACACCGGTTGCCCCTTGTCGTGCACCCACTTCACCATGCCTTCGACTGTCAGAACCCGATATTCGACGGCAAATGCTTCCCGACGTGTCCCCGCCAACTCAATAGCGTTTTGCACCAGGGCGAGATCTTCCGGCACGATGATATCCACAAAGGCCCGCACGCGATTGTCGATAAACTCGGATTCAGGCGCGCCACATAACTTCTGCATTTCTCCGCTTACATATTTCATGGTTCGGCGGGCGTCGGCCTTGCAACGATACACAACACCCGGAATATTCCCCACGAGCGTGCGGAACCGTTCCTCGCTTTCGGCCAAAGCGCCTTCGATTTGATTGCGCTTGGTGATATCCCAGCCGGTACCACTGGCTCCCGCTACGTTGCCGTCGGTATCAAGTAACTGCGTTGCCGACAATGAAACCGCAACTCGATAGCCATCCTTGCGCAGAAATTCCGTCTCGTACTCGCGCAGGACTTCCCCGGCCATGACTCGCGAAAGAGTTCTGATATCCTTCTTTGCGTACCGGGGCAACTGAAACTCATCGAATGTCCTGCCTAGCAGTTCCTGTTTGTCGTAGCCAAGGGTCTTGTACGCCGCTTCGTTCAGGTAGAGCAAGCGCCCTTGTGGATCCACCACCCAGACAATCTCCTGCAGACTGTCCAGCCACTGCAGCAACCGTTCTTCGCTTTTCGTAAGAGCCGTTTGTATCCGAGTTCGCTCCTTGATCTCATTTTCCAAGACCGTTTTCTGTGCAAAGAATTCAATGATCAGTGACGCAATATCGCTGAACTCGTTCTTGTACCGCATGAGACTCTGCAACGGCGCCAGATTCTTGGAACGCAAGCTGGCCGTGGTCAAAGCCAGCGGCCGCTGCACCCACCGCTTCAACGAGTACGCCAGAATGATCAGGGCGCAGAGTGTGAACGTGATGAACACGCCCGCTTCCCGCCTCGTCAAGCGCGCGAAATCCTCCAGAAATGCTGAATCGTCCTGCAGTCGCAGTATCGCTACCGGATATTCGTTTAGATCCAGCAGCGGTTTGTCGACCCGGATCATGTCTTTGTTTGTGCTCTCGGTATTCCTCAACGACTGGGGTACAGTGATGACTTGCAGGGTACCGCCTGTCGATTTGGCGAGATCGAGCAGATACTGTGACGTCCACAACTTGCCGATGAAGAAATATCCTCTGGGAGGTGTCATTTCCAGAGTGTCTGACTGCGGCAGAATCGCCGCACTTCTCATTTCCATGATTCCGCTGGAAGTCGCGCAGAAATAATGAAGCGAACTGTGCTCGCGTATCTCAATCTTCGCTTCAGGATAGGAGGGCATATCTCGCAGGAAGTACGCGTTATTCAATGAATTCGTCGCATAGACCAGTTGCATTTTGGGGTCAAAAACCCACGCCGCATCGATACTATATAGCGGCATAGACTGACCCAAATTCACCTTCACCCACGCTGTATCCGGTTGGGCAACGAACCTTACCATTTCGTCCCAGTGGGAATAATCCACCACGTACGACTTGAGTGGATTCCCGGTCAACTGCACGATCTTATCGAGGAGAGACGCAAGCTCGACTTCCTCGTCGCGAACCGCCAATGTTGCCCGCTCAGTTTCCCAATGATTAAGCACGATCAACGCGACCGCGAATATCGCTGATACACCGAAAAGCAACAGTACGAGTTTGATTGGTATTTTAAGTGTCATGGCTTTGCGCTCAATTCAGATAATCTCGGCACCTTCGCAAGCGATGCCATCGTTATGGGAAAGAAATCCCCATGTTTGAACGGCCTGAAACCGCTTCTCCACCTGCCCCGCAGGAGTGTCTCTTCAGACTATTCCCTGATAATAAACTTATCGGCAAATTGTGGTGATTTACGTCTTCTTGGGGCGATAGAGGCACAAATTGGTGAGCGGATTATGTATCGACTAGAAACGCCGCTTCAATGCGAAACGGCAATGCCTCCGAAACTGATTATTCAATCTGGCCGATCAGACGGGCCAGAAGTATGGCATTGGTCTCCAACTTTCTCTCGGCCAATAATCCGTCGCGCCAACGCTTAACAAGCTCCAGGTCTGAAGAGATAAGATCGAAGCCGTTTCGGAACAGGAAATCCCGCGCGTTGTCCGACGCCTTTGGAATCATGGTAAACAGCAGTCTCAGATCCTTTTCGCGCGCGATCTCGAGTATTTGGGCAAATAGGAATTCGCCGTATCCCTTGCCGAGATAATCGTGATAGACAAAGGGGCCGCACAGCTCTCCGCAATCATCCAGAGCTTTCAGGCCGA
Organism: uncultured bacterium; assembly: GCA_963726455.1. Classification (GTDB taxonomy): domain Bacteria; phylum Zixibacteria; class MSB-5A5; order CAIYYT01; family CAIYYT01; genus CAIYYT01. Next base: position 798,167 of record CAVSCK010000003.1, read on the forward strand.
CGAAACCGAATGGAAAGTGATCTTCGAATCCCAGATAATATTCACCCGCCCCTAAGGTCGCTTCGGCGGCCGGATGCGACGACATGTCCTGGATCAGTTGGCTCTGATGGAGACTTCCACCACCCAGGTCGGCTGTCGAGTCCATGATGTCCAACAGCAACGGGATCGCATGTGGGTTTGCTTTCACGAAACGACGTTCGCCCATGGCGTTGCCAATATAGAGGTCATTTGCCATGAGTGGCGGCTTTTCTCGCGGAAAATTATTGACATCTTCGCGGGTGCTGCGTCATAATATCTATAGGGAGGAAGTTAAGATGCTCAAACGAATTATCCTGGGGATAGCACTGGCAGGCGCCCTGTTGCTTTGCCAATGCGCTGAAGAGCCGTTGCGGCCGCCTGATGTGACACTGGGTGAACAGTTTACCGTCGGACTCGGCCAGACCGTGGAACTGCAAGGGGAGAATTTATCCATTACATTTAGCGGTGTCCTACAGGACTCACGCTGTCCGATGGATGTTTACTGCTTCTGGGCCGGACTGGCGGAAATTGAGGTGCAACTCGTTCGCAAGTCAGGCGACAGAGCCCAACTGGATCTGGCCTTGCTGGGCGGAACCAGATACAACACGCCTAATCCATATACTTTTGACACTTTCGGTTACCGTTTTGCGTTGTTGCGACTGGATCCCTATCCGACCGGCGCCCACATATTCAAGCCGTCGTCTGCCTCCACTCCGCCGGTTCCTTTTGTAGCTACGCTGGTAATCACTCGCGCGAGCGATACCCTGTCTACTCTCGGCCAGGTGACCATTTCAGATCAACAGCCTAACACGATATTGCTGGACTATTTTCAGATTAACGCTCTCAGCATCTCAGGTGATACCCTCAGTCTGGATCTTCAATATCCGGGCGGCTGCAGGGATCATTTCTTCTTTCTGTTCATGAGTCCGGACTCCTTTGCTGATCCGGGTCACCCACGGGCTACTCTCTGGCTCCGGCATTATGCCTCGTACGACTCCTGCAAAGCTCTGATTCACCGCAATCTGAGATTTGACTTGAAGCCGATCGCGGATCTATACACTCTGACTTATGGCAGAATCGATCCGATTGCGATAAGTATGTCAGAGTACACCGGCCATCAGCCCGAGAATTCGTTTCAAGCAGTTTATAACCCGTCGGGTGCGAAGAGAAATCGGGCGCCGGTGATTGTCCCGGTGGGCAGTTCACTAATAGTTACGGATTCTTGTCGATCAACTACGCTGAGGGTCCCTCTGCAAGTACCGTAGCCTTCGAAAAATAGCCACAAAGGCGTTCTGCCGGTAACATGATTAAACAATTGACGCTTTGCCGCGTCCAAACTACATATTACAGGCGTCTAGTCAGTGGGAGGTTTAATATGGCTTCGAAGGGCTTCTTGACGGCTATGTTAGTCGCGATACTTCTGATAGTATCGTGTTCCAACAAAGGGAATGACCCAAACAATACGAATCAACCGCCACGCGAATTGACCACGGCGGAAAAACAACTTGTTTCTTCCGGCAATCGATTCGGCTTGAAATTCTTCAAGGAGATTGTCCGCTCCGAGGGCGACAAGAACGTTTTCATCTCGCCGTTGAGCGTTGCGATGGCTCTTGGCATGGCCTATAACGGCGCGAACAGCACCACTCGCGACGCCATGCAGAACACGCTCGAATTGCAGGGGATGTCGCTGGAAGACGTCAACAAGTCCTACCGCAGCGTTATCGACCTTCTGCGCGGCTTGGATCCCAAAGTCAAATTCACCATCGCAAATTCCATCTGGTATCGGGAGGGCTTCAACGTCGAGCAGCCCTTCATTGATCTGAACCAAACATATTTCGACGCGGTCGTGCGGTCGCTCGACTTCACCGACCCGGCGGCACTGGCAGCCATCAACGGATGGGTCAATGACAATACCGGCGGCAAGATCACACAGGTCCTCGACCGGATTCCCGACTACGCGCTCATGTATCTCATCAATGCCATCTACTTCAAGGGAACCTGGAAGATCAGATTTGATCCGGCCCGTACTGGCACTGAGTTGTTTCACTTGCCGGATCAAAGCACGGTGCCCTGCCAGATGATGAGTCTGCCTGAGACGAAGATCTACAGTATGTACACCAGGCAATTCCAGGCGGTTGACCTGAAATACGGCAACGGCGATTACAGCATGACCATTATGGTCCCATACTCGAATATGAACTTGGATTCGGTAATGGCGCAACTCACCGACGAGAACTGGGCAACCTGGATGTCTCAGTTCGAACAGCGGGATATGCAGTTGATGATTCCCAAAATCGAGATCGAGTGGGAGCAAAGCTTGAAGGAAGTGCTATCCACACTGGGCATGGGCATCGCCTTCACCGAGCTAGCCGACTTCTCAAGCATCAGCCACGACGTCGGATTGATGATCACTGAAGTGAAGCACAAGACCTACGTCAAGGTTGACGAAGAAGGAACCGAGGCCGCAGCCGCGACATCTGTCGAGATCGGTCCGACCAGCGGACCGGCTATATTTATCGCCGATCATCCATATCTATTCATCATTCATGAGAATCATTCCGGCACAATATTGTTCATGGGCAAGGTCGTCGACCCCACCAGAAAGACAATGTAACTGCCGGTTTCAGACCCTACTGACCACGTATGCAGCAATAAAAACCCCGTCTCGCCGTTAAGCGAGGCGGGGCCATAATAGGGAGGCTATCATGAAAAGAGGTTAAAAACTTTTTTCGCCTGCCTCTAACACTATCCCTGCCTTTTCTACGAAGGAAGGGTACTTTCGGAGCAATTCTTTTCTTAATCTTAGTCGTGCCCGATGCAAATACCAACGCACCGTGGCCTCCGGCATGTTCAGAATCTCCGAAACCTCTTCGATTTCGTGTCCTTCAATATCGCGCAGCAGGAAGGCGGCTTTTTGCTTGTCATTGAGGGCATCTGCCGCCTGCAGGATGCACTCCTTGATATTCTTGCGGTACAGACTGATATCCGGGCTGTCAGCCGGCGTCTCCACGGAATCGGTGTAGGTCTCCAAAGTTTCGTGCCGGTGTTTCCGTTGCTTGCGGATATAGTCAATTGAGGCATTGACGGTGATACGATACAACCACGTCGAGAACTTCTTGGTTGTGTCAAAACGATCCAGATTACGCGACGTCTTCACGAACACCATCTGCGAAATGTCCTTGGCCTCGTCGTAGTCTCCCACCATGCGATAGGCAATGCCGGCCACCTGGCTCTTGTACTTCTTCATCAGGTCGCCGAACGCCCGGTTTTCGCCCCCTTGGATTCTCTTGATTAAAGCGATCGTCTCCACTTCACTCGGGTCACTAACTGTCACTTCTCCGGTTGCGGCGTTTTCCACTTCAGCATCAATACTGCTTTCGACGTCCGTTCGGCCATCGAGAACAGCATCATCCTTGGTCTTCATAATATGCCTTTCCGCTGAGAAACTGTTAATGGTAGATCGCACATTACTACTATCATGTAGCTTTAACGTTGATAATTGCGCCCGGTTCCACGGAATAACATAAAAAAACCGTCCAAAACCGCTCGCCTAAGTCGGGTATCTGAAAACTGCCTGCCTGAGCAGCTTGGCAAACCACGATGGATTCTGCGGGATTTCTTGCTTCCATCTCTCGAATTACTCTCGCTTTTGATTTTGTGCCAGTCCGTGTCACCTGAGCTCACTTCGTTAGCTGAAGACAGAATGTGTCAATCGTTTTCTGCACGCCGATTATAATAGAAATTGATTAATCGTCAATGTGTAGACTGCACGTATTGATCACGTAAGTCGACTACGCGATAATCCCCGCCTACCTATGTTCCCATAACTCGTTACGTAACTTATGATAATGGCTTAGGTTCCCATTTTACGATGTGTGGAGCTCCGCGTATCAAGAATTCTGGCTGCGAGGCCGTAGGGGCCACAATTCCATGCAATCACAACTACCGCAATGCGTTATCGTGCTGAAATGTATTCCCGCCGCTCTAGGAGGCACGACAACACATCGAGTTATCGCCATCAGACGAGCCCATCTAATTAGGCAAGCAACTAACCTACAATGTCTTAGCGTAATCTCGTGGTAAGGGTGGGCGTATGAATACGCAATGCGAATCCTGAGCAGGACGATTCCGATTCAAAAACGAGATTTGAAGGAATTTAGAAATTGGACCCAGCGGAGTAAATATACTGAACGGGATTGACCGTTCCGCCGAATTTCATGACTTCGTAATGCAGATGCGGGCCGGTCGAGTAACCGGTGTTGCCAATCAGGCCAATCAATTCACCACGTTTGACTGTCTGTCCTTGCCTGACTTTGAACTGGGAAAGATGACCGTAAACTGTGCTGAAGCCGTTGCCGTGATCGACGACGACAGTGTTGCCCAGCCCAGACTGGTACCCCGTCGAAGCTACGACTCCGTCAGCAGTCACGACCACCGGAGTACCGGTACGATTGGATATGTCAAGCCCGGAGTGAAGCTTCTGCTCGCCTGTGAACGGATCGCTCTTGATACCGTAGCCGCGAATTAGATATCCCTGGGTCGGCCAGATTGACGGAGTGTGATCCAGGTCAGTCTTCTTTTCCAGAAGTCTATCATATATATAGTTGAATTGCTCTTTCTCAAATGACGACAGCGCCACCAGGCGGTCAATCTCGGCCTCCGACCGGAACGTGGCTTCCACCAACGGAGATCCGGAACTTCCCGTGGTAGTTGCGCCGGGACCACCAATACCGAGTTCACGCTGCTGAGGGTCTATTTCGGGCAACTCAAAGATCGTTCTGATGGCTTTTTCCTTTTCTACCAGGCCATTGACCTCGTCACTCAACTTGCCGATCGAGAGATCAATGCTCGCGAGCTTGGTGTTGAGGAAGGTGTTCTCTTCCGCCACCGACTGGAATTGATGGGATTCAATCTTGCGGCCGAGAAAATCGATGGAAAAAACGAGTGTGGCACCGGTGTATACCAGGACAGCCACCGCCAGCGAAACCAACAGGGTTCGCGAAAACGAAAACTGTCTAATTTTGCCTGAGTCGGGAACGATAAAAACTGCTAGTCTTTTCTTCATCCTTAAAGAACTTCCAAATTAGGGCATCCAGCTCTACAGGGAGAGCCCCCAAAAAAGTCGGGGGAACATATCTGAAAACAACATCCCTGTCAAGTTTTTTTCCAACAATTTCATAACAAATTGCATGCCAACGAGATAAAGTTTATGGAGCAACTCTGTTGGGATCCTATTCAGGACGCGTCGTCCCCCACAACATATAGTTGCACAGGGCTCCACGCAGTCCATATTTGCCAATGTCACTTCGCTCCATTTTCGGGTTAGATGGCGTTGAAGTACCGTAAAGCTGCGCCCGGGCGCAGTTCGCCATGCCTGATTATACCCGAATGCCCGGAATTAGATGCCTAAATCGCCTGCTTTGCAGCCGAAATTAGCGTAGTTCTACTGTTTTGCGGAGTTGTGCCCTGCCGAATCGGTCGGTTTGGCAACGAAAGAGAATGATTTTGACTGACCTGAATCGTTAGCTACTTAATGACTTGCCACTCCTGACGGAGAATCTTGTTGACGACCTTGACGAACTTCTCGCTGTTGAGGTTCTGTAGCGAATAGAGGTGCCAGCAAGTCTTGTGAGGAATCTTGTAGCCGTTTCGACGTTTTTTTGCCATAGCTCCTCCCGCATGGGATGGTGGTTTTCGCTACCCCTTATTGGTTGCTCGTTTCGGCAACAGGTACCTCCATTGCCGTCGGTTGCTTGTGCAAATACAGTGCCCACCTCAAAGATTATTCCCGTCCGCCAGTGGCAATTCTATGTAGTTCATCGACAACAGCTTACGTCTCGACAACATCTGTCGCGAAACCACCATTTCCGGAAAAAACTAAAGGAATCTTCCAATACTTTGCGGGGATTGTGCAGCATTATATCACTTCCGAATGATCTCAGCGATGCGCAAGAAATTCCCCATACTGTATTATGTGAGGCGGGAAAAAAGCCAAAAAACTAATCAAGCAAATTCCGCAGTACTGGCGTTAATATCCTTTGGCAGCCCCGGCAGCCCGAATTTGCATTCACAGAGAGGAGCACGTTATGAAAAAGGCCAGTATTTTCTTGATAATTGTTCTATTGGGCGTCTTGCCTGCGTCAGCGCAGACCAGGTCGGCAGGAATTCACGGAGTTGGACCCCGGCTCGGATTTACGATAAACCCGGATCAATTCCATTTTGGCGCCCATCTGGACATTGGCGACTTGGCGCCCCGACTGATGATGATGCCTAACGTGGAAATTGGCGTTGGCCAGAACGTCACGACTGTCGCGCCTACCTTCGAGCTTGACTACCGCTTCCGTTCGGAGTGGGGTCGCGTTTGGACGCCATACCTGGGCGGTGGTGTCGGTCCGATCTTCTATACTGTGCATCACGACAACTACATTCATGATCACGGTTACAGCGACAACGGTCTCGGCGTATACTTCGAGGGAGGAGTTGCCAAGAGCATAGCCGGCTCGGGTAATTTCTTTATCGAATTCAAGGTTGGGGTGGCCGATGCCCCTGATGCTAAGTTTACGATCGGGTGGACTTTCGGTCATTAGTCCTCGGAGTGGAGAGGCATTTCCCTCTCAACCTTTCAACAGGAGGAAATTCATGAAGGTCAAGAGTCTTTTGACAGCGTCCGCAATCGCGCTTGTCGCGGTGATGATGATTGGGTGTTCCAGTTCATCGAACTCCCCAAGCGGACAGGGTGAAGTGCGAATTTACATGGTTGACTCGCCCGCCAGCTACGAGCAGGTCAACATCGTGGTCACGAAAGTTGAGGTCCATTCGTCCGGTTCGGATTCGACCAGCGGCTGGGCGACGATCGTCGACACCACCAGAACATTCGATTTGCTGGAGCTCCGCAACGGTGCCAATGCCTTGTTGGGCGACCGCTCTCTTCCGCCCGGACATTACACTCAGATTCGCCTGTCCATCGGAACGGGAAGCAATGTCATGATCGCCGGCATCACCTATCCTCTGGATATTTCCGCCAACAACACGCTCAAGCTGAATCATGAATTCGACATTCAAAGCGGACAGGTCTACTCGATCACACTCGACTTTGACGCCGATCATTCAATCGTGGTGACGGGAAATCTCCAGTACAAGCTCAAACCGGTGATTCGCGTAGTAGCGACATTACAGACCGGCAGCATCTCGGGTGCAGTAAGTCCGGTGGCGGCGCGGGCGATTGCATCCGTCGAAGTGAACTCCGACACAGTAAGTGCGTTCTGTGACACTCTCACGGGCGCGTTTATGATTCAAGCATTGCCGGCCGGCACTTACGATCTTGAAATTAAAGCGCAAAGTCTGATCTACGGAGACACAACAATTACCGGCGTCGTGGTAACCGCCCAAAACAACACGAACGTCGGATTGATAACACTGCATAGTTCACTGTAACCATCATCTGATCAACTGCTGACCAAGATAATCCAGTGCACCCCGTGATTGGAGAAATCACGGGGTGTCCGGTTTGTGGTCGCCGTCACTATCGAGCCCCACAATTCCCTTTGTCTTCACCGTCGTCGCACACTATCTTCCCTGCCGGACGTGAAACATGAGTAAGGCATTGGCGTATCTAAAGGTTAGGTGTTCAGGTGCTGGAGCCGGATGAAGTCCTGATCGGCCATGCGCTCGCCGGTAACCAGGCGGCGTACACCGAGTTAATGAACCGGCACAAGCGGACGATCTCGCAGATTATCCAGAAGATCGTGCGCGACCGGCAGGAAACCGAGGATTTGGTGCAGGAAACGTTCATGCGGGCGTTTCACTCACTGGCCTCCTACCGCTCCGAGTACCGGTTTTCGACCTGGCTGTACAAGATTGCCGCCAATTGCGCGATTGACTACCTGCGCAAAAAGAAGATTGAGGCGCTCAGTCTGGACAAGCCGGTCGACACCGAGGACGGCTCGGTCGGAATCGACCTTCCGGACGCGTCGTTCAATCCGGAGGAACACCTGCTGGAAAAACAGCGGCGGGTATCGATCGACGAGGCGATTGAGTCGCTGCCGGAAAAGTATCGGATCGTGATATTGTATCGCCATCGTGACGATCAATCTTATGAGGAGATAGCTCAGATTCTTAAACTCCCGGTCGGAACGGTCAAAGCCCGAATATTCAGGGCGCGGGAGCTTTTGAAGAAGAAGCTGAAAGGCGTCAGGTAAGTGACAGGAGGAAAGCTCATGTCCAAATTGCTACTCTCTGTTTTGGTCTTCATCGGTGTGGGGCTGCTCGCAATAACCGGCTCGGCTCAGGCCAAACTATTCCAGTTCAAAACCACCAACGAATACGCCGTCGAAAAAGACTTCAAACTGTCGCTGACAAACACCTCCGGATCAATCCAAATATCCTATCGCCCCGGTGACAAAGTTGTAGTCGAGGTGAACAAAGAAATCGATGCGCCCTCCCGCGAGGAAGCTGAGAAGATGGCCGACCGGCTGGAAGTCGTAGTCAAGGCAGACAAGGATGACATCGATATCAGCGCGCAGTATCCGTTTGAAAACCGATCGCGTGATTTCTGGCGAAGACTATTCGGGCTGCATGAACAGCTTTCCAGTTCCGTGCGATTCTTTGTTGAAGTGCCGACCTCGACGCGGCTGGAAGTCTCGACAACTTCCGGCGATGTGAGCTTGCTTGGTTTGGAAGGAGAAGCCACCATTTCCGGCACGTCGGGCGATATCAAGGTCGTTGGATTCACCGGTGATCTAAATGTCGAAACCACGTCCGGAGATCTGAGCTTCAAGGACGTCAAAGGAAACGTCGACGCCAACTCAACGTCGTCGGATATGCTGTTTGACAACATCACCGGCAACGTTGTGGTTCAATCAACCTCGGGCGATACCGAGGCGCACTTCGTCACCGGCAAGACGCGAATCACCAAGACTTCCGGCGATGTCCGTATCGAAGCGGCGGGTAGTGACGTCGACGTCAACACGACCTCAGGTAATATCGATATCGAACAGCGCGCAGGCGGTGTGTTCGTGTCGTCATCATCCGGGGACGTCAGCATCCATTCCGAGATGACTGATGGCAAGCGTTTTGAGGTCGAGACGATTTCCGGCGACATTACGCTGCGGGTACCCGCAGAAATGAAGGGCTATGTTAAACTGGAAACAATTTCGGGATCGATCAATACCGATCTGGCGATTGAAGTTCGCACCTTCAACAAGCACAGTCTCGAAGGGCGTATCGGCGGTGAGGGGCCGGAAGTGATACTCTCCACGACTTCCGGTGACATTAACTTGGACGGCTTTTAGATCGGCAAGGATTACGTGAAGAAATTCCTGGTAGCCATATTACTGTTCGGCCTGATTGTGCCGGCTTACTCCCGGGACAAAGTGAGTAACGGCGATTACAAGGGTAAGGTCTACAAGGAAATCCGCATCGATGACAACGGTGTTGTCCTGATAGATTCATTGGGCAATGAAATTCACGTACCGACCGCTACTGAACCGGGATCCGGCGGCGAACTCATACCGCCGCTGCCGCACGTTACTCCCGAGCCCAATTTGCCATCCGGATTCTACACTGATACACTCGCCAGCGTTACGCGACTAGGCGGATCCGTAGTCGTTGACGCCAATGAATTTGTCGACGGCGATGTCGTGACTCTGGGCAATGCCACAATTCGCGGCCATGTCAACGGCTCCGTGACTGCTACTGGACGTATCAGGATCGCATCGACTGGAGTCGTTGAAGGCGACGTCACGGGAAGCCAGGTCACACTGGATCAGGGAGCGCAGGTGCTGGGGAGAGTATCGGAACAACACATCAGCATACCTCTACCCACCGGCGAATGGCCCGGCGTCCAACGAGGAAATACGGCGAAGCCCCTAGTTGTCGGATTGATTCTGCTTTTGCTGCAACTCGCTATCGCCGCTGCCGTCACCTACATATTCCCGGACGCCACTGATCGTTTCCGGGCAGTATACCATGAGAACATTTTCAAAGCGCTGGTTGTAGGTTTTGTTTTCGAATTACTATTGCTGCCGCTCACAATCGTCCTCGTCATCACCATCATCGGGATACCGATTGCTTTCGTCGGCCTGCCGCTGGCTATCGTGGCAGCGGGATTTCTTGGGTTTGCGGCGTTCTGCCTCTTCTTCAGCGATTACATCCAGAGAAAGAATATCGCGCAACAGAGCCGCTTCCAGCAACTGCTGTTGGGTTTTGTGATTCTGGAATCTCCCTGGCTGGGAGTGTTCTTTGGAGTCGCGATCGATTCGCAGGCTATGTGGATTGTATTCCTGATCGTGGCTATCATTCTTTTCTTCATAGTATTTACCGCTTCTCTGGGAGCGGCGATACTAACGCGCTTCGGAGTTCGCCATTTCGGCCTTAAGATAATTCCGGGCAGTCCGGTTTCGGCTGCTCTCACAGCCGTCACCGAGAAGGCGACTGATGGCAATGTCAAAACAATGGACGCGAGAGTCACGATGGCGGCGGGACATTTTCGGCTGTTGAAAGGAACTGAGAACGGTGACATCGCAACGCTGACCGGGAATTATAACCCCTCGCGATTTCGCTACAGTTACGAATTCACACCCGCCGGTGACCGGGCTGACTTCATGTTTTCAACCGAGACTGCTAGTCACAATGTCACGAATTTGGACGGTCGCGAAAATGATTGGCGCCTTGAGTTTTCGCCTGCAGTCAATTTGCTCTTGAGAACGACTATCGGCGCCGCCCGTTGCGAAATCGACGGTGGTGGACTAACACTGGCGCGCGCTGAGTTCGAAATCGGCGCCGCGGATGCCCGCATTGACTTCTCGAGCCCCAATCGCACCAATCTCGACACTTTCAAGATTGAGGCGGGCGCCTGCAAGCTGCAAATCAACAACATCGGCAACTCGCGTTTTCGATTGCTGGAATTTGACGGCGGCGTCGGGAAATTTACGCTCGACTTCGGCGGTGAATTCAACTATCGCGCCGAAGCCAATGTAAAAGTTGGTATGGGCGCTATGACTGTCATCATCCCGCATGGCCTGGGTGTGCGGCTGCGGGCCGACGAGAGATGGTTGAGCTCGCTTGATTTCACCAAGAACAAGTTAGTCGCGGTTGCCGGTAGTGGTATCTACGAAACCGAGAATTTCGATTCTGCTCTGGGCCAGTTGATTCTCAATTTGCAGGTGGGACTCGGATCGACGAACATCGAGTTTAGGTAGCGAGAATTGCCTGCGCTTCAAAGGCAGTTGTGGGGCGCACTGCCATTTCCGAAAATATAGATCACCAGAAAGACGGCATCGGATATGTCGATACCGCCACTGCAGTCGGCGTCACCGGCCTGCAGAGGATTCGGCGCGGCTCCTTCGGCAAAGATGTAAGTTATCAGAAACACCACATCGGAAATATCAATATCGCCGCTGCCGTCGGCGTCACCGGGGACGAAACTGGTACGCGAAATGGTGGTCAGAAATCCCGACGTCAGGTCGCCGGACACACCGCCGGTGTTCTGACCGAGCACGGATTCGAGTCTCAGATTCGAGGACGCAGCCCTGCCGGAGCCGGCAGTGCCGACCTGATGGTAATCGGCGGCACTCAATGTTACCGCCAGAACAACCGCGAGCGTGATTATGAACGTTACTTTAGTCAGTCTCATAAACTAATAATGGGTGCGAATGAAGACCGCTTGCAAGCGACCCTGATAGAAGTCCACCGGGCCCGACGACGACGCTGCTGCGCGCACGTTCGCGTACACAATGACGTCGCCTGCACTCGTCACCGGTATGATGTCAGATACTGCGATTGTCATATTGGCGCCGGTTGAGGTTGCGCTGGAGGCAATCCGCGCCTCGCCATAAGTTCCGAAGGTGGTCGGCGAGTTGGATATGCTCGACTGCGCAACTTCATTGTTGCCAACGTTGGCGATACAATTGAAGAAGGCGATGATGTAACCGGGAGCGGGAGCCGAAACAGTCACGGACATCCAGTTGACAATCGTCGTGCTGACCGAGGCCATGAGCGGCGAACTGGTGTAGTCCAGGCCCGGTTCGTCTTGAACCTTGTCTGCAGTAATTGTGTTGTCGGCGATGTCGACGTCGGCTACGGAATTGTCCTGCAATTGCACGGAGCCAATGGACGAAGGCCCCATATTCGCAATCGAGATCGTGTTGTTCTGAAGGTTGGTGCCGGCAATGGTACTGGCAACAATCTTGACACCGGTAATCGTACCGTTGGCGATGTTGCTGTTGGTAATAGCGCCGTTGGCGATATCGGATCCGGAAATGGACCCGTTCATAATCTTGGTACCGGTGACCGACTCGTTAATGAGCTTGGAGCCGTCTACGGAATTCGCAGCCAAATGCGCGTCCTGAATCTGTCCGCGGCCAATTTTGGCGCCGGTAATCGTTGAATCAGCCAGATCGGCATTGGTGATCGTGCCATCCTCGATATTCGCGCCGGTGAAGGCCGAGACTGACAGGTGCTGATTGCTGATAGAGCCGGGGGCAATCTTATCGCCGGTGACTGTGGAATCTGCAAGATCGACTGCCGTAATTGTGCCATCCTGAATATTCGCGCCACTGAATGCGGAAACCGACAGATGTTCACTTTGTATGGCGCCGCGAGCGATCTTGTTGCCGGTCACAGTTGAGTCGACCAGGTCGTTGCCCGCGACTGAACCGTCGGCTATCTTGTCGCCGGTGATGGACGACGCCGCAATATGCGTACCATGCACGGCGCCTGCGGCAAGTTTACCTCCCGTGATAAGTGAATCCGCCAAATCTGCGGTGGCGACTCCGCCATCAACTATCTTGCTCGAATCAACAGACAACACCGGCAACCGATCCGAACTGATCACGCCGGAGACAATCTCGGCGGCGTCAACCCGCATTGGATGATGCGCCGTCTGATCGGCGTTATGTGCGGCAATTTCCGCGGTGACTGCGCCGGTGTCGGCAAAATGCTCGGCGGGATATCCACCCAGATTCTGGCTGTTGCGCGCCAGAAATGTATAGACCGAGGCCGCGATTACCTGCCGGGGCGCGAATTCGGCGCGAGCTTCATAAGTGATTCCCAGAAACAGTGGGTAACTCTCAAACAGATTACTCGGAAACGGCGTTGCCTGCCCGAGGTAGGCATGGACCAGCCCGCGTTTCAGTTCAAGATTCTGCGACTCCGTCCAGAGCGCAACCCCGCCGACGGAATCGGCATAGAACCTGAACGTAAGAGAGTGGATTCCATCGGGATAAGGCACGCCAAGAGAGTCAGATAAGCTCCCTTGATAGTTTAGAATTGGATTGATTGCGCCGTAGGAGCTCGCCCCAAAAACTACCACAACGAACGCCAGAAGACATACAAAAACGTTCGGTCTCAAGCTCACCTCCGGAGAAGACTTGGAAGTATGTAAGCTAATATATATCACAAGCTCGAAAATTCAAGCCATTTGTGACTTCGGCGACACAATAAGTCACACTTCGCGGCAGTTGCGCCTCCCCTATTCGCTTGTCAGCCAACGAAATGAATGTTGGCACGCGACATGATAATCCTCTCTGGCAGAGGGAGTCAGGAAACCCGAAACAAGAGAGGATGTCATGTTCAACAAAATCAAATTCGCAACCGGGCTGATAATAATGGTGGTAATGACCGCCGCCATATTCGGCCTGTCAATCAAGTCACGCAATCTCGAAAACCCGCAGGCGCTTAATAATCTGGCGCCGGCGACCAATCGAGGTGTCGTAATCTCTACCGCCGTCGCCAGGGAACGATTCAACTACGGTCCCGACACCATTCCAGTCTCGGAAGAACCGGGCTACGATGACGAGCTTTATGCGGCGCTGGTTGCGGGTGAAGTTTCCGACAGCGCAGATCTCGCGGCCATTAAGTCCGAGGATTTTGGCGACGTGCGCGATGTCAACATCGACGGTGAACGTATGTTGCTTGCCACCGCCGGTGGCGTGATCGAGTTCTATCCCGAAGATTCAAGTTTTGTGGTCTACAGTGATCGTCAAGGGCTGACCGACTACGACTGCTACGCGCTGCTGGTCGATGACGGCGATATCTACGTCGGCACCAACAATGGTGTCTACTACATCGACGAGTGTGGCGAAGTCACACCAATCTGGCGCGAAATTGCCGACACGGTCACCGTTCTGAAACTGATCGACACGCGCTATTACGTCGGCACCAGGTCATCCGGTCTGTTTGTCTCCAACTGGGACACGATCGACCAGATGCTGCCGGCAAAGTCGGTAGTTGATGTCACCAAGAACGGTTTCGGTCTTTGGGTGCTGACCAAGGATGACGGCCTCTTCAATTATCAAGGCGACGGTTGGAAGAAGCGTTATCTCAAAGGTGACTCACTGGCGCTGGCTTCCGCCAACTGCCTTACGACAGCATACAACCAGCCGTGGCTGGGTACGCCAAAGGGGGCGTACTTTTTCAACGGCGGCGTCTGGACGCTGATCGATTCGACTCGAATCTCTTCGACCAGAATGTCACCGCGATCGCCAAAGGCAAGACATTCGTTTACTTCGGCACAGACAAAGGGGGAATCTTCTCCTACTACAACGGCGCGCTGTCACCGCTCGACTGGAGCGAAGGCCTGTCGGTAAGCGCTCTCGCCGTTCATGACGGGACGTATCTCGTGGGGCTGCAAAGGGGCGGCGCTATCATGCACAACTCAAAGGGGGAAACCTTCAACATCCTCGACATCATCCGTAAGACCGGGGCAGTCTTCACTGGAATCTAGGCCACCTGCACTGCAATTCATGCGCCTCGGCGCCGAGGATCGACAGGCCACATCCGAGAGGGTGTGGCCTGTTTAGCTTGCAAAGCGACGGCAGGCGAGGACGACTGCCGTGCACTGGCGTCGTGCGCGGCAGTCGTCCTCGCCTGCCGCGTTGTTTCAGCTTGCGGAGCAGAGCCGAGACATTATATTAGATAGAGTATTCCCAATATTGGGAGGGCAGTCATGATCTCTTCAAAGCTATTTCGATTTCTTCTTGTCGGCGTGCTCTGCGTGGCTTGCACCAAAACCGAGAAGCCGGGGCCGCAGGTTCTCGGCGCCGAGAACCGCGAAGAGTACAAGGTGATGTCGGTGGTGTTGAAAGACTTCTTTGGAGACCACGAGGGCGAAGACGACACCGCAGGATACAAGCAGTTTGACACCAGCGGCTTGACGTTCCTCAGCAGTGTCGCGCATGGCGACACGGCACTGTACAAGGCGCTGAGGAAGAGATTTGGACTGCAGCAACTACTCGCAGATCATGACACGCTCGGCGTTAGAAGCGTCTGTGACTCTCTTATTCAGAAACGCGTTGGTCTCGGCAACTATTTCACAGTCAAGGACTATTCTGTAAAGTGGCTTCCCGCTAGAAGAGACCTGTTCGCCAATGAGTACAGAGGAGCGGACCTTCCCCACGAGCTTGTTGAGAGTTTCAACGACAACAACGAAAAACCTTGTCTTTTCGATGGAAACGCCTTCCCAAATTCTCTGATCGTTCAACTCGTTCCTACGAAGCAAATTGACTCGGTGGAAGTCGACGGTGACTGGTGGACCACCTTCTATCAGAGGTATCCTCTGTCAAATGGGCTTATCGCTTTCTCCAGAGTGGGGTTCGACAGTGACCGGAACCTTGCTCTTGTCTGCGTCGAAGTAGATGTATTGCCGTTAGGTGGTACAGGCTGGTATCTATTGCTTGAAAGGTCAGATTCGACATGGAAAATTGTGACGAAAACTTTGTGCGCGGCAGTCGTCCTCGCCTGCCGCGTTCCTAATGCTACTTTACCCACGCGTAAGACTTGTCGATCGCGACATAACCTGCTTCACCCGAAAGCCAATCTCTTGCGCTTGAATAGACATACTCAAGCGGCTCCGTCACCAAGCCCGCCCTCACTGGATTCGCGTGGATGTATTCAACTTTGGTTCTAAACTGCCTTTCGGAGTATATGAACAGATCGTCGAAGCGCGGCTGCCAAAGGGCAAACGTGCCACCGTCTGAAAGTTTGTCAACCAGCTCGGCCGAAAGGCGGCCCTTAACGTCCTTGGAAGAGAGACTCTTGAAGCTTCGCATGAACTGCGATAACCTATTGGCTTCTGCTAAGCCAACCAGGGCGTGAAAGTGAGACGGCATCAAGACGTATGCGACAACGGAGGTGCCAAAGAACTCAGCAGACTCAGCGAATCTTTGAAGGACAGCTGCCGCCAATTCCGGCTGCTGGAAGATTGGCATCCAATCTACGACTGTCGTCGTGACGAAGAACAAGCCGCTTCCCTGAATATCGAGTCTCTTGCGGACTACCATCGACTAAATATATGTAATGGCGTTGGAGGCGCAAGATCAACACGGCAGGCGAGGACGACTGCCGTGCACCACTGTTGTGCCCGGTAGTCGTCCTCGCCTGCCGCGGAATAGCCATTCTACCTTAATTCTCCCCCTTCCAAATGCCACTTCTCCGCCACTCCGTACCACTATCAGAGTTCATATCTGACCAAGTTAGTCAGTATTGAGGAACTTTAACAACGAAAATCGGTTAGGTCTATACTGAAGAGGATGTGATAATGAAAGATAAACCACTGCTTGAAATCAAGAATCTGGAAGTCTCGATCGAAGGCAACCAGATTCTAAATGGCGTCGATCTGACCGTCAAGCCGGGAGAAATCCATGCCATCATGGGGCCGAACGGCTCCGGCAAATCGACGCTTTGCTATGCGCTGGCGGGACATCCGGAATACAAGGTGTCGGCGGGCGAGGCGTTTCTCGACGGCAAGAACCTGCTGGAAATGGAGCCGGAAGATCGCTCGCGCGCCGGATTGTTTCTGGCGTTTCAGTATCCGGTCGAAGTGCCGGGGGTGACGCTGCAGAATTTCCTGCGGACGGCGTACAATGCGCATCAGGCGACGGTGACGGCAACGGCGCCAAGAATCAACGTCATGAAGTTCTGGCAATTTCCTGAAGGACGAAACTGCAGGCGCTCGGTGTCGATGAGTCATTTGCCAATCGATATCTCAACGACGGTTTTTCCGGCGGCGAAAAGAAACGCGCCGAGATACTGCAGATGGCGGTGCTCGAACCGAGAGTGGCGCTGTTGGATGAGACCGATTCCGGACTGGATATCGACGCGCTCAAGGCGGTTGCCGATGGCGTCAACAAACTGATGAATCCAAATATGGCGGTCGTGGTAATCACGCATTACCAGCGTCTGCTGAACTATATCAAACCGCACTTCGTGCACATCATGTCGAACGGCCGTATCATCAAGACCGGCGGCCCCGAACTGGCGCTGGAGCTGGAAGAACAGAGGCTACGGCTGGATCACTGGACGACCAGGTCGCAGCGGAGGTTTAGACATCATGGCAGAGCAGAAAGCGACGCCGGTGCTGGATCATCGGCGACTATAAATATGGATTTCATGACCCCGAGAACTACAATTTCAAGTCGGGCAGGGGTCTGAATCAGGAGATCGTCAAGACGATTTCCGACGATGAAAAACGAGCCGGGTTGGATGACCGATTATCCGGCTGAAGGCGCTGGAGCATTTCCTGTCGCGCCCGATGCCGAAATGGGGTGGCAGGCGGAATGCTGGACACGATTGATTTTGACAACATCTATTACTACGTCAAGCCATCCGATCGCAGGAACGATCGTGGGACGATGTGCCTTCGGATATCAAGAAGACCTTCGACCGGCTGGGAATTCCCGAAGCCGAGAAGAAATATCTCGCCGGTGTCGGCGCGCAGTACGAATCGGAAGTTGTCTATCACAATCTGCAGAAGCAGTGGGAAGAACTCGGCGTGTTCTTTCTCGATACCGACAGCGGTCTGCGAGAGCATGAGGATATCTTCAAGGAATACTTCGGCAAGATGATTCCGTACAACGACAACAAATTTGCGGCGCTAAATTCGGCGGTTTGGTCGGGCGGGTCGTTTATCTATGTCCCGCCGGGAGTCGAACGTCGATATTCCGCTGCAGGCCTATTTCCGGATCAACACTGAGAACATGGGACAGTTCGAGCGGACGCTGATCATTGTCGACGAGGGCGCGTTCGTGCACTACGTCGAGGGCTGCACGGCGCCGACCTATTCGTCCGATTCGCTGCATTCGGCAGTGGTCGAGATCATCGTGAAGAAGGGCGGACGCGCGCGCTACACGACGATTCAGAACTGGTCGAAGAACGTCTACAACCTCGTAACCAAGCGCGCCTATGCTTACGAAAACGCCACGATGGAATGGGTCGACTGTAATCTCGGCTCCAAACTGACCATGAAGTATCCGTCGGTCTACCTGATGGGTGAAGGCGCCAAAGGCGAAGTGCTTGTCGGTGGCGTTTGCCGGCGACGATCAGCATCAGGACGCCGGCGCCAAGATGCTGCATTTTGCCAAGAACACGTCGTCGACGATCACTTCGAAGTCAATCTCGAAGGGCTCCGGCAGAGCATCCTATCGCGGTCTGGTCAAGGTCGCCAAGGGCTGCACCGGCGTGAAATCGAATGTCGAGTGTGACGCGCTGCTGTTGGACGAACACTCGCGCACCGATACATATCCGTACATGGAAATCGACGAGGAAGACGTTTCGATCAGTCATGAGGCATCGGTCTCGAAGATTTCGGAGACGCAACTTGTTCTACCTGCGCTCGCGGGGGCTGTCGGAAGAGCAGGCGTCGATGATGATCGTCAACGGCTTTATCGAGCCGATCGTCAAGCAATTGCCGATGGAATATGCCGTCGAAATGAACCGGCTGATTGAACTGGAGATGGAAGGATCGGTGGGCTAGATGACAGTTGTAGTCAAATCACGCAGTAAAGATACCGATCTGTTCGCGCCTTCACCGTCGACGCTGCTGTCGGCATTCATGCAAGAACAGGACGAGGAATGACCTGTTGACGCCGTGGCGCAAAGGGAGTTTTGCCCGAGCGTTGGCAGCACCGGCGCCGACCAACAAGGATGAGGATTTCAAGTACGTCAATTTCCGCTTGATGGACTTGAGCCAGGTCAGGCCGGTGCATCTGGCCGATTGCCGGCAATGCCAACGGCGGACCGCCAACTTTACAGACAATCAGCGCAGATACGACCATCAAAGTGCCAGAGAAATATCGAATCCTCAGCAACGACGCCAAGGATCAAGGAAGCAGCTACTTCGGATCATTCGCCGACGCTGCAATGATGATGCCGGAAGAGTTGTCGACCTATCTCGAGTTCTTCACGGAGCATTTCCCGCGCCGCAAGTTTGTGCATCTGGCACATGCGTTCTTGAGCCAGGGTGTATTCCTGCATGTCTGCAACGACAGCATCCTGCAGACGCCACGACAGGTGTACACGCATATCAGCGGCACCAAGATGATGACGTCCGTGTCGGGATTGGTGATACTTGAGGACAACGCCAGAGCCAATTTCATCTGGGATGTTGACGCCGACACCGATGCGAACGGTTTGCAGAACGGTACGCTGGATGTCGTTCTCAAGAGCGGCAGCAAACTGTCGCTGCAAGTTGAATCAGGAATTGGCGGCGTCAATCAGCAGCGTGATGACGCTGCGGGTCTATCTGGAGAAGGATGCCGAAGTCGAACTGGTGACATTCAATTCCGGCGGCAGACTGAACCAGATGGAAATTGATATGCAGTTTGCCGGTGAAGGGACCAAGGCCACTGTCAATGGCATCTATATCGGCCGCCAGGAAGAGAACTTCAATCTGCTGACGCATCAGGATCATCGCGTCGGCAACTGCAAATCTGATCTTGTTCTACATCGGCACGCTGTCCGGGCACATCGAAATCAAATTACCTCGGCAAGATCACGATTGCACCGAAGGCGCAGCGTTCGGACGCTTATCAGAAGAATCGCAATCTGATCCTGAACAAGGGTGTGTCGGTCAACAGTTCGCCGAAACTGGAAATCGGCGCCAATGATGTACGCTGTACTCACGGCGCGACGACCGTCACGAGTCTCTGATCTGGAGATGTTCTATCTGCAGTCTCGCGGGATCGACAAGGTCACGGCGAAAGTGCTGCTGGCAGACGGATTCCTGCAGACAGGTCGCCGAGCGACTGCAATCACTCGTATTGAAACAGGCATATCAGCAGCGGCTGGATTCGCTGCTGTCGCATTGGGGGGACAATGACGCTTGATCCGAAATTGATAAAGCCGACTTCCCGATCTTTGCAGCGCAAGTACGCAACGGACGCGAATTGGTCTATCTTGACAACGGCGCCACCACGCAAAAACCGGCAGCGGTAATTGATGCCGAACGTGACTTCTATCGCAATGAGTACGGCACGGTGCATCGCGGAATTTATCATCTGTCGGCGATTGCGACCGAGCAGTATGAAGCCGCCCGCGAAACGGTGGCGGACTTCATCAACGCTCGCTTGACGAAGGAGATCATCTTCACGCGCGGCACCACGGAGTCGATCAATCTGGTGGCCCGGACATTCGGCGACCGGTTCATCGGCAACGGGGATGAAATCGTGCTTTCGGAATTTGAGCATCATTCGAATATGGTGCCGTGGCTGATGCTGCAGGAGCGCACCGGCGCCAGATTGGTCTATGTCAAGTCGACGCCGGACTGGCGGTTTGACCTGATCGATCTGCGTTCGAAGATATCTTCGCGCACCAAGCTGGTAGCGATAACCGGAATGTCGAATGTGCTCGGGGCAATCACCGATGTCAACGCTGTCTGCGAGATGGCACATCATGTCGGAGCGCGCGTGCTGATTGACGGCGCACAACTGGTGCCGCATTATGGTTTCGACGTTCAGGCGACCGATTGCGATTTCCTGGCGTTTTCCTCGCACAAGATGCTCGGACCGACCGGAGTAGGCGTGCTGTACATGAAGCAGGAAATCGGTGTCGCGGTACCGCCGTATCTGGGTGGCGGTGACATGATAGAATCCGTGCGTTACGACCGGTTTACGACAAACGAACTTCCTTACAAGTTCGAAGCCGGTACGCCGAACATCGCCGGAGTGATCGCCTTCGCCAAAGCGATCGAGTATCTGCAGGCGCTCGGCATGGACAACGTTATCTCACATGAACGGGAAATTACGGAGTATGCACTCGACAAGTTGCTGTCGACCGATGGATTCACGCTATATGGTCCGCACACACCCGAGAAACGTGGGGCGTTGTTCTCGTTCAACTACAAGGACATTCACTCTCACGACGTCGCCTCGATTCTCGATTTTGCCAATATCGCGGTGCGCGCCGGTCACCACTGCGCGCAGCCGCTGATGGAGCGGTTGGGAGTCAACTCCACTGTCCGCGCGAGTTTCTACGTTTACAATCGCAAAGAAGAAATTGATATCCTGCTGGAAAGTCTGAAGCAGTGTGAAAGGTTCTTGAAGAATGCAGTTAGATGACTTGTACCGCGAAGTCATTGTCGACCATTACAATCGCCCGCGCAACTTCGGCAAACCGGAGAAGTGGGATATCATGGTTGAAGGTAAGAATCCGGTTTGCGGCGACGAAATTACGATATACCTGGACGTGAAGGATAACGTCGTGTCGGAATGTCACTTCGAGGGAAAAGGGTGCTCGATCTCCATCGCTTCGGCCTCAGTGATGACAGAATCGCTGATCGGCAAGAATCTTGACGAAGTACGACAAATGTTGTCTGATTTCAATCAACTGCTGCGTGGCGAGGGCTGCCCAAGCTGCGAACAGTATTCCGATGCGATTGCTTTTCAAGGGGTTACGAAGTTTCCCGTGCGAATCAAGTGCGCGCTGCTGGCCTGGAAGACAGTTGAAGGAATATTTCCTGACGGCGGCACGGACCACAGCTAGCTAATTGAAGCTTCCCATTCCTCATCCCACAAAGGTTTTCCCGGCCTAACTCTATAATCTGCACAGATTTTTAACACTTCGGCTCCAGCTTTTTAGTTGACAGTCCCGGCCAATTGCTTATATTCATAACCGATGGGAAATAGGGGGCTGTGTTTTACTTTTGTTTACCTGTCATATCTATCCGTTTGGGAAAACCGAATTTTGTAGTTCATGGTTAACGCGAGAAAGCTATTTAAAAACCTAAACTTCATAAACCCTTTTGGAGGCTTTATGTCACAAAAACCTCTGATTGCCAGAACGCTGCTCTTGCTTCTGGCATCCTTCCTTTTATTCTCCGGGGCGGCTTTTGCCGTAAATTCGGTGCGAATCGAATGCCCGGTGACGATGCCGACGATCGTCCCAGGCGACTCGGTTCCGATCCGGATACATATCACAAACGACGTCGACCTCGGTGGATTTTCCCTGGGATTCCACTACAATTCCGACATGGTCGAAATTACGTCTGCTAATTTCGTCGGTTCGATCCTAACGGCCGGACCTCTGCAAAAGAAGTTTGTGCCTGCCAGCAATATGACTCTGATCGGTTGGGCGGATTTCTCCGGCGGCATGCCGATTACTCCGCAGACCGACGGTCTGGCGTTCACGATGTACATGAAAGTTCTTCCGGGAGCAACTTATCATTGCGTAAATATTGACTCTGCATTCGTGCCGCCGGCAGGCGCGTTCATTTTCTCGCCGGTAGTGGGCAGCAAGATTGCGCCGGAATATTCGGACTGTGGAACGGGAGAAGTCGTTATTGGTGGAACGACATGTCCTGCTGGCAATGCGGCGCCTGTCGCAATATGCCAGGCAGTCACGGTCAATGCTAATGGCTCGTGCGTTGCTGATGCTTCCATCAACAACGGATCCTTTGATCCCGATGCCGGTCAGATCATCACTCTGACTCAGATTCCTGCCGGTCCATATCCGCTCGGTGTGACCAACGTCATGCTTATTGTCACGGACAATGGCACGCCGCAAATGGCCGACACCTGCAATGCGAACGTGACCGTTCAAGACAAGACCAAGCCAACTCTGACTCTGCCCGCGCCGATCACCAAGGCAAATGATGCAAATCAGTGTAGCGCGGTGGTCACCTTTAGCGTAACGGCGGCGGACAATTGCGATGCTACTCCATCGATAGTTGTCAATCCGCCATCCGGCTCGACATTCCCAATCGGACTGACAAACGTTCAGGCGATTGCCACCGATGCTTCGGGTAATGCCGACACCGGTTATTTCTCTGTTACGGTTAACGACACGCAGAAGCCGACGATCGCTTGCCCGTCGAACATCACTCAGGGCAATGACCCGGGTCTTTGCGGGGCGGTCGTTACCTGGAGCGCACCGGTTGCGGCAGACAACTGCCCGGGTGTCGTCTCCGTGGTAAATCCAGCGTCCGGCTCGACCTTCCCTGTCGGTATCACTACCGTCTGGGCCAAGGCGACTGATGCGGCAGGCAACAAAGATAGTTGTTCCTTCACCGTTACGATCAATGACACGCAGAAGCCGACGGCGCAATGTCCAGCCAACATCGTTCAAAATAACGATGCCGGCCAGTGCGGCGCGATTGTCTCCTTCTCATTGGGTGTTGTCGACAACTGCACGGGCGCTTCGGTCGGATCATCGCCGATCAGCGGCTCGTTCTTCCCGATCGGCACGACTCCGGTAACCGTGGTCGCAACCGATGCCGTGGGCCTGAAAGACACCTGTTACTTCACCGTTCAGGTTAACGACGCTGAAAAGCCGACAGTATCCTGTCCGGCTAATATCAGTGAAGGCGCGGCTCCGGGCGACACCGGCAAGGTTGTTACCTTCACGGTTAATTCTGCCGACAACTGCCCCGGCTCCAATCTTGTCGTGACTCCGGCTTCCGGATCATTCTTCAAGCTTGGCATTACAAACGTTAATGCAGTGGTGACTGATGCGCATGGATTGAAAGACTCATGCCAGTTTACTGTTGAAATAACGGTTGGCTTGAATCCTGATTATTCCATTGCTGCGGCCCCCGATACGATCTTCTCGACGTTCGGCATAGCGGGCAGCGGCAACTTCGATATTACGCTGGGATCGATCGACGGCTTCGCCGGCACGGTTGCGCTTTCCAATAGCGCGACGCCTGTTGGTGTTGGCGGCAACTTCAATTCCGCCCAGTCGCCGGTTCCGTCGAACACCAACTTCTTCCACAT